>CAIUHP010000078.1 GCA_903899015.1 uncultured Armatimonadota bacterium | reverse complement strand
CTTCTCGCCGCGAGAGGCCTCAGAAAGGATCTTTACAATCTGATCCTCAGTGAACTTTGATTTCTTCAATGCAACTCCTTACGTCTTCAAGACGAGGAGACTAATCTAACGGCTGGTACAGATTTCTGAGGAGCACTCCAGTGGAAGCAAAGGGCCGGCCAAGCCTATCGGGAAGGCGACTCTGGGGCGAGTTATGGGGCTATTTGCGCCGTACAAGCTCCGAGTGATTTGGATCGCCATTTTGGTGCTCATCTCTGCAGGTCTGGGGCTTCTCTCACCGTTCTTTCTCAAGATCATCGTTAACGAAGGTCTTATCAAGAAGCACCTTGATATCGTCACCAACTACAGCATCTTCACCCTCTTAGCGACTTTAGGGGCGCTCGGTCTTGGATTAGGATTTGCCTATTTGAGTGTTCTGGTCGGGCAGAAGATCATGCAAGATCTTCGAAATAACCTTTACGACCATCTTCAAGGGATGTCGTTGAAGTTTTTCACTGGCACGCGAACGGGCGAAATTCAGTCGCGACTAGCAAATGACATCGGTGGCGTTCAATCGGTAGTAAGCGATACCGCCGCGAACGTTCTTTCCAACGTAACGACCGTCATTTCGACCCTGATTGCGATGATCGTCATGGATTGGCGGTTGACCCTGCTGTCGGTGGGAATCTTGCCTCTGTTTGCATTCTTGTCAGCAAAGGTGGGCGATGGACTCCGGAAATACCGCACGCAGATTCAATCTCAGTTAGCGGACTTGAACGCCACGATGAACGAGACTCTTTCCGTTTCAGGCGTTCTATTGACCAAAACAAGCGGACGTCAAGGACTTGCTTTGAAGAAATTCAAGTCCGAAAACGAAAAAATGACCGAGACCAGCGTGAAAATGACGATGATCATGAAGGTCTTTTTCAACATGATCGGACTGACCTTCTCGATCACGCCCGTTTTGGTTTACTGGCTTGCCGGTTACCTCGTTATCGGACGCGGAGACGCGGGCTTAACGATCGGAACGATTGTCGCTTTCACCTCCCTCCAGGCACGGCTTTTCTTCCCTTTAACGAGTTTGCTCAACGTTCAGGTTGAAGTGACGAGCGCGTTGGCATTGTTCGATCGAATTTTCGAGTACATGGACATGCCGCAGGACATCAAGGATGCTCCCGATGCACTCGAACTCTCACCCAGCCAGGTCGTGGGCAATGTCCGCTTTGACAACGTTTCGTTCCGATACGATGAGAGCCAGGAACAGCCGACCTTGAACGGAGTGTCGCTTGATGCCAAGGCGGGCCAACTCGTGGCGCTGGTCGGCGCATCTGGTTCGGGCAAAACCACTTTGACGTATCTGATTCCGCGGCTTTACGATACCGATGAAGGTTTGATCTCCATCGATGGCCACGACGTTAAACAAATTAAACTGGAGTCGCTCGGTCGAGCAATTGCGGTGGTCACCCAAGAAACTTATTTGGTGCACGACACGATTCGAGAGAACTTACGCTATGGCAATCCCGATGCCAGTGATGAGGAGCTTGAATCGGCCGCAAGAGCCGCTGCGATTCACGACCATATTGCGTCACTGCCTGAGAAGTACGATACGGTTGTTGGCGAGCGTGGATACAAGCTTTCCGGAGGTGAAAAGCAACGTATCGCCATTGCCCGAGCGATCCTGAAGGACCCTCGAATTTTGATTTTAGACGAAGCAACGTCCGCGCTCGACACGAGTTCCGAGCGACTCATCCAATCTGCTCTGGTGCCTTTGATGAAGGGAAGAACCACATTTGCAGTGGCTCACCGATTGTCAACCATTCAGGCGGCGGATCAAATCCTGGTGCTTCAGGGTGGCAGCATTGTTGAGCGAGGCACGCACTCCGAATTGCTCGCACTCGACGGGGAATATGCTCGCCTTTATCACATTCAGTTTGAAGATCAAAACGAGGCCGCAAATGGCACGTTTGAAAACGTACTAAGCAAATGATTGCGTACACAGACAGTTTAGAAGGTGTGACTCCCGAACACCTGGTCGGTTTTTTTGAAGGGTGGCCCTGCCCACCATGCCCCGAGCGACATCTTGCAATTCTTCAAGGGAGCGCACATGTCGTATTGGCCATTGAACCGGAGCCCTTTCGAGTCGTAGGCTTCATAACGTCCATCTCAGATGGAATTTCTAGTGCGTATATTCCGCACCTCGAAGTGCTTACGGAGCATCGCGGAGCGGGAATTGGTAGCGAGCTTGTAAGGCTCATGCTCGAAAAACTACAGCATTTGTATATGGTCGACCTCATGTGCGATGAGGATGTCCAGCCGTTTTATGAGAAGGTGGGAATGCGACCCTATCAGGGCATGATTTACCGGAATTATCGCCGCCAGTCGTGCCAAGCTTAAAGGCATGGAAATGCGTGAGCTGGGAAGAACGGGCGTTCTCGTTTCAGAGATTAGCCTGGGTTGCTGGACGATGGGTGGCCTGAATTGGGTCAACGGAAACCCGAACGGTTGGGCGAATGTTGATGAAGACGAAATCATTCGTGCGATCAAAACCGGAATCGATGCCGGCGTCAATCATTTTGATAATGCGGATGTCTACGGCAACGGCAAAGCCGAGCAGATGTTGCGACGGGCTTTTGTGAAGCTCGGACTGAATACAAACGATTACGTGGTCGCAACCAAGGTCGGACACTTCCCCGGTACCGCCGCTCATGCCTACGAACCAGCTCATATTCGACATCAATGCGAGCAATCCTTGATCAACTTGGGTCGAGACGTGATCGATATCTACTACTTCCATCATGGAAGCTTCGGTGAGTCCGATATGTATCTGGACGACGCGGTTGCGACAATGGACCGACTTGTGGAAGAAGGGAAGGTGCGCATCAAAGGGCAGTCGGCATACTCTTCCGACGATTTCCTGCGGATAACGCCCAAGGTTCGACCATCGGTTCTTCAGAGCTGGGCTCATGCGCTCGACGATCAATTTATCCGCCCTGGCTCGCCAGTTAGCGAGTTGATGGCGCAGGAAGGTATGACCTTTGTGGCCTTTAGCCCACTTGCTCAAGCCCGATTGTTGGACAAATATGATCCGAGTAAGCCACCTCAATTTGAGCCTGGCGATCACCGACAGAATTCGAGAGCCTTTTCCGCGGAGGCCATTGCCGAATTAAAGCCGAAGCTAGCGAAACTCAAAGCCAGGTTTGGCGATAGCATCGAAGACCTTGCCTCCGTCGCTCTCAACTATGTCCTCGCTCAGCCTCACGTAGCCTGTGTCATTCCCGGATTCCGAAATGAGCGCCAAGTCAGTGTCAACCTGGTCGGTGCCGGTCGGACCCTCACCGCCGACGACCTATCCTACATCCAAGAAGCCCTCGCGTAGAGCATGTCTCCAGAGCCCATCGTCCTCGGTGGGCTTTCCAGCAGTTTCGGATGGTAAGGGGCGAAGAAAGAGCCATGTCCCCAGGGCATTTTTAATCGCCGAAAGGGTCGTGCCTGTTTCAATAAGGGAGGCGACTAAGATCTAGACCGTCTTACTTGCGATTTTGTGAGTGCATGGACGGCATCTCTAGAACCAGGTGAGAGAAACCCTCTGTGGGCGGGTACTTTGAATCGTCCTTATGGAATCGGCACGCGAGGCGTTAAAACGGGTTTTCGGTTACGAGTCGTTTCGGGCGCCTCAGGACCAGATTATTGACGCGTTGATGACCGGGCGCGACTGCTTTGTGTTGATGCCGACGGGAGCGGGGAAGTCGATCTGTTTTCAGATTCCCGCGATCATTCGGCCTGGAGTCGCGATTGTCGTTTCTCCGCTGATTTCTTTGATGAAGGATCAGGTTGACGGGCTGAGACAAAACGGTGTCGAAGCGGCTTGCTACAACTCTTCACTCACCAGTCAGGAGGCTCGCCAGGTTCTGAGTGACTTGGGCAGCGGCAAGCTCAAACTGCTTTATGTCTCGCCGGAGCGGCTGATGATGTCCGAATTCCAAGAGCGGTTACTGACCCTGGACATCTCGTTCTTTGCAATCGATGAAGCCCACTGTGTCTCCCAATGGGGGCACGACTTTCGACCCGAGTATGTTCAGCTTGGGAGCCTGCGCTCGAAATTTGAGGGCATACCTTTTATCGGTCTCACCGCAACTGCCGATAAGGTCACCCGAGAAGACGTTCTGCTCCGATTGAAGCTAAAGAATCCCGCGATATTCGTTTCTGGCTTCGACCGGCCGAATATTCGGTACACGGTGGTGGAGAAATCACAACCTCTTAGCCAACTCGATGCATTTGTTCAGGCTCGCAGTGGCGATTCCGGGATCGTTTACTGTCTCAGCCGAAAACGGGTCGACGCGATTACTGAATATCTCCAAAAGAAGGGCATATCGGCGGCTGCCTATCATGCTGGCTACGATGCCACTGAGCGAAGTCGAGTTCAGGAAGGGTTTCAAAAAGACGAGATCCAAGTGGTTGTCGCGACGGTTGCTTTCGGGATGGGAATCGATAAGCCGAATGTGCGGTATGTCGTGCATTACGACCTTCCCAAGAACATGGAGGGTTATTACCAGGAGACAGGGCGCGCGGGGCGCGATGGTTTGCCATCGGAGGCGCTTTTGCTGTTTGGCGCAGGCGACATTATGTCTGCTCGCCGACTCATTGAATTGGGGGACAATCCGACCCAGAAAGCGGTGGAACTTAAGAAGTTGAACGCGATGGTGGAGTACGCCGAAGCGCAAGTTTGCCGCCGCCGCGTCATCTTGAGTTACTTTGGCGAATACCGGATTGGCGCATGCGACAACTGCGATATCTGTTTAGAAGCTCCTGAAGAGTTCGATGCGACCGACGACGTGAAGCTTGCCCTGATGGCGGTTTACGAACTCAAGCAGCGGTTCGGAATGGGCTATGTCGTCGATATTCTGCGAGGATCGAAGAGTGCGCGCATTCTGGATGCCTATCACGATGGTCTGGCTGCTTACGGCACCGGCAAGCATCGTCCGTTAGACGACTGGATGAGTATCCTGCGACAACTGGTTCAGAAAGGACTGCTCATCCAAGATGCTGAGAACTACGGCATTTTGAAGCTAACTCCCGAGACGCGCCCGATCCTAAGGGACGGAGTTCGGGTCTCACTTGCGGTGCCGCGAGTCAAAGTTCAGCAAGAGAAGCCGGCCACAAAAGGCAAGGCAAAGAAAGGGAAGAAGGGCAAAAAGGAAGCGACTTATGAGGACAACAGTCTCTTTCAGAAACTTCGAACGCTTCGTAGACAGATTGCGGACCGAGAGCAGGTGCCGGCTTACATTATTTGTGGCGACGAAACGCTGCGCCAGTTGGCCGACAAGCGTCCCAAGAACCGAACGGATCTCTTAAAGATCAGCGGCATTGGCGAAACGAAAGCCAACAAATATGGATCGGAGCTTCTTGCCGCGATCAAAGACGAACTCGGTTAAGCGCCGAGGCCGCTTAAGCCAATGCCGACGAGGTAGGTCACGATGCCTTCAGCAACACCGACCAGAGTCATCTCGAGTCCGCTACTCCACCACGATCGGACGGTGATCAGGCTCTTTGCCGCGCCGACTGCGAAGTGAGCGATCAAGGATACGATGGCAGCCGCGATAACGGCTGGAATTCCGTGCATGAAGAAGAATGGGATGATCGGGATGAATGCTCCCACTGCGGTCGACAATGAGCCAGAGATCGCCGATGTGATCGGATTGGAAAGCCCATCTTCGGTTAAGTTGAGCTTTTCCGCCGCCATTGTCTTCAGAAATTGCTCTGGTTCGGCGGCCAAGAAGTCTGCGATTTTGCGTGCGTCTTCAGGCGGAACCCCTTTGAGTTGATAGAATATCGCGAGTTCTTCTCGAGCGACCTCGGGATTTTCGGTTAGGAGTTTCTTTTCGCGGAGTAGTTCAGCTTCGAAGATTTCTTTCTCGCTTTTGGCCGCTAGGTACGCGCCTGAACCCATCGAAAGCGCACTTGCGACCATTCCCGCGACACCAGCCAAGAGCACGAACTTGCTGTTTCCAAGGGTCGCGCCAGATACGCCGCTGACGATTCCGAAGATCGCACCTAGACCATCGTTGATGCCGTAGATGGCGTCCCCAATCCAGCTTCCGGTTCCTTGACGTTGGCGATGCAGCAAGTAGTCCAATGCAGACCGGTCGCCACTATGTTCGGCGAGCCGAGTTAAAACGTGGGCATGTGAGAACTCATCGAGAACGACTTCTCGCAGAATGCTTCGTGTCGGTTCGTCCGAGATGACACGCATTTGGTTGAGGTAATTCGCGACGTCACGTCTCTCCTCCGCTTCGATCTCGGCGATGATCTCTTGCATCCCACTGAACGTGTCGGCGGCCCGAACGGAATGCCCCTTGCCGTTGTGCTGGGTCGGAACTTCTGCACCAAGCTCTGTGAGTCGCTTCTCCCACAAGCCCGCATGCTTTGCCTCGAGTTCGCTAAGCTTCTTAAAGATTGTCTTTCGCTCAGGGATCGTTTGCGTGTCCGCCATTGCCGCATACATCGCGGCTCCATCCATTTCAAGCGACCAATTTCCCCGAAGCGCTTTGATCAATTCCTCGGGAGACAGATGGTTGGGGGTGATGTTTTCAGGCATGGCAGAGTAATCGAATACTTTTAAGTCTACGAGATCCCGTCGCTGGAAAGTTGGTTGAAGGCGGAGCGAGGGGGAACTCAATGGTTTGGCAGAAAGGCAGTCCTTGAAGAAGGGTAATCCGGTGAATTGTGAAATCTTCGGGCAATACGTAGCTTATTCTTATAGGTGAGTGTGAAAATCTTGATGAGGATGGTTGCAGAGTTGCCTATTCGGGAGCTTATGAACTGATTCTTAATCCTTTGATCACAGCGGCATACCGGTTCGATCGCAATCGATGGATGCCGGTCGAGGCGACTCGATGTGCAGTGGGCGTCGCTCTCGTATTTGTCGCCTCGATTATTTTCCACAACGCAAGCGCGGGGTTGCTGGCCTCCATTGGTGCGCTCTACACTGGCTTAGCCGCCTCAAGCGGCGTGTACCACGTCCGAATTCGAACGATGATCACCAATGGTGTGATGATCGGTTCCGCTACCACCCTTGGCACGCTCGTAGGAATTCACCCCGTTCCCGCGCTTATTGCCGTGCTGATGACCGCGTTTTCGACGTCGCTTTTTGCAAGTTCTGGACGTGCGGCGAGCACCATTTCCGCACAGACAACCGCCCTTTTGTGCATCGTGATCGGCCTAAAATTGCCGCCTTCCGGTGCGTTTCAAAACGGACTTCTTGTCCTAACCGGCGCAGCTGTGCAACTGTTTTTGCTTACCGTCGTATGGCGTATGCGACCCGGAATTCCGGAAGCTCGGGCGGTAGCGGATGCATACGATAGCCTTGCTCGTTTTGTACTTGGACTCAAAAACGACCACCCTGTTGAAACCGCAAATATCCCTCCTGCCCCTGCGATTCAAGAGGCGCGCGCCCTCTTAACGGAAGCGGAAAACTATCCCAGGCAGTCGGAACACTATTTGTTGCTGGAAGCTTTACGCCGAGCAGAGGCCTTGCGTGCCGCATTGGTCGGGTTTGCGGAAGCCCATCAAAGGTACATGGAGATTGACCGACTCTCTCGCGTACGATCGCATCGCATTCTCCGATCGATTTCGCGATGCATGAAAGTAATCGAGGATCGTGCCCGATCAGGTCGATTAGACCAGGAGCCGGTGTTGTTGAAGGTTCCGACCTTTGATACTGACAATGAGGTCTCGGCAAATTACCGGCAGTGGCTTCTGATTCTGAGTGAGCTGATCCAAGATTGTTGTCATCTCTCTCGCCCTGAGATTCCGGCGCCCATAAAGCGAACTGCGATCCGAACGCGTGCCAAAAGCCTCTTTACTAAGCTGACGAGGCTGCCAGATATCCATGTCGTGCGCTCAGTTGTCTTCCAACACGCGGTGCGTTACGCGATCACGGTTGAGCTAGCGTTTGCGATCGCTGAGCACTGGACCCGATCTCATTCCTATTGGCTTCCGCTAACTGCTGCGCTCGTGCTGCGTCAAGACTATGGATCGACGCTCCAGCGAGCAGTTGCGAGGTTGCTTGGTACGTTACTTGGTCTTGTCATTGCAATTGCGGTGATCGATTTATTCCATCCTTCAACCCTCGTACTTGAGTTCTTGACCTTGGCGATGACTTGGTTCGCTTTCGCTTCGGTTCAAGCAAGCTACATGGCCATGACGGTTGCGGTCACCGGTTACGTGGTGTATTCCATCGCAATTTCTGGGACGGTTACGGGGGAAATCAGCGGTATGCGACTTGTGGCAAGCGTTTTAGGAATTGTGATTGCGGTTGCATCCTATTTTCTGTGGCCGGCTTGGAATTGGAATCAGATCTGGGATACCTTGCGTTCCGCCGCACAAGCTCAATCGCATTATGTTTCCAAGGTTCTCGGGACTAAGCCGGGAGCGGTTCGAAATCAATCGGAACTCGATGAAGCTCGAGCAGAGGCTCGGTCCTTACGGATTCAGAGCGAGAATTTGGTGGAGTCGGCAAAGATGCATCCGCTCGGTCGGACTCGAGCCAACTTAGCAAAGGCAGAGAAATCGTTGCTTGCGTTGGAAGAGAATGCGGCCGTCATCTTAGCCTCGCAGACGGAATGGAATATCGGTCAACCGGAGTCGGATCTACGTCTTCAAGAGGCACTTCAACGGGCGGAGAAACTGAAGACCCAACTCGTTTCATGATTCATTCGAAACATTAACGGTTGGGCCAAGCCATGCTTGAATAAATTCAGTTAAACTACCTCGCGTGCAAAGGTTGCTTGAGGGGAAAGTCGCCATCGTTACCGGTGGTGCGCGTGGGATCGGCGCATCCATTTGTCGGGTGCTCGCTTCGTACGGTTGTTCGGTGGTTGTGAACTATTCCAACTCAAAGGAAAAGGCTGAGGAAGTTGTCGAACAAGTAAAAGCTCACGGTGTGCGAGCGATTGCGATTCAGGCAGATGTTCGCACCCGATCGGAAGTTGAGGCGATGGTTCAGCAGACGATCGCGGAGTTCGGGAAGATTGATGGCCTCATTAATAACGCCATTTCCGGACGTCAGCATGGTGCTTTCGACGAACTTACCGACGAAGATTTTCAGAACATGCTCAATTTCGGAGCGATGTCCGTTGTCAACACGGTCCGAGCGGTTCGCCCCACGATGAAGGCTCAGGGTTCGGGTCGAATTGTAAACGTGGTTACCGAACTTTGGAATATGGGCTCGGGCAGTTGGTCCGCTTATCTCGGTGGAAAAGGCGCCATGGTGGGCATCTCTCGTTCGCTCGCCAATGAGTTGGGACCTGATGGCATCACCGTCAATATGATTGCACCCGGTTGGATGGCAACTGAAACCGTCGACACGACTTCAGAAGGGTCGATTAACTTCGGCAAATCGCTGCCCATGCAGCATCACGGTTCGGCGGATGAGATCGGAAATGCGTGCGTCTTCTTCTTGAGTGAATTGTCAGGATACGTTACAGGTTCGTACTTACCGGTTACAGGGGGTCGCGTGACCCAAATAGGAGCATAAAGAATGGCATTGAAGCCTTTGGGAATGGGAGTTGTAGGGGCTGGCAGTATCGGCATTCGAGCCGCACTTCAGCATTTTTCTTGTGAAGATGTTCAGGACCGAGTGGTTCTAGCGTCCGTTTGTGATCCGGTTCCGGGGCGGGCCGAAGCAGCTGCGGCCAAGTTTGGCGTGGGCACTCATTACGAATCTTACGAGGATCTGCTAGCGGATCCTACGGTCGACCTCATCACGGTATGTTCTCCTATTAGCTTGCACTACGAACAGGGCCTGAAGGCGATTGAGGCGGGCAAGCATATTCACTTCAACAAAACCATGACGGTTACCGCAGATGAGTCTTTGGATCTCATTGCCAAGGCAAAAGCGGCGGGCGTCAAGATCGTGGCGTCGCCGGGCCAGCTCACGAAGCCAGGGCTACGCGAGGTTCGAAAACGCATTCAAAATGGCGATCTCGGCCAAATTGCTTGGGCGGTTACCGGAGCTGCTTTCGGTAGCTATCACGAGCAGGAAGGCTTGCGACAAGGTGCGGATATTCTCACGAACATCAATCCCGCCTGGTATTGGCGCAAACCCGGTGGAGGCCCACTTTACGATATGACGGTCTATGGGCTGCACTCCCTAACCGGCATTCTCGGACCAGCCAAGCGCGTTACCGCAATGTCGGCCAACGCGGTTAAAGAGCGAGAATTTCGAGGGGACATCTACCCATGTGATGCGGAAGACAACACACTGATGGTCCTCGATTTTGGCAACAACGTGTTCTCGTTTGTATATGGCACTTTCACGGGAGGCTTGGCCGAAGGTTGGGGACCTACCTTCTTCGGCACGAAAGGAAAGATCGCGGGAGAAACTCATAATGGTGAACCGGTCATCGTCAATGGACCGATCCACCCGATGGGACCTCACGTCACCGGCGTCCATGCGAACATGGAAGAAAACCACGTCTTCGAAGACATGATGCAGTTGGTGGACTGGATCCATGACGACAATGCTAAGCCGATCGCGACCGCTGAGCACGCCGCACACGTCATCGAAATCATCGAAGCGGGACTTCGATCCTCCGATCTCGGTTCGGTACAGGAATTGAAGACCACGTTTGAGCTAGTCTAGTTCTTAATGTAAGCATAAAGGGCTTGGGATTGATGAGTCGCAAGCCCTCTCTTTTTGTGTGATAATGCGACGCGAACGGCATCTCGATTGACCTGATTGCTCGCCGATCACGTAGTATTCATCAGCCACATGTCGACAAATCCTTCATGGAACGAACATAGCGTCGTCGAGTATGCAAAAAGCCTCGATGCAATCGATCCGCTCCGCCGATTTCGGGATGAGTTTGTCATCGATGACCCCGATCTCATTTACCTAGACGGCAATTCGCTTGGGAGATTGCCGAATAGGACGATGAAGCGAATGGAAGAGGCGGTTCGAGACCAATGGGGGGGCCGCCTGGTTAGAGGATGGGGCGAACATTGGATCGATTTGCCGAACCGATTGGGGGCCAAGATTGCCCAACTCATTGGAGCTCAGTCGGACGAGGTTTTAGTGTGTGATTCAACCTCGGTGAACTTCTACAAGTTGATCATGGCCGCACTGGAGGTTCAATCAGAGAAATCCGAGATTCTCACCGATGATGCCAATTTCCCATCAGATATCTACCTGCTGCAGGGGTGTGCCAAGCAACTCTCTCAACGTCTGAAGATCGTGCCTCAAGCAGAGGTGGCGTCTTCCCTCGGTTTAGAAACCGCGATCGTGACGTTGAGCCACACCTCTTTCAAAAGCGGATACATTCATCCGATGCAGGAACTCACTGCAAAAGCTCACGAGGTTGGTGCATTGATGCTTTGGGATCTCAGTCATTCGGTGGGAGCGATGCCAATCGATTTGAACGGTTCAAACGTGGATTTGGCGGTCGGGTGCACCTACAAATATTTGAATGGTGGTCCTGGAGCACCGGCATTTCTGTATGTTCGACGAGACTTGCAAGAAAAGCTCCTAAACCCGATCTGGGGCTGGTTCGGACAAAAGGATCCGTTCGGATTCTCGTTGGACTACCGACCAGCGGATGGCATTCAGCGTTTTATGGCAGGAACTCCCAACATCCTCTCGATGATCGCCATCGAATCTGGCGTTGACTTGCTTTTAGAAGCAGGAATGGATCGCATTCGAGAAAAGTCAGTCAGTCAGACCGAGTTCTTGATTCAACTGTGGGATAACTTTCTCAGGAAGTACGGCGTCGCCTTAAACTCGCCAACCGATTCGGTTTACCGAGGATCGCATGTATCGTTCGGTCATCCGCAAGCGTTTCAGGTGGACCAAGCCTTAATTGAAGAGATGAAAGTCATTCCGGACTTTCGACAGCCGGACAACATCCGTTTCGGAGTGACTCCCCTCTCCACAAGTTTTGAAGATTTGGCCCAAGCCGTTCTTCGGATGAGCGCTGTGTTCGAGCAGGGCATCTATCAAAAGTATCCCGAACAAGCGAATGGCGTGACTTAATTTATCGAAGCCGATTTCACTTGCCACCAAGCCTGAATAGCATCTTCCCAAGATCCCTTGTAGTAAGTTTCCACGTAGGACTCGTAGCTGTCAAAGACGGTTCGGTAGTGGTTGACGAGGCTCTCGCGGTCGGCAGTGTTTAACCAAAGCTTCCATGAGACTAAGGCTTGGTTGAATAACTCGAATCCTTCTTCGGCAGAGCCTAGCTGGGGAGATTCGCCCAGAACAGCCGTGTTTGCCGTATCGGAGGAAGAGAGATTCCTTAATTGCACGAGGTCGGGTCGAATCGCCATGAGCTGAGACGTTTCATAGTGAGCAGCGTGGTCCAGCATCTCGGACTGGGCCAGAAGCTCCAGTGGGCTCGCGGCAAAAACCAGCAGCCCCGGATGGTCTTCCATCGCCCTAAGGGCGGCTTCACTGATTTCGATCACGTGAGCTTGGGCATAGTGGCCAGTCACGATCGCAATTCGACGCGCACCCGACGAGTAGAGCCCTCCGATAAGATCGTCCAATAACAAACGAAAGGTTTCGGTCCGAATTTGTTGGGAATGCCGATGCGGAAGGGTCGTGATCGGGAGCCAGATTGGAGGGAGGAGAACGGCTTCGTTCTGCTCAGCAAGTTGCTGGCTGAAGTAGTTGGCTACGAGACCGTCAAGCCCGAGGGGTAAGTGGGGCCCATGCCATTCGAGAGCGCCCCAGGGCACGACTGCAACCGCCCTGCTCGCCCAAAGGGCGTCAAGCTGGTCCGGCAAAAGCTCGGCGTACAATGGCACACCTAAGTTTACAGTTCCTGAAAATCCTCAACCATTCCCTGTTTTGTGTGACACAAGTCAGATCCGTTGAGAACAAACGGTTGGCAAGTTTGGCCCTAAAACGTGCAAGATAGGAGCAATGCGAAGTCGGTTCAGTTCGATCTTTGGAATGCAGCAATTTGGGCTGATCATTATCATCGTTGCCCTCGGAATCGTCATGTCAGTCTTCGCTGGAAGCCACGTGGACCGAGTGAGTGGGCACATGGTGAATAACTTCCTCAATCCCAGCACGCTCATTCAGATTGCGACCGACACGAGTTTCTTCGCAATCATGGCGGTCGGAATGACGATGGTGATCATATCGGCAGGAATTGACCTATCGGTTGGTTCGATTTATGCCATGTCTGCAGTCTTGATGTCTCTTGTGCTTCAAAAGATGACCGGTGCACCGGCGGTCGAGCAAGTCCTGGTTGGCATCTTACTGAGTTGTGGAATTGGCTTATTTTCAGGTCTGCTGAACGGCATCATGGTGTGCCGTCTAGGCGTTCACCCGTTCATCATCACGCTTGGCACGATGTGGGTTTTTCGAGGGGTTGCCTTCGTGACCACTAAGGCGATGAGCATTCTGGTGCCCGAATCCTTAACCCATTTCGCCAAAGCCAACTTGGGCTTGCGGCGCGATCTGTTCCCGGTGCCGATGGTCATTATGTTGATCGTCACGGTGGTTGGCGCGCTGTTCCTCCGCTACACAACTTGGGGAAGGAGAATCTTTGCAGTAGGCGGAAACATTGAGGCTGCGAAGTATTCGGGATTGAACATCAATCGCATCCTGACGAGCGTGTATTTGATTGCCGGACTTTGCGCTAGTATTGCCGCGTTCGTTGGCACCAGCTTTTATGGCTCATCAAGTTCGGGAGACGCCCAAGGGTATGAATTGTATGTTATCGCAAGTGCGGTGGTTGGGGGAGCGAGCCTAAACGGCGGTAAGGGAAGTGCGACCGGCGCCATGTTGGGGGCACTGCTGATCGTCATGATTCGGCAAGCGATTCGGACCCTCAACTTAGATCAGAATTACGAGTGGATCATCATCGGTTTTGCCATTGTTATTTCGGTGGTTTTAGATCGGTGGAATTCGACCCGCGCCCAGCGCCGATTGGTGCATGGAAGGCAATAGTCAGAGATACAACGGGAAGGAGCATATTACAATGAAGTTCAAACACATTCTATGGGGATCCGCCTTGGTAGGCATTCTCGCCGCCGTCGGTTGCGGAAATTCCGAAACAGCGGCAAATTCGAGTCCGGATAGCAGTGGTGCTGCAAAGAGTGGAACCACGCCCGCCAAGAAGAAAGATTATAAGATCGTGATGATTGCCAAGAGCTCATCCAATCCAGTCTTCACGGCTGCCCAGACGGGTGCCAACGATGCGGCGAAGGAGTTGGGTGCCAAGAACGGCGTGAACATCACGATCGACTGGAGGACACCGAATACCGAGGACGCCCAAGTTCAAGCCCAACGAATTGGTCAAGCCGTTAACGACGGTGCGGACGCGATCCTCGTTTCCTGCTCGGACGCTGCTAAGGTCACTGGAGCGATCAACGACGCCGTCGCAAAAGGCGTTCCGGTCATGACGTTTGACAGCGACGCTCCCAATTCCAAGCGATTTGCTTTCTATGGTGCGAACGATGCGGAAGCCGGTGCCCAAGTGATGAGCGAGCTCGCGAAGGTGGTCAATGGTAAGGGCAACGTCGCGATTCTCGCGGGTAGCCAAAACGCTCCCAACCTTCAGAAGCGCGTTCAGGGCGTCCAAGACGAAGCAAAGAAGTACCCGGGCATCAAGATCGTAGGCGTGTTCAACCACGTCGAGACCGCAGAAGACGCTTCTGCGGAAGTTACCAAGGATATGAACGCTCATCCTGAGATCACGGCTTGGGCGATGATTGGTGGATGGCCACTATTCGCTACCTCGCTCCTTACCCTTGATCCGAACAAGGTGAAGATCGTTTCCGTGGACGCACTTCCTCAAGAGTTGCCTTACGTCGAGAAGGGGATCGCTCCCGTACTCTTGGCTCAGCCAGTTTACGATTGGGGTTACAAATCAGTTGGCTTCATTGTCGACAAGGTAATTCTTGGTAAAGATGTCCCAACGATTAACAAGATGGAACTCGTGCGAGTTTCGAGCGATACGCTCGGCGATTGGTCAGCTACGCTCCAGAAGTGGGGTTTCAAGGTTGACGCCAAGTATCTCGCAATGCCGAAGAAGAAATAGCTTCATCTAGCTGGGGCATGACTCGCTGGCCATGCCCCAATTCAAGAATCACAAACCATGTCCATTCTCTCGGTCCGTCACATTGGCAAAAGATTTCCCGGAGTTCAAGCGCTCAACGATGTCTCGATCGACATAGAAGCGGGCACTTGCCACGCGCTCATGGGTGAGAACGGGGCAGGAAAGAGCACCCTCGGAAAGATCCTTGCTGGCCTTTATCAACCTGATGAGGGGGAGATCGTTCTTGACGGAAAGACCGTTCATTTTCATGGCCCTCTCGACGCGGTTTCTGCTGGGGTGAGCATGGTTCACCAGGAACTACTCTTTGCTGAAAATCTGACGGTTGCGGAAAACCTTTGTTTGGGAGATTTGCCCAGAAAGGGGATGTGGCTTGACCGGAACGAAATGATTCGGCGAGCACAGCAATGGCTCACCAGCATCGGAGCCGCTATCGATCCGATGCAAGTGTTGGGCGAGTTACCGATTTCGAAGCAGCAACTCGTTCAAATTGCCGGTGGAATCGGTCGGGGGGCTCGGGTCTTAATTTTTGATGAGCCCACAAGTAGTCTTTCCCAAGCGGAAGCCCTCAAGTTACTCGACCTCATTCGCGAGCTAAAAGCGAAGGGTGTGACGTGCATCTACGTCTCGCACAGACTTGAAGAGATCTTTGCCATCTGCGACAGAATTTCAGTCCTTCGCGACGGAAAGCTGGTGAGTACGGTGGAAACGAAAGGTCTTAGTCGCGACGAACTCGTACGGATGATGATCGGACGCGAATTGGCCGAAAGCCTTGAAGCCCATTCCGCCACTCAACTAGGAGAAGAGTTGCTCCGAGTCGAGAATTTGACGAGTCCCGGGAAGTTTCAACCGGTGTCGTTCAGCCTTCGAGCGGGCGAAATTCTCGGCCTCGCGGGGTTGGTCGGCGCAGGGCGAACCGAGATTACCGAGGCCATTTTTGGTCTTGACCTCGAGTCAACCGGGGAAATCTACCTCAAAGGTCTTAAGACTGTTGTGAAGGGCCCGATTCAGGCGATGGGGTTCGGTTTGGGGTTGGTTCCCGAGGATCGTAAGCATCACGGGTTGGTGCTCTCAATGACCGCTAAAGAAAATGTCTCGCTACCGATTCTTAATCGGGTTGCAAAATTGGGATGGGTCGAGCCGCAGAAAGAGCGCTCGATTGCCCAGAAGTTCTTTGACAAGATGCGAGTCAAGGCCCCTACGATCGATAGTGGTACCGCCGGACTTTCCGGCGGAAATCAGCAAAAACTGGTCATTGCTAAGTGGCTTGCCGCTGAAAGCGATGTGCTCTTGGTTGACGAACCAACTCGGGGAGTCGATGTGGGTGCCAAAGCAGAAATCCACAACTTGATCCGGGGTCTTGCGGCCGAGGGCAAGGCCGTTTTGCTTGTGTCGAGCGACCTTCCAGAATTGCTCTCATTGGCGACCCGAGTGATTGTCATGCGAGAAGGCAATATGGTTGGTGAGCTTCCCGCGAACCCAGGCGAAGAGTCGGTGATGCGCCTCATGGCCGGCGTTCGATAAGCGTCATTCCTTGAATCAAGCCACATTGGGGAAGCATTGATGAACCGGTATAGGGCAAACTTGCTAGAACATTAAAGGACCGATCACGGTCCTTGGGATTGCGCTAAAAATGATCGTATCCGTCCTTGCCTTAGCGGCAGTATCTGCACAACAACTTCGTTCGATTCTCCTTCAAGACCTTGATCTGTCCTCGATGACGCAGGACTATGGGGCGCCGCGGAAAGCGGCAACTGTGGATGAACATCCGCTCACGATGGGCGGCAAAAAGTTCGCGACGGGCGTTGGTACCCACGCTCGAAGCGAAATGGTCATCAACCTTGGCGGAACAGGCAAACGGTTCACCGCTACGGTAGGTGTGGACGACGAAACGGAGGGCAAGGGCTCGGTTCGATTTCTGGTGTACGGTGACAGTTCTTTGCTCGCCGACTCAGGCGTTATGAAAGGGAATCAGCAACCGAAAGAGATCGCTGCCGATCTATCCAATCACAAAACCCTTCGATTGGTTGTAGACGACGCTGACGACGGAATTGATCATGATCACGCGGATTGGGGCGAGGCCACGATTACCTATTCCGGTGACAAGAAGCCGGTAAGTGCTGGTGCGGTCAAACCTGAACCGCCGATGAAGATTTATCACAACACGGCCACAAAACCGGAAATCAATGGACCGCGCGTAATTGGAACGACACCGGGACACGACTTCATTTTCCGAATTCCAGTTACGGGCAAGGGTCCCTTTACCTTCATTGAACGCGGTTTACCGGTAGGTCTATCGCTGGATACGAAGACGGGCGTCATCAGCGGTCAAGTGAAGGCGGCTGGTAAATATGTTGTCCAAGTCATCGCGTACGGCAAATCGGGACGAGACACTCGTGACATCACGATCGTAGCGGGCGACCACATGCTCGCGTTGACTCCTCCTATGGGTTGGAATTCCTGGAACGTTTGGGGAACAAGTGTGGACGCGAACAAGGTTCGAGCCGCCGCTGATTCCTTCATCAAAGAAGGTCTCGCCAACTCGGGATACAGCTACGTGAACATCGATGACGCCTGGGAAGGTGGTCGAGACGCAGACGGCGAGATTCAAACGAATCAAAAATTCGGCGATATGGGGGCTCTGGGCACCTATGTTCACAGTCTTGGGCTTAAGCTCGGCATTTACTCTTCGCCTGGCCCAACGACATGTGCTGGTTACACCGCTAGCTATAAGCACGAAGCTCAGGACGCAAAGACGTATGCGAAATGGGGCGTGGATTACCTGAAGTACGACTGGTGCTCTTACGGAGGCATCGAGCCAAATCCTGACCTTGCCGGTTTCCAAAAGCCGTACGCAGTCATGCGAAAGGGACTTGACGCTTGCGGTCGAGACATCGTGTTCTCATTCTGCCAATATGGCATGGGCGACGTCTTCAATTGGGGCAAAGAGTTGGGCGGTAATTTGTGGAGAACGACTGGCGACATTACGGACACGTGGCGCAGCATGTCCAGCATCGGGTTCTCGCATAGTCCAAAAGCAGTGGGTGCCGGCCCTGGCGGTTGGAACGACCCTGACATGTTGGTCGTTGGCAAACTCGGCTGGGGCGATCATCCTCGTCCAACCCGATTGACGCAGAATGAGCAAATCACTCACATCTCGCTGTGGTCGATGCTTGGCGCACCGTTGATTATCGGCTGTGACTTGACTCAACTTGATTCGTTCACGAAGGACGTTTTAACCAACCACGACGTGATTGAAGTGGATCAAGACCCGCTCGGCAAGGTAGCGACGATCGCAAAGAAAGACGGTTCCAGCGAGATCTGGACTCGACCACTTTTCGACGGAACTGTCGCAGTCGGCCTGTTTAATCGCGGAACGGAAAAGACGAAGATTGTGGTTCGTTGGCAGGACATCGGCCTTTCTGGTATGCAGCCCGTTCGCGATCTGTGGTTGCGACGAGACTTGAGACCAGGGCAGGTTGGATACAGCTTCGATGTACCCGCTCACGGTGCCGTCCTGATCAAAGTCGGCAAACCCAAGAGCAACTAAATTCAAAGCGGGCTCCGGCGAATATCGCCGGAGCCCGTGTTCATTTATGGGTCTCCGATCCTTCCGTAGTTCTTATAGAGAATGGCGTAGTCTTTGGAATCAACCACACCATCTCCATTTAAGTCGGCTCGAGGGTTCCAGTTCGAGCTGGTTGGTCGAGAGCCGTTGGCAACACTAAGCAATCTTCGATCCGTCGTATTGATTCGGTTATTACCGTCGATATCACCGTTTACCAACACGTAGTTGGCAGTGGCGTCATTCGTGGTCAGATCGAGCGCGATTGTCTTTCGGAGCCATGATCCTAGCTGCACATACACGCTGTATGCTTGCTCTGGAACGTTCTGCGCGACGTAATTGCCACTGGCATCCACTGCAACCGTCATCGTCGTGAACGGCGATGAAGCGCCGGCAGACCGGAAGCTCAGCACCACCGACGTTGGCGTCGATCCTAGATAGTCGCTAAATGTGATCTTGCCCGAGATTGTTGGAACAGTAACTGCAAGCGTTCGATTCAGCGTGACCGCTCCGTTGGTCGCGGTGATGGTCACCGAGCCAGGAGTCGTTACCGTACCAAGAGTCGTGACTTGGAAGGTTGCTGAGGTTGCTCCTGCGGGAACAGTTACCGATAAAGGAACGGTCGCCAACAATAGATTTGAGGAGGTGAGTTGGACTACGGTCCCGTTAGTGGGAGCGGGGCTCGTGAGAGTCACTGTGCCGGTCACCGAATGACCTCTTCGAGTCGAAGAGGCGGCCAACGTGAGAGTCGATAAATTAACGGATGCTGCGGGGAGCACCAATCTCCAAATGCCTCGTCCGTAAGTGCCCGCATTCAGATATCGGGTACCGGGGACGGCTACTAGGTCATCCACAATCACGTTTGGTAATCCGAGAGCGGAACCGGCATTGGTCCAAGTGACACCAGAGTCTGATGTGCGATAAACGCCCAAGTCGGTACCTACCCACCATGTCGTTACCGGATTATCAAGATCGCGAGCGATGGCATTTAACGGGAGGTCAGGAAGTGCGTTTGTACCTGTCGAGGAGACGTTCGTGAAACTGAGGGACGTCGCGGTTGTATTAGAGCATCGCCAAAGATGCCCAGTACCGGTGCCTGAGAACCCAATGAGGATGTCATTGGGATTGGTAGGGTTCACACTGACCGAAGTGATCGTGCGCAAAGGCAGTGTGCCCGTTGTTGGGTTCAATCGCTTCCAAGTTGAGCCCGAGTTTGTAGACATCCAAAGCTGACCATCGGTCGATCCGGTGTAGATGCGGGTCCCATCGGACGGTGCGACAGCAATGGCTTGGATAAGAGGCGACCCCGAACTCGTAGGCGCGCCGGCCAATCGAGTATTGCCAAGATGAGGTGTCCAGGTAAATGTCTTCTCGTTAAAGAGATAGAGGTAGTTCGTTCCGGAATAGAGCAGTGTCTGATCTTGAGGGGAAAGAGTTACCGTCGCCACGAATGGAGTTGGATCGGTGCCGGCGCTCGGGGTAATCGTCGTTTCGGAGGACCACCCATTCGCAGTACGGAAGAAATTGAAGTCTTCGGATGTGGTGTATTGGATCTGAGGGTTGGTTTGATTGATTGCTGAACCACCTCCGTCTCCACCGCCCACGTTGTGCCAGTTACTAAGATCTCCCGATGCGACAGGAGTGGCATTGTCTTGAGTTCCGCCGATCATCGTGTTGGGGTCGGTGGGATGCATGGCGATGTAATAGAACATCGAGGCACCCAGAGTTTTATTCAATGAAGCGACCGTATTTCGGTTGTTCGACGGATTGTAAGTCACCGTATACAACCCACCATCGTTGCTGAAAAGCGCAAGGTTCGGGTTGGTTGGACAGATGGCCAACGCGTGTTGGTCATTGTGTGTGATTGCAAGACCGGTATAACTCGGCCCTCCAATGGTTTGCCAAGTTGCGCCGTTGTCGGCGGACTCAACTAGGTCAATTTCGCCCACATAAATGACGTCGCTTGTCACCGAATTGACGGTCCGACTACCGCACTCCATGTGGAAGTCATAGAAGCTTTGCGAGAAGTTATAGTCGGTCGAGATTTCGTTTCCATGGGGGAAATTAGCCGTAATGTCCTGCCAGGTAGAACCTTGATTGGTGCTTGCGATGAGCTTCTCGTTCTCAGAATCAAACACGTAAACATTGTTTGGATTGGTCGGTGAAGTCGCGACGTTGTAAGCCCAATGTATCGTCTTGTCGGTGGTAATTGGGCTGGCTAGCAACTGCCAAGTTGCTCCGTGATCGTCGGATTTATAGACACGACTTCCCGGAGATCCATTTGTTTCTGCAAGTCCCGCCGCAACTGCATAGAAGCGAACGGTGTTGCCTACCGGCACGCTCGCGGCGATGGTTGGCCAAAATGCGCTTGCCAAAGTCGTTACAGGGGTCCAAGTCTGTCCACCGTTTGTCGAGCGATATAAGCGTCCGTAGGAATTGATATCGCCCGTTCCAGCGATTAGGTTTTGACTGGCTGTCGGATCAATGAGAATTTTGACCACTCCGATGTTGCCCATGGAAGCAGTTCCAATTTCGTTCCAGGTGGTGCCGCCATCGGTCGACTTCATCACTCCGACACTCTCGCCGAGATAGCCGTGGTAGTCGCCCAGGCCAACGTAAATCGTGTTCGAGTTGGTTGGGTCGATCGTAATGCAGTTAACGCCTAGGTGGGCCCATCCGGCCGAGAGCCAATTCCAGGTGACCCCGCCGTCGGTCGTCTTCCAAAGGCCGCCCTGAGCTGCGCCTCCGTACATCACGGTGGGGGTGTTAGGGTCAAAGGCAACCGCGTTGAATCGCCCAGTTACCGGGCTGATTCCGTAATATTGAACGTACGGGACGGAAAGGTTTGTGGGGCCCACAAAGGTCCACGTTGGATTGGTCATAGATGCTTTGTCGCCTGAGCCACGCAGTTGGGTCCGCTGCATCTGCGCCAGATGAATCCGCGCCTGAGAGTACGCACTCCAGTTCACTTTGTCGTTTGGGAAGGATCGCTGACCAACGAAATACCGGTAGGCCTTGAGGTAATCAGCCGCTTCCTTTTCACGGTCAGCCTTTGCCCTCCTGCCCGCTGTCCTCTCCGCCTTCTCATCGCGTGACAGATCTTCGATCTTCCGGCTCACAGAGCGAATGGATCGCATATCGATTGGATCTTCCATCGGCTCGAGGGGCTTGATGCAGGGAATCTTGGCCAGCGAATCTCGCGCCTGGTCAACTTTGACCTCCGGCTTGAGTTGGATCACATAAGTTTCCGATCCCGGAACGCGTGATTCAACTCGTCCAAACGGACGGACGGCGGCTGCAAACGACTCGATCGATAGTGCTCGCCCCTTTTGGACATAGATTTCGGGGCGTACCGAGTCTGGATTCACGACACCTTGGCTGAGCAAGACAAGAGCAGAAAGTAGGACAGTCAATCATTCACCTGGTTTGTGTGCAATTACGGTTTTTGGAAACACGATTTCCCAAACCGTAAGATCAAAACGACGTGCCAGTAATTTCACCGGCATTTAGTTCGACGTTAATTTCCTCTCCGCTGTCCATCGAAATAAGGATTCCGTAGTCCAAAAGGTCTATTTTTTTAACGGCACCCGCATTTCCGCGGCATGGAGCCACACCAATAATCGAATTCACAACTAAAGGATGCTTCGGATCGAGATCAAAATACGTTCGATATCCGGCTCGATTCCCAGCGTTCTCTGCGACGGATCCTTGAAGCCCGTAGTGCATGTAAGAAGTCACCTCTTCCACGCCCAGAACCCCTCGATGTCTACCGCTCCAAGGAGCATAATGGCGCCCGCCGTTGGAATGCCAAATGACCGTTCCCGACAAAACTCGTGGATCTTTAAGTGAGAACCAAACATAGTCTTCCTCAGGAAAACTCACCGCCGACCAAGCAAACGAGCTCTCTTTTTCGGTGTAAACCATCACCAAGTCCTCAAACCCCTCTCGCGCTGGATATCGGGATAGGTCGGCGAAAGATCCGTCGTTAGAGGGAACGTGGTCAAGCCGGTCAAAGTGAGCACCAGGCTTAAGCGAACTGTATCCACCGATAATCGGATTCTCAAACTCGTCGGGAAAGACCTGGCCGAAGCCAAATGGTGATACCGAAACATGACCTGGCGATTTGAATTTGACCATCGCGTGATGACCAATGCACATCGGACCTGTCATTTCAGTGATCATATGCCGTTGATAGATCACAGTTTGGCCAGGAACCGTCCAAACTTTCTTGAGGATCTTGCCGGGCCTAATTTGGGTTTGAAGGGACATCTCAAGCGATGTATCTGTCTGGGATTCAACCGTCCAGTTCCCGTTGGCGGTTTCACCATGGATCGGATATTGCTCGTGGCCGAACGGTAGATCATTCCCACCGAAAGGCATACAGAAGAAATCTCCTCGAAGTACTTGCAGGATGGGGGCGATCTCGTGCGATTCTTCCGCCCAAGGAGTGATGGAGAATGGCTCAACATCTCCGTGAGGGAGATGGAACGTCACCGGTGCCACTTGGCCCCCCGTCTCGGTTATCCATGCCTCCACCTTGTCGCTAGCGATGCCGAAAGATTTCTGCCCGAGGATCGTCGTCGATTTCATGTGTGTCTATTTTCGCCGGTTTTGACGCAACTTGGGCATTCCTAACCCATTCTTTTGCCCTGATTTGGGCTCAAGCGTGGAATACTTGAAATCCCGTTTGGTTCAAACGTTGACGTTAAACCGACTGCTCATCCTCTATGTCAGAAACAAAGCGATTTGCTAGATTGCCTCGCCACGTCGGATTGATTCCAGATGGCAACCGCCGATGGGCAAAAGCTCGTGGAATGCACCCGGCAGCAGGCTATGCCGCAGGCATGGAATGCGGCCTGACCATGCTCGACGAATGCCTGGATCTAGGTATTGAAGAAGTGAGCGTTTACGGCTTTACCACCGACAACACCAAGCGACCCCGAGAACAGCGAATTGCTTTTGCGGAAGCCTGTGTCGTCTTTATTGAAGAGGCGATGAAAAGGGATATCGCCCTCAAAGTTGTGGGAGACACCACATCTGCCATGTTTCCAGAAATTCTTCGCACCTATGCCAACGCAAGGCAGGGAACTGGCGCGCTCAAAGTCAATATGCTGGTCAATTACGGTTGGAACTGGGATGTTCAGACAGCGGTAAATGCCCAAGCTCAAGCGACGGAGAAGCGGCCTTTTAACGATTTCTTAGCATCGGCGGACGTTTCACGCATTGATCTTGTTGTTCGATGGGGTGGCATGCGACGGTTGAGTGGTTTTTTGCCGATTCAGTGCGTCTATAGCGACTTTTTCGTTGTCGATGAACACTGGCCGGACTACGCTCCCGAACAATTTTACGAAGCGCTCCGCTGGTATGCGAAGCAAGACGTCACTCTCGGCGGGTGATTTTCTCGAAAGAGATACACTGTCAAGGAGCCGGCGAAAGTTTAGGCTTCAAGAATCAAGGAGATTTGATTGACTTCATACGATCCAGAGATCATTAAAGAACTCGAATCACAGCGACCCAAGATCCCAGTTGGATTGCTGAGCCGTCAGGAAAAGGATCGCTTACTAGAGCGAGGCTTTTTGGGCCTTTATCGTTGGTACGTGGCCAAATCCCAGGCATCACGCAATTGGAACCCTGATAAAGACTTCGATTGGCGTAAATTCCGAAAGGATCACTCGCCCGAGATGAACACGATCCTCGAAGGCTTCTTTGCAGTCGAACAATACGTTCCAGACTACGTGACCAAGCTTCTCCAGGTCATCCGTAAGAGTCATGGTCGTAGTCATTTTCATATCCGATGGGGCTCTGAGGAAGAGAAGCACGCCGATTTGTGGTTCAACAGCGTGTTGTTTTCCGAATATCGGTCACCTAAGTGGCTAGACGAGTATATGGGGCAACTACGGGGCCAAGAGTGGCACCTTCCGTGGGACGATCCCATGCACATGATTTTCTACACTGTGTTCCAGGAACGAGCGACTCAGGTGAATTATTTGAACACGGCGGTCATCGCCCGTGGACAGAGTACGAATCCGACCTACGCCAACGATGCGGATCCGGTGCTGGTTCAGGTCTGCGCTAAGATCGCAGCGGATGAAGCAGCTCACTATAACTTCTTCCTAGAAGGAGCGCGGCTGTTCTTGTACTACTATCCGGCGGAATCGCTTCAGGCGATGTCCGACATTATCCGACACTTCGCGATGCCGGCTGGAAACGTCATTCCCAATTACGATGTCTTCTCTGAAGTCGTCTATAAAGCAGGAATTTACGGTCCACGAGAGCACTCGAAAGACGTTGTTCAAAAGGCCTTGGAGAACCTCGGCGTTTCGGGTCGCAAAGCGCTGGAAGCAGGAATCAAACGTTCGAGGTTGGTTCCGGACGAAAATGGCAACTTGCGCGAAACCGCAACGTTTGATGGAATCGACTTCCCGGCGATTGAGCAGAAAGTTCGACGGATCTATCGGGTCATTGAGGGCCACGAAAAGGAAGTCGGCTTTGCGGATATCGATCCAACGATCTTCGTTCCGAACTACTAAGAATGATTTTAGGGGGCTGGAAAGCCCCCTAAGCATTTATTGATCGTCTCGCTTCACGGGTTTGCGGCCCGTACCATAGGGTGGCGCATCCACCAACCGAGCGTTTTTGATCTTCGGCGGGTCGAGAGGTCGATCTTCTTTGCCAACCGGCACCGCGCCAATCTTCAAGATCGTTTTCGCACCTTTGACTGCCTGACCAAACGCGGCGTACTTGTGGTCAAGGTGTTTTGTGCCCTCTCGGCTAAGACAAACAAAGATCTGCCCACCGTTCGTGTTGGGATCGGTTGATCTTGCGATTGAGATCACTCCAAAGTCGTGGGGAAGGGTGCAGTTTTCGAGCGGATAGCTGAAACCGGGTCCGCCGCTTCCGGTGCCAGTGGGGTCACCGCCCTGAATCACGAACGGGGTTCCATCCTTCCGCAGTGCGACCACACGATGGAAGATCGTATCGCGATATTGGCCACCCCGGACTAATTCGCGGATGATCCAAACGGTGTTGGGGGCGGCATCGGGACGGAGTTGAAACTCCATCGTGCCCATTGAGGTGTCGAAAACGATGTGTTTGTCGACGTAAGCTCGGATGCCATTATACATCGGCCCATCTTCATCGGTCACAAACTCAGTCGTTTTCTTGTCGTCCATCAACCTTGAAATCTGTGGATTGAGCATCGGCTGAAGCACAAGAGCAGGCCCTACTTTCTGATCGTTCACGACAAGCTGCGCGTAGAGCACATGAGGATGCTTAGTGGTCCACAAATCGGGAAACAGTTTGGCTAGGTCCTGCTTGCCTCCCTTGGTCTCGGCCTTCTCAAAAACTGCGGCCGTAACCGGTTCAAGGAGCTCAATGGAAGAGGTTCCTCGGCTTCCGGCTGGAATATGAACCGTTACTGGAAAAGAGCGGCCGATCCCATTGTAGGTGTAGAGAGGATCAATCTGAGCAGATACGGTGGCGGCACCAACAAGAGCCATACCCATTGTTACGAGACAAGACGCTTTCACGCATCAATCTTAACGATCTATTCTCGGGAAGCCAAGCATCGGATACGCTAGAGAAACATGGACGCGCTGAAACTTCTTCGATCGTTAACCGCCATTCCGGCTCCCCCTGGGCAGGAAGGGGACTTGGCGGACCATTTGGAGGATCTGATTGCGGAACTCGGACTCAAGTCCAGCCGTGATCCGAAAGGAAATGTTTTGGTCGGCGCATTACATCCGAAACCTCGCATCGTGGTGACGGCGCACATGGACGAGATTGCTCTGTTGGTGCGCCGGGTGGAAGCCGACGGCACGCTTCGAGTGACGAGCCTAGGTGGATTGTATCCATGGAAACTCGGCGAAGGACCCGTTGAAATACTTGCCGCCAGCGGACCCATTTTAGGTGTTTTAGGCTTTGGTTCGATCCACACTAACGATCCTGCCTCTCGAGCTCAACAAGCCAGGGAACGTCCCCTCGATTGGTCACTTGCCAGCGTTTTTACCGGACTGGATGCCGATACGCTCGCCGAGCTAGGGGTTCGCCCAGGAACCCGCGTTGTCGTTGCACGGAACCGTCGAGGGATTTTGGAATTAGGTGCTCATGTTGCCGGCTATTTCCTAGATGATCGAGCGGACATAGTGTCTTGGTTATTGGCATTGGAACGTCTCGGCTCGATAGACGGCGTGCTCTTTGCTGCGACTGCGTCGGAAGAAGTAGGCGGTGAAGGTGCTCAGTATCTGCTCCACGATATTCGGCCCGAGGTATGCATCGCTCTCGAGTTAGGGCCGATCGTCAACGACGCCCCATCCAAATTAACTGCTGCAACGTCAATTTGGGTCAACGACGGATATTCCGCACCCGCGGCGGCCGATCTCGATTTGGTAGAAGAAGTGGCGGCATCCATTGGAGCCTCGATCCAATTTCAGGCATTCTCGCGGGGTGGTAGCGACGCTTCATGCTCGGCAGCTAAGGGGCTATGTGCTCGTCACTTTACGCTAGGGCTGCCGATGGAGAATAGTCACGGATTTGAGATCATGCATCGGGATGCGATGGAGAATCTCACGAAGCTAACGGTTGCCCTGATTCAGCACCTACAACGCGACTAACTCGCCTCTAAATTGGGCTCAGTAGCGGTGTCTCAAAGCTCGATTGCCGTGCTAATCTATGGTCATGGCAATTGAGGGAAGAGCGGCGATGTTGCTGGAGCCTGGCGCTCCAGTGGTGATTGAAGAGATCGTGATCGATCCACCCGGACCAGGTGAGGTTTTAGTCAAATTGGCAGCAAGTGGCGTGTGTCACACCGACCTTCATGTTAAGAACATGAACGGTATGGGAATGAATTTCCCGATCCTTTTGGGACATGAAGGCGCAGGTTACGTCGAGGCAGTAGGAGAGGGAGTCACGAACCTAAAGCCAGGCGATCCGGTCGCAATCGCCTATCGCGCTCCGTGCGGAGAGTGTCCCGCTTGCTTAAAAGGTGATCCCCGTCGCTGTTGGATGGCACTTCGTGCGAAGCAGCGCATCCACCGAAAATCGGATGGCACTTTACTTACCCAGGTCCTACGGTGCGGAACGTTTTCGACTCACACGGTAGTGCATCACAAAGCCGCGATCAAGATGCCAGCGGAGATGCCATTGGACAAAGCCTGCCTCATAGCTTGTGGTGTCATTACTGGTGTCGGAGCAACGCTAAACACTGCTCCTGTTTATCCTGGTGCAAAAGTTGCGGTTATCGGATGCGGCGGAGTCGGTCTCAGCGTCATTCAGGGTGCAAAAATCGCTCACGCCAAGCAGATCATCGCAGTTGATCTTTCACCGACGAAGTTGGAGTGGGCTAAGAAGTTTGGGGCAACCGATATCGTGGATGCCAGTCAAGGAGATCCGGTAGCAAAGGTCCGTGAGCTGAGCGGCGAAGGCGTTGATTTCGCCTACGAGGCAGTTGGCCTTCCAGTCTGCATTGACCAAGCCGTTCGCATGCTGGCTTACGCGGGCACGGCTACTCACATTGGACTTCCCGATGCGAAAGCTAGCGTTACGCTGGATCTCGGGGACATGGATACCGGCTTTTATTGGAACAAGGCCAAGCTGTGCGTCTGCCATTGCGGCGATGCCTTGCCCTCCAATGACTTTCCTCTATTAGCCCAGCTTTACCTCCAAGGCAAGTTAGATCTTGATAGCATGGTCACGCAAACGATCAAGCTCGAGGATGTCGAAGACGCTTTCCATATGATGGAAACCGGTAACGTTATTCGTTCGGTCATTCTCTTCTAAACCAACTTTGGGGCGAGATTTCGCCCCAAAGTTTCCAGCAATTCGTTGCACAGCGGTCCCCTCCTAATCCAGGTTCAAATGAACTTGGGCAGTCAGTCATTTGACCGCGAATATTCTCATAAATGGCGATTCATTCCGCAAGAATCTATTCTAGGTTCTCTTTGAAAATACGAATTCTTGTGCTATCATCCATTCCTGAATACGTATTCAGTGAATACGTATTCATAAGAGTAAACGCCAATGAGGGTGACACAGCTCGATATCGCAAAGTTAGCGAATGTTTCGCAAGCGACCGTATCACGGGTTCTTTCCGGTGACGATAAGGTCGAGGGCAACATTCGTGATCGAGTGCTTGATGTCATTCGGCTTCACAACTACCAGCCGGACGTAAGAGCTCGATCTTTACGCCTTCGAAGAACCGGTCTTATCGGTTTGGTGCTCAAGAGACCTCAAGGCGGACTCTCCGATGATCCCTTTTTCGCGGCCCTAACCGCCGGAATCATGGATTACCTTTGCGGCAAGCCCTATCACCTCTGCGTAGATGTCGTCACAGACGACGAATCTCAAGGTGGAATCTATGATGAGATGCTTCGCACTCGTCGTGTTGACGGTCTCATTCTGGTCGAGCCGGAAGATGCGGATGAGAGAATCAACCTCCTTCAACGAGATCGATTCCCGTTTGTTTTGATCGGTAACCCGAAGAACAACAACATCTATTCGGTTGATAATGACAACGTTCACGCCGGGGAGTTGGCGACCGAGCATCTCATCCGAAACGGATATCGACGCATTGCGTTTGTAGGTGGTCCACGCGATATCACCGTGAGCGATGACCGCATTGAAGGTTACCGACGTGCGGTTACGGCGGCTGGCTTTGCACCGATCATTGCGCATTCTAAATTTGGATTCGAATCGGCCCGCGAAACTGCGGTCAACCTTCTCGACCGTGAGCGGCCCGATGCTCTTGTTGTCCTAGACGATTTCATGGCCTGTGGCGTGGTTCTTGCCGCTCGTCAACTCAACATGCGGATCCCAGACCAGCTTGGTTTGGTCTCTTTCAACGATAGTAGCCTCTGCAACTTGCTGGATATGGGGCTAACCTCTGTCAGTCTGGGAATGGACCAGATTGTTCAGGCAGCAGTTTGCACCCTTCTCCAGGTCATAGAGGAGGAAACCGAGGATATCCAAGTTCGTCATATCGTTCCTTGCGAGCTGAAAATCCGCGGTTCATCCTTGAGGCCGATGGCGGTGAGTGTATGATTGCCATCCTTCCTATCGTCGCTTGCCGAACCATGCAAATGGTCGACCACACATTTTTGTATCACGCTTCCCAAGCACTTTCGAGCGTAAATGTAGCGGGCAGTTTCAATGGCTGGAATAAGGAAGCCAATCCCATGAAGGTCCAGACAGACGGTCTGACCTGGAAACTTGCTTTAAAGTTAGCTCCCGGCAAGTACAGCTACAAGTTCGTCCTCGACGGAAATACGTGGATTACCGATCCCAAGGCTCAGCGAAATGAGGACGACGGCAATGGGAATACGAATTCACAACTCATTATCGCCTCAAAAGACTCCGTCAAACCGGCTAAGCGAGGGGATGGTTTCATCTCTGCGAGTGCCCTTCAACACTCAACAGAGATTCCTTTCTTCAACTATGATCGGGGTCAATTAACGGTCACCCTTCGTACCAGGCCCAACGATATCGCCAAGGTGAATCTGTTGGTTAATGGTCGAGAAACTCCGATGACAGACATGGGAGGCGACGAGTTCTACGAGCGATATTTAGCCAAATTGGCGTGGAATCGGAAAGCTGACCTTCACTACCGTTTCGTGTTGAACGATGGAAAGGGCGACATGGCTTTTGGCGCGAACGGTTTAACGACGCCGACTGCTCACAACGAATTCGTCGTTTCAGCCAAGACCTTTCACCCGTTCGTCGTCCCTGCGTGGGTCGAACGATCCGTCATCTATCACATTTTTCCAGACCGCTTTGCAAACGGTGATAAGTCAAACGATCCTGCCAATGTCGTGCCATGGAACGGCAAGCCATCGTACAACAACTACTTCGGAGGCGATGTCGCTGGGGTCGAGCAACACTTGGGATATCTCAAGGACCTTGGCGTGTCGGCGGTATTTTTTAATCCGGTCTTCAAATCGCCCTCGAATCACCGTTACGAGACCACCGACTATTTTCAGATCGATCCGATTTTTGGGACCAATCAGGAGTTCCTCAAGCTCACGAGAGACCTCGAAAAGAACGGGATGAAAACGATCCTGGATGGAGTCTTCAACCATACCGCGACGAACTTTGCTCCATTCGCGGATGTGGTCAACAATGGCGCTGACTCCAAATATAAGAATTGGTACACGTTTAAGTCGTTCCCGGTTAAAGTCGGACCCAACCCCAACTACGAAGCTTGGTTCAACTTCCCGTCGATGCCCAAGGTTAATTACTCGAGCCCGGAGGCGAGACGCTACATGTTGAGCGTTCCGGAGTTCTGGCAGACAAAGGCTTCAGTTGCGGGATGGCGCTTGGATGCCGCAAACGAGGTTACTCCAGACTACTGGGTGGATTTCCGAAAGAAGGTCAAGTCGATCAATCCCAACGCCTGGATCGTGGGTGAGGTTTGGGGTGATGGAACGCCCTGGCTCAAAGGCGATCAATGGGATTCAGTGATGAATTACCAGTTCAGTGAGGCCGTACTCGGCTTTGTTTCTCAAGCCGGATCGGGAAGGCCAAGCGACCTGATGCGCAAGTTGATGGGGGTTTATAACACCTATGCTCCCCAGGTTTCTCGGAACATGATGAACCTGATCAGCAGCCATGACACCCCGCGCATTCTCAACCTCTGCGGCAAGGATGCATCGCTTGCCAAATTGGCGGCGATCCTACAGTTCACCTGGATCGGCACCCCAAGCATCTATTACGGTGACGAGATCGGTATGGAAGGAGCCAAAGATCCTGACAATCGTCGCGGAATGACCTGGGATGCAGTCAACCGATCGAATAGCTTTTTGAACCTATATAAGAAGCTGGTTCACATGCGTAATGCCGACCGGACTCTCCAATCGGGAGACCCAGTTCCGCTAGTCATTGACGATCAGAAGCAAGTGGTCAGCTTTGCGCGAGTTCTCGACGACAAGGCCGATCTCATCGCAATCAACCGATCCAATACCGAACAGTCGATTGATCTGAACCTGCGCCATGTGACGGGGCTACCCGGCAAAGCAGCCACAACAGAATTTTCCGACGCACTCAGCGGGCAGATTATTGCCCCCACTGAAAGCATTCTTCATCTGCGGTTATCTCCAAGGAGCGCCGCTGTTCTTATCCCCCACTCGGGATCTATCTCTCACTCTCGCCACATTCGTCCCACAAGTGTGGGTGCTGCCGTGGCCATGTCCAAGGCACTCGTAAATAAGGAGCTTCCATGAATAGTCAAAGAAGACAGGGTTTCACCCTCATTGAACTACTCGTCGTCATCGCAATTATCGCGATTCTTGCGGCGATCCTCTTCCCAGTATTTGCTCAGGCAAAAGCTGCCGCAAAGAAGACGGTATGTCTCAGCAACATTAAGCAGACCACACTGTCCGCAATGCTTTACTCAAACGACTCAGACGACGGTCTACCCGACGTCCCGGTCTACAACGACCAGGCGGAAACCTATGTTTTCGCTGCTAAGTTGGGCCCGTACACTAAGAGCGTCGGCCTTTGGAAAGATCCAGGTGATCCATACCAGGTTGGTGCTACCCAGCACGCAGCTGTTGATGAATCAAACGTACTTTACGGCGGCGTTTGGATGAAAGCTCCAGATGATCCTTGCGTGGGTCTTCAAGCTTCCATCTATCCTCATGGTGGCGGTTTCTCCTATCAATTCCCATCGAGCCAATACTATAAGGACGTATATCCGCCTACCGACTACATGATCAACTTTGACATGTGGGGCTACAAGAATGGCGGCTGCGCAACTGGCGGCGGCACCGGCGGCTACTCACACCCTGGTCCGAACATGACCTCAGGAACAACCGGCGGCGATGGCCTGAACGGTATCGGCAGTGGCAACATGACGTTCACAAGCGTGTCACGAGCCATTCTCCTTATCGACATGCCAACGGACGTAACCACATGGTACGGTAACGTTGGATCAGCCGTTTGGGGGGCGAGCTTTAAGGGTATGCACGGTCAAAATGCAAACGTTGGATTCTTCGATGGCCATGCCAAGTCAACTCCAACAGCTGCCCTTCACCCTAACCAGACCACAACTCACGACTCGCGATGGATGTGCGACTTCTGCAACAACACGCAGTATGCGCCAGCCAGCCAAGTCGGCCAGCTCTGGACATTCTGGGGAACCAACTACGCCGATCCTGGTCACCAGTAAGCATAGTTTGGCAAGTTGAACTGGGCCCCGCAGTGGGGCCCAATTCGACATTTACGAATGAAATCTCTCAAGGAGGTGAGGATCATTTTTAAATATGTGAATTCGATTCTTTGTGTTTGCGCGATCGGTTGGGTCCTTGTGGGCTGCGATAAAATTGGCCAGACTCCATCCGGTGGTTCGGATGAGGAAGTAAAGGCTGCTTTTGACAAACTACCACTTGACGTTCGGTGCAAATCAATCATGGGCTCAATGGCGCCTATGGACTTCAAGATGAAGAAGATTAAGGAAATGTATGCTAAAGAGGGCAAACCGGTCCCGCCTGAGCTTTTACAAGGTGGAGGTGCCATCCCTCAAAGCACAGCACCGGGTGCATCAGGTGCAACTAAATAATCTTAACCGTCTTTGAATAGACATCAGTCGTCGTCGCCTGTAAATGCTGCGCCGACTGAAAATGAGAGGGCATTGAGAGACAAGCAGATGCCCTCTCTTCATTCATAAGCTTGATGCTCTCTGGGTTAGGTCTTTGAAAGTCATGCCCGAGATCACATTGCTGGTTTCGATGAGCACTTCCAATTCGAGTTCGAATACTCCCTTGGCGATCGGCGCTTCCACCGCAAATTGCTCGGTACCGTGAAAGAGCCAAACTCGCTTGTAACCGGCGTCCTCGTCTAATTGTCCATGAAGTCCTGGCAAGAGCTTTGCCGGTAATGCGATCTCACCATCTTTCCAAATCGCCTTCCGAATCCAAACAATAGCGGGCAATGGATAGATTCGCACCGATACTCGGCTTCCTGGCAAAGCCCGAGACGAGCACGAGATTGTCTGCCAGCTTCGACTTGGACGGTACATCTGCTCTTGAACATGCTTGTCGCCCGCCCGTTCCCATGAAAGTCCCAGAGTGGCTTCAGGAAAAGGCGGACGACTGAAGAGATTGTGCCAACCCCCCCATTCCTTCCAAAGAACTTCAATGTCTTCATCGAAGACTCCTTGGTTAAGAGCCTGAGCATCCTTTGATGCCGCGATACAAATATCAAACGTCTTCTTGAAAATCGCAGGCAGTTTAGTCAGTTCCTCGTATCGGACGCTTCCGTGGGACAGTTCGGCACGAACCCACTCGGAGGCAGAAGCCCACTGTTGATCGCTTACCTCCATATTGAGCAGGTCAATGGTTGATTCGAGACACGACCGAGGATTCTCCAAAAAGGAGCTGTACATGATCACCGTACGAGCCATACCCTTACTATCACGTAGGGCAGCCAAGGTGCTTAGAAGCCAGCCGCCAAGGGTTTGTGCTTCGGGTGAACCCTGCCTCTTTTTTTGCGAAGAGGCGACGTCAATGGGATTTCGAACGCAAAGTACGAGAACGGGCTGGATTCCAGTTTGGCGAAAGACGTCGTATACAAATGGCATCAAAGTCGATGCCTGAGGATCTTTCCATCCCCAAAAGAGCTTCCCTGAAAAATGGGTTTTAAGCATCAGCGCCGTGCCACGAACCATCACTTCACTCATCGGCCTCTCGCGCCAATCATCTGGCAAAGGGTCGACATCTAGCCCGGCTAAATTCAACGACAGGTGAAATTTGCGGTGCGCGGAATTGACTGCTTTATGCTCCCAATAGCCACCTTGGTTGTGCGTATCACCTTGGTAAAGATAGTCGTTGTTTCCAAAATAAACACCAACCATAGCGAGTGCTCCCGCAACGCTTGAGGTGCCACTTCGACACATCCCCACTATGACAACCGCTTTTCCTTCAAGAGCCATCTTTCACTGGTGATTATAGAGGGATAGGTTCATACTTTGATTCAAGAGCACTCATGAAAACACTTAACCGATCATTGCCGATTTGGTGCTTGCTTTTGCTTACAATGCCTGCCCATTCCCAAAACAAGGATGCCTACATGACCGAAGCGGACCGCTCGCTTGCTCATAAAATGACGGTGCGCGCAAACGACTGGCGTAATGGAGCCATTGTCTATCAAGTCTTTGTCGATCGCTTCGCTCCGTCCGCAAACCTTGAAGCCAAGAAGAGCCTTTACGCCACACCCCGTACGCTTCACCCTTGGTCCGAAGTACCCGTTGGCGGACACGAAGACAAACAACTCGGTATGTGGACGCACGAGCTTGCCTTTTGGGGCGGCGACTTAAAGAGCACTCGCGGGAAATTGGACTATATCCAAGGTTTAGGAGCGGATGTTCTCTATCTCAATCCAATTCAGTCTGCACTTTCGAATCACAAATACGATGCTCTCGATTGGGCAGAAGTTGCACCCGAGTACGGAACGAGAAAGGACGTCGTCGAACTTGCAAAGTCCCTTCACGGAAAAGGGATGAAGCTCATGCTTGATGGTGTGTTCAACCACATTGGTCGAAACAGTCCCAAGTTTCAATCAGCACTACGGGATCCCCAAAGCCCGTTTAGAGATTGGTTCTTCTTCGGACCTGAATATGCTCGTGGCTATCGTTCTTGGATTAACTCGGCCAACCTCGTGGAAGTGAAAATAGAGAGCCCGTTGGTTCAAAAAGCGCTCTACAGTGGAACCGATTCGGTGGTTCAGAAATATTTACGGGATGGCGTCGACGGATGGCGTTTAGATACCGCATTTGAACTTGGACCCAAGTATCTCGGCGAGATCACCGCCGCCGCCCATAAGGCCAAACCAGATAGTGTGGTGGTAGGAGAGGCGTGGAACTATCCTCAAGGCTGGGTACCTGCGATGGACGGGATCATGAATTTCTACGCCCGAAGAATATCCCTCGATATGATCGCGGGGAAATTGCCAGTCCGTACTGCAAATCGACTTCTTGAGCGCATGGTGACTGACGCAGGAATTGAATCTCTGCTTAAATCGTGGCTGATCCTCGATAATCACGATACCGATCGCTTAGAGTCGATCCTGCCCGATGAGAAAGAACGGCATATGGCTCAGATTTTGCAGTTCACGCTGCCCGGTTGTCCTGTCCTCTATTACGGAGTCGAAGTTGGCATGGAAGGAAAAGGCGATCCCGGTAGTCGCGGACCCATGCGATGGGACTTAGTCAAAGACTCTAACCCAGAACTTGCTTGGGTAAAGCGCCTCACAAACCTGCGCAAAACCCATCGGGCCCTGCGGATCGGCGATTATGTGGCTCTTGACTGCGAGAAACTTCTCGGTTTCGCCCGGCACACCGAACGGACGATGGATTCGATCGTGGTCCTCGCTAACCCAAGCGAGGAAGCGGTCACGGAGACAGTCTCGTTCCGTGACGGACGTTTGATGAACGGTGGCGTAATGAAAGATCTTATGGACGGATCTACGAAGACCGTCTACTCCGGAATGGCGGAAGTACATGTTCCTGCTAGGACTGTTCGGGTCTACTCGTATATGGATTCAAAAGGATATACGCCATACAAACGCGTCCCATAAGTTAGTTTCGGCGGTAAGATGAAGCGGTCGATGGCTAGCATTGCAAAACGAGAAGGGAGGGGCAAACTGGCTCGAAGAATCAATTTCTTCGCATTGTTTGTTGCTTGCCTGTTCTTACTTTGCTCTGCCTTGAAAGTATCACCGCAAACACAAGCGGGACTCCAATGCCCTACTGCACCCATTCAAGCCATTCGAGTAGCCGTAAAAGACAAATGTGGCTGCATCCTTGGCTATAAGTCTGTAGCACCGAAGCCAGGCGACAAGGGCTTTGTCCAGTGTAAGTGTGCTGAAAAGAAGAGTGCAGAACATGCACTTCCCACTCCCCCGAAATCTGAGCTTTTTGTTTCGATGGAGCCGGACCCAATTCTGACTTCTCGGGTGACGTTCGCTCTTCAACCACCTGCGTTTAAGGCACTGATTCCTGCATCATCACGGTCCCCTCGCACACGTCCCCCAGCGTTCTCCTAGGTTCCGATGCGCGAACACGTCCGTTCGCTTGCCCATTTGCGCGCCTTTATTTCCCGAAGGCACGTGTCCTTTGAACCTATCGGAAACATCCATTGAGAAAGAACGCATTTACCCTTATCGAATTACTCGTCGTGATTGCCATCATCGCGATTCTCGCCGCCATCCTTTTCCCCGTTTTCGCGCAAGCAAAAGAAGCTGCCAAGAAGACGCAATGTCTCTCAAACGGTCGTCAAATTGGGGTCGCCCTCATGATCTATCTTGGCGATTACGATGATCGATACCCGCAAGAGCATCCTTCAACGTTCAACCCGCTTGTTGACGATAACGAAGCTCAACTTGAGGCAATCGACTTCGGATCGCCGTTCGACAAACTTTTGCCCTATGTCGCAAGCAAGGATACAAACAAGACTCAGCTCTACGTATGCCCAACCGATCCTGATCCTCACGGATTGAAGTTGCTGGATGCTAATCAGAATTGTATTGGTTCAAATCCTCTTGCCTCGCCTCCAGGGCCGTTGAGCAGCTTTTTGTTAAATGCCTACTATCTGTTTGGCGCAACTTCCAGCGACATTCCAGCTCCTGCTCAATCGATCTATATCGCTGAGCGTCGAGACAACTTTTGCGATGTTCACTTCCATCCCTGGCTCGGCGAAACTGAAATCCCCGGCAGCGCATCCGACATCGTCAACCCAATCGCTATTTCTCCCGATCGTCATACGAAAGGAAGCAACGGCATTTACGCTGAAGGACACGCTAAGTGGAGTGCCTTCAGTAAAGCCCGAGCCCCTTTCCAAGGCCACGAACTGTACGGCGAGTATCAGGCTTATTGAGAACCTTGAGTGATCCTCGGTCTTTTATTTGCGCAAGGACTGGGGATTCCCAGTCGATGCAACAAGCGATATCGATTTGAGATCACCTCATGAGCGCTTGAGGGATATTTTTATAGGAATCGACCGTATAGATCGATTCCTTCCGGAAGTGAGGTGCTGCGAGTGTGCAAGAAAGGGAACTCGCCAGCCCAATCCCATTGCTGGCGGTCTGACGCTTGACTAAATCGAAACTGACCGACCTTCCTGCAAAGATCGGACGACGGCATCCATGACGGCAACGGTCTCGAGACCTTCGGTGAGGTCGGGCGAATTTGGCTCGCCGCTTAAGAGCTTCGAAGCGAAATAGTCGGCATAGTTACAGAACTCGCCGTAATGCATCCCTTTTAACTCGTGCCGCGAATAATAGCCTGTCATCGAATGCTCATAATCCTCGTCCTGCTCCTTCACTCCGTCTGTGTAGGTAAAGCGTAGCTCGGGATAGCGGGCAATGGATGTACCTTTGGAACCCATGAGTTGGCACTCGATGAGCGATCGCGCTTTGGGTAATTCGTGAAATCCGTAGTTACCAAGTACTCGACCAATGCGACCGGATTCACCCATCAAGTTCACGGTGATCGCGTCGGGAGTCTCCAATCGGTATCGGGTGCCGAGAGCGGTGATCGTTCCAAAGGCGTGGACCTCTCGAATCGGGCCAAGATACCAAGTGACCAGGTCAATCGGGTGACTCAGTCCGAGATAGGCCCAATGAGTTTCCGAGATGCTCCACGGGCTCTTTTCGTAAAGCCAATCCATTCGATGGTTGTAATGGGCATCGACGACTTCTAATTCTCCAAGACGACCTTCTTCAAAATGCTCCCGTTGACGTTGAAACGGCTCGCCAAATCGAGTGGATTGACCCACTTGGAGTCGACGACCCGTTTGAACAGCCAATTCCTTGAGCCGGTTCGCAACCGATAGATCGTTCACGAGGGGCTTGGTGCAGATCACATCTTTGCCAGCCAGAAAAGCCTGTTCAATGTGGGCAGCGTGGTGAGCATCTGGCGTATAGATGGCGACGATCCGAACATCGTGTCTGCCCAGCATTTCCTCGTAAGACTCCGTAACAAATAGTTCTGGAGTTGACTCCAGTGCTTGAGCCCGTTTTGCCGAACTTAGATCGCATCCCGCAACCGCCCGACATAAGCCTGAAGCGCGAAGTCCAATCAAAAGGGTGTGTCCTTCGTGCAGACCTAGCACTCCGATTCCTAGCCGGTCCGACATGGGTACCTCCCCGTATGAGCGCTTCGCACCCACAGTAGGGCGTCCGGTCGGCAGGAAATCTGGGTGGGTTGGCACGATTGATTGTAGCAAGCCACGCGAGTTCAAACCACCTCTCGCAACTGGCGATTCAGCCTAAAAGATGCCCTTAAATAAAATGATCGAAATATGATCGGTTTTTGATCTGGACCTCAAAACCTTCCCGAGATACGATCTTTACATCGCCGAAAGCCACCTCAATCGGGGGCCAGATGGAAAGGAGATTATCGATGAAGAACATAAAGGAATTGGAACCCATGACTGCAGGCGTAGATCGCCGACAATTTCTGAAAGGAGTGGGAATGGCAGGTGCTTCCCTCGTAGCAGGTGGAATTCTTGCTGGTTGTGGTGGAAGTGGCACAAGCTCAACGACCTCCGGAACTGGCGCCAGCACCGGGGATGCTCAAATCCTAGGTGCAGCAAAGATCGCTGAAGCTCTTGCTGTTTCGATGTACACCGCGTTCAACGCGTCGGCAATTTACACCGGACTGAATGCCAGCGACCAGGCCTACTTCTCAGCGGCGCTCAACGAGGAAATGTTCCATTACAACCTCCTCAAAGGCGCTACCGGCAATACCGATGCCCCATTGAATTACTATTTCCCGACGGGAATGTTCACTGACGTTCAAACGACGATTAACGTGATGACCACGCTTGAAGAAGCGTTCATTGCGGCTTACTTGATTGGTGTAAAGAACCTTTCTTCTCCTGGACTCAGAGTGTTAGCGGCTCAGATCATGGGTGTTGAGAGCGATCACAGAACGCTTATCCGCACCGCTGCCGGTGACCTCGGACTAAGCACGACGACCGGGCTTTCAGGCACGGCAGAGACCGTGACGCCACCGAACAATAGTGTCTATGAGAGAACGTTCGGACTGACATCAATCAGCCAGGTGGTCACGGCCCTTACACCTTTCCTCAGCGCGAGCGCTAGCAACACAGTAGCGGTCACGTTCAACCCTGGATTTGTCCCAAGCGGCACGGGACTAGTTGGTAACCCTCCCGGCTAGTTCTGGCCGGTAGGTGAAGGCTCCGCGGATGTTCACAAATCTTTAGTTGGCGTGTCCCTCTCCCAGGTGCTAACTTTGGAGCCTTCATCTACCGAAGCACTTTAACAACCTTCGAGCCTGTTCAGGTTCGGAGGTTGTTCGTTTTAGTAAAATGGTGGGCGTCCTATCCGCTCTTGATGATGCGAGTGTGAGAGAACTTCCTCCGCCATGCATATCCCAGACGCTTATTTGAGCCCGGCCACTGAAGCGGTCGCCTTTGGAGTAATGATCCCAGTTTGGATGGTTGCCACTAGAAAGAGCGCCGCCCACATCAGTTCCCGAAAAGTGCCCATGCTTGCCATCGGATCGGCATTTTGTTTTGCCATCCAGATGTTCAATATTCCAGCGTTCGGCGGAACAACCGCTCACGCCTTGGGGGCAGTGCTCCTGGCGATTCTAGTTGGCCCGTGGGCTGCAATCTTGGGAATGAGCCTGACATTAGCTATTCAGGCGCTCTTATTCGGTGATGGGGGCATTCTCTCATTTGGAGCAAATTGCTTTGACATGGCGCTTGTGGCTCCGATGGTTGGCTATGGAATCTATCGCCTACTATGCGGCCGCGATTTATCCAACATTCGGCGGATAACACTCGCGGGAGCGGTCGGTGCTTTTTTCGGCACCGCGGCCGCCAGTTTGGCTGCGGGAGTGATTCTAGGACTCCAACCTTTGGTTGCTCACGATTTATCGGGTCGAGCGCTTTACTGCCCCTTTGGACTCGACATTTCCGTTCCAGCTATGGTTGGCACTCACCTAATCGTTGTTGGGCCAGCAGAAGCCATTCTCACCGTTGGATGCCTTGCTTATCTCTACCGAACTTTTCCTGAACACTTCGAATCACAGAGCCGGGTTCGGGTGGGAACTCAGCTTCGTTTGATCAGAATGCTTGGATGGATCCTAGCGCTAACTCCTCTTGGATTGATCGCGAGCGGAAGCGCCTGGGGAGAATGGGAGCTGGAGGAGATCAAAAAGATGGTTGGATACGAGCCCAAAGGGCTGGCCCAGTCACATCCTGTATTTCACCCAATTCTGCCCGACTATGGCTTTCATGGAATGACTGCTGGGTGGTGGTTGGTCGTCGGTTACTTGGTTAGCGCGCTGCTCGGATGTGGAGTCGTCGGTCTCTTTGTCTATGGCTTGTTCCGTCACGCGAAATCCGATTCGGTCCGTTCGGTTCAGCTTCATTCCTGTAAATCGGACATTCCAGATTGGTTAACGAAACCAAACCCGCCCATCCAAGAAAGCCACCGCGTGAAGGCGCCATGGTTTGAGAGAACGCTCTTGCGCATTCAAGCTTCACTTGAAAAAACTTCCGATTCCGACGCCACTGCACGGGCACCTGGCTTCCTGCAAACTATCCAACCTGCCCCAAAGATGCTTGTTATCCTCATGCTACTCATCACGGTTGGAATGAGCCAATCGAACTGGGTGCTCTCTGGCATCGCGGTTGGTGTCGTTGGTCTTGCGCTAACATCTCGCATTCCGATGGGGGCAATGATCGTCCGAGTCGGTGGTGCGGTGATTTTCTTCGGGCTCATTGTGGCGATTCCGGTCAGTTTCCGCGAAGGAACTTTTCGCGTTTCTGGTCTCGTCGCCTCGGCGACGATCTTGCTGAGGCTCGCCGATGGTATTGCCCTTGCCCTTCTTTGGCGCCAGACGACGCGCTGGAACGCGCTACTAAACTCGTTAAAGCAATGTGGCTTATCGGCCACGATGGTGACCACAGCCAACCTCTCCTACCGCTACTTGTTTGTGGTCTTCGAAATGCTTGCTGAGATGGTACAAGCACGAACTTCGCGCCAAGTAGGTGCTTGCAGTGCTCAGGAAGCGAGGCGATATATGGGGAACGGAACCGCCGTCCTATTTGCAAAAAGCGTCGCGTTCACAGAGGAGATGCACTGGGCGATGACATCCCGTACGCTCCCAACGTCAAGACATATGGCGGATCCTGATCGGTGGACTGCTCGCGACGGATTGGCCGTTCTGACATCACTTACCATTCTGATCCTGACCGTTTTTCATGGGAGTCTCCATGCTTTTTGACCTCCGAAACGTTTCGTATCGCTATCCCGACGGTAGTTTTGCGCTGGAATCAGTGTCGGCATCCATCGAAAACGGAGATCGAACAGTCGTTCTCGGCGCGAATGGAAGCGGGAAATCAACCTTATTACGCATTCTGGATGGTCTCCTTTTCCCGACTGACGGTGAAGTCTATTTCCAAGGTAGCTTGCTAAGCGAGCATTCTCTTAAGTCAGTAGATTCCTCATCCACGTTCCGACAATCAGTGGGCTTCGTGTTTCAGAACGCAGATGCTCAACTCTTTAATGCAACCGTCTTCGAAGAGTTGGCCTTTGGACCCGTACAACTAGGTTTGAGTAAAACGGAAGTTCAGGAGAGAGTCACGGGCATTCTCGGATTTCTGGGAATCGGTCACCTGTCAGATCGACCGCCCTTTCGACTGAGTGGAGGAGAAAAACGCAAAGTCGTCATCGCTTCTGTGCTCACGATGAATCCCGAAGTCTTAATTCTCGACGAACCCTTTCTCGGTTTGGACCCTCGATCACAAACGTGGTTGGTAAACACGCTCAAGCAGATTCAATCGGCGGGCAAAACGACGATTGTTGCCACCCATTCTCTTGAGACGGTGCCTCTCATTGCCGACAAAGCAATCGTCCTTGGCGAAGATCATCGGGTCCTTAGAATTGGATCCGCTGCGGACATTCTTGAAGACCTGCCATTACTTCGAAGCGCTAACCTGATCGGAGATTAAAGGAGACCATCGGTAAAGTCGATGGTCTCCCGCCCACGCTTAGGAAAGCGAGGCCATAAGGGAAGGTGCGTCGGAAACGAACTCGGGCTTGAGGACGGTTACCACCTTCGTGAACTTTGCCGCGTCAAACGACTCCAAGACCTTCTTTGCGACTTTGCTTTGGGTTGCTTGATAGTGATCTTGAATCATTCCTCGAACAATGGAAGCATCCTCTTCATCGAGTGGCAATCCTTGGACGTATGCCGAATTCAGCTTTTTAAAGTTGGCATTCAGCAAGAAAACGCAGCCACCAGTCATGCCCGCTCCCAGATTCACGCCGGTAGGGCCGAGCACAACCGCCGTGCCTCCCGTCATGTATTGGAATGCATTGGCTTCAACCCCTTCCACGACGATCTGGGGACCGCCTCCTTCGTGATTCTTGCGAAGACAGATGCCGAAGCGATTGCCTGCCCGTCCCGCAATGTAAACGGAGCCGCCACGAGCTCCATAGCCAAAGGTGTTGCCTACAAGCGCAAGACCATCTTTGCTTCCCTTGGGAGGCAAAATCGCGAGTGTGCCGCCATAGCTTGCTGTGAAACAGGAGTCTGCCGCGACACCAGTCAGTCGGAAGCTCATTCCATCAACCGCATAAGCCGCATAGAAGTGGCCGGCTGCGCCGGAATGAATAAAGTGGATCGATCCGGACGGTAGTCCATGATCGCCGTAAGATCGTGCAATTTCTCCCGCCGATGCAATACCGACGCATCGCTTCTCGTTGGTCAAGAAGCCAGTAAGCTCAACATCTTCACCCATCAATGCTCGCTGCACGATGCTCAATTCGTACTCATCAAGCTTAGGCAAGTGGGTTCGTGTTTGAGTCGCGTAATCGCGCAATTCCATGCGGCCATGGGGGGCTCGAACGATGTTGCTGAGGTCGATGAGTGCTGCTTTGCCTTCGAGGTTCGACTTTCGTTCAAGCAATTCTCGACGTCCAATCACTTCCGACAGCTTATGGATACCCATTTCCGCCATCTGCTCACGAACTTCTCGTGCTGCAAATTGCAGCATTCGAGCTATGTGCTTACTATCTCCTGCAAATCGGGCGATCCACTGAGGGTCTTGGGTGGCAATACCTGGCGTACAGCCAAGTCGTCGCTTACCCGTCGGGTCGGAAGGATCGGGTCCACTCAAGTGGCACTTTCGCAGCATGGAGCATCCAATTGCGATTAGCAAACTCGTGCCGAAACCAACACGGTCCGCACCCAAAAGGAACATCTTGAGCGCCTGTTGGCCGGTTTGAATGCCGCCGTCAACACTCACCTCAACGAGGTGTCGGGCATTCTCTTCCATGAGCAGATCTTGGACGGTAGGCAGTACAGCGACAACCGGCGCGCCCGCACTCTTCTGATCCACGCGCTTTGCAGCACCCGTTCCACCACAGCCATCACTGATGTGCAGACGGTTGGCACCGGCGTTAACACCGCCCACGCAGACCATTTCAATGCCGTAAGTGGCGACGTACTTCAAGGCGCAGTTTACCTTTGGATTGAGGTGTCTCCAACTCTCAATCATCAGCTTGACGTCTTCAATTGAGTATAGGTTGTGATTGATCGGAGGGGAGACGAGTTCATAACCGGGCTCGCATCCGCGTTGTCGGGCAACCTTGGCAGTAACCTTCTTTCCAGGTAACTGCCCACCCTTTCCTGGCTTCGCTCCCTGAGCGAACTTAACTTCCACTTCATCCGCACAAGATGCGGTCATCGGCGTGATCGTGAATCGGCCACCCGCATATTGGATGCTTCGATTACCGTCTTTCTTACCGATTCGGTCCTTCTCAAAACCGCCTTCTCCCGAGTTTGCAACCGGTCCAATGCCTCCAGGAATCGGCTTGCCGGCCTGAACGAACTTGATGCGGCAATAGCGGTATACCGTGTTGAGCCCCTTCGCAACCGCACGGTGGGCTGGTTCAGAAAGTGCTCCTTCACTCATTCCGGGAGCCATGAAACGCCACAGAATGCTTTCTTCCGACTCGACTTCATCGATCGGAATGGGATTACTCTTTTTAAACGTAATACAGTCCAAAAGTGTGATCGGCTCGCGCTCGTTGACCAGCGAACTGTAGTCTTTATATGCTTCCCACGTGCCTGGCTCGGCGCTGTGAATCTTCTTGGTGAAACCGCTTGCTGAATGGAGTGCGCGGACGATCTCCGCATTGTTTGCGTGCTTTCGTCCTGTCTTTGAATGCCGATATTCTCCTGCATCCACTAGGGAACCGTCAAATTCTTCGGAAAAAGCTTCCTTATAGAATGAGAACCACTCCATATCCAGAATGTCCGCCGTGATCCCTCCGAGGTGCACGGGCACTCCTGGGAACTCGTCCTTCATCAACTTAGAATCTAAGCCAATCGCCTCGATGAGTCGAGCACCGCAATAGGCAGACGACGGAGTCACTCCCATCATCGACATGCACTCAAGGAAGCCAGAACGGAGGCCCTTAAGATAGGATGGCTCCTTTTCTCCTGACGAAATACAACCCAGCCAGGGACAAACGGCGTCGGTTCCTAATGTGATTAAAAGCGATACGTGGTGAACGTCCCATGCGCCTACGTCCGCAACGAGTCCGATCTTGCTTCTCAAGCCAAGATCGACCAATCTTTGGTGAAGGCGGCTCAATACTCGAAGTGCCGGAAGCGGGGCTTCATGCTTGTTGGGATACCGGTCAGAAATAATCAGGACCGATGCGTCTCGTGCAGCCTGGGTGGCGTAGCCTACTGCAGCGCTGATCGCAGTTTCGATTCCTTCTTCGCCACACGATGCGTCGAAAAGAATCGGAACGACCTTGACGCCCGGTTGTGATTTCAGCCATTCCAGATGCCCCGTCGAAAGGATTCGGGAATCGAAATCGTACAAAGGCGCTTCCGTAAACGACCAAAGGCCGCCGCGATCTCCGATCACGCAAGAAGTATCAAATACCCATTCGTCGCGAATGGGGTCGACGGGGGGGCTCGTTTCTTGAGCAAACCGAAGCTTGAAGTAATCCTCAATACGTCGAGGCATACTGTCCAACAAAGCGGAAGGCGAAGTGTCGTCACCCATCGAACCTACCGCAGGTTTGCCAGCGTTCATCAACGAGTCTATGATCACGTCGACGTCTTCTCGTTTCATACCAAACGCGGCTTGAACTCGGTTGAGTTCTTCGGCTGGCAGTACATGAGTCGGTTCGCTCTCCCGCCCAACAACGATTCGATTTTCGGGAGATGGGAAGGGATCGTGGGTCACTTCACGTGAAACCGCATCATCGAACAAGACCTTTCCGTTTGCGAGGTTGATCGCGATGGTTTCACCGGGACCCATCACGCGCTGGATGTCCACCGGACCCAAGTCGATGTGGCCAGTAAGTTCGCTCGCCGCCATAGCGTAATCCTTCGTCGTTACAAACCAAAGGGGACGCAAGCCGTTGCGGTCGAGGTGAGCAACCGCATGGTCACCGTCGCAGCCTAGAATTGCGGCTGGGCCATCGCAAGCGCCAAGGTAAACAGACGCCGCCTTGTAAAATCCTCGAAGCGGATCATCTGGGTGAAGTACCGATGAAGCGCCTGGTAGGAGTGCCAAAAGGGCTTGGGGATATGACATTCCACCGGCCAGAAGGGCAATCACCATATCGTCTAGGTTCGCAGTATCCGAGCCACCTGCGCAGACGATCGAAGAAACCTGCATCGCAATCTTGGATAGGGAAGGATGCCGCTCGACGAGATTCTTAATGAGATCGCCACCAATCGCTTTCATCCAAGCAACGTTGCCGGCAATCGTGGAAACTTCTCCGTTGTGTGCGATTGACCAGAAGGGCTGAGCGCGCCTCCATGCGGTCGTTGTGTTGGTGCAGTATCGGCTATGGAAGAGAACGTATCGAGAAGCGAAATGGGGGTTCTCAAGGTCGGGATACAGTTCACCGATCTTTGATAGCTCGGCAAGTCCCTTATAGACAACGGTGCGGTTGGAAAGGCTCGTGATCGAAAATTCGTCTCCCGCTAACTCGTGAAGAACACGATCAAGTGCAAGGCGTAGCAGGTATCGACAGGCGAACCAACCTTCTTCACCCAAGTCGGAGGGCCTCTTGAAGAGTGCCTGTCTCACCGTCGGAAGGGTTCTGAGTGCGCCACTGTCCGCAGGCAAAGCGCTCTTGTTGATCGGAACGTCAGCCCACTGTAGAACCGGTGCTCCCGCACTTGCGGCCAGTTCCTCAACGACTTCAACGCATTGACGTCGAAGGGCGGCCTCGTACGGCAGGAAGAACATACCGAGCGCTACATCGCGCTGGGCGATCAGCTTGGAATGTTCGGAGAAGCGATCAAGCAACATCGGCCACGGGATGTCGAGCTGAACACCCGCGCCATGCCCCGGCGCACCACGGTGATCGTAACGTTTAGCGATATCGAGAGCGACATCGATAATACGTCGCTCGGCAACTCCTCGCCTACTGGCGAGAAAACCGATACCGCAGGCGTCCGATTCAAGGATCGTCTTTCCGTTTCTGTTGACTTCGTACAAGGTGCCTCCAAACGTGTCGCGAACCATTGCGACGAGTCCGGGGCCCCATTACCAACCGGGAATGCATCTTACTAGACATTTGCCCTAAAACCAAGTTCCGACGTTGGAGCTTGCGGGCCAAATCACAAACAATCACACTAACAAAGGGCTAGCCCAATTGCTTGTGCTCGGGGCCTGGATGAGTGACAGCACCCTGGTATGCCGGGCCGACCTGAGCCGCATATTTCGCGAGAACACCGGAAAGGTGTCGCTTGGGTGGTTGCCACGCCGCTCGGCGCTTCGCTAGCTCTTCGTCCGAAATCTCAAAGGACAGAACCCCGTTTTCGGCATCGACTGTCACGATGTCTCCGTTCTGAACGAGAGCGATGGGACCACCATCGAAGGCTTCTGGACCGACATGTCCCACCATCAAGCCGCGGGTCGCTCCGCTGAATCGACCGTCCGTCAACAAGGCTACATCATAGCCGAGACCCTGGCCGACGATCGCAGAAGTTACACCAAGCATTTCTCGCATTCCTGGCCCACCTTTTGGACCTTCATAACGAATGACAACGATGTCGCCACGCTCAATCTGACGAGCCTGTACCGCTGCCATCGTCGCCTCTTCACCATCAAAAACTTTGGCCGGTCCTGTCAAAGCTAGGCGAGTTACACCGGCAGTTTTGATGACGCCTCCGTCAGGGGCCAAGTTCCCCTTGACGATCGCTAATCCTCCAGTGGGAGAGAACGGGTTCTCATGGGTGCTCACAACATCTTGTCCCTTCGGAACGACTACGTCCTTTAGGTTCTCAGCCATCGTTTTGCCCGTGATGGTCATGACGTTTCCATGCAAACAACCTGCGTCAAGCATGGCTTTCAGGACGACCGGAACTCCTCCAACCTTATGCAAATCGAGCATAACGTACTTGCCGCCGGGACGGAGGCTCGCTAGAGTTGGCGTGCGGTGACTGATCTCCTGAATGTCTTCGAACGTGATCGTAATGCCAAGTTCATGGGCAATCGCAGGAATGTGGAGAGCCACGTTTGTGCTTCCTCCGGTGGCGGCTCCAATCGCGATTGCATTCTCAAATGCCTTCCGTGTGAGGATGTCGCTTGGCTTCAGACCGGAATGGAGGGCCGCAACAATGGCTGCTCCCGCTTGCTTAAGAAATGCGTCTCGATCCTCAGACTCAGCGGGAGGTGAAGATGATCCGGGCAGCGCCATGCCGAGCGCTTCGGCTACACAAGCCATGGTGTTCGCTGTGTATTGGCCACCACATGCGCCCGCGCCTGGACAAACCGCGCACTCAATCGCGTGGAGTTCATCCTTTGTAATTGTGCCCGCCGCGTAAGCGCCAGCCGCCTCAAACGCGTCCTGAATCGTGACGTCCTTATCTTTGTAGCGACCAGGCATGATCGTTCCGCCGTATAGGAAAACACTCGGCACGTCCAGGCGTGCCATGACCATCAGCATTCCGGGAAGGCTCTTGTCACAGCCCGCGACTCCAACTAATCCGTCGTAGCAATGACCTCGCATCATGAGCTCTACCGAGTCGGCGATAACTTCACGAGAAATGAGTGAAGCTTTCATTCCGTCATGGCCCATGGCAATTCCGTCGCTGACAGAAATGGTGTTAAACCGTCGACTGGTCGCCCCGTTTGCGGTAATTGCTTCGGCAACTGCCTGACCTTGCTCGTGCAAATTAACGTTGCACGGAGTTGCCTCGCTCCAGACAGTGGCGACACCAACCCATGGTTGCGTCATATCCTTGTCGCCGAGCCCCATTGCGCGAAGCATGGCTCGGTTCGCCGTCTTGTCGGCGCCTTCGGTGATCGTTTTTGATTTGTGTCTTGGGTCCATGGTTGGTTTAGCTTATATTTGGTTTGGCTCCAGAAAGGACGGCCAGTTCCCGCCATTTCCAGAAGCAGTCAACGTTTTCGTAGCCTATTTGACTGAGCCACGAAAGTTGAGTCGAGGCGGATAGACAGCGGTTGGACTGGTCCTCGGATTCCCGAGTCATTCCCATCGCAGAAAGAAAATCATCGTGGAGTTTCTCGGTCGGAGATGCCACGTGTTCGAGGTTGACGAAGACCCCTCCGGGCTTGAGGATTTGAAAGATTTCTTGGTAGATCTCAAATTTACGATCATCCTCAACATGGTGAATGGCAAAACTTGATACCACTGCATCGAGTTCACCCCACTTGAGAATGGAATCGCGAAAATCATGAGATAAGACCTCGACGCGAGCGTCCTGATCAAATCGTACGCGAGCTTTTTCAAGCATCGTAGGCGAGAAATCGGTGGCGATTCCGTGAGCGTTCGGATGAGCTAACAACACGAGAGTAAGAAGCCTTCCATCTCCTGTTCCCAAGTCAAGCACGCGATTGATTGATTTTGGAAGTAGCTCCAAAACCACCCTTTCCCCTTGTGCCCGACATGGAATCGAGTCGGCGATCTCTAAATATGCCAGCGCTTTTTCGGCGGTTTGGTATTCAGAGATCATGCTATTGCCTCTAGTCGGGCATGGAACCGGTCGTTCGAACGATTCAAGATGATCTCGGTTTGGAACAGCTCGGACAAAGTCTTGGACGTCATGATTTCGTCGGTGGGACCATCCGCGAAAATCTTCTGATCACGCATCAGAATCACTCTCTTAATCTCAGGAAGGATCTCCTCCACATGATGAGTCACTAGTATGAAATTGGTTCCGCCGCTCAGGATTTTGCGTAATGAGCGCATCAGGAGACTTCCTGACTTGATATCGAGGCTCGTTGTCGGTTCATCGAGTAGTAGGGACGAGGGCTGATGCACGAGTGCCCTCGCAATCAGTACGCGCCTCCCCTCACCGCTAGACAGTTCGTCCGTTCGTCGATTGGCCAAATGTCCTGCATCCAAGCGAAAGAGTGAGTCCATCGCGAGGTCTCGCATCTCGGGCGTCACTTCGTATGGCTCTAAAACACCATAACTTCCGAAGAATCCGGATACCGCGAAATCCAGTCCGGTGACTTCTTTCGAGCAAAACGCCTGCAGTTCGTTCGACACGATCCCCAGGATCTTCCTTAGATCAAAGAGATTCCATCGATCGAAGCCTGCAACGCGAACTGATCCTTGGCGACCGTATGGATAGAGGTCTCTCGTAATCGTTTTTACAAGCGAGGATTTCCCACATCCATTTGGACCAAATATCGCTACATTTTCACCCTTCTCGATGGTAACCGACACGTTATCTAACGCCACCCGCTGATTGCGGATGATCGTCACGTTGTTAAGTTCAATGAGGGGCTGCATGGCATCGATCTGGCAGGACGAAGGAGGATCGGGAGTTCACTCGGAACCTCCGTCGTTCTGCTGAGTTCGCGTCTCTACTTGGCGTTAATGAACGGCATCAAAGCGCGCAGTTCTTTGCCAACTTTCTCCAGAAGCAAGCCGCTCTCATCCGCACGATACTGATTCATGCGAGGTCGACCGTTTCGATTTTCGGCGATCCAGTCCTTCGCGAATGTGCCGTCTTGAATATCCTTCAGTAGCTCCTTCATCGCTTGCTTCGACTGCTCGTTAATGACCTTCGGTCCGGCAGTGTAGTCGCCCCATTCTGCGGTGTCGCTAATGGAGTAGCGCATGTAGTCCAAGCCGCCTTCATAGAGGAGGTCAACAATCAGCTTCGTCTCGTGAAGGCATTCAAAATAAGCGGCTTCTGGTTGGTAACCTGCTTCAACAAGCGTGTCGAAACCGGCCTTAATGAGGGCACTGAGTCCACCACACAGGACCGCTTGCTCGCCGAACAGGTCGGTCTCGGTTTCTTCCTTGAATGTCGTCTCCAGAATGCCAGCCTTGGCGCTGCCGATTCCCCAGGCGTAGCTCATAGCGATCTGTTTCGCGTTCCCAGTGGCGTCTTGCTGAACGGCTACGAGTGCCGGCATACCTGCACCGTTTACATACTCCGCTCGAAGTCGGTGACCGGGGCCCTTCGGGGCTACCATGGCAACGTTTACAAAATCGGGAGGAGTGATCAACCCGTAATGGATATTGAGGCCATGTGCGAAAAGCAAAGTTTGGCCCGGTCGAAGATGAGGAGCTACGCTCTCACTGTAAATATCACCCATCGGGACGTCTGGAGTGCAGAACATGAGAACGTCCGCCCATTGGGTAAGTCCCGCAACGGATTCGACAACTAAGCCACCTTCTTCCGCTTTCGCCTTTGATTTACTGCCTTCATGTAGTCCAACTCGTACATCGACGCCGCTGTCTCGTAGGTTGAGCGCATGTGCGTGACCCTGGGAACCATAACCCACGATTCCGACTTTGAGGCCCTTGATGATTTCTGGTTGAACGTCTTTTTCGTAATAAATAATTGCCATGTTTTGTTGATTCGTTTTGTGAGGTGGAATGCGGTTTAAGCCTGAGCCTCTACCTTCATTGCGACGGTGCCGGTTCGGACGATTTCGGTGATGTTGTAAGGAGTGAGAGCTGCGATGAGTCTTTCCAAATTGGAAACATCGGAAACTTGCTCCACAACGATGCTCGTCAGAGTCGATCGAGGGGTACGGGCCATGAATTCGTTGACGATGTTGTAAACCGACTGTCTTTGCTCCTCAGTGGGCTCGACGCGGATGAGGGCCAACTCTCGTTGTACGCTCTGTTCGCTGACTAGGTCCTCGCACTCAACCACATCAATGAGCTTGTTGAGTTGCTTGAGGCACTGGCTTACAACTGCGTCATCACCGTTGACGATGAAGGTCAATCGGCTAAAGCCGGGATCTTCGCAATCGCCCGCATTGAAGCTTGCGAGCGAGAAGCCGCGACGGCGAAACAGTGAGACGAGACGGTTGATAGTTCCTGCCTCGTTCTGAACGAGAGCAGTGATGGTGTGTTGGTGCGTACTCATTACTGTTTCACCCCGGCATGGGTTGTTTCGAAGGCTCCAACGTGGTGGGCCGCTTCGCTCGGCTCTAAATCAGGGTCCATGACTAGGCTGCTGTTGGAGGCGCCTGGGCCGACCATTGGGAAGACGTTCTCTTCCATTTCGACAACGAACTCGCAGAGTACGGGACCATCGTGAGCCGAAGCACCTGCAAGGGTCGCTTCGAGATCTTCAAGTCGTGAACATCGGAAGAATTGAACTCCATAAGCGTCGGCAAGCTTGCCGAAATCGGGCGAACCCATCGCTACGTGGCTGTGCCGGTTGTCATAGAACAGCTCCTGCCATTGACGAACCATTCCGAGGAAGCCATTGTTGAGCAAACAGATTTTTACGTTACAGTTGTATTCCACTGCTGTCTGTAGTTCCTGGAGCGTCATCTGGAAACCACCGTCGCCTACCACCGCCCAGACTTCTTCATCTGGTCGAGCAAACTTAGCGCCCATTGCGGCCGGGAAGCCATAGCCCATCGTTCCTAATCCGCCAGATGAAAGGAAGCTACGTGGCTTTTTCATCTTGTAGAACTGCGCGGTCCACATTTGATGCTGTCCGACGTCGGTCGCAACAATTGCTTGGCCGTCCGTGTGATTATTGAGGCCTTGGAGAACAGTGCGTGAGAGGAAGCGGCCCTCCGGTACGACGAGGGGATAAGTGTCCTGCCATTTGCGAACCTGAGCGGTCCATTCTGGGCGCTCGGTGGGCTGGACCAACTTATTGACAGCTTCGAGGCTGAGCTTTAGGTCCCCCAACACGAATGCCACTGGACTTACTGTCTTTCCAATCTCACTTGGGTCCAGGTCAAAGTGTACGATTTTGGCTTTTGGAGCGAATCCGTTGGTGTTGCCCGTGAGTCGGTCATCGAACCGAATGCCAACTCCAAGCACAAGGTCGGCCTCTTGAACGGCAAGGGTTCCGGCTGCTTCTCCGTGCATTCCCATCATGCCAATCGAAAGTTCGTGATCGCGGGGAAACGATCCCAATCCCAGGAGCGAATTGATGACCGGGATATTCGTGGTCTCCGCAAACTTCCGCAACTCGTCCATTGCGCCTGAGTGCAGCACGCCTGCACCCGCAATCATGACTGGGCGTTTAGCTTCGGTAATCAGCCGAACCGCTTCGTCAATCTGATCTTGAGGGGGCGCACCTGCGACGGTATAACCGCGTCGATGAATGGTTGTTGGGAACTCGGCTTCCGTCATCGCCGTGAAGACGTCTTTAGGAATGTCCACCAAAACCGGACCCTTTCGACCTGTATTCGCCAAGTAGAAAGCTTCTGCAAGCACTTGAGGCAACTCATTGATGTCGGTCACCAGGTAGTTGTGCTTCGTGATAGGAATGGTGATTCCCTGAATGTCTGTCTCTTGGAATGCGTCTTTACCAATCGCCCAAGAATTGACGTTTCCGGTAATGGCAACCATCGGAATTCCGTCCATGATGGCCGTAGCAATCCCAGTCACTAGGTTGGTGGCACCCGGACCACTGGTTGCCAAGCAAACGCCGACCTTTCCGGTCGCTCTTGCATAGCCATCTGCCATGTGAGCAGCACACTGCTCGTGTCGTACAAGTACATGGCGCACTTGCGGCCAGTTCAGCATCTCGTCGTAAAGTGGCAGCACTACGCCACCTGGATAACCAAAAATGGTATCCACTCCCTCGCGAACGAGGGCTTCCATAACTATCTTTGCACCGGATCGGTTCATAATTCGCTCCCATACCCAACGGTGGGTTCTTGAACCGACTTCTTCGTCGGCGGACACTTTTCCGCGATTCACACTGCTGAAGAGGGCAATCGTTGACCACTAAAGCACCGAAGGCCTTCCCGGTTTACCGGGAAGGCCTTCTTAAGGTTTTGAGCTTCTTTCTAGCTTCCCGGGCGTTACGTTGGACTTCCGCTAATAAGTCCAAGAATAAGGCTAAGAAGCGCAAGGAGGCTAAGTCCAAGGAGTACTCGAACGTTGAAAGCGACCTTATTGACTTCGGCTCGTGTTAACACGTGGGATCTATCATACACCAGGTTTAAAGTTTTTTGCCAACCCACCCGCTGGTGCGCGGTCCGAGCCCGACGAAATAATAGTTTCTTAACAAGCCTGCGCCCAGTCCATCTCGCCTTGCCATAGCTCGCAATCCAAAACCAAGGGCCGCGGGCGCTGGAAGGTTCGTGCCACCGTTTACATCCGCCGATTTGAACCTTCAACGGTATCGAGCTGGATATAAATCACCGGCAACGCCTCGGTGGCGAATATAGACGAGTAAACCGCTCGTGAAATAACATCGTAGATTCAAACTACACGCTGAATACGCAGGTAGTCATGGACTTCTGCAACGGATCTCAACCCCTCACTCCAAGGCCTGGCCCGGAATGGTGTCATAGGTTCACAAGGTATCCTTTAGCTTCTCCAATTCTCTGCTAGCCCCGTAATCCTGCCCAATGAGCCCACTTGAAACTGAAATATCGCGCCGTCGGACTTTTGCGATTATCTCGCACCCGGACGCCGGAAAAACGACCCTGACCGAAAAGCTTCTGCTTTACGGTGGTGCGATCCAATTAGCAGGTGCGGTTACCGCAAGAAAGAACCAACGCAAAGCCACTTCCGACTGGATGGAGCTAGAAAAACAACGAGGGATTTCGATCACGTCGACCGTTTTGCAGTTTGAATACCGAGACCATGTCCTCAATCTATTGGACACTCCCGGTCACGACGACTTCAGCGCAGATACTTATCGAACGCTCACGGCCGCCGATAGCGCGGTCATGTTGATCGACAATGCGAAGGGTGTTGAAGCTCAAACTAAGAAACTGTTTGCGGTTTGCCGACAACGCGGCATTCCGATCTTCACGTTCATCAATAAACTTGATCACGACGGCATTGGTCCGCTCGCTCTTTTGACAGAAGTCGAAGATGTGCTTGGAATTAAGAGCGTGGCGATGAACTGGCCAATCGGACAGGGAAGTTATTTCAAGGGCGTTTATCACCGAGGAACAAGACAGGTTCACCTCTTCCAGCGTGTCGCCCATGGTTCGGGCCGGGCTCCCGTGATTATCATGGATCTCGACGATCCCAAAATAAGTGAGCACCTTACCGCCGAAGAGATTAAGACCTTAAATGATGAGATCGACCTGATCGACATTGCAGGTGAAACTTTCAACATGGAAGCGGTTCTCAGTGGAGAGCTTACGCCCGTTTTCTTTGGCAGTGCGATCACAAACTTCGGAGTGGAGCTATTCTTAAACGAATTCATGGAGATGGCTCCAACCCCCGGCTTACGCAATGCTGAGGAGCGGAAAGTCCAACCCACGGAAGAGAATTTCAGCGGCTTCGTTTTCAAGATCCAAGCCAACATGGATCCCAACCATCGAGACCGAATCGCCTTTTTGCGAGTGGTGTCTGGGCACTTCGAAAAGGACATGTCGGTCAGGCACACGCGTCTCAACAAAGATATCCGTCTGACTCGTCCCCAACGATTGTTCGCTCAGGATCGAGAAACCGTCGAAGATGCCTATCCGGGCGATATTGTAGGTTTAACAAATCCTGGACTCTACAACTTAGGCGACACCGTGTGCGTCGGTGAGCATCTCCATTACAACGAACTCACACCGTTCGCACCGGAAATGTTTGCCGTGTTAACCAATCGAAGCATCGAGCGATTCAAGCATTTCGAAAAAGGAATCGAGCAGCTCTGCGATGAGGGTTTAAGCGACCTATTCTTGGATGTTCGAGCCCATCGTCGAGATCCAATCCTAGGTGTCGTCGGAAAACTTCAGTTTGAAGTCATTCAGTATCGATTAAAGAGCGAATATGGCGTCGACATTCTGCTCGAGCCACTCCCGTACGACCTTATTCGATACCTTGAGGCCGATCCCAAGGTCCTGTCTGAAGTTTATTGGGGCACCAATGCCCGCCCGGTTCAAACCCGAAAAGGGAACACCGCTGTCCTCGTCACAGGAAGTTGGCCGCTCAAGTACCTGGAAGAGAAAAATCCAACCGTTCGCTTCTTCGAACGGGAAGATATGCTCGGCGCAAAGTAGATGCCCTGTAGGTGACAAGCTGCACACTCCGAGGGGTTGAGCAGCTCTATTTCTGGGCCCAAAATGCGAAAGGTCCCAGCCAAGAGATCATTTAACAATCACCTTCTGATCATGCTCTGATCATCTATCGATCATCCTGAAAAACCGGCTTTTGAACGTTGCACACTCTCCTTGTAATCGTCGGGTGATCACGAAAAGACGCCCGACAGGAGAACCTAAAATGAATTTCAAACTCACAACCTTAGTTGCATTCGCATCCCTTTCATTCGGCGCAATCGCAGCTGTTAGCCAAGACAAGGCCATGGACAATAACCCAATGGTTGGCGGTGCCTCGATGATGAAGTCGATGGATATTGTCGGTAATGCCGTCAATTCTCCCGATCACACCACGCTCGTCGCGGCAGTAAAGGCCGCCGGTCTCGTCGACGCATTGAAAGGCAAGGGCCCCTTAACCGTTTTCGCTCCTACGAACGGCGCATTCAAGCTTTTGCCAGATGGCACGGTTGATACCCTTGTGAAGCCTGAGAATAAGGACACCCTCACAAAGATCTTGACTTACCACGTCGTTGCAGGCTTGTACGACTCGAAGGCTCTCAAGGCTGGCATCCGCAAAAACGGCGGAATGTTCATGGTTAAGGCGCTCAATGGTGGAACCTTGACGTTCATGATGAATGGCCCGATGAACATCGTCGTAAAGGATGAAAAAGGCGGAGTCGCAAGCATCTCCACCTATGATGTTTATCAATCGAACGGAGTCATCCAGGTCATCGACAAAGTCCTGATGCCGAACTAATCCGTAAGCGACTCACAAGGAACATCGCTCGAACAGACAATGGAGTCTGTCGAGCGATTTCTTATGCGTAAACCGCCGGGTTCAACTTGCAGAGACGTTCGAACTGATTCAGACTGCCGTGAATCATGAACTCCAGTGAGCCCTTTGCAAACGGAGTCTCATGAACTGAGTACACCTCTTTGTCATAAAGCTCACGCGGCGGCAAGTAGCCGTACCAGCCGTTTGCGATGTTGATCGCGACCACTGCTTTGTCTACAAAATGCAGGCGCAAATGTCGTTGAAGCAACGAATAAGGCTGACCTGGGCAACCTAAGAACAGTGTGTCCCCGGCAACCCACAGCCACACCGGTACCCGAACTGTTTCTTCACTTCCAACGGTATGAAGCACGTGTCGCTCGCGTCTCAATCGCTCAATCATGGTGCGATCTTCACTGAGCCGCATCTTTTCTTCAACCTCTTCCACACTTGGCATCGGTTTGAGTGGGACTTCCACGGTGTGAATGGTGGCTTCGATTGAGGAACTTGGCTGGTCTTCAACGTAATCCCAAATCGCTAGATCCGCATCGGAGTGAATAGTTCGTCCGTGATGCAGCTTGAAGCCGGGAGGCATCATCGATTGTAAAGTGGAGAGCACGGCATAACCTAATTCTCGACCATTTCGGTCTGCGATTTCGGTGTCACTTGCATATTGATCCTTGGGTGCCATCTCACCTGACGCGCCTTGGAGGAACATGCACAACGCCTTGGTGTTCTCTTCAACTAACTCGCGCATCGACCCGATGTAGTCCGGAGAGATGACTCGGTTTTCCCAACCAAGCGAAGTCGGAGCGCAAGCGTAATTGACGATCGTTCCAATCGTGGTCCCTTCGTCTGAAACAATCAATCCCACCAGCAGCACTGGGTCTGCGGGAGATCGTTCATCGAATCCACAGAGGAATGCGTTGCGGACTGGATCCCACTGATCTCGGTTTTTGGCGAGGCGGCAACGTCCATAGCTCCAAGCCAAGGTCGCGGGTTTGGCGGTTCGGAACGCTTCTCGGACGATGCGTAACACGTTGTCACGAACGAGGTTCAAGTACGGTCGAATAAGGTTTCCACCGGGCTTATCGGCGTCTTCCATGCAAATGGAAGGTCCCGAATGGGTGTTCGTGAGCGCGACAATGACCCGTGCCGGATCCAGGTTGAGTTGTTCAATCACGTATCCGCGAATGAACCATTCATCCTCTTTCCGTCGCCACCACCCTAAGTCGAGGGAGATGAGCACCAGAGGTGATGCATCCGCACTCGTGCGCATAGTGATGGCGGTCGCAGTGAGTGGACGATGGACGTCATCGACGATATCGTGATCCGATGCTCCCCAATTGCGAGCATAGATTCCAACTGGCGGGGTGATTTCTTCCCGCGCGATTCCAATGATTCCGTGAAATGATGGTTGTCGAAAGTCAGGCATCAGTGCCCCCCTAGGCCGACTGTTTACCGCCGATTCGTTAGCCAAAGGTTAATGAAAACCAGCCGCAATCGTTCTCAAGATATGACGAACCCGTTTTTACACGGTTCGCACTCTATCCGAGATAGAACTATATAGGATTTGGCGAGTCTCTACCAGTCCCCAACACTTCCATCTGCGTAAAATGTTCGCTGAGGCAGTTCTTGTTCGAACGGGTGCTTCAAAATTTCCGTCTCATCGATCTCGATTCCAAGACCGGGGCGGGTGTTTGGACGAACAATTCGGCCCTTCGTTTCAACTTCAAATCCTTCGATAACGACATCTTTTCGCCAGGGTACATCTCGATGGACGGCTTCGCAGATGATGTACGAGGGCGTTGCAAACCCAAATTCAATCGAAGCAGCTGTACTTACCGGACCTTGGGGATTATGAGGAGCCATTGAAACGCGATGTGCTTCCGCAAGTGCCGCGATTTTTCGACCTTCCGATAGTCCACCGCAATGGGTTAGGTCTGGCTGAATAATGCTGCACGCTTTCTTATCGAGGAGGTCTCGAAAGGCATGAATTCCAGACAAGCGCTCTCCGGTTGCGATCGGTGTTGTAACCGAGCGCTGAATCGCCGCGATATCCTCTGAGACTTCAGGCCAACATGGCTCTTCGAGCCAATACAGGCCGTAAGGTTCGAGCGCCTTTGCAAAAAGATGCCCCATCCTCGGCGAAGGTCGAGCATGACAATCCACCATGATGTCGATTTCGTCTCCAACCGCTTCTCGCATCGCCTTCACGCAAGCTTCAGCATATTTGACCGGCCGAAGCCCTTCTAGCGGCATGGTTTCGGGAACTGCCATGGTCTTGAAAGCGGTGAAACCATCTTCGACAGCTTTCAGAGCCAAGTCCGCAAACCTTCCTGCATCGGCAGGTGTGGTCTCGTAGAAATCCTCCATTTTGCCGCCGCCTAGGTGTGAGTAAAGACGGATGGTGTCTCGAACGGGCCCGCCCCAAAGCTGGTGACATGGCACGCCATGTACCTTCCCTAAAATGTCCCACAAAGCGATATCGATTCCACTGATTGCGGTAGCTCGAGTGATTCCATTGCCATGCCAAAAGTGTTGGCGATACATGATCTGCCACAAATACTCAATTCGCCGAGGGTCCTCTCCAATGAGGAGCGGCTCGAGGTCTTGAATGGATCCTAGAACACCTCGAGTGTGCCATTCAAGCGTTGCTTCGCCCCACCCGTAGAGCCCTGGTTGGTCCGTGAGAACCTTGACAAAGATCCAGTTGCGCATCCGCGCATTGCACACAAACGTTTGAATCCCAGTGATCTTCATTGATGGTCGTTAGCTTACTTTGGACGGTTATTTTCTACCTGTTCCCCAAGCGACCTGAGCGAACTTCTCTAATTTGGAATAATCCCCAACCCAAGTCGTATACATGACGCCTTTCAAATGCTTGAGGGATTTTGCATCGTTGAGCCAACCCTTAATGCTCTCCACAGGACCGTCGTAGAATCCCGCCAATATTTGACCAAATCCCTTTTCATCGAAGAAAGGCAGACTATTCTTTGCATCCCCCGAATTCCAATTGACGATGACGGTTTCCGGAGGAAGACCAAGCCAGGAACCTTTAAGATCTCCGTTAACCAGATAGTAGTTATTGTGTGCGTTGTGGTACGGGTCAAACATGTCCGACCACACAAACATCTCTGCACCAGGATGTTCCTGTTTAATGATTTGCCCGCATCGAGCGATGTTGGATGCGAGAACTTGCCCGGGCGTAAGATGTCGTGTTTGGCAAGTGGCGCACCAACCGGCCACCCGCATCTCATCGTGGGAAAGGAAAAATCCGGAGGGCTGAAACAGTTGGTTCACGCGGTGAACTTCTTCAATGGCAAGCTTGTCCCATTCCGGCTCGCTCACACAGGCGTTAGCCTGGTCGCCTCCCGTAACGGTTGCGGTGTAGAACGACACAAGTAAATGTTGCCCTTCTCGAATACGGCTTCCCGGGATGATCTTTATGGGAAGCGATGCGTGGTAGATCTCATATTCCCCGGGCCAAGGGATATTCCCAAAATGTGGGTCAACAATTTGTTCGAAGTCTTCCCCTTCTTTGTACACGGTTCCGTCTGTACCCTTCACGACAACTGGGCAACCTGAGCGCCGGATCACATTCAACAAACCGGTCTCCTCGAATTGAGTATCGGCCACCCACATCTTGCCCTTATTGCCGCCCCAGACGCCGATGTAAACGCTAACACTTTCTGCCTTTTGGCTATTAAATGTGATGTGGACATTGCTCCAATCCTGAGTCGGCTTGACACTTAAATCTTGAAAGCAGAGGGATTGTCCCTTTGAGTCGAGGGCGATGATTCGAACGTTGCTTGCCTGATCGAAATCCTGCGTTTTGAGCCATGCAGAGACGTGATACTGTCGAAACGGAGTTGTGGATACTTGTTGCACCACACGGCAATTTCCACCAACCTCCTTGACTGCTCCGGGATTTTCCATTCGAATCGAATGACCTGAATTGTGAAAGGTGGTGGAGTCGTAAAAACTGGACTGTCCTGGGCCATCTTGGTAGGATAGGCCGTTTACTTTATCGCCATTTGCACCTTCAAAATTACCGTTCTTAAAATGTTGACCTTCCGTAGGCACGAGATTCGCCAACCGGTTGCGGACAGTGAAGGGTGCGTCGACAACCGGCATCCCTTCGATCAGGTTGGGATCATGTGCAAGGAATGAGTTGGAATATCCCACTGACATCACCGCCGGAATTAGGCTGATATGGTTCTCTTGAGCGGCAGTTTGTACCTTCTTGAAGTTCTTGATGTAGAAGTCAGGCATTTCCGACAGGCTTTGAAGTTTTGTGTCAGCAAATACCAACCCGTTGTATCCCACCTTGCTTGCCCGCTGGATGATTCCCACGAGTCGATCTGCTTCCTCGGCACGGTACATGTTGGTCATTGTGTAGACCCATCTGTATTTGAAGCCAGACGAAGCGTTCTGATGTGCAAGCAAGGATGCAGCAAGGAGAATTCCAATCATCTTCCTTACTATAAGCCTTTGAAGAGAAGTTGTCGAAGCGCGCTAGCGTGCTAAACGGCGAGGGAACAAGAGCCCGGTTCGCGATCAACCTGAATGGTGCTATGGCTTATTCCAAACTCATGAATCAGTTCATGAGCCAGGTTAGAAACGAAATCGTTTGCACTCCCTTCCGGCATAACGAGATGGGCGGTAAGTGCGGTCTCGGTCGTGCTCATGCCCCAGATATGAAGGTCGGATACGGCAACGACTCCCGGTTGAGATTGAAGATACGATCGGACGGCAAGCGAGTCGACACCATCGGGTACGGCATCGATCGCAAGGTCAAATGAGCGTCTCAGGAGACGCCAACTTCCCATCGTAATCAGAAACACGATAACGAGGCTGGAGATTGGGTCGATCCATGCATAGTGAGTTATCCTCATCGCGTATCCGGCCACGACTACGCCCGCTGCAACGATCGCGTCGGTTAGCATGTGAAGGTAGGCCCCTTCAATATTTAGATCATCCTTTCTCCCGCGCACAAACATGAGTGCCGTCCCCCCATTGATGAAGATCCCGATTGCGGCTACCGCCATCACGACTTGTCCAGGAACCGGAACCGGCTCGGAAAGTCTCTGGATAGCTTCCCAAGCAATGGCTCCAACCGCGAGCAAAAGTAAGGAAGAGTTGGCTAGAGCGGCCAGGATTGAAGATCGGCGATAGCCATAAGTACGCTTGGCAGTGGGTGGTCGGGTTGCTAAGTATGCCGCCGCCCATCCCATAAGCAAACCGAGAACGTCTCCTACGTTATGCCCCGCATCCGCTAGCAGAGAAAGGGATCGAGTCGCAATTCCATACACGATCTCAACCACAACGAAGGTGACATTCAGACCGACACCGACGGCAAAGGCCGTGTTGTAGCTCGCGGGTTTATGGTGGTCGCAGTTCGAGTGATCGTGCATGAAACTTGAAGCAAGTCATCGCTTGGCAGAAATTAACCCAAAGCGATGCCTGTAAGGATTTACGTATTGTGATGCCAAGGCAATGTCACGGTGCCAATCCTTACAGAAAATTTATCAGCGACCCAAAAAGCCAGCAAGAAACGCATAGATGCCTGCGGTCCCCACTAACAAACTGACGAACCAAACCGGCTTAATCTTCGTGAGTGCTGAAATCGCGCTTAAGGCAATCGCTACTTGAATAAAAGCGACCGATACCGCGAACTGCTCATGCTTGTGCATCAGGTGACTGGCTTCTTTTTCGAGATCCTTTGCTTTTTCGGATAAGTCCTTTGACTTTTCTTCTTCACCAAGGATTTTCCCTTCGTACTCTTTCACTCGGTCGGCCGAAGATTTAGGTGCCCAACGATCCTTACTCTTTGGATGAGTGGCTGACCCGTTTGCTACCGTCTCCGCATCGATCAGTGAGTTCGCTCCAAGCGTATAAAGGTGAGTTTTCTGGCGAGCCGACTGATACTCGTTCCATTTATCCGCTGCTTTGAGCTGCGAAATCATTGCCTCGTTTACCAGCGAACCGGATTGAAGAGCGCCGATTGCGGCGAAGACTGCTAATAGCGCAGTTGAAAGACTGATATAACGAGTCCAAGCGGTTGCCTTTTCCTGCTGTTCACGTTCTCCACGTTCCTTGTGGATTTCTTCGATGGCTTCCTGTAGCTCATTCGTTTCTATTTCTATTTCTTCCGGCACAAGAACAATTGTAGTAGACGAAGTCAGGAATTAAGGTCTTCATTCAGATTTATGCCCAAACCGCGCAGATAATTACTCTTCGACGATCTTGGACCGGTAAACCCGCAGCTTGGCTTCTTCCGCGATTGATTCAGGTGTGGGGTCTGGACTTCCCACACTATTGAGCATCGACTTGACCCGATTGATTGAGTTACGGATTGCGAGCCGACGCATAGGTCGGGTTGGGTCAACTGGGAGTTTGCTCCGCTGAGTCATTAACCGAAGGATGCAACTTCGGGCATCCAATTCACAAGTCCCACTTTTAGGTTAGGTCTTATTAAGCAAGTGTGCTCTTACCTGACTTAGACCTTTTTGCGTGAACAAAAGCGATTTTTAAAGGCTATAAATAGTTAATGCCTATAAACCTTTTCAACAGGTAAAGGCGAGTATCGCGAAGTGGACAATGAAAAAATTCGTTTTCATAGGCGTGCCTATCGTCGTTTTGTTCGTGCTTGTTGGCTGGCGCTACATGCAGAAGACAGATACGAACAAGCAGCTTGCTGCCCGATCAAGTGGCACAAAAAACGGCCCCGCCAATGTTGTTTTGGGGCGCGCTTCCGCCCATGAAGTTGCCAAAACCTACGAAGCGGTTGGATCAGTCGAAGCTCCGTACGCTGTCGAATTGTCTCCAAAGTTGACTGGAAAAATCGTTTATCTTCCCGATGAGGTCCGCGAAGGCTTTCCGGTGAGAACTGGTCAACTCCTCGCTCGGATCGATCCAACTGAAACGGAAGGTCAAGTTTTACAAGCAAAGTCCGCGCTCGCCCAAGCGCGCGCGAACCTGATGAGCGCAAAATTCATTCAAAACCCGACCGATACAAACGTGGAATCACAGATTGATCAGTCCAACGCAACCGTTAGGAGTAACCAAGCAGACTACGATCAGGTCAGAGAAAATTATTCGGCTCAAGTTCACCAAGCTCACTCTGCAGTCATCGACTCCCAAGCCAAAGTCGCGGCTGCAAAATCGGCGACATACAATGCCGAAGCATCGAAGGGTAGTGCTTCCGCAACGCTCGCAAATGCTCAATCCAAGCTAAACCGCGAGACATCTTTGTACAAAGAAGGATTTGTTGCGGCTCAGGATGTTGATGACGCAGTTGCGGCTGAAAAGGTGGCTGAGGCAAACGTTAATGTCGCCGATGGTTTGGTTAAATCGGCAAAGTCGGCAGAAATATCGGCAGGAGCTGCCCTCAGATCAGCGGAAGACAATGAACAGATCGTCAAGAAGACGGGCACAACCAATATTCAAGCCGCACTCGAGAAAGTTAAGCTTTCGAAAGCAGCACTGAAGTATTCGGTTTCAACGCGATCTCAAAAGCCCGCCTATCTCGCCCAACTAGACGCGTTACAAGCGGCCGTAAATGCAGCGGTTGGCAATCTGAACCAAGCCGAAGCAAGGCTCGCCGACTGCAATCTGGTCTCAACCATCGATGGGACAGTCAGTAAGCGAAGTGCCGATGTAGGAACCGTTGTCAATGCGGGGAACTCCATTTTGGAAATTCAGTATCTGAAGTGGCTTTACATCACGACCGCGATCCCGGTCGAGTATTCAGGCATCATCGTTCGAGGCACTCCCGTTACGATGACCTTTGATGCTCTTCCTGGAGTTCAACTTGAGGCGACCGTTACCGAATTAAGCAACGTCGCCGACCCTCAAAGCCGACAGTTTGCCGCTAAGATTCGCGTCGATAATGCCGAAGGCAAGTTTCGACCCGGAATGTATGCCGCAGTCCATTTCCTTGTTTCGAAGAAGTCCTATCCAGTAGTTGTGAATCGCGAAGCCGTCCACGCCGGTAATGACGGAGTTTCCACCGTCACGATGGTTGACAGTTCCAACGTTGCTCACATCGTTCCCGTGACAACCGGCGACCAAGACACGAGCCATGTCGTCATCACGAGCGGTCTACAAAGCGGAGACCGAGTGGTTCTCTTGAGCTACACCGCAGTTCGGGACAAGCAAAAAGTCACCGAGGGTGGCAAGCCGAAAGGAAAGAGGGCGGCTGCTGCAACGCCTGATTCTGCAAATTCGGACAAGGCTGGCACTGCCAGTGGGGATTCGACGGAGGCATCCGGAACCGTGCCCAAGGAGTCCCCGACAACGGGAAAGAGGCACCGAAACAACCCTGGGACAACTTCGACTGGGACGAGTAATTAATCATGAGCAGTCTTGCCAAGTTTTCGGTTGAAAGGCCAGTTGCAGTCTCGATGCGCATTGCCGCATTGGTTGTTTTGGGAGCGATCTGCTTAACAAAGCTCCCAATCGATCTTCTGCCGAAGATCACTATTCCAACCGTTGGTGTCAACACTGCCTATACAAACGTTGCTCCCCAAGATATGGAGAGTATCGTTACTCGGCCCATCGAAGAAGCTGTCTCATCCGCTCCCGGAATCTACTCCGTTTCCTCGGTAAGCACATTAGGTAACTCGAACGTTCGTGTCCAGTTTCAATGGGGCACCGACATCGGTCAGGCGGCGGTTGACGTTTTACAGCTAGTAGAAAAAGCCCGAGCGAGCTTTCCTCTCGATCCAAATCTTCAGAGCCCAATCGTCTCGAAGTACGACCCATCCCAGCTGCCAATCATGATCTTTGGAGTCACAGGAATCGACGATCCTGTGAAACTGAGAACGGTTCTCGACAATCAAGTAACTCCGATGTTCGAGTCGGCTAACGGAGTGGCAAGCTGCGTCGCTTCCGGAGGATTGCAGCGAGCCATTATCGTTGATGTCGATCCACTTAAGCTTCAAGCTTTCGGTATATCGCTGTCGCAAGTCGAACAACGAATTGTTCAAGAAAACATCGACCTTCCCGCTGGAATTGCGAAGCAAGGAAACACGGAATTTACCGTTCGCGCCCTCGGCTATTTCACGTCTCCATTGCAGGGTGCCAATATCCCCATCGGATTCTTCAACGGACAAATGGTCCGATTGGGGCAAGTTGCGACCGTAAAAGACATTCATCAAGAACAGCGAATCTTTACGCGTCTCAACGGAAAACCTGCCGCGGGAATGCTCATCATTCAGCAAAGCGGGGCGAACACGATCTCGACCGCCCAAGCCGTTCAAGACAAGCTCGTTCTCGTTAAAAAGCTGTTCCCTTATCTGAAATTCCAACTGGCCTACGAGCAAGCTGGATTCATTGCGGCATCGATTGATGACTTAAAGAACACCGCTCTCATCGGGGGTGCACTGGCGGTACTCATCCTGATGGCATTCCTCCGCAACTTCCGCGCCACGATGGTTGTTGCACTCTCGATTCCTATTTCCATCATTTCCACCTTCTCGCTTCTTTACTTCGGTGGTTTCACTCTCAACACGATTTCATTGAGCGGTCTAGCCCTTTCAACCGGACTTATCGTGGATGACGCGGTCGTTGTTTTAGAGAACATATTCCGTCACATCGAGCGAGACAAACGCCGAGCCGCTGAAGCGGCGGTTACCGGATCCCAAGAAATAACCGGAGCGGTCGTTGCGTCAACGATAACCGTAATGGTCGTATTCTTCCCCCTTCTGTTGGTGAAAGGACAATCGGGACAGATGTTCAGCCAGTTTGCGTTGGTTGTTATCTTCTCCATCGCGGTATCTCTCCTCGACGCCACCACCGTTGTTCCGATGCTTGCCTCACGGCTCATTCGCGAAGAGGAAGTCCTCGAAGAAGCCCACCCAGAACTTCGCCAGCTGACCGGCAAGAAGATTGGACCCGTTACGCGGTTCTTTGATTGGAGCGGCCGCAAGTTTAATGGCCTTGATGACTCCTATCACCATGGTCTGAAATGGGCGATCAAGCACCGGTTTATTGTTCTGGCAGGCGCAGTCGTCATTACCGGAGCGAGCCTTTTGTTGGTGCCGCTAGTCGGTACGGAAATGCTGCCGCAAACGGATAGTGGCAATTTCACCGTCAACATGAAGTTCCCCGTTGGCACCGCTCTCACCACGACAAACGCAGGCATGAAGAAGATCGAAGATTTTCTTACCAATCAACCCGATGTGTCAGTTGTATTCTCGGCCGCAGGAACAACTCTTAGTCTGAGAGGCACGTCCACTGCTCAAATTGGTTATCAGGGATCTTGTACGGTTCAGCTCAAGGAAACCAGAAAACACAACACACTAGACCTGATTGTCCAGTACCAGAAGTCGCTCGGTCAGCTAGTTCCGGGAGCGCGAGTGATCGTCACTCCTTACGACCTTGTCACCCAGGTCTTGACCGGAGGTGCGACGAACGAAGAAATTGATATCTTTGGTTCCGATCAAGCGGAAGTGCAAGCTCAGGCCAAGAAGGTCATCCAAGAATTGAGAGGGGTACCGGGCCTTGAATCGGTTGATCAGACCGCACAGGAAGCGACACCGGAACTTCTGTGGAAAGTAGATCGCGACAAAGCTATGGCACTCGGCGTTACATTTAGCGACGTCGCAAATGCTCTAAGCACCGCGACCAGTGGCACCATCGCGACTTATTACCAAGACAATGGATTCCAGTATCCGATCTACGTTCAAATGCCGGAGAACAAGCGAAAATCGGTGAATGAACTCCTGCAGATGCCGATCACCCCATCTGCGTCGCCTCAAATTTCGGATTCCAGTTCATCCAGTAGCAGTAGCGGTTCGAGCAAGACATCGGTCGTTCCAACGGTGGCAGGATTTGCTTCCTCAGGGGGCAAGGCCGGTTCCAGTTCGGGAACATCGACGACGAAGCACGTCGTACTAGGACAGGTAGCAAGCCCCGACTACAAGCTCGGACCAAATGAGATCGATCGACTTGATCGACAACGATATATCGCTATCACGGGCCGAGTGAACGGTCGATCCGAAAGTGCAGTGCAAGCTGACATAACAAAGGTGATGAACCAGTTGCAAGCGAGTTTCCCCGCTAGTTCCGGAATGTATTGGGATTTTGGTGTCAACCAACGCAGAAAAGCAGATGAGTTCTCTGGACTTGGACTTTCAGTCATTCTCGCGATCGCACTTATCTACATGCTCTTGGCTTCGCAGTTTGAGTCGTTCGTGTTTCCTCTAGTCGTTCTTTGCTCAGTCCCGCTTTGTGCCTCGGGTGTCGTACTGGGGCTCTTCTTGACCAATCGAGCGTTTGGTATTACCGCCTTTATCGGCTTGCTCATGTTGATTGGTATTGTCGTGAAGAACGGAATTTTGCTCGTCGACTATACAAATCAGCTTCGAGGCAGAGGTATGCCTCGCGATGAAGCGATTCTTACAGCGAGCCCAACACGTCTTCGACCGATCCTCATGACGTCTTCCGCTGCGGTGCTTGGTATGCTCCCGTTGGCAATGGGAATTGGTAAGGGATCTGAGACTCAGGCACCCCTGGCTACTGCAGTGGTTGGCGGGTTAACGACTTCCACGATGCTCACCTTGTTTATCGTGCCTATCGTCTATACACTGTTCGACGATATGGCCCGAAAGATAAGAAAGAACCCCAGGGATCTTGCTGCCGCGGGTGCGGTTGGCCCGAGCACTGAAGCCTTGGAAAAACAACCTCATCCTCAAACACCAGTTATTCTGCCGGAGAAAGAAACACTTGGCTGATAAGACACACGATCGAGCCCAAAAATTGGAAGGGTTACTTCCTCGAGTTCTTAGAACTATGTTTAAGCCAGTGGGTGATGACCCTCTGGTGGAACTGCCGGTTGGACAAATGAGGATGATGCGGCTTCTCGGGAACAAGAGCTGGACACCTTCAAGCTTGGGAGAGGAACTAGGTTTATCGGTTAGTGCGGTCACGCAAATGGCAAACCGGCTCGACGCCATCGGACTACTGGCTCGAATCGAGGACCCTACCGATCGACGAGTTAAGCACCTGACGCTCACCCCGCTTGGGCTTGAGTTGATGCGAAAGCGTCAAGAGCGACGGGTTCGGTTGCTCGAAACGGTCTTGAACCACATGCCCGTCGATCGGCAAGTCGAATTTATTCACCTATTAGAGGAGTTGCTCGAAGCAAGCGCAAAAGCGACCGAATCGGTGGATAACAGCATCTTAACCGAAGCAGAAGTGGAACAAAGGCTACCTTTGCCTCCCTCTTACGCACGAGACAAGTAAATGAGAACACGTTGGCCAATTTGCACGGTATTCGCGACCGCCGCCGCGATCAGCTCGGCACAACAAACTTCGCCTATCCAGCCCAAAACAGTGGACGCACCGAAGTTGCCGACGATCGAACTGACTCGCCCCCCGAGCTCGGTGCAAATTATCGCCAACTCGCCTCTTACCGCTGCCGAAGCGGTTCGAATTGCTTTAGTGCATCAACCTTCGCTTACGATCGCTAAGTCTTCCATCGAAGCGGCCCACGGTCAGACCCTTCAAGCTAAAGCTGGGCTGAACCCGACCGTGAACCTGACGGGGAGCGGCACACGGAGTCAAATCCTAAACAACACCACGGGGGCTTCGGGTGCGGGTGGAACCGTTTTTGATGGTCTGGCGGGTGAAGTTGCGATGAACCAGTTGATCTTTGACTTCAACCGGACCCGCGACGAAGTACGTCAAGCATCCGCATTGGAACGCTCTGCCAGGAGAAGTTATGATCAGTCGGTCCAAGACGTCATCCTGCTAGTTAAGCAAAACTACTATGCTTATGTCCAAGCGAAGCAACAGGTCGCAGTAGATATTGCCAACTTAACCAGCCGACAAGCTCAAGTTGACCTTACACAAGCTCAATTGAATGCAGGTCTTGGTGCCCCTGCTGATCTGGTCAGCGCAAAAACGGTTTACAGCCAAGCGTCCTTACAACTGATTCAAGCCAATCAAAATGTGATCACAGCCTCCACTACTCTTGCCAACAGTATGGGAATCGATCCGAGAACCCCCATTGTGCTTGCCGATTCCGTCGAACCGACTGTGGGAGACGAGGACCCAAATGCGCTCGTTGACATCGCACTCAAGAGTAGGCCGGAGATTTTGGCGGCCCAGGAAAGTTTTCGTGCCGCAGGCTTCGGAGTATCCGTTGCCCGCAAGACCGATGCTCCATCCCTGTCATTCGGAGCCGGTGTTTCTGCACGTGGGAATGATAATCCGTTTGATACCGAAACCGGATTTATTTCCCTCACCTTTAATTGGTCTCTAGTAGATGGCGGGGTCAAGCTTGGGAGGGTCCGCACTGCCGAAGCTCAGAAGAAGGCAGCCGAAGCCCAGCTAACACAAATTTCGTTGGGAGTTGTTGCCGACGTCGCTCGAGCCTTTACGAACGTGAAATCGATCAACCAACAAATTGCCACTGCCGCCTCAGAAGTCGCCAACGCTCAAGAAGGAGTGCGACTGGCGGAGGGACGATATAAGGCGGGTGTAGCTACCTTCCAAGAGGTCATCACGGCCCAAGCAAATCTTGTAACTGCAGAAACAGACGTCGTCACTGCAAAAGCGGACCTAGCGATTGCCAAGGCAACACTCGACCACGCCATGGGACGAACCTCTGATCGGTGACAGAAAAAGTTATCGCTTCACCGGAAGTGAGGCAACACTTTCGCGCTCGATAAGATGCGTGGAAAAACGGACGGTCTCAGCGTAGCGACCTCCGTCTCCAATGTGATCGATAAGCAACTCAACAGATCGCTTACCGATTAGTTGCAACGGCTGTTTGAAAGTGGTCAATGCCGGGTCGACGTTGATTGCTTCTGGGCTGTCGTCGATGGAGATGAACGAGACGTCCTTCGGAATCGAAAGCCCCGCCGATTGAAAAGCTTCGATCGCTTGGCATGCGCATTGGTCGTTCCAACAAACGAATGCGGTCGGTCTCTGGCTTGCTGGTAATTTCAGAAACTGCCGCACCATACCATCCGGCCATTCGTCTCTCAATGCCCATTGACTGAAAATAAGATGGGGGGCAACGTCGATTCCGGCGCTTGCGAGGGCTTCTCGGTAGCCTTCTTCACGCTCACTTGAGCTGATGGTCCGATGCCCTTGAGAGATATATCCAATCTTCCGATGACCGCGTTTCATCAAGTAAGTCACGGCGGACGCCGCGGTGGCACGATTATCAATGTCGACGCTCGAAACGCCCTTCAGCCAACTTGTCGACCCAATCATAACCATCGGAACTCCTCGTTGATGCAACATGTTCACCGCTTCACTGTCTGCTAACGGTGCGAGAAGGAGAAGCCCATCGCACCGACCGTCGTAATTCCGTCGGATGGCTTGCCCAATATCCTGATGCCACATCCTTTGAATGAAGATAGTCGTGCTCCAGCCTTGAAGTCCAGAAGCTTCCAAGATGCCATCCAACACGTGGCCGAAATACGGATTTGAGAAGATGGGAGAGTAAGTAAGGTCTTCTGCCATCAACCCTAAGTTGCGAGTGTTGATTGCCTTTTGATGCTCCTCCTTGGGAGGCGGCCGGTAGCCAAGTTCGCGCATTTTGGCAAGCACATTCAGCCGCGTTTCCTCGCTTACCCGCTGGAATCGCCCGTTGAGGACATGCGAAACCGTCGCCGTAGAGACTCCACATGCGCTGGCGACTTCTCGAATGGTTGCCATATATCTACAGAATACGCCATTCGTTCCGGTTGCTTTCGAAGGCAAGTGATTCAAAGCAAAGTAAGGTCACGAAACGAGTAAATGCCAGACTTGCTTGCCTTGAACGGCGACGATGACCGTGCTCGATCGAATGGCTAACGAACTTTCTCCGCCATTTTGCCTCGTCTCTTGGCCGGGTAGAGCGGCCCTAGAGTGCTTTGAAGGGGGCATGAAACATCTGGAAACTGGTAGAACCAAAGGAGGTCTCTTCGCGAGACCCATTTTTTCGTTAAGGTCAAGCATTGAAACCATCTTATTTATCCGTTCCGATTCGAAGCGATAAGCTTTCCCTCTCCGTTCAGATCAAAGAGCAACTTGCTCATCGTCAGACTGAATTTCAGACGATTGATATCTACGATACAGAGGCATTCAGTCGAATACTGACGCTTGACGGGCATATTCAACTGGCAGAGATTGATGAGGCGGTCTACCACGAGTTTCTTGTTCACCTGCCTCTATTGTCGGTACCCAATCCCAAATCTGCCCTCGTAGTGGGCGGTGGAGATGGAGGCGTTTTACGCGAGATCTGTAAACACTCCACTATCGAGCATATCGATATGTCCGAAATCGATCTAGGTGTGGTGGAAGAGTCAAAGAAACATCTCCCATTCATCAGCAACGGAGCGTTCGAAGATCCTCGCGTAAACCTTCACATCGCTGACGCTTTTGAATTCGTCAAAAGGGCGACCCGCAAATACGATTTGATCGTCGTTGACAGTACCGACGTCTATGAAGATGAAGAGGGGGGAATAAGTGAGCAACTCTTTACGTCTGAGTTCTACAAGGATTGCTTAGCAGCTTTGAGCCCCGAAGGTTTCATTGTTACTCAGGCTGATAATCCTGTTTTCTGCCCTTATTCATTGGAACATATCATTGGTGTATATCAGACTATTTTCCCAGCCGCCGGAGATTACTTTGCGGCAATCCCATCTTTCGGAGGGTACTCCGCATTTGTATGGGGCAGTCACGGAAATAACATCCAAGAGCGATATCCATCGGAAAGGGCAGAAGGAATGGACTTCAAAAAGCTCAATCGAGCCACTTACGAAGTTGCGTTTACCAGGCCCTGATAAACGTTTCAGGCTGAAGAGGTTGCGCAAATAGGCCTAAGGGCCTTAACGCTGGGCGGAACAGAATCTGTTTTCGTCTAACTGACGTCGGTCGGTATTTCGGCCTTGAACCAGTCATTTACAGGTTCACAGAGGCCCTCGTTTCAGGAAAACCTGAACCTGAAACGGGCAAGTTAGAAATAGTTAAGACGCATAAGAGATTTCTAACCACAGATAAGTCTCTTAACACTAAACACTCTAAGAGAAATCCCGTCAATTAAGATAACTATGAAACAAATGAATCGTGTTCTAAACCTAGTGGCTGCAACCGCTTGTATTTTTACTATTTGCCAGCCTGCTCATGGTTATATCGATGCAGGGTCCGGAAGCTATCTCCTTCAGATCTTGTTCGCAGGCATCCTCGGCGGAGCCTTCGCAGCCAAGTCAGCATTTGGTAATTTGAAACTGATGGTTGCTCGTAAGTTGCATTCAGGCAAGGGCAAAGACAGCGCTTAGAATGTCTGATAATCAACGGCTTGGGTCGTCGTTTCGCGACCCGAGCGGATTTATCTATCAGAAAGATGGTTGCCTTCTTAGGCAAATCAATCCAAGCTATTTCCCGACCTTCACAAGCCTGAAGTCATCCGGTTTGTTAGATGATCTGATAAGGGCGAATCTCGTCGTTCCGTTCGAGGAAGTCGATCTTACCTTGGCCCATAGTACGGAAGCGGCTGCTGTCATTAAGCCTGAAAAAGTTGCTTTGATCTCCTATCCGTACGAATGGTCGTTCAGCCAATACCGTGCCGCCGCGTTGGCAACGCTCCAGATTCAGCGACGTGCCATCGAAAAGGATATGGTGCTCAAAGATGCGAGCGCCTACAACATTCAGTTCCATAACGGCAACCCTGTGCTCATCGATACGCTCTCCTTTGAGCCATATACACCCGGGAAGCCGTGGGTCGCGTATCGTCAGTTCTGCCAGCACTTCCTTGCTCCGCTCGTGCTGATGAGTCACGTTGACGTGCGTCTCTCTCGGCTAATGGCGAGTTTTATCGACGGCATTCCCCTCGATATGGCAAGCACCATTTGTAAGCCAATGACGCGTTTCAATGCAGGCGTAGGTATGCACTTACACCTGCACGCCAAACTCCAAGCAAAAGCCGCACACGAAGAGCGAAGAGCCACCCCGCAAGGAGCGTTTGGAAAGAACGCGCTACTCGGACTCGTGGATAGTCTGAACGGACTCATTGAAAAGCTCTCTTGGAAACCAGAAGGGACCGAGTGGGCGAACTATTACAACGAGACCAACTATTCCGAGTCCTCGATGGGCGAGAAACATCGCTTGGTTCAAGATTTTCTCGATTTGGTGACGCCACTTCCAGAAATGGTCTGGGATTTGGGGGCTAACAACGGTGAATTCAGCGCTCTGGCATCAAAGCGTGGGATTCAAACGGTGGCGTGGGATATCGATCCGGCTGCCGTTGAAAAGAATTACTTGATGAGAAAGGGCGATACGAAAATGTTGCCCTTAATTCAAGACCTAACGAATCCTAGCCCCGCTATCGGATGGGCCAACCAGGAGCGCGAGTCTTTAATTCAGCGAGGGCCGGTTGATGTGGTTATGGCGCTCGCCCTCATCCACCACTTAGCGATCGGAAACAACGTTCCCCTATCGGATATCTCTCAGTTCTTATCCCGAATCGGGAAATGGCTGATTATCGAATTTGTACCGAAAGAAGATTCGCAAACCCAGAAGTTGCTTGCGGCTAAAGAAGATGTCTTCCCTCACTATCATCGGGACGCTTTCGAATTGGCGTTTCATAACGCGTTCGAAATAATCCGAAAAGTGGATATTTCAGGGACTCAGCGCACGCTTTACCTTCTGAAAAATCGATCCCATTAAAGCCCGATGTTGAGAAAAAATCCGATCCATCCGATCTTGTTTGGGTTATTTCCTGTTCTGTCGCTTTATTCGTTAAACACCGCGTTAGTGCCAACAAGAGATGTGGTCTGGCCACTACTCCTCATTTTAGGTGGAACGTGTTTCGTTTGGCTGATCCTTGGGCTGATCTTGAGAAGCAGTCAACGCGGAGCAATGGGGGCCTCGGTTTCAGTTGTCTTGTTCTTTGCTTTTGGCCATGCGTGGGATCTGGTCCACAAGCAGAAACTGCTCTCGAAGTTGATTCCGTTTCGAGGAGACTTCCTCCCATTTTGGTTAGCCGTCTTTATCGTCGCGGTCATCCTCGCATGCTGGAAGTGGAAAAGAATCGATGGGTTCACATCCGCGATGAATGTGGGAGGTATCGTCCTTGCCGGATTTCCGTTCTTATCTATCCTCATTTCATGGTTCAGCGCCTGGCACGGCACTTCGATCGGCGCCATGTCTGGGCAAGAAACGAAACTAAAAGTCGATGATCGTCCCGACATTTACTACATCATCCTTGACGGCTACGGCAGATCGGACTCCCTCAAGCGTGTCATTGGATTTTCAAACGACTGGTTTATCAAAGGACTTGAATCTCGTGGCTTTTTCGTAGCGACGGATTCCAAATCGAATTACTGCCAAACCGAACTCTCACTTTCGTCTTCGCTCAATCTGGGATATCTGCCGAAGGTGTTGCCGGATATGAGCCCCTCTTGGACAGACCGAACCGTGTTAGATGGGTTGATCGACGAGAATCAAGTTTCGAAGTATTTGAAGAAGATCGGATACCGATACGAGGCTGTTACCACCGGATTTCCCTCGGTTCGACCCTATTCCGCCGACCTTTGGTTTCATTCCGCCGATGGGCTGTCCTACTTCTCCGGGGTTCTCCTAAACGAGATTCCGGTTTCACCTTCCAACGATGTCGCGACCGAAAGTCAATACGATTCGAGGCGCCAGTATCTCAATGGCGCTCTAACGCACTTGCAAGAATCCGTTAGCACGAGTCAACCTCGGTTCATCTTCGCTCATATTCTTGCCCCACACCCACCATTTGTCTTCGACGAGAATGGGAAATCTGTCGCTCCCACCGGCCATATGTTTGCCTATGTGGATGCGAGTGACTTCTTTGATTACGGTGGGACCGTAAAGGAATATCGAGACGGATACACCGGTCAAGCAACCTATCTCAGCAAACGGATCTTACAGGTTGTCGATCAGATTCTCAAATCGAGTACGAAACCTCCCGTGATCATTCTCCAGGGAGATCATGGTTCAAAGCTGAGAATGAGCCAGACATCGGTTGATAAATCCGATCTCAACGAGTGTTTTCCTAACTTGAATGCCTATTTCGTTCCTAAGAGCGTCAGGGCCAACTTGTATCCCGGAATCACACCCGTCAACTCGTTCAGGATGCTCTTCAACGGTCTATTTGACGACCATTTCACGAAGCTTCCAGATGAAAGTTTCTATTCAAGCTGGCTCACGCCATTCAAATTTATCGATGTGACCAAGCGTATTCGGCCGGTCAGCCCCTAAATTCCTTTCGCCTTGCGTTGCTTGCGTCCCAAACCAAGCTTTCTTTGTTCAATGAGGGCCCTTGCTTGTCCCATTGTTTCTAGCAAAACAATCGTCTCTTCTTCAACCATCATCTTTCTTAGCAAATCAAGCTGCTTTTCGGATGGTGGTTTGTCTCGCCAACTTGCATTGGCCTGAACGATCGGACCACAGTCTGGGAAGGTGAGTCGAATCATTCGATCCGCCTCATCAAACGCCCGTGCAAGGTCGTCACCCAACGGCATCGACGGGTATTTCATCTGATTCGAGGAAAGAGTCAGGAAGAGTCTTCCCAAGAGGTCCATTTCAATCTTTGCAATCCGCTCTTTCTCGAAGGATGAAGAACCGCACGGCAACATGTACTCAAATTCCCCGGTCTTCATCCAGGCCAACCGGCTGATGCCAAGGATCTCCTCAGGAATGGAAAGCTCCTTGATGAGATCTACTTCCGAGAGAACCGTCGAAAGATTCTCGAAAGACATGGGACGACGAAAGAGTTGGGCTCGCTTGGCGGGTACCAGCTCGTCGGCCCATTTGGCGGCCTCAAAAAGGCTGTGACCTTGTAAATCAAAATCGGCAGGCAATCCAACGAGTCCGGCAACACTTGCTGGAACCGGCCGTTTGTCCTCTTTAATGTCGTCATCATCAGGGGGACCGTTCAGCCCGAACTTCGACGAGACATCCACGACGTCAATGACAAAGCAATCTGGCTTTGCACTTGATCGAATGGCATGACGCCTTTCTTTTGGAGTCGCAAGTCCGTCGGCTGTCCCTGGGAGAAGTCGTACTCCACGACCCGCCATCTGAGTGTAAAGACCCCAAGATTGGGTTGGACGGAGCATTAAAACACAGCTGACATCGGGGATGTCAAAACCTTCCGTCGCCACGTCAACGTTTGTCAGAACTTGAGTTTTGCCGGAGGCGAATCGACGCATAACTGCCTCGCGTTTTTCCGACTGCATCGTTCCATCAACGCTCTCAGAGGTGATGCCGTTATCGCGAAACAGTTGGGCAACGTCCTTAGCGTGTTGAACATCCACACAAAAAACAATGGTGCGTCGATCACTTGCGACCTCGTCCCAGTGCTTGAAGGCAGTATGGTTTCTCGCTTCTGTGTTGACGGCTCGAGCAAGCTGACCAACGTTGTAATCTCCGGCGGTCGTCCTTACTCCCGATAGGTCGACTCCCGTCGCAACTCGGTACCCTTTAAGGTCCACCAGCCAGCCATCGCTCACTGCCTGACTCAGCGGGTACCGAAAAACGACGTCCTCAAATATGGATTCTTCAGTTCCATGGAGAGGCTTGTTGTCCATCCGGTGGTCGGTAGCCGTTACCGCAAGGGTAAAGCAGACCCCTTCATAGCTCCCGAACCGACGCATTACGTTTTGCCAAGTGTCGGCCGGCGCATGATGCCCTTCATCCATGATAAGCAGGCCAGGATGAAACCAATTCAGTCGTTTACTGTCGGGTCGCCCAATGGTCTGAACGCCCGCGACGACTGCGCGACACTCGAACGGAGCGGTATGATCGCCACCTTCAATTCCAACTTGAAGCCTAGGAACTTGCTGAGCGATTCGGTTGGACGCCTGGTGAAGCAACTCCATCCGGTGAGCAACAACCAGCGAAGTCTCACCGTAGCTGCGGTCGAACTCGTCCACGAGGGAAGAGAAGAGCGTTGTTTTGCCCGTACCAGTCGGCATGACCACCATGACTCGGTGGAGTCCCCGATCCTTCGCACCAAGCACCGCAGATTTGGCCCGCTCCTGGTAGTCACGCAGGATAATGGGTGCCGCCGTACCTGCCACGACTGCATCGTCGTCCTCAAACAGGTGAGTAATCAAGAGGTGTGCACAAACTCGATTCGCCAGGATAGGGTGCCAGTCTTATCTGGGACGACTTTGATTTCTGCCATGTGCTCTTCGGTTCGAATTTCGGCACGATGACCGCCGAATGAGGCTCCCTTGACCCCGAACCCTTTTGGAAGTCGCACGAACAGGCTGTATGGATCGTTCTTGACCACGTTACTCGTTCCGCTCAAAGTCTTCGCATGTGAGTGCCAGGCAACTTCGTTGAGGTCGACGGCGCCCTGACTAATGTGTCGACTGGTCGACAAAATCTGTGGGTGATCCAGTGTCTTGCGAATGGCATAAGTCGCAACGTCCTTGGGATCAAGTGCTCGAGCGGTAAAAGTGTCTTCGAAGTCGCCGAGATACTTCTTTGACCAAAACTCGAACACAGAATATTTCTCTTTGGGGAGCCCCAAGTCGTGGAATTGGACTTCGCTCTGAGGCATCGGAGTGGTGTGCCAATTCATGTGAGTGAGTACGGACCAACTCCCAGTGGCTTGGTTGATGTCCAGCATCCACCAAGGACAGACTTCACCCTTTTGGTCTGCATCAATTGGACCAGAATCCGCTCCGCCTTTTTGATTTCTAAGTCCCTGCTTGAGGTGGTCCGTTTTAACGGAATCATAGTCATACAGCTGGCCAGGAACTGTAAAAAGAATCGGACTGGCGCGTTTGACCCCTTCCAGGTTCGCGTCGTTTTCATACACTTCCGGCTTGTCGCTAAGTAAGAGTTGTGCTCCAGCCATCGATACCAAGACGGGCCGAATCCTCTCTTCGCCGTCAGTAATTTGATTGGTTTGATGATCAAAAGGCTTAATGTCGCAATGGTCAGGGTCATTACGCCAAACGACATTGTTCCAGGAGGTGTACTGCTGAAGGGTTGAAGGTCCAAACCCATCGCCGCCTAATCGGCAGCCATTTACAATGCCTACTGCCTCGGGCAGAACTCCCCAACAAGCAAGCATGTAGGTGCCAGAACCGACTTCTTGCCGTATGGTTTGCAAGTACGTGCGAAAGGCATCTTCTAGCCGCACACCCTTCTTCGCAAAAGTGTCACGGGTTGGGTACGACGCATCATAGAGCAAATGACGCAACGCGTCGACTTTGATGTATTCCCAACCTTGTTCGTGGAGGGCGCGGTAAGTCGGTCGAATCACTGCGTCAACGGCTTTCTTATTCGAGGCATCCAAGCCGTAATCGATCCACGGACCTTTATGGTTCTTACCGTCGCTATCTTGAACAAACCAGTCAGGGTGCTGAGCCACGAAACCAGCATCGCCGAAGTGAACGTTTGTCCAAAGCGCAGGCTTGAGACCTTCCTTAGAGATGCTTTCACTCAGATGTTTGAGGCCACTAGGGAAGTGATCGTTGGTATTTAACCAGTCTTTGGGAAGGCCGCCGTTACTCGATTGGTATCCATCGTCAATTTGAATGTACTGATAGCCAAAGTCACGAAGCTTCTCACCAAAAATCTTACTGATGCGTTGAACATCTTGTTCGTGAATGTCGGTGAAGTAGGCCCACCATGAGCACCAACCGGTTACCGATCCTTTCCAGACTTTATAGTTCCATGGCTGGAAATATTCGATGTTCTTATGTTTTTGGTAGTAGAGCGGCCGGAATGTCAGTGTGAGTTCAGCACCGCTCGTAGACCAGTAAAATTGGGTCTCAGAAGCCGAGCCTTTTGTAGGCTGGATCTCGGTTGCACCATCTCCTAGTCCCTCTAACATCCAGTCGGAGTGCCGATCATAAATGGCATTGTTTCGGAGGTTCGTAACGAGTCCAACCGAGTTGCGAACCAACCTAAATCGTTCTTGAGCGGGGGAATCTGTCTCCGCTGCGAAGGCCTCTCCCGAACCTAAAACCGAACCGGTGAGCTTGATTTCGGTGCCGGAAGGGGCATAGAAAGTGATCTTTTGAGTGACTTCGCTGTTCCTGCCTTTATCGGTGGTGGAACGCATGGAAACGTCTTGCCATCGGGCGTGACTACTCTGGACGCTGAAATGACCCGTGAAAATCTTGTGCCCGTTATAGGAAATCTCAAGTGTTGGCTGAGTGGTGCCAATGACTGCTTTGGCTGCTGTGTTAGGAGGTGACATCTCAGCGAAAATTGCACTTGAAGCGGTAAGGAGGGCGGTCAAAACTGCGCATGAACGCATTTGAAACGGCATGGAATATCTTAGCGCCGATTGACCAAAAATCGCCCTCAAAGTCTGTGCCCATTTTGCGTCATGGAAAGATGTGACGCATTTAACCGCTAAAATGACATACAATTAGGCTTCAGGGACTGTAGAACGTTTGGGTTGATTTCAAGATGCTGCATTTTGCTGCTCTCGCCATACTGACGGCCACATCGCGTGGGGCTCAACGCCCTTTTGCGCAACGTGCCTTTTTGTATGATCCAGCGCAAATTCAGGCTTGGAATCGAGCCAACCACATCAACACTTTGGGTGCGGACGCTCAAAGCCGCAACAAGAAACCGAGCCAATCATACGTGACGCATGTCAGCGTGAGCGGCAATTTTGGTGGCGTTTTCAACGTCACTGGTATTGGATCAGCCACCAGCCAGGTGGAATCAAACGCTATTGCAGTAAACACAAACCGGCCTATTACGTTTACTGCCAATTCTTTTAAGCCTTTAATGGTCGGTAATTCGTCTGGATCAGTTATGGGAAGCATCACCTATTCGATGGCGCTTTACCAGGGCACCCCTTCGCACATTGGAAGTTTGGTAAGTGGGCCCGTTAGTGGAACGGATTCAGGCTTTAGCGGTCAATCTTTGACTTTGGTCGAGACTCAAATACCCACGGACGGCAACCTTGTGTTAGTTTTTACGCGTACGCTAAACCTAACCGAGAAAGCGATGGGTGCCTACAAACTTGTAGGGACAGGAAACATCGGTGTTACGATCAACTGAGGAATCACGAACTAGAAACATTAGCAAAATCTCCATAAGCCTCGGACTCCTAACCCTATTCGTTTGCGCATTCGCGCAGTCAGAGGTGCAAGGACTTAGAGGCATGGCGGTTGTGCCCGTTATGTTTCGTCAACCTGCAAAAGCTGGTGCGACGATCACCTTGCCTATTGGAGTAACCAATCTCGAACCAGGCATTCTTTCGGTGCAACTCGAAATTAATCCCGTTACCTACAAAGAGTGGACTTACGGGCCAATTCTGGGTCAAGCCACCAAATACGACTGCTCTACTTGGTTTGCCGAAACAAAATTTACCGGCTCGGTCTCGCCAAGAGCTCAGAAAGTATTTCCCCTGAAATGCACGATCCCCAAAGGGACGGAACCAGGAGCTTATTACTGTCTTGGAACTATCGTGCCCACGATCAGCGGTGACAACAGTGTCATTCGAACACAATATCAAATTCCGATCATTCTGTACGTCGGAACCCAGCCAAAAGCGGACCTCAAGTTCGGTTCACCGGAGTTAACGGCTTCAACGAAAGAGAACTTTGTCGAAGTCCCGTTCTTGAACTCCAGCAACGCCTTTTTGGTCGTTGGCGCCAACGTACAGGTTCGGAATCTGACTACCGGTAAGTTGGTCGCTTCCCGATACGACTCCGACCGTAACCTTTATCCAGAGACGAATCGCAAACTTCACCTGTCGATTCCGGTCTTGGCCGACGGACGGTACCGCGTTCAAGCCATCTGCCAGGCGGGAACACGAACTTTTCGACCGATTGTTGCCGACTTCATCGTCCGAGATAACAAGAGCGAACCCCTTACCGAGAAAGCCCTGCTTTCATTGCCTCCGTTTGTAGTGGACCCCGGTCGTTTGCAAGTGAGTCTTCCTCCGAACTCCAAGCGGATGGTCGCCATTAAATTTACGAACGTAAGCGATAATCCGCTGACCATTGGATTGACTGCCCATAAGCTCACTCAGCAGCCAAACGGAGCACTCCAGATTTTGGATGACGGCCCGGTTCCTCCCATCGGCATCACTTTAACGCCTGATACAATTACCATCGCTCCCAAGCGAACCACAACCGTGCGAGTGACCGTTTCCCTTGATGACGGAGCTTCGGGTGATAATTGGTTTGCAATCTCAGCAAGAACCGCCACTGGCGATTCGATGTCAGAAGAGGTTTACGGCAATGCTCGAGTTCCCGAGACGGTGAAGGTTCGATTTCAACCCAAGCTTTCCATCGTCGCTAAGGAAATTGGATACGTGAGCGGAGTTCCGATTAGTGTCGATTACGAAGTAAGCAACCTTGGCAACATCGCCCTTCAGCCCCACCCTTCTGCCGTCGTTATGGAAGGTGGATTAGCCGGAGTGGCTACTTTGGAAGTTCCTCCCTTAGGTGATGGTGGCATCCTCCCGGGCTCCACACTTCACAACCGACTCATGCTCCCCCTCGGCCTTAAACCAGGTGCATACGCAGTTGAAATCAGCTACCAATACACCGAAGACCTTTACGAGAAGAAGCTAGTGCCATTCACCATCCCAACTCCTAAGAAAAATGTCGCTCCACCACCAGTCAAGAAGAAGAAAGGAGGCAAGTAAGTGAACCGATTACGTTACCGTGCATCCATCGCTGCACTAGCCATTACCTCACTTTCGGTCGGCTCAATGGGACACCATTCGCTATCTGGATCCCTCCTTTCTTCCGCTATCTCTAAGCTTCACAAGGTGAAGGACGTTCCTCGATCGGTCGTGCTCTCACTGCCAACGACGGTCATAGCAACTGCGACCCGCGTGCCTGATAACGGAAAGTTCACCATGGAACTTCCCAAGCCGAAGGTCACGGGTTCGGACACCGCCTCAGAGAAGACCGATGCCAACCAGGCGAAGCCAGCTACGTCAGACAAGCCACCAACCGATGCAAGCCAGGCAAAGCCAAAACAAGCGCCCAAGCCAACCGCATCAAACGGCCTCATAACGAACCTTTACGACAGTCAAGATATTCGTAGTGTGATCAGTGACGTCTCTAGCCAAGCCGGAGTCACAATCGTTCCCGACGACACTGTCAAGGAACAGAACATAACCGTTGAGTTTAAGGATGCAACCCTCGATTCGGCGATGGACACGCTTGCTCTTATGGCAGGGGCTTATTGGAAGAAGAAGGCCAATGGTTTGTACTTAATCAGTAAAGCCCTGCCTGAGTCCAACTTGTTCCGCGAGTTCGCAGAAACCCAGATTTACACCGTTCACAACCAGAAGGCCGCATCGATTCAGGCACTGTTGAGCGCCACTTACAAGCCCTATATCTCAGTCGATCCAACAACAAACTCAATCGGCGTCTCCGCGCCTCGACAACTGCTTGATAAGATCCTAGCGGACATTGCTCAAGCCGACAAACCGGGTCGACAGATCATCGTTGAGGCTCTCATCACAGAAGTCGCTGCCGACGATGGTCTCAACACTGGATTTAGCTGGGCAACCAAGAAGTTTTCTCTTGGAACAGACCTCAGCCTCAACTACCAAAAGGCTGGCTTCAGTGACATCGCAAAGATTCAGGCGCTCATCAACGACCACAAGGCGACACTACGCGCCAACCCAAGACTGATGACCATTGAAGGTCGTGAGTCAAATGTAAATGTCGGCACAGACGCTTACTTCTCACTCTTAAGTGGAAGTACAACGTTCCCAACGAGCCAGATTCAGTTAATCCATACCGGAATTATCTTGAAATTCACGGGCTTCATTGGAAATGACGGAACGGTTACGATGCACCTTGAGCCTGAAGTCAGTGACGCGGTGGTTCTACAGAACGGAAACCCTTCTTCCCAGGTTAGACGATCCACGCAAGATGTCCGAGTAAAGTCGGGAGAGACGATCGTTATTGCGGGCTTGATTCAGCAGACGACAGATAATCAAATCATCCGAGTCCCACTGTTAGGATATATCCCTGTACTTGGGGAGATTTTCACTCAGCGGACCAAGAATCGAAAGAAGGTTGAGACGATCATCATGATCACTCCCCGAATTGTCGATGAAGCAGCACCGCAGAACTAACTGCGCTGCTTCATCGTCCACAAGAGTTCCTGCCGATAATGTTCGTCAGGACGAGTGTGGATCCTCGCAACATTTTCTGGACTTAGCGGCCGTAATTCTCTTCCAGTCGAAAGAGCTCCTAACCAGGCTCGAGCCGCTTTGATCCCCATAAACGTTGCACTCTCGACGTCTCCAACTGATTTGCCAATCGCGATGAGGCCATGATTCTGGAGCCACATCGTTTTGGGAATCATCGCGTGAACTTCCACAAACCTCTCCACGCTTGATTGAATCGCTCTCGCCAGTGGCAAGCCCGGGTCCGTGTAGGAAACAAAAGCAGTCGCGGGACCACAACAAACAATTTCATCGGGAAAGATACGCTGGGTCGCGATCTCTTCGCACCCCGCTATGCCGAGCAAACTTATGAGCGGTGTTGGGTGGGTATGGCCGATGTACTGCACTCCGGGCAACGAGAGCAGATAAGCGTGCATGAAGGTCTCGACCGATGGACGAGGAGCTTGGTTGCCTTCCGCGCGACACTCGGAGAGCAAATCTCGAACTTGTGCGTCACTTAGATCTGGGCCGTTGAGAGCTTGAAGGATGGGAGCAAACTTTACAAGGGTGAGCCCTTCTGCAGTCATCGTGCGCATCGAGTAACCGCTGGCCTTGACATAGAAATGGTCGCTATCCACGCGCCCACTTGCATTCCCTTCCGCCAAAATCGCGAGATCATTTGCGGGGTCTCCCAGCTTTAAGCTAAGAGCAATTACATCTTCTAGAACTCGATTCTCCATCTAAGCAGAGGATACCGGGCAGGAATGCGTAGAACTGGTGACGAAATCAAACTGGCATGGCACTAGATCAATCTCTCACCCGCAAAGAAATGCTGCGAACGATGCTCATCGCTGCTGCAACAACCGCTCTTCCCGTGGGCGCGATCGCACAAGCGCCTACTGCGCCAAAAGATGATGTCTCGCTCGATGACCTGAAATCAATGGAGAAAATTGCAGGAATCAGCTTCTCGGAAGAAGAGCGCAAGAAGGTTCTTGGCGAAGTTCGTGCGGCCCGTGCAGGGTATGCGGGTATTCGAAATCAGCCTATCGATTTCACAATCGAACCCTCAACGACGTTCCATCCTCTTGGTGGCGGCTCGATACCTCGCTCAAGAGTAGTTGCCAAGCGATCGCAGGTAACCCTAACACGCCCGATCAAGGAAGATGACCTCGCATTTCTCTCAGTACGAGAACTCGCACAGCTTATTCAGACGCGCCAAGTTACTTCGCTGGAACTCACCAACCTCTATCTTGCTCGGTTGAAGAAATATGGTGACCGACTCCTCTGCGTCGTGACCTTATGTGAGGACTTGGCGCTCGCCCAAGCTGCTCGAGCTGACGCGGAAATCAAGGCAGGGAAGATTCGGGGCCCATTGCACGGAATTCCTTACGGAATCAAGGATCTGTTTAGCACGAAAGGAATCCCAACAACATGGGGAGCGGACCCCTACGAACACCAAGTCTTCGATTTTAACGCGACCGTCGTCAACAAATTGGAAGAGGCGGGTGCGGTTCTACTCGCCAAACTGAGCAACGGTGCCCTTGCTCAGGGAGATGTTTGGTTCCGCGGAATGACCAAGAATCCTTGGAACACGAAGCAGGGCTCAAGCGGCTCAAGTGCGGGCTCAGCTTGCTCCACCGCGGCGGGATTAGTTGGTTTCTCCATCGGTACTGAAACTTACGGAAGCATCACTTCGCCAAGCGTACGATGCCGCGTCACTGGTTTCCGCCCCACTTATGGCCGAGTGAGCCGCTACGGCGCGATGGGTCTGAGCTACACCATGGATAAAGTCGGACCTATCTGTCGCGAGGTTGAAGATTGCGCTCTGGTTTTTGCCGCGATCACAGGATCGGATCCCAATGATTTTGCATCGGTTGACCGGGCGTTTGAATTCCCACATCGGGTCGATTTCAAGAAGCTGAAGGTTGGTTGGATAGGTAGTGAAACCTCGATGGCAAGTGATCCAGTTCTCAAGATCTTTAAGGATCTAGGGGCTTCAGTCAGAATCGCCAAATTCAGTCCAATTCCAGATGGGGTCAATCAAATACTTGATGCCGAAGCAGGCTCCGCCTTTGATGCCTTTACTCGAGGATCGGAAATTCACCAGCTTAAGAATTCAAGCTGGCCGGAAACGTTCCGAGCGAGCCGCTATATCCCGGCGGTGGAATACCTACAAGCTCAAAGAGCACGAACCCTGTTGATGCGCAAGTTTGAGCAGGAACTAGGGGATTTGGATGTTGTCGTTGGCAACGGTGTGGCGGGGCAAATCTTGGGTCACTGCAACTACTGTGGCCATCCGCAAGTTGCGCTACCCTTCGGCGATGATGGAAACGGAAATAGCCTGGCAAAATCGTTGATTGGCCGCCTTTATCGCGACGATGAACTGCTGACGATTGCAAAGACGATTCAGGGGCATTTTGGATTCCATCTCCGGCGTCCCGACCTATCGAAGGTGTAATCCGGCATAATCCGAGGCATGAGCGGCGCCCCAGAAAATCCAGTGTGTGTTGGTATCGTCTTGTGCAACGAGTGCATCGAAGATAAGCGAACGAACAACAAAACGCTGATCAACTTGTTTAATGCGATCAACGTGCCCAGCGTTCCCGCAACCCATGGTCGCCTTTGCATCATGGCTTCGATCACGAATGCATCGACGGTTTTGCCGATGCACTTGCTGATCAAAGCTCCATCCGGTGATGAAGTGGCTCGGATCAACTTCGATTTCCCAGCTGGTCATCCGCTCACGGTTTACGATATGGTTTTCGAAATCAATGGGCTTGTCCTTCCTGAGCTTGGTACCTATAACATCGACTTACTTCACGGAGCAACCTATTTGGGTGGCCGTCGATTTGATGTTTTGCGAGCCCAGTAAGCTCAAGCCGTTCGATACTGTTGTCGAATTGCCTCAAGCAACTTAGGGCCGACGCCCTGAATGTCTGCAACGAATCCTGCCTCGTCAGCTGTCTTAAGTTCGGCGAGGCTACCGATTCCGTATTCTTGGAACAATTTACGTGCCGTTTTGGGACCTAACCCGGGGATGCGAACGAGTTCCAGCACGGTTATTGGCGCATGTTGCTCCCACTCAATCTGTTTTGAGCTGACCCCGTTGTCCATGATTTCCCGCATGTATTGGGCGACGAGCTTGCCAACTCCCGGAATATCGGTGAACCGATGCTCGCGATGAAGGTCCTCGATGCTCTCAGGCATCTTCTCGATAAATCGAGCGATCTGGGTGTATCTCGTCGTATGGGACTCTTCGTATCCGGCGATGATGAGGAAGTCTCGGAGATCCTTCAGTTTGTCGGCAAATTCTCGGTTGGTCATCGTGGTTCCCCTACAAGCATATCCGCCTTGTCCAAAATTGTTTAGCGATAAAATATTTAACCAAATTTAGTCAACGCGTTAGCATGCTTCCAACTGCCATACTTGGTTCAAAATGCCATTCCCAACCAACTTTCAATGGGGCGTAGCGACCGCGTCTTATCAAATCGAAGGAGCTCCGTACATGGTCGGCGGCGGACGAAGCGTGTGGGACATGTTTTGCGAGCGCCCTGGCGCCATCAATGATGCGTCAAACGGCGACGTGGCTTGCGACCATTTCAACCGCTATAAAGAAGACTCGGCTCTCATGAAAGAGCTTGGAATTCCAAATTACCGGCTTTCCATTTCTTGGCCTCGGGTCATGCCAGAGGGCGTGGGAGCCGTTGACCAAAAGGGCTTGGCGTTTTACGACAAACTCGTGGACGAGCTACTTGAAAATGGAATTCAGCCGCACGTCACGCTCTTTCATTGGGACTTGCCTTACGAGCTTTATCTAAAGGGAGGATGGCTGAATCGAGATTCTGCCGATTGGTTTGCGGACTACTCGCAGATCGTTGTGGATAAGCTGTCAGATCGAGTTGCAAGTTGGATGACTCTCAACGAGCCCCAGTGCTTTATTGGCCTCGGCATGCAGTCAGCTTTGCACGCACCGGGAGACCGACTCAACTTCAAGGAAGTGCTTCTGGCGGGTCATCATGCGATGCTTGCTCACGGTAAAGCGGTCCAGGTTATTCGCGCTCGAAGTGCTAAGCCATCTCGAGTTGGTTGGGCACCCGTTGGCGCGCCAAGTATCCCCGAGTCAAATTCACAAGCTGATATTGATGCTGCGAGAGAGGCTACATTCTCAACTCCGGGCAAAACAGTTTGGAGTAACACTTGGTGGCACGATCCGGTGTTTTTTGGCAAGTATCCAGATTTGGAAGTCGAAATGTTCGGCTCCGACTGCCCAGTTCCAAAAGCGGGAGACATGGAAACGATTTGCCAACCGCTCGATTTTTACGGGGCAAATATCTATAACGGCCAAACTGTTCGATCCAATGCTGCATCCGGTGAGCCGGAAAGTGTTCCCCATCACCTGGGAATTGGACGAACGGTCTATCACTGGCCCGTCACTCCAGATGCACTCTACTGGGGGCCAAAGTTCTTCTATGAGCGATACGGCAAGCCGATCGTGATCACGGAAAATGGTCTCGGTCTATCAGACTGGGTCGCGCTCGACGGAAAGGTTCACGATCCTCAGCGCATCGACTTCTTGTCCCGCTATCTCGGTTCACTTGAGCGAGCGATCGACGACGGAGTTGAAATCGACGGCTACTTCCAGTGGTCCCTCATGGACAACTTTGAGTGGTACGAAGGCTATCGGTTCCGATTTGGTTTGGTCCACGTGAACTACCAGACTCAAGAGCGAACGCCGAAAGACAGCGCTTACTGGTATCGAGATGTCATCAAATCCAATGGTGCGAGCATTAATCGCTAATCAGCCACCCATAAAAACAGAAAAGCCCGAGGAGGAATCCTCGGGCTTTTCTGTTAAGTAAGTTACTTATCCCAAGTGTGCCACGCTTCGTGGGCCGTATCCATCAGCGCATCGAGTCGATCTTCCGCTTCTCTCATGCGTGCGCACATGACCTGAGCGATGTTGCAGAGAACCCGAAACCCAAATTCCTTGTCGCTGCACATCTTCTTTCGGAGTTCGGCAGATGAGAATCGAAGCGCCGTAACGTAATTTACGGCAACCGCACTCGCATCACGAGTGCCTGCGTCGAGGAACGAGATCTCTCCCACAATTCCTCCCGGGCCAACTTCAATGATCTTATCGCCATCGTCGGTGAGAACATTGACCTTGCCATCGAGGACGAGAAAAAGGTCGCCATCGACTAACCGATGATGGAAAAGCTCCTGACCTGCGGTGTACAGGGCCTCCGAAGACATGGAGAGCAAGAGTTCGGCATCCGCCGGTTTCATGTTGCGCGTGAGGCTACTGGTTTGAAAGGTTTGAAGGTCAGGGGCAGACAGCATAATGGGAAGTCTCGGGCCGACATAAGGTCAAGCCCTAACGTTATAGCAGAGATTGAGCGTAAGAGCTAGGCCTTCTCTTGCCGACCGATAACCACAAATTGGCCACCCATCGGAGCGGATCGACTAATGAAGAAGGTGGGCTCAAAGCCGAGTCCCTGATGCTCTTTGATATAGCGCATGTCTGCTTCGTCGAGATGAACTTGCCCAAGATCCATGACCGGAGCCATGCCTTTTACGGGTGGCTTACCCAGTTCCGAAAAGGTGATCTGGTAAACGTTTTCTCGAATCTGCTTCATATCGGAATTATGTCTTAGACGGAACAAATAAGGTGCTGCTTGTGCTTCTTCCTTATCATGAGGGCGCACAAGCAGCGATAAGGTCTAGCCGTAAAGTGGGCCATAAGCGGCGCATGCTCGGTAGTCAGCGGATTGTGGTTCCAATCCTCCAAACCGGTGCCAGCTTGACGGTCGGTACACGTGCTCCTCCGCAATGTTGTGCATATCAACCGGAATACGAAGCATGGATGCTAGAGTGATCAGGTCGGCACCGATGTGGCCGTAGCTGATCGCACCGTGATTGGCGCCCCAGTGAGCCATGACCGTGTATACGTCTCGGAACGCTCCGGAACCAGTCGTGCGCGGAACAAACCAAGTGGTGGGCCAGGTTGGGCTCGTGCGCTGGTCCAACACGTCATGAACGTCCGGTGGCAGAGCAATGGTTGTTCCTTCTGCGATCTGCATAACCGGCCCAAGACCTTTCACAAGGTTGATTCGGAACATCGTGCAAGGCATTCCGCCGCGAGTGGTGAAGTCAGTGGACCAACCGCCTGCCGGGAAGTAGCCCAAGTCACTGGTGCACCATTCGGTCGTATCGAGGCATTGGCGTGCTTCGTCCGGTGTGATCTCCCAGAATGGCTTGCAAGCTGGTCCACCATTGATCGATTGCTCACCGGTCCAGTCTAATGCGGTGGGGCCGGAGTTGATGAGATGAAGGAATCCGTTCTCTCCGTGGCCAGTAAGGGCACGTCCTGCCACTCGCTCGACCGCCGAAGGTGACCAATAGGTGCGAACATCACTGAACATTTGTGCTGTTCCAGTGAGCAAGTGGCCGAGGAGCATTGAAGCTCCGTTCATGGCGTCGTTCTCAGTCGCAACCACGTACGGTTGGCGAATGCCGTTCCAGTCGAAGCTACTGCACAGAATGGCCTCAAGGAAGTCACCGTTGGGGAAGTGGTCCGTCCATTGCCGCTGGCCCTGGAATCCTGATGCAATGGCATTGCGTCCTCGCGCCTGCTCATGGAATCCCATCTCTGCCAACTTTGGATTTCCCACCATGAGGTCGCGCGCAATGAGCGCCATCTTCACGCATGTTTCCCAGTCTTGGTCTTTCTGCTCCCGAGTGCGCGGATGGGTGTTGTAATCCTTGCCTTCCTTACAATTGGTTTTGACCCAAGCAAGTGCCTTCTCGTACTCTTCGTGATCAAAAATCCCTTTATTGATGCGACCAATGAACTCACTCATGTCGATCGATTCAACTCGCATTCCGAGGTAACTCTGGAAGAAGTCTTGGTCTACGATCGACCCGGCGATTCCCATGCTCACACCACCCATCGCAAGATAAGCGTTGCCTTTTAACGTGGCAGCGGCGATTCCCGCTCGTGCGAACCGAAGAATCTTCTCCTTCACGTCGGCAGGAATCTTAGTGTCGCCCAGGTCCTGAACATCGCGACCATATATTCCGAAGCAAGGAAGACCTTTCTGAGAATGCCCAGCCAAGGTTGCGGCTAGATAGACTGCGCCGGGTCGATCCGTTCCGTTGAATCCCCAAATCGCTTTCGGGATCAGGGGATTCATATCCATCGTCTCGCTGCCGTAGCACCAGCAAGGCGTAACCGTTAGGGAGACCCCAACGCCTTCGCGCTCAAACTTCTCGGCACAATCTGCTGCTTCTGCGAAACCACCGATACACGAATCTGCAATCACACACTCAACGGGTAGTCCGCAAGAGTGCTTCAAAGTAGCAGAAATGAGGTCTGCAGTGGCCTGAGCCATCTGCATCGTGAATTCTTCTAGAGACTCACGAACACCGCCATATCGACCGTCAATGGTTGGTCGAATTCCAACTTTGGGAAGTCTCCCGCGAAGTCGATTCACAGGTTCATTCGTGCGAAGAGGTTCCATATTAGCCACGAAAGAACCATACCCGGAAGAGGCGCACGACGGGCGAACAGAGGGTCCATGACTCAATATGAAAAGCGATTGATGACACTTGTTCGATGAGTCACATTCAAGATGGAGGGTTGCTTTCATTCAGCTAGGCTTTCGGCTTGTCATAAGCCCTTCCGAATATGACTCGCTGGAATAGCACTCCATAGGTAGCTTGATTCACGATGACTAACGGATCGAGCCAGTAGAGTGATTGCTTTGCGAGTTGCTTTTGCGGGGGCCGTAAAGCAAGAACACTCTGTTGCGTCCGAAATCGGATCTTTATGTTGGATTCATATTCGCTTCATGTTTGACTAAGCCTTCTCGGTGTACGAATCCAATCGATAGAATAGAAGAAGTGCTGTATTGAAATCACTTCTCATTCCTCCCGCTTTAGCCCGGTGAGTGTCAATCTACACTTTCTGGTCAACTTTCAAGATAAACTACACGTAGTATCAAGCGGGAGCTGTGTCAAGGATGGCCGGCTCTCAATATAAGCCGCTATCGATACGTCAAAGTCATGCTAGAGATTAAGAATTTACACGCCCGAGTCGAAGATAAAGAGATCCTTCGCGGAATCAACCTCACCGTCAATCCAGGAGAAGTTCACGCGATCATGGGTCCTAACGGGTCAGGGAAATCGACCCTGGCATCGGTCATCTCTGGCAAGAGCGGTTACGAAGTCACAGAGGGTTCCGTCGAACTCAATGGAGTCGATCTTCTAGAACTCGCTCCCGAAGAGCGTGCGGCGGCCGGCGTTTTCCTTGCATTTCAGTATCCGGTCGAGATTCCTGGTGTAACCAACACTTACTTCCTTCGCGCGGCACTGAACAACGTCCGCAAGCATCGCGGAGAAGCGGAACTCTCGATGACAGAGTTTATGAAGCACATCAAGAGCAAGGTTCAGATGATGGATATGGACAGTTCGCTCCTTTCACGGTCTGTGAACGAAGGTTTCTCGGGCGGAGAGAAGAAGCGAAACGAAATTTTCCAGATGGCCGTCCTCGAACCGTCGCTTGCGATCCTCGATGAAACCGATTCGGGACTTGACATCGACGCGTTGAAAGTCGTTTCTAACGGAGTCAACGCACTTCGAAGCCCCGATCGATCGGTGGTGGTGGTGACTCACTATCAACGACTCTTAAACTACATCGTTCCCGATTACGTGCACGTTCTCATGGAAGGTCGCATCGTCAAGAGCGGCGGCAAGGAATTGGCTCTCGCGCTTGAAGATAAAGGTTATGCCTTTGTAGAAGAGGAATTAGCCGCTAAGGCTTAGTTATGGCTGGAACTTCTGAAATGATTGACCTCAAATCAACTCCCCATAGCTTGGTCGAGAACTTCAACCTTATGAAGGGTCTGCTTGCGACCTACGGGCCGGACGAACTTCAAGTTCTGCGCGAGAAGGCATTCCGCAACTTCACCGAGTTCGGTATCCCTACCACCAAGGACGAAGAATTCAAGTATCTGTCGCTTCGAGCACTTGAAGATGGGCGTTTTGCACCTGCGTACGGGGCAACGATCGATCGGTTCGAACTTGAGCAATCTGTGCTTGGCCCAATCGATGCCATCAACGTCGTTTTTATCAACGGCGAATACGCTCCCGAACTGAGTAGCGCTCACGCGTTACCGAAAGGTGTCTTCATCGGTAGCCTTAAAGACGGTTTCACCGTCTACGAAGAAGTTATCCTCGAGCACCTTGGCAAGATCGCGAACTTGACCGGGAAACTGGGCTCAACGAATGATGAGCGATTTGTTTATCTCAACACCGCCTATCTCACTGACGGAGCATTTGTTTACCTTCCTAAAGGGGTGTCTCTCGAACAGCCGATCCACCTCATCTATCTCTCAAAAGCAGATCACGGTCCGCTCGTAAGTTATCCGCGAACGTTGATTGTCCTTGGAGAGAACAGCGACGCCAAACTCTTGGAATCCTATCTTGGAATGGATGGTGTTTACTTCACCAACGCAGTTACCGAGGTTGTCATGGGTGAGTCCGCGATTTTGGAGCACACCAAGTTTCAGCAAGAGAAACTGGAGTCGGTTCACATTGCTGCGACAAGCATTCATCAAAGTGAGGACTCGATCTACACTAACAACAACATCAACTTTGGCGGTCATATCGCACGAAACGATGTTAATGTTTGGCTGGATGGGGAACACACGGAGACTTGGCTCAACGGCGCTTCGGTCGGACTCGGACATCAGGCGATCGATAATCACACTCGTATCGACCATGCTAAGCCAAACTGCAACTCGTTCGAAGTCTACAAAGCGATTCTTGGCGATCATGCACTGGGCGTGTTCAATGGCAAGATATTCGTTTACGAAGACGCTCAAAAGACGGACGCCAAACAGACCAACAAGGCCATTTTGCTGTCTCCCACTGCGACGATTAATACCAAGCCTCAGTTGGAGATTTTTGCCGACGACGTGAAATGCACCCACGGGGCAACGATTGGTCAGTTGAGAGAGGACTCTATGTTCTATCTCCAATCGCGCGGTATTCCAAAAGATGAAGCTCGCGGCTTGCTGGTCTATGCGTTCGCGGCCGAAGTCCTTGAGAAAGTCACGATTGCTTCCGCGCGAGAAGTGTTAGAAAATGCGCTCTTCGCAAAGCTGAAGGAATCGCAGGATATGCCCGAGAAAGGCGGGGAATAGGTTCATGCCGGTTCCGGACACGCTCGCATCTCTCACGAAGCCTCTATTTGAAGCGCTTCCGCTTGAGCAAGCGATGCCGGAACTTGTACCTACTCGGACCATCGATCCAAACATCGTCAGGCTCGTTGAATCAATCGTGTCGCAAAGCGAAATTCAAGCCAATCCATCGGTTACTGCGGCATTGTGGTTGTACATCGATGAAATTGATCGGTCGCACACCATCTGTCAGGCGATTCCTGGATCGGTCGGATCTCTGTGGCATGCAATTGTCCATCGCCGAGAAGGTGATTTCTGGAACAGCAAGTACTGGTTTCGGCAAGCGGGAACGAACCACGTGCTCTCGGCTCATTCGCCAGAGGCGTTCGTAGATCAAGTGGAGCAAACCTATAAGAACAATCCACCCGAATTGTTGGAACGTCAGCGACAAGAATGGCTCCAACTATTTGAATTCAGTGCTAGGGAAGGTTAAAAGTGAACGCAATAGCGCATAGAACACTTAATATTGAGGCAATCAGAAAGGACTTTCCCATTCTGGCCACCCTCGTAAATGGTTATCCTCTGGTGTATCTAGATAACGGTGCGACATCCCAGAAACCCCACTTGGTGATCGATTCGCAGTCTGAATATTATCGGCAACAAAACGCGAATATCCATCGGGGCGTGCACTATCTTAGTCAGTTAGCGACCCAGAAATACGATGTCGCACGTGAAAAGACCCAGGTGTTTCTGAATGCCGCATCTTCTCATGAAGTGATCTTTACGGCTGGATGCACTGCCAGCATCAATCTCGTCGCTCAGTCTTACGGGAGACAAAACCTGAAGCCGGGAGATGAGATTTTGCTCTCGACGATGGAGCACCACAGCAACATCATCCCGTGGCAGTTGGTCGCCCAGCAAACCGGTGCGATTGTCCGCCAGATTCCTATCACCGATCAAGGTGAAATTGATCTTGAGGCTTACGGTCAGTTACTTTCGGAACGAACCAAAATCGTCGGCATCGTACACGTCAGCAACTCGCTTGGAACGATCAATCCCGTGCAACGGATGATTGCTCAGGCCCATCAAGTCGGAGCCGTTGTCCTTGTCGACGGTGCACAGGCCGGTCCTCATACCCGGATTGACGTTCAAGCCCTGGATGCCGACTTTTACGTTCTGAGCTGCCACAAGATGTATGCACCAACTGGAGTTGGAGTGTTGTACGGGAAAGAAGTCTTGCTTCGAGCCATGCCACCCTACCAAGGGGGTGGAGACATGATCCATACCGTAAGTTTTGATGGCTCGACCTATGCCGATCTTCCTTACAAGTTTGAAGCAGGGACGCCCAACATTGCGGGCGTCATTGGACTGGGCGCTGCCATTGACTATCTCGCTGGGCTCGGGAGAGGACTACTTCAAGCGCCGGACATGAGTTTGGGCCTTGCGCTTGATGCCGCATTTGAAGGAATCAGCAATTACGAAAGCGAATTGACTTCCTATGGCATGAAGCGACTGAGTGAGATTGACGGAGTAAGAATCACGGGTACGGCCAAGGAAAAGGCTGGCATTCTTGCCTTCACAATGGATTGCGCTCACCCCCACGACATAGGAACGGTATTTGATCACAAAGGAATTGCGATCCGCGCTGGACACCATTGCTGCATGCCGTTAATGAAGCGCTTAGGAGTTCCCGCGACCGCACGAGCATCCATCGCGTTCTATAACACCGTAGAAGAGATTGATCGATTAGTGGACGGTGTATTAATGGTCAAGGAGATGTTCGGATGAGCATGGATTTACGAGAGCTATATCAAGAGGTCATTCTTGACCATAACAAGCGTCCGCGCAATCGTGGAAAGCTCGAAGAACCAACGGGTTCGGCTGAGGGACACAATCCGCTTTGCGGAGATAACGTCACCGTTTACATTCATACCCATGACGGTAGGGTTGAAGAAGTAACTTTCGAAGGAAGTGGCTGTGCTATCTCCACCGCAAGCGCTTCCATGATGACGGAAACCATCAAAGGGAAGACCCTTGCCGAAGTTGACGCCATCTTCCGAGAGTTTCAGCAAATGGTAACCGCTACCGGCGAAGTTGCGGAGCATCCCGACCTCGGTGACCTTGAAGTTTTAGCGGGAGTCCGAGAATATCCGGTACGCATCAAGTGTGCGACGCTCCCGTGGCACACGTTGCATGCCGCAATTTTAGGAGAAGCAGTTAAGGTGAGCACAGAGTGATCTTTGGAAATCTGGATTATAGGGAGTCGTTAAGTGCCTAAGCAAGTGGACACTGAACCTGAAGCGCCAAAATTTGGCCTGACAAGTATTCAGAAATCGCTGTTCGAAGCAGAAGTGATCGAGCAGCTCAGAACGGTTTACGACCCTGAAATTCCGGTTAACGTCTATGACCTTGGATTGATCTATGACATTCAAGTGGATGACGATCGCAACACCCATATCGTGATGACCCTGACATCTCCGGCGTGCCCAGTCGCTGGAAGCTTGCCCGGAGAAATCGAGTGCGCCGCGCGTGCCACGCCCGGTATCGGCAATGTTTCGATTGAACTCACTTGGGACCCACCGTTTACGATCGAGCGGATGAGTGACGAAGTCCGCCTGATGCTCGGAATCGACTAATGGAAACCATGATTTTGAACGTCAGTCAGATATCTCAGGAGAACATCCGGTGAAGTTTTCGGCCCAAGAAGAATATGGCCTGCGGTGCCTTTTGCAAATTGCTAGGATAGGTCCAGATGACAGCATGACGATTTTGGAGATCAGCAAGCTTGAAGGGCTGACTCAACCACACGTCGCCAAGCTCATGATGATCTTGCGCAAGGGCGGTTTCATCAAAAGTACGCGTGGCCAAACAGGCGGCTATACGCTCGCGCGAGCATCAAAAGAAATTATCCTTGGCGATGTCCTGACGGCTCTCGGTGGCAAGCTTTACGACGCTGAGTTCTGTAATAAGCACGCGGGGCACAACTCGATTTGCACCCACGACATTGACTGCAGTGTCCGATCGGTGTGGCAAGTTGTTCAGACCGCAGTCGACAACGTCATCTACAAAATTACGCTCGCGGACCTTATGCAGCAAAAAGAGCCAGCGAGCAATGTCCAACTGTTCAGTGAGCCTCGACGGCTCCAGACCATTCTTTCGTGACTATGGAACAAACAACCACCGCCGACAATGAGATCTTTCCGATCTCGGTAACTGAGAAAGCGATCGCTCAAGTAAAGCGACTAGTCGCTAAAGACCCACGCCCGGACGTATTTTTGCGACTCGGTGTCAAAGGTGGTGGGTGCAGCGGACTGGAGTACGTCATGAAGCTCGACACCAATCACAAGGCCGTCGATATCGAGCACGATTTCGACGGTGTGAAGATTGTTTGTGACGCCAAGTCAGCGGTTTACCTGCGTGGCAGCACGTTTGATTACACCGGCAATCTCATTGGTGGCGGGTTCAAATTCGATAATCCAAATGCCGGCAAAAGTTGCGGTTGTGGCACCAGCTTTACCCCGAGATCTTCAAACTCTTAGGTTACTAGTAGAGTCGCGCTCCGTTCGGCACTTCGCGACCCGGTTGAGCCAAAACAACTTCGCCCGGAGCGCGGTCAAACCCGCACACCAACACTTGAGATTCGAATCCCGCAATTCGCTTGGCCGGGAAGTTTGTCACCGCAATAATTTGCATTCCGGGTAACTCCTCTAGCGAGTAAACCTTCGTGATTTGAGCGCTTGACTGCTTGATTCCAAACTCTCCAAAGTCGAGAAACAACTTATAAGCAGGCTTCCGAGCTTCAGGAAATTCCTCTGCGCGAAGAATCGTTCCCACGCGCATCTCAACCTTTTCGAAGTCAGCCCATTCAATCATAGGAAATTGTAGCTATGGTCGCATGACATTTTCGAAGGGCTACTCCTATTTAAGTGGAGATTCTGCGTGAAATAAGTTTAAGGTTCGAGCGAGGGAAAACCCACCAAAGGAGATTGGAACCTCTCGCTTTTGCGAATTGTAAAATATTGGCAAACGTTCTGCATACTAAGAACCGTCACACGAAAGACAGGCTGAGCTTATGAAGGTGCGATTCGGCAAGATATTGCTAATTCCTTTGGTGGTTGCGGCTATCGCTGCGCCAGCCTGGGGCTCTGATCCTTATAAGGTATCCGTAAGACCTTCGTTCGAGGGTGAATTGCCTAGTCGTGCGATCCTTCCGCTCGATGTTACGATCCAAAATGGAGGTGCAGACGCGCGAGGGCTCTTGCGAGTCTCCAGCCAAGGTGGAGGAGTTACCTACCCGATCGAACTTCCCCGTGGCGCAAACAAGCGCATAACCGTTTTCCCGTTCGTTCAATACAACGACATTCAGTTCCGGCTTGAAACTGACCAAGGCAACCAAAACTTTTCCTTCATGGTGCCAGGCGTAACCAGTGAAGGGCTCCACGTGATGATGATTGGAGATGTTCCGGGAGAACTCTCTTTCATTAAGTCGACTAAAAGCCAAGTCTCAAACGTTGAAGGCCCCGAGAATCCGAACAACCAAATGGGTGCCACTTTGCTGGATACCTACGTTCGACCCGAAAACGCACCCGCCCGTCCGTTAGGCTACACCGGGATCTACACGATCGTATTGGGTTCCGGATCGGAACGCCTCACCAATGAACAAGTCGATGCGATCAAGCTTTGGGTAGCCAACGGACGCTCCATTGTCTTCCTCGGTGGAGCTTCCGCACCGATTCTAACCGACCCCCGATGGATTCCATTATTGCCCGCTTCCGGATTTCATCTCGCTCAGATGGCAAGTTCACAAAGCCTATCTGAGCTTGCGAACTCCCGTGCCCCGGCGATGACGATCATGACGGGAACTCCGCTTGAAGGCACAACGAGTCGAAAGGAAGGATCTCTCTTACTCACCGCCGACCGAACGTATGGCTTGGGACACGTCACGTACTTCTCGTTTAATCCCTTTGAATCTCCCATGGATAAGTGGGAAGGTCGAAAAGAAGTCGTTGTAAAGCTCATGCGAGTCGGTGAGAATGTAACCGCTTCCAATTTCCTAGCGACCGCGGCGACAATCAGCCCGCAATCAGGCATCGTAGGGCCTGGTGCCGGTTCAACGAGATATATTCCGCCAACAACTGGCGTTACAGACGATCCATTTAGCACCGAACTTCCACCTGCTGGGCGGATGTTTCTCATCTTGGCTTGTTATTTTGTCGTTGTTATCCCGGTCAATTTCCTTGTTCTCAAAAAACTGAAAAGGGGAGAATTGGCGTGGATTACCGCTCCCGTTATTAGTCTTGGCTTTGCGGCGATCCTGTTTACTTCCGCTGCATCTCTTTATAGTGCGAAGATGTCGACCGCGACGACAGGCTTGATCATTGGCCAAGAGGGAAGCGACGAAGCCCTGTTTACTGGTAGCACCGAGATGTTTGTTCCTCGAGCTGGCTCCTATGATTTGAAGTTATCGTATGTCGATTCACTTCAAGGTATTGAGGATCAGGGCTATGGCGCGGCCCTCGCGATGATGGAAGTCGAATCGGTGGATGATGGAGAGATTCGCATTCCAACATTGGTTGCCGATAACTTAGCGTTTCGGAAAATTGACTATCGACAACGAGTCCCCATTGGCAAGTGGTTCCACGCTCAACTGACCAAGACTGGCCCAGATACTGCTCGATGCGAAATATCCGACACCGGACCTTACTCTTTGGAAGAGGCAACGCTCTACGTTGGAAAAAACGAAATCAAAATTGGAAAGATGGAGCCGGGAGTTACGAAGACCATTCCTGTCCATTTCACCAATGACTCGATCTCGGATAACAATGGCCCCGGTGACATACGAATGTTCCTCCTGCGTCGCAAACGAGTCGCCCTCACTGGAAACCTGATTGGCTTTCGACCAGGACCTCAGATCGGTACCGAAGTGAAGGCTCGCTCACTTACTAAACTCTATCTGTTCTCCAATCTGGAGGTCACTCGACCATGAAGGAACGGTTCCTTGATGTCTTTGTCCACAACCCGATGCTCGTCGAGATAAGTCGGTTCCGCCGTCGATATTTCTCATTTTCAACGGGCAACCCCGGTAACTCGGTCATCCTCACTCTCGTGCTCCTGGGCTATGCCGGTTTCGTGCTCATCGTGGAGGAAAACCGCGAAGCGATGAACCCGATATCAATTGTTATGTTTGAAACGGCGGTTCTAACCGTGTTCGCGCCGATGATGCTCTACGGTTCAATCGCGCACGAACGAGAACGGCGAAGCTGGGACTTGCTTCTTGCCGCGCCAATTACCAAATTCCAAATCGTAGGCGGAAAATTCATGGGTGCGATGGCGGCGCTGAGCATCGCGGTGGGCTTATTCCAAATACCGATTTTGATCGCAGCTTTTGGCTACAAAGACACGAACTGGTGGAATCTGTTTGAGGCGACCTTCGTTTCCTTTTCGTTTCTCATGACTGTCTGTGCCCTGACCATCTTGTTTAGCGCTCGGGTGAAACGCGGCCTGATGGCTCTGGGAGCAGTGTTAGGAATCCTTACCGTCGCACTCGTTGTTTTTCCCGCCCTCACTTATGGCGCCGGGATCGATCGATTATCGGGTGATCCGTTCTTGTATCTGCATCCATTCACGGTGCTGTCTCACCTAACGATGACGGATGAGCAAAACAAGGTCGTGAGTGCCTGGGGTTGGCCCCAAACGTTTGTTTACATTTTTCTATCACTCGTCTTACTGGCATGGGCCGAAAACACATTGAATTTCGCTGAAAATGAAGTGAAGTTCTTGCCTCAAGGGGATAAGAATGCTTGAAGTCAAAGGTCTGAGAAAAGAATATGGAGGGCTGACCGCAGTTAAAGGCATCTCCTTTAATCTCAACCCCGGTGATATCTTTGGGTTTATCGGTTCGAACGGAGCTGGCAAAACCACGACGATCCGCATGATTGCGACTCTACTCGAGCCGACCTCGGGAACCGCTGTTTTGAACGGGGCCGACGTTCGAAAAGACCCGATGGCTGTCCGCCGGATGATCGGCTATATGCCTGACTTCTTCGGGCTCTATGACGATGTAAAAGTGTGGGAGTATCTCGACTTCTTCGCCGCGATCTACCAGGTCCCCGTCAAAGAGCGACCAGGCATTATTGACAGTGTCCTTGAACTGACGAACCTCACCGTAAAGCGGCAGGCTTTCGTTCAATCCCTCTCACGAGGCATGCAACAACGACTCTGTTTAGCGCGATGCCTGGTGCATGATCCGGCTCTATTACTCCTTGACGAACCTGCGTCTGGACTCGATCCCCGAGCCCGTGCCGAGCTCAAGGAACTCATTGCCGAGTTGGGTCGAATGGGCAAGATCGTCATCGTCTCCTCCCACATCCTTCCCGAACTCGCCGACTTTTGCAACACGGTTGGCATCATCGAGCGTGGAGAGCTACTCGCCTTTGGTCCGGTCAGCCAGATCGTAAAAGATATCCAACCCCATCGTGTTTTTGCCGCGCATGTTCTGAAAGATCCTGAAGTTGCGATGCAAACATTGATCCAACTGCCAAGCGTCGTGGACGCTAAGCTAGTCGATGGCGAACTCAGAATTGAGTTTGTTGGAGACATCGAGGCCCAAGCCGACATTGTTGCCTTGCTCGTTGACAAAGGGTTCCGGCTGGCCGCATTTCGAGAAGATTCCGCTGACTTGGAAGACGTATTCCTTAAGCTCACGACAGGAGCCGTCAACTAATGGGATCGTGGCTGAGCACTTGGCTTTCCGGGACCAAGAGTGTCTACATTGGCAATGCTTCAAGCGTGCGGGACTATCGAGTCCAACTGCGTGGAAGCCGCTCAGTCATCCTTTTCGGGCTATATCTCATCATCCTGATCGGGATCGCAATGTTTGTTTACTCACAAACTGCCGATCGCACGGGATTTACGCTCGTTCAAGCCCAATTTCAACTTCGCCAATTCACCTCGACGATCATGATCCTACTTGGATTCGCGGTCGCCATCGTGGCCCCCGGACTAACCGCGACGAGCGTCGTCACCGAACGTCACAGGCAGTCGCTCGATCTCATTTTCTCGGCTCCTGTGTCGCCCAAGTATTACTTGGTCGGCAAAGTCATGAGCAGTTTTCGCTACACGTGGATGCTATTGGTCTTGGCTCTGCCGATCACAGCTGCCTCAGTTGTACTGGGTGGAGCATCCTGGTCCGACGTCCTCATTGCCTATGTGTTAATGTCCTTGTTTGGGCTGGTTCTCACCTCCTTCGCGCTACTCATGTCAACTTTGGCGAGCAAGCCAGTCTCAGCGATTATTTGGAGTTACGTCGGGGCCTTCGTATACAGTGGATTCACTTTTCTCCTTTCCACAAGCTATACGCTCGGACGAATGTTCGGTGCGTCGCGAGATAATGAAGCATCTTGGTGGGTCAGCATGAGCCCCTTTTCGGTTTTGGATACTTCCCACACCTACACTCAGGTCGGAAGTCTTCACGTGCCGAACTGGATATTCGTATTAGCATTTACCCTGCTTGCGAGCAAGATTTTGCTCCTGGGTGCTGGCTCCGTGTTAGGGACAAGTGGTGGAAAAGAAATCAAGGGGCTGCGCATCTATGCGCTCATCTACATCGCCACATTTGCCCTGCTTCCCAGTTGGAATGCCCGCCCAGCCTTCACTCCCGTTTCATCAGCGAGCACAACTGCGGTTACCGCTCCCATCGCTCCCGTTGAAGAGAGCCTACGATTTGCCCAGGAACAGGGGCAGTATCTAGCGCTTTGTACTGCTCCGCTACTAATTTTCGTGCCGTTCATTGCGTGTTTTGGATTCGACCGTGAAAAGCGCTATTGGCCGAACGGGGTGTTCAAGCTTAAGAACATCGTAGACGGAACTCCGGCCGGTGGATTGCCGTTTCTACTTGCAATCATCGGCACCTTGGTTGTTGCTTGGAATGTCGGTTGCTGGTTTGGAGCGAAGTCCGCTCTCCGTGCTCCCTTTTGGGAGTTCGCTTTTTATGTCACCGCTTTCTGGACTTTTTTCTGGGCGCTTGGGCGCCTCATCTCATCGTTTTTCGCGGGCCTAAAAACAAGTCGAATGATGGTTTTCGCGCTCTTCGTTCTTCTTGTTGTCATCCCCTATCCGTTCTTAGTCGCACTTGTTGGGACCTTCACGGATGATGCCAATCCTGGCCCATGGAATCTGTATGTGATGAGTCCATTTATGTCGACGAGTGACTTTTCCAGAGCCGATATCGCGCTTGCCTACGGTCTAGTACTTGCCGCGATGGCGGCCGTTATGGCTGTAATCGCCGAAAAGAGAATCCGATCAAAAATGGTCGCATTGAGGAACTACGATGTCCAACCTAACTAGTCGATTTAAGAAGTTTGAGGTCCGGGTCAGGATTGTAAGATCGTGGAGAGGCATGGCGATCGGCGCTTGTTTGGGAGCTGGTGCTTGTGCGGTGTGGGCGCTCCTCGATTGGCGGGGAGTTCTTTTTACCGAATGGTCTTGGATGGGCGCAGTCTTGGGAGTTTCCGCGCTTGCCGGATTAATGGCGGGCGCTTTGCTTCGTGTTCCCCAAGCGGCTCTTGCGGCGAGTATTGATCGACGGGCCGGTCTCGAAGATCGCTTGACAACCGCTCGAGAACGACAGGGTGGCGAGCATTCGTTTGATGATGCCTTGCAGTTGGACGCAGAAGAAAAAATTCTGACCTTGCAGCCAAACAAAGTGTTCCCGATTCGCTTCGGACGTTGGCACGGCGGCGCGTTGGTTCTGAACGCTCTGGCGGCTATGCTTTTCCTGCTCGGCAACACGCCGATCATGCTTGGCGAAGATGCCCGAAAGGCTCAAGAAGAGCTTAAGAAAGATGGCAAGACCGTTGAGAGGATAACCAAAAAGAACTTTGAGACTCCCGAAGCCAAGTCGGAAATGAGCGAAGCAGAAAAGAAGCTTGCCGACGAGATGCGCAAGTATCAGCGGGAACTTGAAAAGGCGCATATCACCAAAGAAGAGTCGCTGCAAAAAGCAAACGAGCTGAATGAGCAAGCAGAAAAGCTGGCCAAGATGGCTGCTCAATCTGCGCAGCAGAGTCTTGCTCAAGCCGAAACGATCCGCGGGCAAATGGAGAAGGGAGAGCTCCAGAAAGCAGGTCTTAACGATCTTGCCGCTCAGATGGCATCGATGTCGGCTGCCGATCGAAAAGAAAAACTTGCCCAGGCAAAGAAGGAAGCTAAGGACATTCAGAAGCAGCTTGACGAACTCAAGAAGCAACTCGATGTGATCAACAAGAAGCTCGCGAACCCTAAGCTCACCCCCGAAGAAAGGAAGAAACTTGAGAAGGAAAAGAGCGAGATTCAGAAGGCGATCTCAGCATTAGAGGCTAAAAAACTCGAAAACCAAGCAATGCAAAAGGCGCTTGAAATGTCGCAAGAGGCTCGAGACATCTTCAAGAAGATGATGGAAGACCCGATTTACAAGCAGATCATGGATCTTGCTCGAAAGCTGGAACAAGATGCTGAGTCGGCCTCCCAGAGCGGCAAGGGAAAGATGACCGATGCCGAGCGTGAAGCGCTCCGAAAGGAACTTGAAGAACTGGCACAAAAGCTCAAGGATCCTAAGGCGATGAAAGAATATCTTGACGCTTTGCTTCAAGCAATGCTTGAAGCGAAGCGTCTCGGAAGATGTAATGGACTTTCTTCTGGCATCAACGGATTGCTTTCCATGGGCTTGACCTCACCTCCCGGACCAGGTGCCCCAACGGAAGACATATGGCACGGTGACAGTGGCAAGGTCTATCACCTCGACAAAGCCGCGGAGAGTAAAGGCAAAACAACCACGAGCGTCATCTCGGGTCAAGCACGCGAAGCCACCGGTCCCCAAGCCTACGTTGAGATCAAAGCTCCAAGTTTAGTTGGAAACCGGTCCAGCGTTCCTTATCAGAATGTTCTGCCAAGCTACGCCAAGAAAGCTGAGTCGGCGTTAGATCGTCAACAGATTCCCAAGGAACATCAAAAGCGAGTCAAAGAATATTTCGAGAGCCTGACCGATTCCAAGAAAGGATAACCCCTATGTCCGAACAAATAGATGCAACGTGGTTTTGTGAGACCTTCGAGCGAGTTCGCTCCGAGGTGCAAAAAGTTATCGTCGGTCAACACGAAATCGTGGAATCAACCCTTGTCGGACTTGCTGCCAACGGTCACGTCCTACTGGAAGGTATGCCGGGGCTTGGCAAGACGTTATTAGTCAGAAGCCTTTCAAGAGCCCTATCACTCGACTTTAGCCGCATTCAATTTACGCCTGACATGATGCCTGCGGACGTAACCGGAACGAACGTTCTTGGAGAAGGGCGGATCTTCGAGTTTCGACGGGGTCCGGTGTTCTCAAACATCGTTCTAGCGGACGAAATCAACCGCGCAACTCCCAAAACTCAATCCGCCATGCTGGAAGCGATGCAAGAACGGTCCGTAACGGTGGGAGGGAAACGGTATGAACTTCAAGAGCCGTTCTTGGTCATGGCCACTCAAAACCCGGTTGAGCAAGAAGGAACCTATCCGCTGCCAGAAGCCCAATTGGACCGGTTTTTCTTCAAATTGATCGTGCCTTATCCGACTAAAGACGAACTCCGAGAGGTCGTCAATCGCACGACCGGAAGCCAGGAGCAAGAACCTCAGGCGGTGGCAACGAAAGAAGATGTTTTACGGTTGCGGGCCATCGTTCGCGAAGTGCCCATCGCAAATGCCGTCCTCGATTACGGCCTTTCACTCATTGTCGCTACCCACCCGGAAGGTGAGGGTTCGTCGCCGGTTGCCCAGCGATATTGCCGATTCGGCTCTTCACCACGAGGAGCGCAATCCCTAATCACAGCGGGAAAAGTTCGGGCGCTTTTAGCCGGTCGATTCAACGTTTCCAAAGACGACCTCCGAGCTTCGCTTAAACCTGCGCTGAGGCACCGTATCCTCTTGAACTTCGAAGCCGAGGCCGATGGAATGACGGCGGACAAAGTACTTAGTCAAGTTCAAGAATTCGTTGATACCCAAGATCGAGATCCGATTAAAGTCTAAGACCGTTTGATTGCCAACGCATGACAACAATGCTCCTGGAACCAAGAGAATTTAGGCTCCTGGATGGCTTGCGCATCAATCCGCGCAAGTCGTTCGGAGGCAAAGTTCGTGGTGAGCGGCTGACGACTAAGAAAGGGATCAGTATCGAATTCGCCGATTATCGAGAGTATTCAGAAGGTGACGACCTTCGGCATCTGGATTGGAACGTTCTTGCCCGGCTAGATGCGCCCGTCATGAGGACTTATCGCGACGAGGAAGATCTTGCCGTCCACCTTCTTGTCGATGGATCGGCAAGCATGGCCTTTGGCGAGCCTTCAAAGTATGTAGCTGCTCAAAAGCTAGCTTGCGCTTTGGGCTACATCGCGCTGAATGGAGGCGATGGTGTGATTCCAAGAAATTTGGGAAAGCGCGAAGCCAAGTTTCCGACCCTGAGGGGCCGTGCTAATTATCCAAGACTATCCGCTTGGGTGACGCAACCACGGGAAATCGAGACGGCCGCGGAAGGGCTGGCAAGCTCTTTGCGAGCGTTCACCGCTTCATCTGCGAGAACGGGAGTCGTCGTCCTACTGTCCGATGGACTCGACCCTGAAATCCCCCTCGCGTTACGAGGGCTGGGTGGTCGCGGCCATGAAGTGCTCTTCCTTCAAATCCTCAGTCAGCCCGAAATGGATCCCGAGTTGGAAGGGGACCTTCGATTGATTGACGTGGAGTCCAACCGAACGACTGAGATTACGGCAAACAGTTACGCGCTGAAAGAATATCGGCGGCGGTTAGCGGAGCATAACAAGGCCATTGCGGACTCAATCCTTCGCATCGGAGGCAGGTACGCACTTGTGCAATCCGACGTTACAGTCGAAAAGGTACTGCAATCGGTCTGGAAGCGGGAAGGGTGGGTCCGATGACGTTCCAAGCCCCGGCTGCGCTCCTTTGGTTCCTCCCATTCGGTGGGGCGATTCTGGTTTTGTATCTCCTCAAGATGCGCCGCCGTGACTTGAAAGTGCCTGCGACTTTTCTCTGGCCCGATCGAGTCGAGGAGATTCGCGCCAACACACTTTTCCAAAAGCTGAAACCCAATTGGTTACTCTTTCTCCAATTGCTCGCCTTAATGGCCATCTTGCTTGCGATTGCCAAGCCTCAAACCCAGCAAAAGGGTTTGGTCGGCGAGGTTACGGTGTTCGTCATCGACACATCCGCCAGCATGTCGGCAACCGATGTCAAACCTTCGCGCTTCTTTGAGGCAAAGCGGTTGACTCAAGAAGCCATTCGAAGTGCGAAACCTTCCGACCGCGTTGCAATCATCGAAGCCGGACCGACGCCTCGAGTCGTGTCTCCTCTCAGTTCTGATCCCGCACGACAACTTGCTTCCCTGGAAACCGTGCAGCCAACCGATGCGGAAGGGCAGGTTGGGGAGGCACTACGTTTGGCATCCGCACTCGTGGGAGGGATCGATGGTGCCCGAATTGTCTTGATGTCAGATGGCGATTTTGAAAAGGTCTCTAACTTCTCGAAGGGTAAGGCTGCGTTGGTCTATCGATGTATTGGGGAGATGGATGACAATCTGTCGGTTAGTGCGCTTGGAACTGCCGAAACTACAAGTGGCCGCCAACTCTTCTGTGGCATCAAAAACCATGGTTCGCATGCCAATGCCGGAACGCTCAGCCTGTTTGCAGACGGAAAAGTAATTGACTCGGTTAAGAGCCCGATGATAGCTCCAAACGGCCAGTGGGGCCGTACGATTCAGGCACCCGCCGGAGCAAGAGTTTTTGAGGCCAAGCTTGATGCGCCCGATTTTCTGAAGAGTGACAACTACGCGGTTGCTATTACCGATCCCAACGCCGCTCTAAGGGTGCTTTTGATCTCGAAAGGCAATCTTTTTCTGGAGCGAGCATTAGCCCTCGACCCGAGAGTCACCCTCGATAAAGCCACTGAAGTTCCCGCGACCGAACTGGGGTCGGGAGGTGCGAGCCAGTACGACGTCGTGGTTTTTGACGGTATCCCCGAACAACTGGTGAAATCCCGAGGAGTCCTCACTTTTGGAGCCGTTGGAATGAGCTCTCCCGTAACTGCTAAGGGCTCCGCCGCAAAGCCGAAATTTGTGTCCGCCGAAAAGAAAGCCCTTCTAGAAAGTGTGAACCTCCAGCCCGTCTTTATTGATCGTCAAACGATTGTCGCGCCCAAACCCAACGGGGAAGTTCTAGCCCTCACGAGTGTCGGCCCTCTCGTTGTCACCGCTCAAGAACCGGGCAAACGGCAGATTTTCGTGAGTTTCGAACCGATGAATTCGGATTTCCCGCTCCAAATCGGATTTCCAATATTTGTAGCCAATGCGTTGGATTTCCTTGCCGGAGGAGCTTCTAGCGCCCTCTTGAGTGTCAAGACGGGACAGCCATTTAGCCTTCCAACGACGAGCGGCGGGCGATTGACGATGCCCAACGGCGAGACTCGAACGCTCAAATCAACGGGAGCAACCCTCGTTGTGCGAGACACCATGATGGTTGGTAATTACCGACTTGATGTCGACGGTAAGTCTAAAAAAATCTACGCGACCCTCCGCAGTGATCGAGCTTCTAACATTCGGCCCGAAAAAGGGCTGGATCTCGGTGGTGGACAAGTCAAAGCAAGTGCGTCGCCTCTCCGATTTGCCGACTTTTGGCGTCCGATCGCTTTACTTTGTTTGATGGTCCTTGGAGCTGAGTGGTGGCTCTTCGCGAGGAAGAGCTGATGCGATTCACCCAGCCGATCTACCTCCTCCTACTGATCCCACTGATCGTTGGGTTATTACTGAGTTATCGGCACATTCACGGGATGGCGAAGGGCCGAAAACGATTTGCATTCGTCGTTCGGGGCGTGTTGCTCGGACTCGTTGTCATTGCCCTTTCGGGGCCCGAAGCAAGACGCCCCAATGTGGGGCTTTGCACGATGTTCCTGGTCGACCGATCCGACTCCATCAGCGATGTCGACCGTCAGAAGTCCGAGAAGTTTGTCGCTGATGCCATTCGGAACCTCGCACCGAATGACGTTGCAGGCGTGATTGCCTTCGGCAAGGAAGCGGTGATTGATGCCGCTCCAAGTGGACGTCATGACGTGGGTCGTATCCTGAGTCAAATCGATGGCTCCGCAACAGATGTGGCTAGCGCCATTCGTCTTGCTTCTGCCTCTTTTCCTGAGGGCAAGGCGCGCAGGATTGTTGTTCTCAGCGATGGTGATGAAACCAACGGAGATCTTTCCGAGGCGGCACAAGTTGCCGCGAGTGATGGCATTCCTATCGATCACGTTGTTCTCGGGCTCGGTGATCGAGCGGGTGAAGCTTCGGTAGCGTCGGTCGAAGTTCCGTCGGAAGTTCGAGTCGATCAACCGTTTGACCTGCACGTATTGGTGGACTCCACCGTCCAGCAAAACGGCATGATCGACATCGACCGGGACGGAATCCTCGTGAAGCAAGTTCCGGTAAAGTTGGCAGCAGGACGTAGCTCCGTGGTAGTGAGCGAAAAGCTACCCGACACCGGATTCCACCGATACCGAGCGACATTGCGTGCCGATCACGACCTTGATAATCGAAATAACGTTGGTCTTGGTTTTGTTGCCGTCCGTGGAAAGCCACGTGTCCTGGTGCTCCAAGAAAGTGCCGGCAAGAGTGAACTCGCGGATGCCCTGCGAAAGAACGGATTGACTACAGACGTTGTGGGGCGAGCCGCAATCCCTTCCAAAGCCGAAGACCTGCAGGTTTACGACGCACTCATCCTAAACGATATCAACGCTTCTGCCTTTACGACCAGCCAAATGAAGTTGTTTGAAAGCGCGGTGCGAGACAGTGGAATTGGCTTGGCTATGGTCGGTGGAGAGAACTCCTTTTTGCCGGGTGGATACTACGGCAGCCCGATTGCAGACGCTCTGCCGGTTGATCTCAACATTCGACAGCGAAAGACCTTTCCAAGCACTTCCATTGCGATCATGATCGACGCATCTGGCTCGATGGGGATGGAGGAAGACGGCTTTCAAAAGATCCGATTGGCTGCGAAAGCGGCTGAAGAGACGGTGAAGATGATGTCTCCTCAAGATCGAGTGGGCGTCGCCGGCAGTACCGACGGAATCGAGTTTGTTGCGCCTATGCAGCAGCTTACAGACAAGGCAGCCATCATCAATCAGATTGAGAAGTTGTACGTGGGCGGAGGTGGCATCTATGCCCAGCCATCCATGCTCAAAGGCGAAGAAGTCTTAAATGCCGAGCACACCCAAGTCCGGCATTTTCTCCTGCTCGCCGATGGGAACGACGTCGATACTCAAGAAGGTTGTCTCGAAATTGCTGCTCGCATGAGGATGCACAAGATCACAACCTCCGTCGTCGCAATTGGCGATGGAAAGGATGTCAACTTCCTCAAGCAACTAGCCCTAGTTGGTGGCGGGCGCTTCTACCTCGCCGATAAAGCGGGCAAACTCCCCGCGATCATGACTGAAGACACTTCGATCATCGCTCGGTCTGCGATTGAGGAGGGAGCTTTCATTCCCAAAATGGTTGTGGGGCAAGAGATTCTAAGGGGTATCGAAGACGAGGGTGTTCCACCCCTTCTCGCCTACTGTCTCACCGATTCCAGGCCTCTTTCATCAGTGGGGATGCGAACAGGAAAAGACGATCCCCTTCTCGCAACATGGCAGTACGGCCTGGGTACAACCCTTGCCTTTACCAGCGACGCGAAATCGCGATGGGCAGCGAAATGGATTGGATGGCCTGGATTCGGTGCGTTCTGGTCCCAAGCGGTCCGTGCGATCAGCCGCCGAGCGACTCTCAATAACTATCAGGTCGCGGTTCATGAAGAAGGTGGCCGTGGGAAGGTGGAAGTCAAAGCCTTCGACCGTCTCGGAAATCCGTTGTCATCGAATAACGCCTCCATCCGAGTTGCTGTTCCAAACGGAACATTCAAAGAGCTGAATTTAGATGAGCAAGCTCCCGGTGTTTATTCCTCCAGCTTTGATGCCAGTGGAATTGGCACTTACATTGTGACCGTCGCAGAACCTGATCCGGCCGGTGGGAAACGAACCGCTGCAACTGGATTCTCCGTCCCCTATCCTCCCGAGTATCGGACCTATCGAGCCAACAGCCCGTTACTTGCCCGGATGAGCAAATTAACGGGCGGTCTGGGGATTAGCAAACCTCTTGAAGCCCTTCGCAAGATCGCGAATCCAGGCGCTTCAATTTCCGAACTCTGGCCGATCCTATTAATGATGGCCGCTATCTTGCTGCCGTTCGATGTTGGCGTCCGTCGACTGGCCCTACCATTAGGTGAGATCATGGCGAAGCTACTTGCGCGCCTCGAGCGTCGTCCAGTCCCATCCGAGTCCCAACAAGAAGTCGTCGTGGGCCGCCTACACGAAGCTAAACAGCGGGCGCAAAAAGAAAGCTCACCCACCCCCAGTGGCCAAGTGATCCTTCCCAACACCCCAACCGCCGACCGCCCCGTCTCCACCACCACCCAACCCAGGTCCGCCGCACAAAGTCTGCTAGACGCCAAACGCAAACGCGACCAATAATCTTCTCACGGCTACGCGGACTGAAATCTAATGCCAACCTGTTTTTCGTTCGGCCACCATTTGAGTTTTGCGTGAGAGGAAAGTTTGGCTTTTGGGCCACAGCTTGTTCACGGGCGCCATTCGGGGCGCATTAGAAAGATCGCTGTATAGATCGTGGGCTACCGCAACTTTGACAGCGAGCCAATGAATTTGTCCATGCTTATTCAAAGAGGAAGGAAACTGGATGGCATTAGAATAAATTCCGAGTTCCTATTGCAAACCGACGCACGATTCCATTTAAGGGCCACAAAAAGACTCAAGATAAGCAAGCAATTCTGAGCAAATGGAAGGAAAATGGCGGATCGTGTTCGCTCGGTCTTGCGTACGGTGTAAGCTCCTAGCCGAACATGGCAGATAAGCTGAATTGGGGAATATTGGCGACGGGCGGCATCGCTCGACAATTCGCCGGAGGACTTAAGGTTTCCAAAACGGGAACCCTAACGGCAGTAGGATCGCGCACGCTTGAAAGTGCGCAGAAGTTCACCGAAACCTACGGTGGAACGCCCTACGGCTCTTACGACGAAGTGTTAAACGACCCGAACGTGGACGCGATTTATATCGCTCTGCCTCACCACATGCACTACGAGTGGACGATTAAATGCGCGGAGGCTGGCAAAGCCATTCTTTGCGAAAAACCGTTCACACTGAATGCACTTGAGGCGCAGCGAGCGCTTAATGAAGTCCGCAAACACAAGGTTTTCTTCATGGAAGCCTTCATGTATCGTTGCCATCCACAAACGCTCAAGCTGAAGGAACTGCTTGCTGAGAAGGCAATCGGCGACGTTAAAGTTGTGAATGCAGAATTCGGATTCCATGCTGGTAAAGAATGGACCAATTTCCGAACCGAAGGAGCTCTTGGCGGCGGCGGACTGATGGACGTTGGAACTTACTGCGTTTCTATGACGAGACTCATTGCAGGAGCAGAACCGATCAAGGCCGACTACTGTGCATTCATCGGAGACCGTGGCTATGACGAGTTCGGATCGGGTGCGATGAAGTTCCCAGGTGAGTTCACATCTAGCTTCAACACCGGAATCCACATCGGACTCAAAAATGAAGTCTGGATCTACGGCACAAACGGCTCAATCCATATTTCCGACCCGTGGAAAGTTCACAGCAGCGTCATCACGTTGAACAAACGAGGCGAAGAGCCTCAGGTGTTCAAGTATGAGTCGACCAACGACGAGCTTTACGCCATCGAAGCCGACACAGTCGCCGAATTTATCGATGCGAAGGAATGTCCATACATGACCCTCGAAGACACAATCGAGAATATGAAGGCACTCGACATGCTGCGCGCGAGCGCCGGATTACATTTTGCAATGGAGATGAAGGCTTGAAGTACGGAAAGGTCCCTCACTTAGATAAAGAGATTTCGAAACTGGTTTTTGGTGTCATTCAGCTTCCAACAAACGACAACGTCAAGGCATTTGAACTGCTAGACGAGTATCGAGCCGTTGGCGGAAACATTATCGACAACAGCTATGTTTATGGTCCTGGATTTGCCAGTGTTCTTAAGAGCTACTATGAGGCTCGCGGAGAGGATGCGCTTATTCGGTTTGATAAGGGCAATCACCACGCAGACAATAGCGATGCCGGACGCCGCGTAACCAAGGCGGATCTGGATCATGATCTGCTCGGCAATCTTGAGCGAGCAGGCGTTTCTTACTCTGACTTTTATGTCCTCCACCGCGATGATGTCCGTGTACCAGCCGGTGAAGTCGTCGAGTGGCTCAACGAGCATCTCGCAGCCGGTCGAGTGAAGGCATTCGGCGGTTCCAACTGGCACCATACTCGCATCGCGGAAGCAAATGAATATGCCGAAAAGCATGGCTTGCAAGGGTTCTCCGCGAGCAGTCCCAACCTGAGCCTAGCTCTTGCCAACGAACCGATGTGGTGGGAAGCCTATCAGGTGGATCGAGAAGGTCGAAACTGGTACGAGAAAACCGGATTCCCCCTCTTCGCGTGGTCCTCGGCGGGTGGCGGATTCTTTGCTCAGATCGATTCTGCCGACGTAAAGCGTGTCTATCACAACCCTACCAACTTCGCACGTTTGGAGCGACTCCAAAAAATGGCGGAAGAGAAGGGGACTACCGTGAACCATCTCGCTCTCGCATGGACACTGAATCAGCCGCTCAACGTTTGGGCGTTGGCAGGCATGAACAATGTCGAGCAGATTCACCAGAATATCGAAGCGCTTGAGATCGTGCTGACTCAGGCTGAACTGGATTATCTGGAAAATGGCACTGCAGAGTAGCAGGCGCAACTAACAATTATTGGAACATCGAGGATCTCATGAAACCACTGTCGATACAGCTCTATACTCTTCGCGATGCCATGCAAAATGGCAATCACCTTCCGGTTCTCCAACGCCTTGCAGACATCGGGTTTAAAGGAGTCGAAGGGCATGGATTTGGTATGTCGTTCAAGCAGTTTCGTCAAACCACCGAAGATATGGGAATGAAAGTTTCCTCCTACTTCGGCGATGTTCCAACCCTTGAAACCGTTCACCAATTTATTGAGAACGCTCGCGATTTAGGTGTTTCCGATACTGTATGCGGTTTTGGAACCAAGGAATTCGCTTCCGTTGACGCGATTAAAGAAACGGCAAAGCAACTCAACGAGGTCGCGCAAATCATTCGTGAAGCAGGACTGTCGTTTAGTCTCCACAACCACTATTGGGAATTCGAGATTGTGGAAGGAAGACTCGCAATCGAATGGATGTTAGACGAGTGCCCGCTTGTAACACTCGAACTCGATACCTATTGGGCGACTAACTTCGGCGCAAACCGAGCAGGAGACATGGTCACAAAATTCAAAGATCGTGTGAAACTCCTGCACGTGAAAGACGGTCCCATGGTCCGCGATGAGCCGATGACCGCTGCTGGCTCGGGAAAAGTAGACCTCGTCGACGCCATCCGCGGGGGTGATCCCAATTGGCTCATTTTGGAAATGGACTTCTGCGCAACCGACATGATGGAAGCGGTAGAGCAAAGCTATAAATATCTTGTCGGAAACGGACTTGCCGTGGGTAACAAACCCGTCTAGTTCAGATCAACCTAGGGTGTTTTGGGTGAGCGAAAGCGTAGCTCGATAAACAGAATCGTTGCTCCAAGAACGAGGATTCCTACAATCGTGATTGCGGGAGGCATTTGGACCTTGATCACCTTTTGTGGACGCACCCATGAACTACCTATCATGCTGAAATTGCATGCCAAGAAAGCTAGAGTTGTCAAGTCAAGGCCAACCCCAAAAGACAGGGGCTTCTTCTTCATATGAAGTCAATTATCCATCTAATCGGTTAGACTGCGTGGCATGAATCGTGGATTGTCACGCCGTACTCTTCTTGCAGGATCGGCAAGCTTAGCCGTCGCCCCACTTGCCCGAGCATTCCCAGAAATAATGATACGGGGAAGAGTTAAGCCTGTCGTCATATCTTCCGGTAACGGCAACTCGTTTAAGAACGGTGGGACCGAAACGTGTGTTCAAAAGGCCTTCCGTCTCATGACGAGTGGAACGGATGTGCTTGACTCGCTCATCGAAGGCGTCAATATTCTCGAACTCGATCCCGACGAAACATCCGTGGGTTACGGTGGAATTCCCAATGCCGAGGGTGTGGTCCAACTCGATTCTTGCTGTATGCACGGACCCAAAAAATGGGCTGGAGGTGTGGCGGGCCTCGAGGGTATTCGCACGCCGTCCAAAATCGCCAGGGAAGTTGCGAGCCAAACCGACCATCACCTCCTAGTCGGAAAAGGGGCCCAAGACTTCGCCCGCAGTTTGGGATACACCATCGAGCCAGATCTTAATACCGAAAGGTCAAGAAAAGTCTGGTTGGAATGGAAGCGCCGTACCGATAAGGAGCACTATCTTGATCCGAAGCAGCGAGAAACTAAGGGCCTCGAAGTCGCCCTCCAAATGTCCGAGGAAGGGTATCTGGAGCGACAGCATGTTTACGGAACAATTAACTGCGACGGCATCAACGAGAAAGGCGAGATTTGCGGCGTTACAACCACCAGTGGCCTGGCATTTAAGATCCCCGGCCGCGTGGGAGACTCACCCATTTTAGGAGCGGGCCTTTACGTTGATGGCGAAGTTGGTGCTGCCGGGTCAACGGGTCGAGGCGAAGCCAACCTTTATAACCTCTGCTCCTATCTGATCGTGGAAGAACTTCGGCGAGGGAAGCATCCGAAAGACGCAGGAATGGAAGCGCTCAAACGTGTGGCCAAGAACACCGTCGAAAAGCGATTGCTCAATGAAGTTGGCCATCCGAATTTTGGCTTGCAGTTCTACGTGCTGGACGCCAAAGGAAGACACGCAGGACTCACGCTCTCGGGAGGCGCAAATTACGCCGTCTGCGACGAAAACGGAGCACGAATGGAGCACTGCGAAAGCCTGTTCTAACGCGTTGGTAGCAAGCGCCTCGTTACCGCCCAATTTCTCGATCGCAATCGAAGCGCACGATGGTGTCTGGGGTGGTCTGGGTCAGACGGCTTAAACGGATCGTAATCGCAAACGCCGATTGCTCGACCTCCGCCTTGCCACCAGTTAGCAACGTTGACTTCAGGATGCGAGCGTCAATATGCGGCAATCCGATCGTGACTCCATCTCGGGCACCAAAGCAGTGCACGTAGATGGATTTGCCATGATATGTGGTGCCGTATTGGTGGTCGACCGGTTGCAAAGGCCCGCCTCGAGTGCCATAAATGCTCTCTCCGTATTTCTTGAGCCACTGTCCCACTTCTCGGAGTCTTGCGGCATGGGTAGGAGGGATAACTCCATCCGGATCGGGGCCAACGTTGAGGAGCATGTTCCCGTCCCGCACTGCGGTGTTGATGAGCATGGTGAGCACCTCGTTTGTACTCATCAAATTCTGAATCGGGTTATAGCCCCACGTGGTCTGATTGAGGTTAAGACACTTTTCCCAGGGACGCGTTCGAATTCGTCCTGTGACTTCCGAGCCGCCTTCTTCACAATCGAAATCTCCGCCCCAACCCGATCGGGGATTGATGACCGTTCTCGGATTGGCTTTTCTGACGAGGGAGTTAAGCTTATCGGGCTCCCAAAGCCATGCGGCATCTGCGTCGGTTCCGTGCATGTTAAGCCAGCCACCGTCGTACCACAAAATATCAATCGGACCGTAATTCCGCGTGAGCTCCCGAACTTGACCGTAGCACTGATCTTTAAGGGCTTGAGCACTCTCTGGCAACTCATGGGGCTTGTAATAGCCTGGAATCCGCCAATCCATCAGTGAGTAATACAAACCGACCGGCATCCGGTTCTTGCGGCAAGCGATAACGTAGTCCCGAATAAAGTCTCTCTTTGCAGCCATCGCCGTGCTTGTGAAACGATCAATGCTGGAGGGGCTGTTCCAAAGTGCATAGCCGTCATGGTGTCGAGCGGTGAGCACGGTGTACTTCATTCCCGCCGATTTCGCGATCTGAATCCATCGATTCGGGTCGCAAAACTTAGGCTCAAATTGGTCACCCAATTTGCGATATTCGTCTACTGGAACGTGAGCGCTATTCATGTACCATTCACCTTTCCCAGGAATGGCATAGACACCCCAATGAATGAACATCCCGAACTTGGCATCGCGCCACCAACTCATCTGCCGTTCGTTGAGCGGTTTTAGCTGAGTCGGTCGAACAGGTTCGGATTTGGATAGAAGCGCAATCGCGAAAGGCAGCAACAATGTCATCGAGGGCAAGAAATAGTCATGCCGATATGAAATCACATCGTATCGGTGGAAAATAAAAAACTATCGAGTGGCCGGTTTATGTCCGGGAAGAAGTCGAGAAGCCATTTCAGTCCACTTCTTTGCTCCACCTGGATCGTATCCGTACTTTCCAAACACCGATCCGTCCGGTTTCAAGAATAGAATGGTGGGAAATCCTGGAACGACTGACGCGTATTTCTTCGCCAACTCGTCGTTTTGCTTCTTCAAGGCTGCAGGGAGTGCCTTCCGCTGAGGGAAATCAAGCTCAAGTAGCACTACATTCTTTTGAGCCCACTTTTTAAATTCGGGCTTACTAAAGACTTCATCATCAAGTTGAATGCACCAATGGCACCAGTCACTTCCCGTGAAATTCACCATGATCGGCTTGCCCGTCTTCTTGGATTGTGTGACCGCATCTTTGTACGAAGTAAGCCAAAGATTGCTGGAAGCGGAGGCTGCTGCTACGACCACTAGGGCCATTGAAGCGGTGATGACGAGTCGAGAAAGATTCTTCATAGCGCGTACCTAAGGAAGTCTAACGTGTTATTCGCTCGTTCTGTTTCCTCAGACGTCTATTGTAACACCGTCAGGCTGCCATGCCGGGCGCATTTAGGGCGAGGTGGTGGAAGTCAGCCGACAGACCATAGAGCGCGCGTGCTTTCCGTTTCATGTCAGAAGCTTCCCCCGTGGTGTAGAAACTCGACTTTCCACTTGCATTTTGAAAGATCGGTAACTGGCTAGCGACCGATATGGCAGTATCCCGAGTTGGATCGATAATCTCTGCTTTCGGGAGCACGGATTGAATGATCGGGCTGATCAACGAGTAGTGGGTATTCGCCAGAAGTAATCCATCCGATTTCGCCAAGGGCTCGAGAAGGGCGCGGACGAGATCCTCTAATTCTTCTGTCTGACTGTTTCCCGACTCAATCACATCGGCGAGGTCAAGAGAAACGCGCTGAACGACCATGAAGCGTTGCTTTCGCAAAGAGCGACCATAAGCTCCTGACAAAATAGCTCTTCGGCCCCCAATCACTCCAACTTCTTTGAATTGCTTGGTCCGCATGGTCTGGAGGGTCGGCTCAATGACTCCGGAAATTTCGACACCGGGGACCGGAACGTCCGCTATCGCTGTACTCGCCGAGTGTCCGGCCAAGAGTACGCGCGAGATTCCCATTTGGGCAAACGCCTGAAGAATCTGTTCGACGCGTTCCGCAAGCGCTTCCCGACTCAGCAAGCTGTAAGCCTCCGTTCCCACGTCGCCGACATACACCATGTCAAGATCCGGACGAATCTCACGAAGGGCTTTTTGCAAACCAAGCCCACCCGTTCCCCAATCGAATATCCCAAGGGCCATCAAATTAGCTGAACGATAAATCACGCTACTTGTTCGGAGGATCAGACAGAATCCCTTGAATTTTCTAAGATTCTTAGGCACATTGGCGTTCGCGGTCCTAGGACAACGAATTGTCTGCGCTGAATCGGCTCTGACTCGCGTAAGATAAGATGAGTATCGAGGAATTAAGAATGGCAGTTGAGGAGCAGGTTTCAGTCTCAGAGATCTCACTTACGGATCGTGCCGCAAGTGAACTACAGTCCATGTTAGTGGACAACGACAAATCGGAAGCGGCATTGCGAGTCTGGGTCGCCGGTGGCGGATGCTCAGGTCTGAGCTATGGCATGGCACTTGACGAGAATCCCCCTGAAGAGGGTGATAAAGTTTTAGTCGATCGAGGCATCAAGATCTATGTCGATGAACTCAGTCTCCGATACATGGTCGGGTCCGTGGTGGACTACGTCGATGACGTTCTTGGTGGCGGATTCAAAGTCGAGAATCCGAAGGCCGTGAAGTCATGCGGATGCGGTTCGTCATTCTCAACCGAAGACGAAGCGATGGCAGGCTTAGATACGCGAGCTGGCGGCGGCTGTGGCAGCTGCGGCTGCAAGTAAGACGACATTCACCGATTACAAATCCTTCCAACCCAATCGGGCTGGAGGGATTTTTTTTTCGTTGGACCTTAGTTACGGCCAGCGTTCAATGCGCTTGTCGGTGCTCTCGACAGCGATTTCGGGATGCGCGTCAAAGAGGTCAACGACTTTTTGGAGGATGCTCTCCAAGTGAATGGCATCGTTGCTTACGCATGCAATTCCGATGAGTGCGCTATTCCATAGATCTTGATCGCCGACTTCGGCGGCTGAAACATGGAAGTCTCGACGAGCGTGGTCCATTAGGCTCCGAATTACTCGGCGCTTATCCTTCAGAGAAAAAGCGCCGTCGATTCGAATAGATAGTTCGAGGGTTCCGACAACCATTTATTTCAATTCAATGACCACGGAACGCTGTGTGCGTATCGACTCGGGAGATAGCTCAATGGTAACGACATCTCCTTCGGCGGGGCCCGCTCCTGGCATAAATGGCATCTGCACGTCGCGATGAGCTTCTGCTTTAAATGGGACGAGTTTGTTGTCGACTCGCACGGTGTTGGCACTGATTCCCTTGGGCAAGTGGAATCGCGCAATCCATTTTCGAGTGGACTTTATCCCAGCGTAAGTACCCTTAGTGGCTCCGAAGCGAATCCCGGCATAAGCTCCTTTTCGCGAATATTCAACCTCCGTGCGTGCGACCGCATTCTTGATATATTCGGTCGAGTGTCCGTCGTCTTCCACCAACTCGCGCATCGTTGAAGCCTCATCACCTACATAAATATCGGCAATGATAGGGTCCATCGGTTTTTCGCTCGTGTATTGCAAAGCAGGTCCTGTTAGTACAATGCCGCTTCGCTCGACCCACATCGGAATCTGACTGATACTCGCAGACGCGACGATTGACTTCGGTCCGGTCACGGTTTCGCCGGTCCAAAGATCCTGCCAAGTTCCCGGTGGAATCCAAACCGATCGCTGCGTTTGGGTCACTTCCTTGTCCTCTGGAAGCATCCAGCCAACTTTGCAAATCGCACCACCGGTAAGTTGCATGAATTCGACCCGAATCGAGTGGGAAGAGCCCGCTTCCAAATGCAAAGTGGCTTGATTAAAAGCCCCATCTTCCGGCTTCCAGTCGTCAATGAGCAATTTGTTATCGACGTATATTCGGATTCCATCGTCGTTCTTGGTCGTGATTCGATAATCACCCGTTGATGGAACCGGGCCTAAAAGGCCTGTCCAGCGAACTGAAAAATTCTGACTGGGTATTTCGTTGGCGGGCTTGTCCGTTCCCCAATCGAAATCAATATGATCATCTGTTCTCACAACCTTCGGCGTTCCCTGCAAGGTGGCGTTGTCAAAGTACTGTGCTTCCAACCCGGGTGCGCCAAGGGGCGTTCGAAACATGGATGAGGGAATGGAGTTCGGCTCGCCCTTCATGCTGGTCATGATGGGAGCAACCAAAATATCGTCACCGAGCATGTATTGGTCGTTGTGTGCGGCTTCCGCAAAACTTGGCCAAAAAAGATCGCACCTGCGCAAAATCGGTGACCCATCGTCGGTGGCATGCTGAGCCGCGGTGTAAAGGGTAGGAAGCAGTCGGTAGCGAAGGTTGATGAAGTCCGTGACGACTTTCTCGGCCTCTGGTCCGAACGCCCACGGATGCCTATCTTGCCCAAGCGTGCAATGAACGCGAGTAATTGGGGACAGACACCCATATTGGAGGAACCGAATGTAAAGTTCGGGAGAAGGTGTCGGCCCGGTGTGACCGCCCAAATCCTCGTGGGTGTACGGCTGCAAGGCTAAAATGCCTCGTGAAACTCCATTTTCGACTCCTCGGCGAAGATAGTCGAATTGAGAACCGGTGTCACCCGTCCACATCATCGGAAATCGGTGGCCGGCAGCTTGAGGCGGAGCATGTTCAATCCCGTTATCGATACCTTGAGCATTCGTCATGATCCAAGGGCGCTCGGTAGGACGGGCGCGCTCGGTGATGTCGTGGTAAAGCCGCTGCCCCCAAACTTCTTTTCGGATGCCTGGCATGGGTTCCACAAGGCTCGTCGACCAGTTGCGGTCGTACCACCAAATGTCCATTCCCATATTCAAAAGCTTCGTGAGCCCTTCCCATCGAAATTCCAATTCCTTGGGATCGGTTGCTCCTGGTGCCTTTGGATCGGGATGATCGTTGAACATCAACTTGACGTGTCGATCATGAGCCTCTTGAATGAATCTCGGCATGTCGGGGAAGAACTTAGGTTCCACTGCATAACCGGCTGAGCCATTGATCCGCCAATCGGTATCCACTACGAATGTATCGAGAGGAATCCTCTTCGTTCGATAGGTGCCGATAGAATCGAGCGCTTCTTTTTCCGTGTAAGGATGGTAACGGCTGTCAATAAATCCTAAGATTGAAAGCGGCGGCTTCGGAATCGGACCGGTTAATTTGAGGAAATCGTATCGAATTTGGGCGTAACCCAATTTTCCTGGGATGAAGACATAAATGTCAGGGGCGTCGTTTCGATTATCCCAACCCGATGTTTGAGTTAAGGCCGGGTCACCTGACTTGGGAGCGGGAGTCGCCCCCCAGGCAGGGGGAACGAGCCGTGGATTGTCTGCCAGAACCCAGGCAGGTTTGAGAAATCCGGGAGCGGGCAAATAAGAAGTAGGTGGTAACGATCCGTCATTTTGGTAGACGGTCTGGTTATAGGCATCCAAAACCTGAACGTCACGTAAGGTGATCGCATTTTTCGGCATCAAGATCGAATATTCATCGGTCTGAAGAAGAATATTTTCGCCTTGGCGGCTAATGGAGACCTTTACCTTCGAAAAATCACGATCGATGACCGTAAATGTCTTTCGATCCTCAAATCCTCTTGGACCTTTAAGTTCTAAACGTACGAGATGAGGGGAAATGAGCTGGATACGTACGTTTCCAGTGGTGAATGTGTAAGGTCCTGCAAGGGCAACGGCCGGAAGGATGGAACAAATGATAAGTGCGGCGCGCATAGTCATCATCTTGACGGGTGTTTCTTTCCTAGTTTCTCGCAAACCGAAGAAAAGGTGGTCTGAAATGACTTTCTTAGGCTCTTTCCTGGGTTCGGAAACGGGTGTCACCCACAAATGTGCAACGAAATCGGTGAAACATTGGATAACATAACCCCCGGTATGAAGAAGCAATGGGGTGGTGCATTTACCGAAACGACATCGGAACTCGTCGATCGTTTCGGACAGTCGATTGAGACCGATTTAAACTTCTGGCAAGAAGACATAATTGGTTCGGTCGCTCATGCACGCATGTTGGGTGCGCAAGGCATCATTACGGAAGAAGAATCCAAGCTGATCATCGACGGCCTGGAGAAAATTCACGAAGAAGGACCGGAATTTCTCCATCTCGACGTAGAAGACGTCCACACTGCGATCGAGGTCCGGCTTCACGAGATCATTGGCCCTACTGCGGGCAAGTTGCACACCGCGCGATCTCGAAACGACCAAGTCGCGACGGACACGCGACTGTATCTGCATAACGAACTGCTCGTCGTGTTCGATTTGATCAAGAAGCTTCAGGGCTTGTTGCTTGACCAGGGCGAAATGTATAAGTCGGCCCTTATGCCCGGCTATACCCACCAGCAGCGCGCACAACCGATCACCTTAGGATTTCATCTAATGGCCCACTTCTGGTCGCTCCAGCGGCATGGATGGCGAGCCGAACGGTTGTTCGAATTGGCAAACTACTGCCCACTTGGCTCGGCTGCACTTGCCGGGACGAGCTTCCCAATTGACCGACATGCAACAGCCAGCGAGTTGGGATTCATCGCGCCGATTCCAAGCGCGCTGGATGCGACTTCGGATCGATCCTATCTACTTGATGCTCTCCACCTGTGCGGACTCATCATGATCGACTTGAGCCGCATGTCTCAAGAGATCGTCCTATTTAGCGGTCGAGAATTCGGGTTCCTCAAGCTGAGCGATTCGGTAACAACCGGCTCCTCGATCATGCCTCAGAAGCGAAATCCGGACATGGCCGAGCTTATTCGAGGACGCACCGGTCGAGCATTGGCGAACTGGACGACCCTCGCAACCACGATGAAGGGGCTGCCGCTTGGCTACAACCGAGACACTCAAGAAGATAAGCCTCCATTATTCGACTCGATGCGAAAGGTGAAGGACTCGATCAAGCTGATGCATCTGATGTTGGAGTCTGCCGATTGGCAACTCGATCGCATGGCGGCTTCGGTGAGAGGAGATTTCTCAACCGCCACCGACCTTGCCGATTATCTAGCTTCAACCGGAATTCCGTTCCGCCAAGCCCATGAGATCGTAGGCAAGATCGTTGTCGGCTGCAACCGCTTGAATTGCACTCTAGAAGACCTGACGGAAGAGACTCTGGCCGAGATGGCACCCGAAGTACCGGTTGAAGCGCTCAGCGTCATCCAGCCCGAAGGAAGCGTCAAACGCCGCGAATCACTCGGTGCGCCTGGCCCTAAAGCGATTGAGGCTCAGATTGCTCATGCACGCAGGTTGTGGGAAGCCGAAGGCTTCCACACAATTGCTTAGTTGGAGCTTTGAACCGAGCCTAGCCTGAAACGGTGGCTCGGTTCTTTGAGCGTTTTTGAAGTGTGGACTTGAGAACGTCTTCCTTCTTCTTTTCGAGAATGAGGTGAGTGATGAAGTACTCCCACATTCGGTTAGTGTTCACTTGAGTGTGGCCTCTATCCGGCCCAACCTGCAGGTCATAGTGCTTACCTGCTGACTCCAGTGCTTGGATTAGTTGGAGAGTGTTGCTTGGGTGCACGTTGTTGTCGGCGGTGCCGTAGTAAAGCATCAAACTGCCTTTCAGTTGCTTGACGTAATTGGCCGCGCGTCCCGCATCGTAGCCAGCCTTATTTTCGCTTTCGTCCGGAAGGCCATTCGAACGCTCGGTATAGATCGAGTCGTAGTTCAACCAGTCGGTAACGCTTGAGCTGGAGCATGAGGCGCTAAACACGTCTGGGTACCGTAAGAGGCACATGAGAGAGGAATATCCGCCATAAGACGTGCCGTAGATTCCGATGCGACCGTTCACGTAGGGAAGTTTGGTCAGCGACTTAGCTCCTGCCGCTTGGTCATCGATCTCGACGATGCCCATTTTTCCGTACATCGCATCACGAAATGCTTTGCCGCGTCCACTCGTTCCACGACCGTCAAACGAAGCAACGAGAAACCCAAGCTCCGTAATCGGGTTGGGCAACATGAAGGATTCGGGCCCTCCGCTTGATTCCGGACCGCCATAGACCGATACCACGACGGGATACTTGTGGTGAGGGTTGAAATCGGAAGGGAACTGAAGAGTGCCGTAGCAAGTGGTTTTGCCGTCCGCCGCAAGAAACGAAATGCGCTCGGTTTTCCTGAGGTGCAGGTTATTGAATTTACCGAGGTCGCTCTTCATGATTTCAGCGACCTTCTTGCCTTCCTTGTCGCACAGAATTGTGGTTGGAGGAACGTCAATCCGTTGCATGACATCGACGAAATGCTCGCCGTCTGGTGAGAGAGTGACTGTGTGGCTAAATGCGGGATCGGTTAGTCGGCGATTATTGGTGCCGTCTAGGTTCACGCTGTTGAGCTGTTCGAGGTAAGGGCTATTTCCGCTTCGACATCGGTAGTAAACCAAGCCTTTCTTCTCGTCAACGGTGACAATTCCAGTTAGGTCATATTCATTCTGGGAGATCGGTCGAATGAGCTTGCCGGCTAGGTCATACAAGTAAAGATTTTTATAACCGTTGCGCTCAGATTCCCAGATGAAGGTCTTCTTGTCCTCAAGAAATTGAACGATTGGGTGGTTGTTTGCCCAGCTTTGAGGCTGATGCTCTTCAACAACGAGGCGACTGACCCCAGACGTCGGATCGGCAGCGCAGAACTGCAAGGTCTTCTGCTTTCGATCGGTTCGATTGTAATAAAGCTCCGTTCCGTCCGCGGACCAACGGACATCGTACACATATTCCCCTAGGATCGGGTCGGCAAACTTCGTGTCGATTGTCGTCGTCTTTTTCGATTCGAGATCGTAAACGTATAGCGTTACGATCGGGTTTGGCGCGCCCGCCTTCGGATAGGCTTCGGTGTCCAGCGTGTCTTGAATTTTGGTTTGGTCGTACTGAAGGAAGTAGTCCTTGACCTGCGACTCGTCAAATTTGTAGAACGCCAGTTTCTTGGCGTCAGGTGACCACCACATGGCTTCCCGCACTCCGAGTTCTTCGCCGTAGACCCAACTTGCAACACCATATTTCAGTCGATTCTCGACGCTCCCTTCAGTCGTGATGGCGAATTCCTTTTTACCGTTCGCGTCACTGATATAGACGTTGCGGCCTCGAGTAGTCGCCTTAAGCTTGCCGTCTTCGCTGACTGCGACTGAAAACTGACGTCCTCGCTCAGGCGCACCTCGGGTCCCGCGCTGTCCGCCTCGCCGACCAGGTGATGTTGAGACGGTTGATCCCGCTTCGGTTGTTTCTTCTGCCTTACCGGTGCTGATATCGAACTTATAGTTCTTTGTATCCACGCTGTACACGAAGGACTGGCTATCAGCGCTCCAACGAGGGCTGATTGCCCCTCGAATGATGGATCCAGAAATCTCTTTGCGAAGCTTCTCGTAGCGGTCGAAACGCGGCATGGTCTGAAGTGTGTCTTGAGCCTGTGCTCCGATGCTAGTGCAGGCGAAAAGAAGCGATGCGAATGTAAGTCGCACAGACATTTGGGGCATAAGGCATATTACGAGGCTGACGAACCGATGCGCAAGCCGCAACCCGCTAAGTTCGCTAAGAAGGCACTCAGGAAAGCCCTCGCTTTAGGCGACAAGCTTTCGAAACTGGTGTTTGCCCACGCGAAGCGTTTTCCCAATCAAGTCAGCCACCTGAATCTTGAGCTTGGGATCGGTCAGCTTTTCTGCTTCTAACGAAACTGCTCCCGCTTCCATGTGGCGGCGAGCATCACTATTGCTCTTAGCTAGACCAAGGGCCGCGATGAGTGCGGGTATGAACACGCTTCCGTCTTCTATTACCGCTTCGGGAATCGCCACCTCTTCCGCTTCTACCGGCTGCTGACGCTTGCTGAAAGTGTTGATGAAATAGTCATCCGCTTCCTGAGCGGCTGCTTCACCATGGTAGAGCGCAACGATTTCGCGGGCGAGTCGTCGCTTCGCATCGCGAGGGTTAGGAGTCTCCGCAAGCAGCTTTTTGACTTCATCCATAGGGACGTCTGTAGCGAGCTCGAAGTAGTTCTCAATGATGTCGTCCGGAATCGACATAGTCTTGCCATACATGTCGTTGGGAACATCAATGACCGAGATATAGTTGCCTAGCGACTGAGACATCTTCTCTTTGCCGTCTGTACCGACCAATAAGGGGCATAGAACCACGACTTGAGGTTCTTGTCCGTATTGCTCCATCAGCGTGCGTCCTACGAGGTTATTGAACTTTTGGTCGTTGCCACCTATTTCGACATCCGAGTTAATCTCGACGGAGTCCATGCCTTGGCACAAGGGATACAGGATTTCGTGCATCGCGATCGGTCGATGCTCTTCTAAGCGCTTCGTGAAATCGTCCCGCTCCAAGATGCGAGCAACCGTATAGCGCGAGCAAAGCTTGATGACATCTTCAAAGGTCATCTTGCCCAGCCAATCCTTGTTGAAATAGATCTCGGTCTTCTCGCGGTCGAGAATGGTTCCGACCTGTTCCATAACCGCATCGACGTTCGCCTGGACATCTTCTCGTGTGAGCTGAGGTCTGGTCTTGTTTTTGCCGCTCGGGTCGCCGATCTGAGCCGTGAAGTCTCCGATAATGAGACAGGCAGTATGCCCGAGTCGCTGGAAGTCACGAAGTTTGCGTAAAACAACCGCCCAACCCAGCGTGACGTGCTTGGCAGTAGGATCTACACCTAGCTTGACTCGCAGTGGGGTGCCCTTCTCCAACTTCTTCTTCAGGTCTGCTTCGCTGATGATTTCGGTCGTGCCGCGTCGCAGGATGGCTAATTGTTCTTCGATGCTCATTCGGAATGAAGATTCTACCGGTTTGGGAGGGTAGGAGCCCTCAAGAGGCCCTTAAGTTTGAGCGGATCGTTCGATACGAAGTTTATCGAAAGGGCTGTCGACTTCCCACTTTCATCGATCGAGAATGGAGTGCTGCGCCAGACTTCGGTTAAGCGATGAATAGTGAGTTGTAGGTGTAATAAAAATAAAAAGGCATTAGGGCTTAAGCCCTAATGCCTTTTGGACGTAGGAAAAAAACTCTAGGCCTCTTTTGCACTGGACGAATTGTAAGTGGCTTCGCTTACAAACTTGAAGAGTTTGCTCCCTTCGTAAGTAGCGGTGAGCGCATATCGAATCTGTTCGCCCGACTTCGTTTTGCGGGTCATCTTCATCTTTTGAACGTCGGAATCTGGAATTTCAACGTGCGATCGAGTTTTTAAATTGTAAAACTGCATGTTCCCTCCTCAGTGGGTTCGCCCTACGGCCTGCCCGAACTGTTCGCAGTAGATCATATCATAAACTCAGGTTCAACGGAACCTAGTTTTTTTAAAACATTTTAGAGGTGTGCTAGAAGACGCCTAAATAATTCTATACAGAAGCGGCTAAAATGTTTGACAGTTCCGACAAATATGAGGAATCGCAAGCAAAGTGGCGACAACTGCCTTAAAGGAACGTAGTACATAATATCACCATGAAAGAAAGACGATCACGAGAAGTTATTGTGCAGGCCCCGGCTGTCATGACAGAGGCTAAGGTTTACGAAGAGCATTCACTTAAGGAATTGCGCAACGCTGGCTACCGAATTACAATGCCACGTGTCCAAGTTATTCGCGCACTTGCCGATACCTTGAAGGCTCTCAGCGCCTATGCTATTCACGAAAAGATCATTTCCGGTGGCGGTAAGATCGATGTCGTCAGCGTTTATCGAATCCTTGCAACCCTCCAGGAAGTCGGTCTTATTCATCACATCGGCGTTGTCGATGGATATTTCCCATGCCGAATGGCAGACTGTGCAGGTCGCCGATCCGAGGTTATGGTTTGCGAGCAGACTGGCAACGTTATGGAACTCAAATTGCCAGCATCCATCATTGAAGTGATCGAGAAGCAGGCTGTTGAGCATGGCTTCGAAGCATCCACAATCAAGGTGGAAATCACTGGCTCGATGACTAAGTAAGAGTTTACGATCCAAAAAAAGATCTCGGCAAGTTAAGCTGCCGGGATCTTTTTTTATGTGCGCCCGGCACAGGGCGCACATAAAAAAGCGGGCTCCGTGGCAATCCACGGAGCCCGCTTGGTTTGTCTTAGAAGGTGACGTCTCGATCGACAACCATCACTCCATTGGAGTAACGGCTGTAGCGAATGCGTCGCGTATCACCCGACTTCAAGCTGCCGACGGCAGAGGTAAGGTCGTCTGCGCTGTTGATCTGCTTGCTACCGAAGACTTGGATGACATCGCCCGGCTGAAGGTCCAAACCTTCTGCAACGGAACCAGGTACGACTTCTCCAACGATCGCTCCCTTGACATCGTCTGGGATGGAGAACTGCTTGCGAGCTTCGTCGGTAAGGTTGCCGATTTTAACTCCAAGATGTGCTTTACCGTCCGGGCTCGTCGGAGAGGTCTTCGATCGTGGGTGATGTGGAGTACCCATTCCAGGGAAGTCCTTGAAGAAATCAGGAGCATTAAAACCTTTTGGCAGGTTAAAGCGCTGCTGAGGAGAACCGAGTCCATCAATGCCTTGGCTCTGGCTTTCAGTCATCTCCTGGTGGGCTTGCAACTTAACCTTGAAAGTCTTGTGCTCACCATTGCGAACGACTTCGACGTCAACATTTGTGCCTGGCGCGTACTCCAACATCGCGTTTCGAAGATCCAGCTGACCGTTAATGGGGGTGTGGCCGACCTTGACGACAATATCGTCCTTCTTGATACCAGCCATGCCGGCAGGGCCATTTTCGGGAGCATCCTTGACGAGAGCTCCACCCTGAATGTGTCGCTGTTGTTTTTGGTAGTCCGTCAAGTTCTCAGGGATCAAACCGATTTGAGCTCGGGTGACTTTTCCATTCTCGATCAGCTTATCGACGATCAGTCGGACCTGATTGCTTGGAATGGCAAATCCAATTCCTGCGCTTGTTCCTGATGGACTGTAGATAGCCGTGTTGAGGCCGATTACTTGACCATCGATGTTGCAGAGTGGTCCGCCGGAATTACCCATATTGATCGCGGTGTCGGTCTGGATCATGTCTGGGTAATAGCGATTCTCGATCAGAGTCTTGTCTCGACCAAGGGCGCTGATATGTCCGTAGGTAACGGATTGCTCGAGGCCGAATGGTGAACCAACTGCCATGGCCATCTGGCCGGGGCGAAGCTTGTTACTGTCACCAAATGCGAGAGTTGGAAGGTTTTTGGCTTCGATCTTGACGACCGCAAGGTCACTGTCGTGAGCTCGGGTGACTTTGCCGTCAAATTCTCGACCGTCCTTAAGAATGACCTTAACCTTGTCGAAACCGGCAACTACGTGGTCGTTCGTCACGATGTAGCCGTCGGGCCGAAGAATGAATCCGGATCCTTCGCCGCCGCTGGTTGGCATTCGCTCACCGTTAGGACCCATTTGTCGTCCGCTGGTGGCTTGAATATCGACAACCGCCGGAGATACGAACTCGGCGAGATTGGTGTAGAACGCGTCCAGGTTTCGCATCTCGCTGACACTTTCGCGGCTTGGAGCACTAATGGTACGTGTCTGAAAGGCAGGTAGGTGAGTGTCGGCAGCTGAAGCCTTGCTGAATGGGAGGCCGCTAGCGTACAAACCGGCCATGCTGATCGCGCCGATTGTGAGGCCGGCACCCAAGACAAGGAATGGGCTCTTCTGGGGTTGATTGCTTTGATTCATTTCTTTAGTTGATCTCCATTTTCTAGTTAGTCCATCTGTGAGTCGCAAACTCGACGAAGTGAACTGGTTTATTCCACTTGTCGATCGTTCAATCGAACTAAATATCCGCGAACTCCTGAACTATCTATTTCACGTAACACTGAATCTCGGCGGAACAGTTCCGCACTTTTAATTTGGTTCATCCTCTGATATTGACTACGTCTTGAACACGTCGACTACCACTCCAAATTAAGATTTTCTAGGCTAAAACTGGGAAGTTTCCAAGTATTTATAACTGGGTCAATGGTCGGACATCGCAGCCGTCTAATCGCCGGTCCAACTTACTAAAGATATCCCAATCAAGCTATTGATGCAAGACTGAGAAAAGGGATTCCGCCACGAAAGGCAGACCGCTTGTCAGCGCGGAACGAAGTTTGCCGCTGAAATGATCGGGCCGGCTGGATCTGAGCCAGTGATAGCTTCTGGATTTCCGTTTTGTGCGATGGCTAGGTCCTTACCACTGGAGGGTGTACGCCCGTGCCAGATCGACTTGGCGAGTCCCGAATTCATGAAGAAAAGCGTTCCGAGCATGGAGCAGGCCGCAACACTGGCAAACATAACCGCAGAAACTTTCAGGGTTCGCTTGGGTTCCTCATATCGGAGCCGCATCATGTTCGCAGTCAATCGCTCACAGAGGTCTTCTGAAGGCTCGGGGCAAGGCACTCCACCAAGAAGGCTCTTGAGGGCTCGTAACCCGTCTGATTCTGCCCGGCACTCTTTGCAAGTGGAAAGATGGGCTCGAATCTGGAGCAACTCGTCTCCACCTAATTCGCGATCCAAGTAGGCCGACAGGCGATTCTGTACCGATTTACAGTTCATCGCAGAAACTCCTGTATGTTTGAGGGGCGTGCTTCAAAAGATGCGTACGAATCTGCTTTCTTCCTCGATGAATTCTAGACCGAACGGTTCCGACTGAGGTTTTCATGATTTCTGCAACCTCTTCATAGGCTAACCCTTCTATGTCAGCAAGAAGGACCGCCGTTCGGAATTCCGGTGTCATCGATAGTAAAGCTTTTTGAACGGGCTCGTCAAGCGAGTTTTGTAGCATCAAGCGGTCAGGAGACCCATCTTGATCCGCAATATCCCAAGTCGTCGCGCCATCGTTGCCTGAAGTATCCAGGCTAGTGGTTCGCAGCCGTCCACGTCTTCGCACAGAGTCAATGTGCGCGTTCGTCATGATTCGGTAGAGCCAACTGGTGAAGGGAAGCGACTCGTCAAAACGATGGAAGAACCGATAGGCTCGAACATACGTTTCTTGAACCAAGTCTTCAGCCTCAGCTGCGTTACCGGTAAGCCGGTAAGCAAGACCATAGGCTGGCTTGTATGAGTCTTTCATCAGACTCTCAAATAAATCGAGTCTGTCGTCGACCGCAGCAGTTTTGTTTTTAACCCCAACGAACAGCATGATAGGAAAACCTTAGTTGGAATGCATTACGCAACCCGATAGGCTCTGCGTTCCCGCCATACATAAATGATCGCAGATTCTTTCATGTTGTGTACGAAAAAACGAATGGGCTCGTTCGGGTAGAACCGGAGAATGGCAAGAATGCTGGGCAAAATCGCGTTATCAGCCCTTCTCGTTACAACCTTTACGATTGGCTTTGCGCAGCGATCTTCATTGATGATTCGAAATCGTCACGTGACGACGGTTAAGGGGCTGTTTACCGCCAAGTTTGTCGGAAAGAGAAGTCATGATGGCAAAGAGCAGAGCCAGATTATAGTGACGCTCTCGCGTGCTGATCTTCCCGAATTTGAAACTACTGATCCTGCCTCACCCGACTCATGGTGGCTGTGGAAAGGCAGTCAAAATCGGGACGGAGTTGTTCATCCCTATCCCGACGCACTGCCCGATCATCCGACTTCTGTTTCCGCACCAAAAGTGGGGAACGATTTTGTCCTGAACGTAGATGCCAATCAACTTGGCCTTCATGAAGGTGACGGTCTGCTGGTCATGTGGGCCGGGAAGCGCCGCAGTATTCGAATTGATGACCCAGTGGTGCTCAACGAGCAAGGCCTCAATCTTCATGTCAATCGCCCCGCACCCGTCGAGACATTCGCTATCGGAGGAATTTCGGTCGCTCCTCATGAGCAGCTAGAAGACGGCTCTTCTAAATTCGTGGTCCATGCCACGTTGAATTACGACAAACCCGATGTCAATGCCGGACTCATCGGAGCTCGTCTCCACTTTGTTTCGATCAACGTTTTATCTACCGCGAAGACCGATAAGTCGGCTTACTTCTCGGCCATCCTCCTGGCAGAGAAGGTGCGAAAGCTGGACGACGTTTTTGTCACCGTTCCCCTTTCGCCATTTGTGAAGCTGGATTCCAGTGAGTCCTTCAATAACCAATCCTGGTCAGTTGGTATTGTGTCGAAGGTTCGAGTTCGCGGAACTCGCTTCGGGATGGGAGAGTCCGTCAACGCTTCTCGCGATGCAAGCCTGTACCTGGTGCCACTTCAATTTCAAGATCGCTATCGCCGCGAAGGACCGATCCCCGATTGGGACACTCGCTCAAATGTTTTGGTAAGTTCGGCGACCTTGATGTGGGAGCCGATTTTCCTCTGGACCGCGAAAGACGTGCCTGATATTGATAAGGACTATTCGCTCCACTTCGGCGGCAACCTTTGGTACTTCCCCGATCGTAGCTCCGCGCCAGGTATTGGTGCCAAGCGAACGGAGTCGCGAGCGGACGTCGAACTGCAGATTCCATTCTCAAAGATTGGCTTGCAGAAAAGAATTCCATTTCCGGTTCGACTGTCAGTCGCATTTGGAACGGGTGCTGTGCCCTCCAGCGGCTACCTCAGAACGACCACGATCAACTTCGGCGTAAAAGCCGCCTTTTAGGCGGCTTGAATCCTTTCGGACTCAAACGCAGTTAGTAGTGTCATGTTGCGTCAGTGGATCGGAAGGCTTCTTCACGTCGATTTTGCCACTCCACTCGACCCCAGAGTTTGGGAGTGTTCTCCGCTCGTTATCCTGAATGAAGCGGGCGACATTGAGTTTGCTGAAGCTTGCACGGTTGAGTTTTCGCCCACTGGCAGAACGAAACCCTATGGTTTTGCAAGAATCCTTACTGGATCGCCCGAATGCGAGTCACGCGTCTTAAACGTCGAACTCATCCGTCGTAGGGAAATAGATACGCTGCGTTACGCGTGGGTTAACTTGTCCATCCCAAATGGACTGATCCTTAACGGAACTGAAATGGGGCAGGAATTCACTTGGTACATTAACGGTCCAGCGTTAGAAGTATTGGACGGGCAAATCGTACGCCCCGAATTAGATGCTCGCCTGTTCAAGTGAGCGAGATTTTTCAAATTTCCTTCTCGTAGCACCTTGAGTGTTTGAGCACATTCTGTGCACAATAAGTACATCTCTGTCTACTAAGTCTCCAGTACAATTTTTATCATGCCCCAAGACAAGATCGTAGTCGTCGGAGCCCGCGAGAATAACCTCAAGAACATTACGGTGGAAATACCACGTGATAAGCTTGTGGTTATAACCGGCTTATCCGGTTCTGGAAAATCATCGCTCGCGTTTGACACGATCTACGCAGAAGGTCAGCGACGGTACGTGGAGTCGCTCAGCGCCTACGCCCGTCAGTTCCTTGGGCAAATGGATAAGCCTGATGTTGACCACATCGACGGTCTCTCCCCCGCTGTCTCTATCGATCAGAAGAGTGCGAGCAAGAATCCACGGTCTACGGTTGGAACCGTTACCGAGATCTACGACTACCTTCGAATCCTGTTTGCTCGAGTGGGTACCCCGTACTGTATCAACGGCCATGGACCAATTGAGCGTCAATCGACCGACCAAATCGTTGACATCGCCAAGTCCCTTCCTGACGGAACCAAATTACAAGTTCTAGCCCCCGTTATTCGTGGTCGAAAAGGCGAATACAAATCGGTTCTGACGGATATCAATAAAGCGGGATATGTCCGTGTGCGGGTGGATGGACAGACCTACGAAGTAACCGATGACATTCCGATGGATCGCTATAAGCAGCACACCATCGAAGTGATTGTCGACCGTATCGTCGTCAAAGATGGAATCGAGCGTCGTCTTTCTGACTCCATCGAAGCGGCTCTGAAGATGGGTAAGGGGCTCGTAACGCTATCCATTGAAATTCCGAAGGGAACGGAACTTCCAGAAATGGCCAAGATGCTGGCCGCGCAACAAAGTGAGCAGCAGGCCGACAAGCAAGAAGGAGTCGTGGACCTCCTATTCTCTGAAAGCTATTCCTGTGCGGTCTGTGGCTATTCGCTACCCGAGTTAGAACCGAGAATGTTCTCATTCAACTCACCTTACGGAGCTTGCCCAGAATGCACCGGTCTCGGTACAAAAACAGAATTTGACCCCGAGTTAGTCGCTCCCGATCACACAAAATCACTTCGCGATGGCGGCATTCTGCCGTTCGTTTATAAGTCCGGAGAAGTTAAAGATTGGTGGCCGGAAATGTTGGATGCGGTCGGACTCAAAATGGGTTTCGACGCTAAATTACCGATCAACCAAATTCCGGAAGAAGGAATGGCTGCGGTGTGGAACGGCCTGCCCGATGCCATCACCGTCAAGATGAAGTACTCGCGAGGAGAGCGAAGTTTCCAGACCAAGTGGGACGGCGTGCTGGGCGCGCTTCGCAAACGGTACGAGAACACGGAAAGTGAGTGGGTTAAGGGCGACCTTGATCAGTACATGTCGACAAAGCCTTGCCCGGTTTGTAAGGGCAAGCGACTCAAGCCGGAATCTCTCAGCGTTAAGGTTGGCGATCGAGACATGTCTCACGTCACGACTCTCGCGATCGACGAAGCCTATCTGTTCTTCTCTGGGCTCGCAAGCAAACTGAACAAACGCCAGATGGCGATTGGCGAGCGGGCTGTTAAAGAGATTATCGAGCGACTTCGATTCCTGACCGACGTCGGTTTGGGCTACCTCACGCTCGATCGAAATGCTCGCACCCTAGCGGGTGGAGAGGCTCAGCGCATCCGGCTTGCCACTCAGATCGGTTCGGGCCTAATGGGCTGTCTTTACATATTGGACGAACCTTCCATCGGACTCCATCAGCGGGATAACCGCAAGCTGATCGAGACCCTGGTTCGACTACGCGACCTTGGGAACACTGTTCTCGTTGTGGAGCATGACGAAGAGACGATGATGGCGGCGGACCACCTTATGGAACTGGGGCCTGGTGCAGGAGAGCACGGTGGATTCATCGTTGCCCAAGGAACCGTCGCGGAATTTCTCAAGAGCGAAGCGGTAACTGCGAAGTATCTAACCGGCGAGATGCAGATTGAGATTCCGACCACTCGTCGATTGCCTTCTGGCAAATTCGATAATCTCGTGATCGACAAACCAGCCAAGAGTACGAAAAAGGGCGCTAAAGGCACGACCGTCACTCTGTCTCCCAAGTGGATCAAGATTCAGAATGCTCGAGGCAATAACCTCAAGAACGTCAACATTGAGATTCCGCTTGGCCTCTTCGTATGTGTCACCGGTGTTTCGGGTTCCGGTAAATCAACGCTGATTCAGGACACCCTCTTTCCGCGCTTGATGTACGAAGTGTACGGAACACGTACCGTCTGGGAACCTCACGACGGCGTTACCGGCCTCGACCATTTTGACAAGGTTATCGACATCGACCAGTCTCCGATTGGGCGAACCCCTCGGTCGAATCCTGCAACTTACACCGGCACTTTTGACATGATTCGCGAACTCTTTGCGATGACTCAAGACGCCAAGATTCGTGGATATAAAAACGGTCGATTTAGTTTCAACGTGAAAGGCGGGCGATGTGAAGCCTGCAAGGGTGACGGCGTTCTCAAGATCGAAATGGTCTTCTTGCCTGACGTGTATGTTCCTTGCGAAGTGTGCAAAGGGAAGCGCTATAACCGCGAAACGTTGGAAGTCAAATATAAAGGCAAGAACATCTCCGAAGTGCTTGGCATGACAATTGACGATGCCTGCGAATACTTCAAACCCATTCCTAAGATCTTCCGAAAGCTAGAGACCCTTCAAGAAGTTGGCCTGGGTTATATTCGAATGGGTCAGCCGGCTACGACTCTGTCGGGAGGCGAAGCCCAGCGTATCAAACTGGCCGCCGAACTCTCGAAGCGATCGACGGGAAATACGATCTATATCCTTGACGAGCCCACAACCGGACTTCATTTTGAGGACGTGAAGAAGCTGCTCGCGGTCCTTCACCGACTCGTGGAGCAGGGCAATACGGTCCTTGTTATCGAACACAACCTCGACGTGATCAAGACCGCCGATTATCTCATCGACATGGGACCGGAAGGTGGCAACGCAGGCGGAAATGTCGTGGCAACGGGTACGCCTGAGGAAGTGGCGAAAGTGCCACAGAGTCATACCGGGCGCTACTTGGCCGAGATTTTCCAAAGGGAAATTGATCGAAAACCAGCCCTACTCTTAGCGGCTGAAACCAAAGCGTCATACGGCAAGAAGAAGAAAAGCTGACCATTAGGTCCGTCACAAGGATCCTAAACTTAGTCGCAAAAGACTCAGCCGCTTATTGAAGGCTTTACGAGCCTCGGTGTTGATGTCACGAGCTTGTTCGAGGCTGACAGGTTCGAACGCGACCGATTCACCGGGCCTCAATTGACCCACCCGGCTCAGGTCGCTGGTAATGACGACTCCGATTTTGGGATAGCCACCGATGGTGGGGCCGTCGGGACCGATGATGATCGGTGTGCCGTCGTTGGAGACTTGGATCGCACCCACACATTGAGGTTCGCTCGGTAAGTCGATTTTGTGGGCACCTATGGATTCATCGAGTCGAACTCCGACCCGGTTGCCCGTTCGACTCACCGTAAATCCTCTTTTCAATAAACCTAAGTCAAACAACTCTGACTGAGGACCTGGCACGATTCGGAGGTGATTTCGATCGGCAACGCTCATAGGAGCTTCCATTAATCGGCGTGGGGACGCGTCTGATCGAAGCATCGGGGACCATGCAACATAAACCCGAGCCCCGGTTGAAGGAGCTTGAACGACAAATTCTTCGCCCGAAGCCACTCCAAAGACCGAATTACTATCCCACTCCGAGTCGGACTTTAGAACCTTAGCGAGCGCACCTATAACAGAAACCGAGCCTGGCATTTCACACCGAAATCTTGCCTGCGCCATTCCGAGTTCCCAAACAGGAGCTCCCGCGTCTACTCCCACCAACCCATTCGCCAGCTCGTGCGACTCAATGTCAAATGCACCTCCGACCGGAACTCCGAACTTTCTCTGACCAACGATAGCTGGGCCAACAACTTCCGCAAATCCGAATTTCTGAATTAAGGTCAGGTTCAAATTCCCACACCGTAGCCAGAGTCGACTAGGGTTTTGAAAACCAATTCGGCATATTGCAAGCAATGGGGCGTGTCGCCATGCAAACAGATCGAATCTACTTCAGGAGCCAATCGCAAGACCTGTTCCTTGATTGCGTCATCAGTGGCTAGCATTGCGCCAATGCTGCCTCGCGGAATCAAGGTTCCGTTTGACAAATAGCCTCGATCGCCAAAGCCTTCCTTAATTAAGTTCGTACCCGCCCTTGATGCGATTTCCTTGTGTGCCGTCGCATTCAGACCCATCAAAGGAAGTTTGTTGATGCGTAGAAGGAGCGTGAGCGACTGAATCCCTGGGAATTGAGCGAGATAAAGTCCACCCGCTTCGTAAGCACTGGCGGGGGGAGGGACTTGTCGGATCGCTGTTCGCCAATTTGCGGGCAAGACGATGGCGGTGTCGCCGTAGAAAGCTCCATGAGGCTTCATGTAAGCAGGCTCGCAATACTGCTTGAACTGGATCATCTGATCGAAAATGCTTTTTAAGTAGATCCTCTCCTGGCCACTTTTCATTGCGAGTCTTCCCATCGATTCACGATCGGGATATCCAGGGTGGGCACCGACGCGTACGCGTTGAGTCAAACAGAGATCGATGGTTTCTCGCGTTAATTCCAGGGACCCTGAATGGGCGCCACAACATACGTTTGCCGAACTCGCGAATCGGAGGAGGTCGCGATCAAAAGGGAACCCCTCGCCGATGTCGACGTTGAGATCAATCGTTTTGCGCCCTACGATTTGCGATACCGTCATAACCGATTCCCGACCAGGTCGTCATACTCCGCCCGATCGATCGCACGGAACTGAACTTCGTCGCCCGCTGCTATCGGAAAGTATGCGCTTTCCACATCTGCGATGCAAAGTGGAGTTCGCCCCAAAATCGACCAACCGCCCGGGCGCTCGATCGGATAGATCCCGGTTTGCCGACCCGCAATCGCGACCGAACCAGGATGGATCCGCACTCGTGGTGAGGGACGACGAGGAATGCTTGCGAGAGCCTCAGGCAAATATCCAAGGTAAGGAAAGCCGGGGCAAAATCCCACTGCGTAACACTTATATGAGACGGAAGTGTGGAGGCGTATCACTTCTTCCGTCGACAATCCAGTTGCTCCTGCCACCTCACCAAGATCTTCGCCTAGTTCGTAGTAAACGGGGACGACGTAAGCCTTGCCGGATTGTGAATGACCCTCAGGCTTGAAGGCCAACAAAGCCTTAATATCGAACTTATCCGGATCGAAGTAGATGCCGACCGACTCATAGCTTGCTACTGCCTCGATCACGCCTGGAATGGAGGCAAGCTGGATGGCTGCCGCGACTTCATAAGCTGGGCGCGAGAGTTCCCGTAGGATCAAGGCGGAGTCTCCAAGTGGCTCGGCTTTCATATCTCTTCAAGGAATATGACGAAAATGGGCACGAACGGTGTAACTTATCCCTGTGATTGACTCCGTTGAAGTTCCGATTATGCTTTCTGATTCCGCTACGATGCCAACGTACCAGACGGAAGGCGCCGCCGGGCTGGATCTTTGCTGTTCCGAAGACTTTGAACTTCAACCGATGGAGCGAAAAATGGTCGCGACGGGCGTACGGATCGCGGTTCCGATTGGATACGAAGCACAGGTTCGCCCTCGTTCCGGTCTTGCATTCAAACACGGCATATCGATGGTGAACACCCCCGGGACTATCGACTCAGACTACAGGGGGGAAGTGAAGCTCATCTTGATCAATTTTGGCTCGGAAGCAGTCCAATTTAAACAGGGCGAGCGAATTGGGCAGCTTGTACTGAGCCCAGTCGTAAAAGCCACCTTGATCTTGGTGAACGAACTTGATGAAACTCAGCGCGGCAATGGCGGATTTGGCAGCACGGGACGGTAATCGCAACATGAGAATCTGTAACCTGTGTCAAGCGGATGTCAGCAACGGGCTATCGGTATGCCCAGAATGTGGGGCTCAATTGGGGGCACCTCGAGACGTTGATCCGATGAGTAGTAACTTTGACGCCGAACTGGCCCGGGCCAATCTGCTCCGGATGCGAGGAGAGTTCCGAGCCGCTGAAGATTTATGCCTCAGCGTGCTCAAGCGTTTCCCGAATTCGGTCGCCGCTCATTCCTTGCTCGGAGATATTTACAGCGACCAAGGCCTCCTGGACCAGGCTGCCCAATGGTTTGAGCTGGCCCTGGATCTCGATCCAACATCGCCAAACGACCTTCAAAAAATCGAGGATGTTCGGGAACAAATCAAGGAGCGAGATCATATCTCTTCTATCGAACAACTTGGCTTGCCAGAAAGTCGTCAAGCGCCGATCAATAAAGTCGGAATGCTAAGTGGAGTCGCTATCGTGCTTCTGCTCGTGGTGATTTATGCTGCTCGACACGGCAAGTTTGCAGGTGTTTCAGAGCCAGCCGTTGTTTCGACCCCGATCAAGGCGACCCCTGACATGGTTCCTGTAAGCACCGCCACAAACCAGACCATTAATAAACAACTGGACAATGCTCAGGCGCTTCCTCCGGTGGATAACACGGTTCCGGTGGCACCCCCTGCCAATTCATCTGAAGACCATGACCTCTTCCAACTCATCAGCGATAAAAGTGCGATGGGAAGCCACTTGGTTAGTGCAATGTTGGATCCGCGCACGAAGAGCCTCACCCTAACCTACACATCGAACGTGGACGAAGACGAACGAAAGATTGGGGCGATCTTGGCGAAATCGGGTTTGGAACTCTCGCCCGACGTACCCATGGTGACCATTCGATCGAATCGCGCGGGCAAGCTTAGCTATACCGCGGACGTTTCTCGCTCTCGACTCGCAGAGACTCAGACGCCTGAATGGCAGCAAAAGGCGGATTCGCCTGACGCGTGGATCAACTACATTCTCCAAAACGAATGGCCGACTAAGGTGAATGTTGACTTGGGAACCAATCCTCCACCCCAGACCAGTTCAGGTGACAGCACTCTGCCAACCACTACCGGGCAGTAAAAGCATCTTTGAGACGAAGTCCACCGACAGGGGGTATAAACATCCATACCCTCAACTGTGTGGGCTTCATTTTCAATCATGAAAAATTCAGCAAAGCCGCTTGTCATCGTCGGAACTCTACTTGCAATTGGTGCCTCAGGCTTCGTGGTTTATACAACCATGCAGAGTGATAAGGCACAAGAGGATGTCCCACTCACGATCATCAAGAAGACCGGCCCGCCTACGAAGATGCCCGGGGCTCCTACAACCCCTCCTGGCAACAGCCCGATGAAAGCTCACAATCCGGCCGCCGATGTAAAGCCCAAGGATTCCAAACCAACTGGTAAGACTGAGGATAAACCGGCTGAGAATAAGCCAGCTGCACCGTAAAGGCAAAGCCAGAATTGAGCCCCTCGCTTCCGATTCGAAATTGGGAACGAGGGGTTTTTTGTTTCGTGCATTCAAGGGCATCCAACCGTGCCAAAGTTGATCCATAATCCCTACAAATGAGGATCTCACTTCAGCTTTACACCTTGCGAGACGCACTCGCGCAGGACTTGACCGGTACCTTGGACAAAGTCGCCGAAATCGGCCTGAAGTACGTCGAATTTGCCGGCTACTACGACAAATCAGCCGCCGAGTGGAAGAGCATGCTAGATGAGCGTGGCCTCAAGTTCAGCGCGGGCCATATTGGCTTTGAGCAAATGCGTGACGACTTTGACGAAGTGGTTGCTAACTGCAAAACGATGGGGATCGAAACCGCAGTCGTCCCCTGGATTGGCGAAGCACACTACAAGGACGGATGGGATGCATTTGGACGAGAACTGCAACCGATTGGCCAAATGCTGAAGAGCCAGGGACTTCAACTGGGATATCACAACCACGCATTTGAGTTTGCAACTGACGGTTTAGTCGCTCTTTACGGTGCTACGAGCCCCGATATCCTCAAGGCCCAACTTGACCTTGCATGGGTCCATATTGGCGGCGCGGACCCAGTCGAATACATTCAGAAATTCGCGGACCGAACGCCTATGGTCCACCTCAAGGACTACGATCCGAGCAAGACTCCTCAGTGGCGTCCAGCCGGTCAAGGCATTCTTGATTGGGATGCCATCATTCCTGCCTGTCTCGCGGCGGGTGTCGAGTACGGCTCGATCGAGCTTGATGAGTCTCCTGGCGATCCGATCGAAGCGGTTCGAGAGAGTTTCGAGTTCTTCAAGTCCAAAGGCTTAAGCTAAACGCGCTGAGAGTGGTTGGATCTTTTGAATAGGTTCGGAAGATCCAACTGCTCTCCTTCCTTTACGAGGCACACACCTTATGCTGATCGCTGCGGCTTTGCTCCTTGCTCATCGATCGGTCTTTGAAGTCGGACCCGATAAGGTCTACTCCAGGATCGAAACCGCCATGGAAGCCGCGCAAGCGGGCGACGAAATCCACATCTATCCGAGTCCCGATCATTACAAGGGAACCGCTCTCTACGTAACAAAAAAACGGCTGCGGATCGTAGGAGAACCCGGCGTTAAGATTGATGGCTCCGACTTCGATTACTCCGGGATCGGCCATGTTCCACGCGCGATCATTCAAGTGAATCCGGGTGCCGACTATGTCTCAATTGAGAATCTTGAGCTCTACGGGGCTCACAATGGCTCACACAACGGATCGGGCATCCGCATCCAAAGTGCCAACTACTGCTCTGTCCGCAACTGCAATATTCACAACAACGACATGGGAATCATGTCGAACGGTACCCCCGGTGATCCGACCGCGGCATCTAATCAGTGGATCGATCATTGCGAGATCTATAAGAACGGCGACTTTGCTGACCCTGGATACAATCATAACCTCTACCTTGGCGGAACCAGCGTTACCGTTCAGTTTTGCAATATCCACGACTGCCTTACCGGACACAACCTGAAGAGCCGGGCTCACTTTGTGAGAGTCGAGTATTGTTGGATCCACGATTCCTCGAATCGGGAACTCGACTTTGTTGAGTCCTGGGACACGACCCGGCCGCACTCGAATGTTCTCCTTCTAGGCAATGTCATCCAAAAAGCCCATGATATGAAAGGGAATAAGAGTGTCATCAATTTCGGCCAAGAAAAAGGCGAACGCGACGGACGGATTTACCTCATCAACAACGAGATCATGACCGAGTACATAGCGCCGGTTCTAAACCTAGCCGGTCCCTTGACATCTGCCCGGTTCTACAATAACATCATCGAAAATCCAAACGCAGGTCACCCTATTTTGGTGGGTGTGAGCAAGGATGCATCACTAACATCCGTCACCGGCAGCACGAACGATATCTCCCCAAACTACGTCGTCACTACCACCTCGATCGACTCCAGAACGTTCTTCGCTAGCCGTCAATCTCGACCCATCAAAGCCCAGTATGTCGACGGAAACGGTACCCGCCAAGACTCCAAACCCACCCACCGTTTCAACCCAAAAACCCACACCTGGGAGCCCAACATGTTCCCAAGTGTGGGAGCCTAATTCTGGCCCCGTCTAGGCCAATGCGCTCTCGGTCACGGTCTTTCATGCACCAAAATCGCCCCGATACATAAGTGGGTGCAAGCTTCTACCGAAACGTAGTGTCGTTTTCCTCCAAGAAATACCCATTTGGATCTTTTGAGTATCAATCCTGACGGGATAGTGATGTAACCCCCGCAAGGAGTCCAAACTGAATGTCCAAACAAGAAGAAGACGAAACAAGCCCACCCCATCAAAGGTCCGCCATATCGAGGCGGCAAATCATTTTAGGAGCGGCTACGGCTGCGATCGTTGCGAGCATTCCTACTGCCCTTTCCGCAACCGGAAAACTCACTAAGAAAGCGACAATCTCACTGGCATCAGAGTCGGTTTCCAGTGATTTTCCGGTCACTCGATATATGCTTGCATCCGTCTGCATGGCCGATGGCAGGATTATGGTCTCTGGAGGCTATAGCGCTCCTCCGACGGATGGCGTTATGCCAATTCCGCTGACCTCCGCGATGATCGTGGACTCAAATACCGGCACATGTACTGCGGTCGCGCCAATGAACATTCCGCGTGCCCGTCATGCAATGGTCGCTCTAAGAGACGGCAGAGTCGTGGTCTTAGGGGGGATGTCGATGGACGCAACGGCATCTGTCGAGGTCTACGATCCTAGAACCAACCAATGGCAATTCGCGGAGCCGCTTGATCAGCCTCGGTACGACCACTGCGCCGTATTTGACGGCTCGAGTATTTACATTGTCGGCGGCAGTTCTCAGGCCATCGTCGGGAGCATGGAAGTTATCCATGTTTACGGAACATCACAGGCTCAGCCTCTCTAAATAAGGATTCTAAACATGTCTATCTAACTCCAAATTCCCACCATTGCCGGCGATTCAACATCGAAGGCCTTTCCAAACCAGTTCCAACTGATGTCGTTCGCTTGGGGCGTAACCAATTCCGGTAATGGAAAACCTATCTTCAGTTCACTTACCGTAATGAAGGCAGCGACTTTTCACGGCCCGAGCCTAATGCTGGCAGCCGCAGCGGGCAAGACTCTCGGCAAACTCGAGCTGTCCTTGACCAAAGTGAACCAGAATGCAAACGAAGTGCTGACCGCCTCGTACACGCTGACAAACGCTTCAATTGTGTCTTACCAGGAGTCTGCTTCTGACGGAGGCGGTGCCCCAACAGAAACCTTGTCGATCTTCTTCACCAAGATTGAATACAAGCAATACACCACGAACAAAGATGGTTCAACCTCTATGAGTGATGACCATTTTTGGGATATTCAGATGAACAAGGGCGGCTAGTCCGTCAGAAAATAATCAAAACCGGGGATGCGATGCACCCCGGTTTTGATTTCAGTGCCAAATACCCAAAGCGATCACACCCACCCTAAGGAACTTCGTAGCCGCCGGATGGCTCGTACCGGCGTTTTACTCCCTTTTTCCTGACTACTTTCAATTTCAAAGCTCCCATTAGGATTCGTAAGGCGCCCATTGATCTTCGGATATAAGGCAGAGATGCCTAAACGAGAACCAGTGGCTCGCCGTTCGTGACTGCGGAATATCATAAGTTCCATCCATTTGGCAAGGCTACGCCATTCTTGACGGTCTATGTTCTCCTACTCAGCATAGAGACCTCGCCTTTCTAATCCAAAAGGAATCTGAAAAAGAACCGCCCCATGGACCTAACACTCGTTTCTGAATTCGCTCAACAACGAGTACGTCGCAAGTTGAAACCCGAACATTGGGATGCGACACTTCATCAAGCCGCACCAAGTTCAAGAACAATTTCCGGGCGTAGATGGCAGTGGAGGGCATTCGACTGGCAACACAAAGTAATTCCACAATCTCCAGCGAACCTGGTCGACTTCTGCCGAAGCCTAGAGCAAGAGATCGAATCGTGGATGCAACAGATGGGCACCCTATCGGTGGATGACCTGGACTCGCGCGGACTCCAATTCAGCGATCCCGAATGCCGGATGGACGTCCACTCCCTCATGGGCCACATGATCCAGAAAGTGATCGACAAACACGGACAATTCCCCCGACTCATCTAGGTCCTGGTCTACGACGACACCGCCTCCCTCCAAACAAGCTATAAGCAAAGCATAGAAAGCTCAGAGGTTAAAACAGTAACCTCCCCAAGCATAACTTGATTCAGAAATCTCAAAAGCGGCCGCCATTTGAACCCAGCCTCCCGAACCAAGTACACTAAGGCCTCGCGGCCTCGTAGCTCAGGGGATAGAGCGCCTCCGTCCTAAGGAGGGCGTCGGGGGTTCGAGTCCCTCCGAGGCCGCCAAGAAATTCAGCAGTTTTAGGTTCAAACTTGCTTCCTTTCGATCCGTTGAATGCCTTGTGCGCACACAATACGATTGCCTGTCGCACACAATAAATATCTCGAAAACTCGATTTGGCGGCAGGCTCAGGGCAAATGTCGGCATGAATTGAAAAAATCGACTGGGATTTAAGTTGGATTTAGGCTCCGACCGCGCGAGGTTCAATTTTGGTGTTTCCGCGCCCAATTTGAACAACGCATAGGGGCATCAGCACAAGCAATGTTGACCTTTATGTTGACCTAAATGCGTCTGGTTGAGGCGTCATTTCTAAGCCCTACCCTTTCATGGGAAAGATTTCAGTAGGCTATTCAAGGGTTCCAAATCGCCAAATCCCACTCGGCGAATGACCCATACCCACCCCACGTAGCTCGCCTTCGTTTCACCGAAATCCACTCAGAGCAGGTGTCAATCGAATCAAGTTGCGTCCAGCTACCCCAGATACCGGCCTCCTACAGAATAATCTCATCGACTATAAGGGCGGAGAACCTGTCGTGCCGACGAGGATTTCCAAAGGATGTCTTTGCGGGCAACCGTTTCTTTGGTGACGTCGGGTGACAGATGATCCCTTGTCGATGTGATCTTGCATTCGTAGGGCCAAACTAGGATTCATATTGGTTGCGTTCACTTGATGAAGGTTAGCCGTCATTTTGGATGGTAAGGTTACGGAGTGTGATGGTTAGGCTGACGAAACAGATGCTTTCAATTCGAAATATTGTGGGTGCCCTTGTTGTGACGAGCATGGTTTTGGGCTGCCAACCGAGCCCGATCCAAAAGCCGACGCCGCAGTCGGCACCGTCACCGACCCCCGCCATGAGTCAGCCCGTTCAGCACGGTGCACCGCAGGCGACTTTCACTCAACCTCCTCCAGCAGCCCTATCGCCCCAGCAGCCAACAACAATTCCAGTGAACCCAAACGGCGACCAAAGTACAAGCTATCCAGCAAGCGGTTCTCAAACCGAGGCTCCAAGTCCTTCCCCTGGCAATACAAGTGAGGAGGGTGAAATCTCCAGAGCGGCTTTGAGCGTCATTGACGACTGGCAGGCTAAAAGTTGGAAGCCGTCGCGAGGAACTAACTGGCGCAAGATGGATCGCTATTCAATCACGTCATCCACCGAGGCGGTGGCGGAAATTAGCTTTGAGTGGGCTGCAACCACCGATGAAGATGGAAAAGTAGTTACTGCGACTGTGTGCAGAGGTAAGGTCGCATTACGAAAATACAACACTGGTTGGGCACCTGAAAGTTACCAGGGTCCAAGCGGAATTAACTACATGAACTGAGAGCCAGGGATGGATACGCTTCTTGACTCGTCGTTTTGAGCAAGAATCGGCAAATTCCACCAACTGGTGCTCTGTTTGCGGGTTTGATTGGTAATCCAAAGAAGGAAGATTCTGGATAGGCTAGACACCGTATCTAGTTAAACGCCCAGACCAAGCTCTCAACTGAATGGGTTCTACGCTGGCTTTTCAGGGATTCCAAATCGCCAGTTCCCACTCGGCAATTGAGTCAAACCCACCCAACTTAGCTCGCCGTTGGATGATCGAAATCCACTCCGAGTAGGTGTCAATCGAGTCGAGTTGAGTCCAACTGCCCCAGATGGCGGACTCCTTGAGCACAATCCCATCAACAGGACAATGAGGTGGCGTAGCGAAGTCGGATTCGAGGCACCACATGGTTTTTAGAAACAGGTTCAGTGCTTTCTGGGCCGTGCCAATTCTCAGTCGTCCGCCAATCAGAACCTCCGCATGGTCACTCGACATGGAGTTAGCCAGTTGGGAAATGGTCCTTAGATGATCAACCTCTTCGACTCCTTCACGATAGATCGACGCATGCGATTTCATCGCGGAGATTATTGAGGCACGAAAACGATCTTTGCCCTCGAAGCTAACTGAGTCCGAATAGATTGGATATTTCCGAGTCTGAACGGCTAAATTGAGCGCGTTCCTTGCGGCATCTTCGGGATTGTAGATTTCAATTCGCCTGATGAACGCCGCCCTGCGATCCTCAGTGTTCACTCTTCGCCGATCCTCATTCCTCATATTTTGACTCTCGTCGCATCATATATGAGGGTGGAAAACCTATTTCTCATTCTCTTCGTCCTCTGGCTCATCGGACTTCTTTGGCATTGGCTTGGCGGGGAAATCATTCATCTCTTTCTGCTGGGAAGGGCTGGTTCCTGCCAGCTATTTACCGCCTTCGTCTGGGCGGTTTCAAATCATGCTGACAAGCTCATGGTGCTACTGATCATTGGTTTGCAGGTGGGCTCCATTTGGTGGTTCGTCCAATATTTCCGCGTGCTGTTCTGCGAACACGTGGAATGGTGATCAGACTCAGAAACAACCTTTTTCACTTTCTTTCGCTAAATGCGAGGAAATTGCCAGCCGAGCCGATTATATAGATATTGAGCAAATTGAATGCTCGACGCGATTAGCGCAGTCGCAAGTACGGCAACCGGAAATATTCCTGCCCTGGTCAAATCCGTTTTGCCAGATATGCTCAACCGCACCTCTTTGTTTACGACCAAGTACTTCCCTTTGGTCATCCACGATTGGACTCCGCCCCTCTACGAAGGAACATTCACCCTCGAAGTCAAAGGCAAGGGTGAGAGCCATATGCAAGACGACAATGAGACTTGGGAGGTCAATCGAGTTGCCAAGGGGAAGATTTACTCGATCTTCCGAGGCTACAACGTGCGAGATACCCTGTACACCGAGGGTCGAGGCGGATACTACTTCCAAGTCGAAGACCTGCACGATGTAAGTGTCCAGGACACGCTGACCCATAACTTCTTGGGAGGCGGAGGATGTCTTGGAAAGGTTGAGCCGATCGCGGAATCGTTCAAAGTCAATGGGCCGGTAGCCGACCTCAGCGCACCGTACACGTTGCAGGCGGGACAAATGGAACTCAAGTCCCAACATGCCAACGGTGCAGATTCGATGCTGGTCAATGTGACTGCAGCCTGGAGCTTGCCGTGCCGCTATGTTCATACGATGACCGACTACCCAACGGAGTCTGGGATTCAGAGCATGGACATCCCAATCAAGTTCACCGATACCCTTCCTCCACATCCTCAATCGCTTAACGGAGTCAACACCCAGACCCAAACGGTCGTCATCGGCGGCGCGAAAGGTGAGGTCAAGGCAGTTATGCATTGGGAGTTGCATAAGGTTAAGGGCTCGGGCAAGTAACCCGCCCTTACCGGATTGGAAATCAACCTGATGCGTACAGTCGCTGAGAAGTGCGTTAACAGCGCAGGACACTCACAGCAAAGGAAGAACTTGTGACTAATTCACCAAGGAACCTCGATCATCCAGGAAGACCGCCAATTTACTTCTTCAAGGCAAAATGAGAATGTGATTCCAGACGGAATTCACACTTCAAGTGGGTCAACCTAAGGGGAACAGGTCAGGTTTGTGGCATGAGGTTAGAGCGAAAGTAGAGTGTGATAGGTTACCGGTCTCGTTTTTCGCAGTTGGCTTATCACTATTTTCGATTGCGATTGGCTGCGCTGGCTGGTGGTCAGTTGCCACAATTAGGTGGCTTGCAGAAATCGTGGGGTGTGATTGGGGCCCGAGGATCTTATCCCCCATCATTATTTTTTACGCGAGTCTTGGCGTAACAATCCTTGCGAAGACAGTCGCCACAAAAATATATCTAGCGTTTAAGAAGTAATTCGTGAACAGGCCCAGCGCGGCAGAGTGGTCTCAATGCTAAACGGTCCTCAGGAAGTATTGCTTTGGGGTTATAAGATAACTCTCTTCGCTCCCATGATTAGGCTCTCAGCATATGGTGAGGACAGCTTGGGCAGGATGTTTGACGCACTTCTGCCTATGAATCCAATTATCCAACTCGTTCGGTTCTGGCGGCTTGAGCCCTTAGTTCTCGATCATGAGGTATTGATGGAGGCTAGCGCCCGTCTTGATATCCACATTAAGGCAAGAGGTTTGATCCCGTTGGGGAAGTCAGACCCGTTGTCGCAGGCAATGTCGGAAATTGCTCTTGGATTGGAAGCAGAATTCTATTCACTAAAATCGGATTCATCAGGAACTTATGCTGTCATGTCGATTTTGGAGGGTTCGTACGGGATGGTCATCGATTTCGTGCTTCAAGGCGAATTATTTCAAATTGAGACTTTGGCGGATGTGCTGAAAGCCACCATAAGAATCGACGGTCGAGTGGATGAAACGTAAGTTGCATGGGTGCCGCAGCCGGAATCAGTTGAGAGGGTCTAATGGATGCACCGTCGCACCAGATCTGGCTAATCCTTTTGCTCTGAGTCAAATCATAAGAGACGCATATGAGTCCGGCTCAAACGCGACTTACTTAATCCCCGTAATCGAGATTCCCTTGATGAACTGCCTCTGGCAGAAGAAGAACACCACTAGAACGGGCAGAATCACGATGCTCGTGGCGGCCATAAGCAGATTCCACTGCGTGCCGCCCGCTTTGCTGTGATAGAACTCTAGTCCGAGTGAAAGCGTGAATGTCTCCTGGCGCAGTAGATAAATCAGCGGACCCATAAAGTCGTTCCAGGTGCCCATGAACGCGAACAATGCCACGACTGAAAGCGCCGGTTTACTCAACGGGAGAATGATGGATCGGAAGATGGTCCATTCCCCAGCCCCGTCGATCTTGGCCGCCTCTGACAGTTCAAACGGAATTGTCTTGAAGAACTGCCGCAACAGGAAGATTGAAAATGCGCTTCCAAACCAGGCTGGAACCCATAGCGGGCGATAAGTGCCAATCCAACCGAGATACTTGAAGATCGTGAAGGTGGGCACCATCATCACCGGAAACGGCACCATCATCGTCGCCAGGGTGACGGCGAAAATGAGATCGCGACCCCACCAACGGACCCTCGCAAACGAATACGCCACGATCGCGTTTGAAACCACGGTTCCCGTCACCACGAGCATCGCTAGCATCACGGTGTTTTCGGCGTAAACCAAAAACGGTATGTAGCCCACCTTGTCGGAGCCGTAATTGATCGCTTCCCAGAAATTTCCGAACTCAAACTTGCTCGGAATCCAGACTGGCGGCTGCTTCATCGTCTCGCTGATCGGCTTCACCGCCGTGTCCAAAAGCCACAGGAATGGGAAGATAAAGAGGCAAGACAGTGTCACCAGCGCAACGTGTGTCACCGATGTTTCGAATGTCTTTCGTTTCATGGTTACACGCCTCCGTAGTGGACATGCCGATTGCTCAACTTCAGCGCAACCAGCGTCAACAACAAAATGACGACGAACAAGATCCAACCCATCGCGCTGGCATAACCCATGCGACTGTAAGTAAACGCGCTGTCATACAAGTAGGTCGCGTAAAAATAGGTCGATCGAGCGGGCGTTCCCCCGGGAAACATGACGAATGGAATCGCAAAAACTTGGAGCGAACCGATGATTCCCATCACCATATTGAACTGAATCACCGGAGAAATCATTGGTAGCGTCACGTTCCGCGTCTTCTGCCACGCGTTGGCACCGTCCAGCTCAGAGGCCTCCAGCAGCGAAGTTGGAACGTCTTGCAGACTGGCCAGGTAGATCAGCATCGCATTGCCAACCCCCCAAACGCTCATCAGAATCAGCGCCGGCTTGGTCCAAGCAACATCACTGAGCCAGTTGGGACCCTTAATCCCGATTGCACCTAGCGCGGTATTGAGCACGCCATAGTCGCCATTCAAGATCCACAGCCAAAGCATCGCCAGCGACACCATCGGCACAAGGGAAGGGATGAAGAAGATCGTTCGGTAAACCGTCATGCCCTTGACGTTGGTGTTCAGCAGCATCGCCAAACCTATGGCCACGACCATGCTGAGAGGCAACGAAACGCAAGCGTAAATCAGGGTGTTCTTGACGCAAGTCCAGAAAACTTCGTCGTGAAAGAGCTCAACATAGTTGTCCCCTCCGACCCACACTGGCGACCGCAAGGCTGAATAGTCGCAAAACGAATAGTAAAGCGACATCAGCAACGGATAGAACATAAACGCGACCAGACCAAACAGCCACGGCAAGGCAAACAGAAAGCCGGCCCTGGCCTCTTTGCGACGCATCATTTCCCGGCTTCTCTCCTCTTCTCTAATCGATTCAAATATTGATCGAGCTTGGGTTGCATTCGCGCATCGATGGCCTTCAGCGCATCTTCGGGTGTCTTTTGCAGAAGCGAAACCTCGTCCATCGCATTCCCGATTTCCGCTTCATATTCGGGCCAAATGCCGATTTTCGGAGTGGCAATGCAGTTCTTGTTGTACGCCATGTCGTCAAAAAGGTGAATGCAAGGGTTGTCCTGCTTCGCCCAGAACTCATCCGATTTGACCCGAAGCGGCGACGATTTCTTTTGCCCCAAACAAAGCTTCTCCATCGGTCCTTGTTTCTGCAGGTAAGCCAAGAAGTCGACGGCCTCGGCTCGGTGCTTGCAGTTCTTCAAGAGAACAAAGATGTCCTGCTCGATGATGGTATGCCCTTTCAGGTCCGGCCGATCCTTGGGATACGGGAATGGCGCTGCGTTCCATTTCAACTTTGGGTTGTACTTCTCAATGAAGTTGTTCATCCAAACGCCCTGCACTTCCATCGCCACTTTGTCGGCCAGAAACGCATTTTCCGGCGAGGCGAAAACGCCAAATCCGCTTTTGTAAGCTTGAATCTGTGCGGGTCCGAACCGCTTACTAAACGACTCCACCCATTTCATCGCCCGTAGGTTCTCGGGCGTATTCATCGTGATCTTCGATTTTCCGTCCCACAGCTGGCCGCCAAAATAGGGTCCCCAACTCCAGCGCCACCAGCCTGGTTCAGCGGGAAGAAAGCCTGCCACTTTCACTTTGCCGTTTTCGACTTTGGTGATCTTATTCACCATCTCATCCATTTCTTCAATGGTTTCGGGTGGCTTGCCGTAGCCGGAGCGTTTCAAAATGTCGGTGTTGTAGTGCAAGGCGACGGTCGAAGGGGTAGCCGGCAAAGCCATCGTATGCCCGTGGTATTGAATAACTCCCCAATATCCAGGGACGTATTTATCTTCTGTCCAACCATACTTCTTGCAATCTTCATCCAAAACGTCGATCGCGCCTGCGTCGGCAAACTGCGGAATCTCAGCGGCACTAAGCAAGGAGATCTCTGGTGGAATACCCGCCGACGTGCTGATGAGCGTTTTGGTCGAGTTTCCGGTGATAGAAAGGAGATCGACGAAGACTTTGTTTTGCGACTTGTTGTAGTCGTCGACCACACTCTGAAAAGCGTCGTACTCGAACCCGCTCCAGCCGACCCAAACCGCAATATGCGTTTTGACCGGATCGTCCTTAGGATGAGCGCGAAGTTCGGTGCCTGCAAGTGCCAAGAAGGAAAGCGCTATCAGCCCAGGAATGAATAAATCGCTCAGTTTTGACATCGCCAATGGAACCGTAAGCTTTCATCATAGCAGGCTCGTCCACTAAACGTATCGTCGGTCCCGGTTCAACCGTGCGATGGGCTTTAAGGAACTTCACTTATCCACGGGCAAGGTCCAATCAGAACGCTTGCAAAGTGTGAGCCTCGGTACGAAGCGCCTGCAATCTCGCAACTTCTGGGCGGCGAGACTTATTCGAATGGACCGCTCGGTTTAAACCCGAAAGTAATCGCTCGGCAACCTTGAATTCCTCAAAGTGATCAGAGATATGGCCCAAATCCAACATACGGACTAAGCTGCCCATTAGACCGTCGTGACACAGGATGATTCAAAGACTCCTTTCGATACCCGCCGATGAGCATCGAAAGGAGAGGTGCCATCACTGGAATTCGTTTACTTGTTTCCAAGCTCAGGATTCGTACTGTTTGCGTGCCCGTGAGCCTTATCAATTTTCGTCTGCCACTCTGGAACTTGTCCTTTTGGCAGAGGCGTGTTATCGGGTTCTGCGTTGCAGCCACACAGTGAAGTGGCCAGAGGTAACAGAAGTAGAACCGGTAGTAATAAGATAAATTTCTTCATGAGTCAGAAAATGCGAGGCAGCCCTCGAAATTCGAGAGCTGCCATTGATTCAAGTTAGTTGGTGAAGAAACAGTCGCCTGAACTGCCACCATTCGCAGTAGCCTGAGCGCCGGCAACACACGGAGTCGTGATATTGTCGTGTACCCACTTTGCTGCATCCTTACATACATAGGTAGGATTGGCCGAGTCAAAGTTGCTGGCTTGGCCCGCATTGTTCGTGATCACGGCATTTGGATCGGAGCAGTAGGAACCGTAGTAAATTGGATTGGCCGGGATGATGAAGTGCTCCCAAGCCTCGTTCCAGACACCAGCTTTCATCTGGATCGACTTTGCGTGGCCGTCAACGAATCCGTAGTTGAACATTCCGCCATATCGAAGTCCACTGTTGGATGTTCCGTAAAATGTGTCACCTGCAAAGCCAATCGCAATCGTAGCGCGAGGAGTATCGTACGTGTCGCCGAACAGGAATGTGTTGGCTGGTTCAACGATTGCGGTGCCGTTGACACCGACGTTGTTGCTGTGGCTGCCATTGCTTGGTGGCACCAAAAGGCCGCCCAGGTTCCATGCATAAGGACCCCAGTTATATCCATAGGCCGAGAGTTCATAGAGGCCAGCAGCGTTTCGAGCAGCATTGGTGTCTTTGTCGTGTCGCTCGCTGCTCAATAGAATTCCAACGCTCTTGAAGTAAGGAAGCATAGGTCCCCACCAGTCTAGAGAAGTGGATGGCTCCTGTTCAGTTGTATCGTCGTTGTCGTTCATGTACATGTTCATCGCAAGCGACAACTGCTTAGTGTTACTAAGGGAAACAGTCTTCTTAGCGGCAAGCTTAGCTTGAGCGAACACGGGGAAAAGGATGGCGGCAAGGATTGCAATGATGGCAATAACAACGAGTAATTCGATGAGAGTAAAGCCTTTTATAGATCGATTCATATAACCTCCAAACACGGTCACTCACAATCATCCCGGCTACCTGTTAAGAGAATGTCATCGTATTTTAAGGTAATCGATGCTTAACAAACCGCTCCCAATTTCTTGTTGAACTAGGTGCAAATATGTCCGACCACTTGTCCCACACGGAGCTAAAGATCCTGCCATGTCACGATCCTGACTTGCTTGGGCGCCTCATGCCAATGGCGAAGGCGGAAGGATTCAACTTTATAGACCGACTTTTTTCCGAATGGTTTTCGGGCACCAATCGCTTCCAAAATGAAGGTGAAACCCTTCTCATGATTGAAGTTGGAGGAGTATTGGTAGGTTGCGGCGGGCTGACTCGGCAAAGGGAAAGGTTAGGGCGAATGAGGCGCGTGTATATCGATCCCGATTTCAGAAACCGAGGTATGGGCAAAGCATTAGTCGAGACTTTGGTCAAGTCCGCCAGAGAATCCTTTGACGAAATAGTCTTATTTACCGATAATCCAAACGCTGCGCGACTCTACGAACAACTCGGGTTTGTGCCCGAAGATCCACGATCGACGCCTGATCACGCCACTCATCGACTCGTTCTGGAACCTATTTAAGTCGGTGGTTCATAACGAACGCTTTGTAACTCATTCAAGAGCACAAGTCGGAAGTTGTCAGCCTGTGCCAGTGTTTTGGAGTTGTCAGGTTGAGCCTTGTTGGAAGTGCTTTTACCGATAAATAGGATCCTCAATCCAGCAACTTAATTTTTCGGTCGAATACGGAGCGGCATACAAACTCCTTAATCCGTGGGATCGTCCAGTTCGGCTTGAGGGCTAGTTCCAAGGCCTCTTAGGTAGACCCTTTGACATCGTGAATTTGGCATGAGCCAAGAATCCCCTGTTTGTTGAAAACGCAGTCGCGAATTCAGATGTCATCCACGCAGCCTGAATAGCAACTCGCCTACATCAACCCATTCTCTCGGAGAGCGTGCAACCGCTACGAGACATCATCAATTTCCGGAATTTACTCGTCCACTGCTAGTACGGGACTAACCAGAAACTATTTACGAACAAGCATATGAACCTCTGGAGAGATCTATAGGCTCTTCCATTTTCCCATTTCCGACCGAGCTTCTATAATCACGGTCGAGTACCTCTCATGAACCACGCCAAACAAAAGCTTATGACCGTCAAATGCCAGATCTGCGGCCGAGATTTACCGCTCAGTGAGGCCGTTCCAGTCGACCTGATCCGAGATTCACTGATTCCTACGCTGAAAGAATCCTGTCCCAATCTCGATCCTGCTGGTTACGTCGGTATGGACGAGCTTAACAAGGCGCGGGTGAAGCACGCGCAGACCATAACGGCAGACGAGTCCACCGAAGTGGGTGACCTCAAGCGCCAAGTTGCTGAGAGCCTCCTCCAGCAAGAGACTATCACCAAGAACTCGGAGAAGGAATTTGACGCCCAGGCAACTCGGGGTGAGAAAGTCGCTGACAAAGTGGCTGCATTCGGAGGAAGTTGGACATTCATCACCATCTTCATGGTCATCCTCTTCCTCTGGATGGCCGGAAACACGACCCTGGTGTTGAGCAAACCGTTCGATCCGTACCCCTACATATTCCTCAACCTCGTTCTCTCCTGCCTCGCCGCCATCCAAGCTCCTGTCATCATGATGAGCCAGAACCGAAGCGAAGCACGAGATCGTATGCGAGGCGACAACGACTACAAGACCAACCTCAAAGCCGAAATCGAAATCCAAATCATCAACGAAAAACTCGATAAGCTCCTAAACGACCAATGGAAGCACCTTCTCGAGATCCAACAAATGCAAATGGAAATGATCGAAGAGCTAGCCAAAAATCGAACGAAATAGGTCTCGGCAACTTGTTCATCCATTGCCCTAGCCGTCGGGTTAATAAGTCGCACCACTGGCTCAATGCAATACCGTGCGCCGTGAAAGCGGCGCATGCCAGTGTTTAGGCCCCTTCCTGATTCTCAAATCCAAACCGAATCGCTGATGCTAAAACATCAAGGTCGATGTCAGAGACCTTCTTGAATTTAATACAGTATCCACTCACCGTGGCTTTGCCGAGTTGATCTCCGTACGTGGTGGCGAGATAGGCTTTGTCCGAGATTCCAAGGATATAGACTGATATTCCGCTCGTGTTTGCACTTAAACCAATCTGAAAGAAATCTCGACTTGTACCGTCGGCATACTTGATTGTGCGGAATCCATAACCGATATTCGGGTTCGAAACAACCTTCCCTGCTTCATTCTTACCGTCCAAGAACCATAGTTTGCAGCCGAGATTCGTTTCCAGAATCGTCTTGTGCAACAGCATCAGGTCGCACCGTTTCGGCTCCGCTTGGCTGGCGATATACTGGTCGATCTGGTTTTGGATGGTCATGATTCTCTTTGTTTGCCCGACTCCGGAAGTCATTGTTGCCTTCTTGTCATGCCTAATTCTCTGACCCTGTCCCACGAAGGATCAGGCTACTTTGACGGCTGAAACCACTATGCAGGGCTTCTCCGGAAACACCAAATATTACAGCAAGACAATCACGGCTGAAGCCCGACGATCATTGCGCGGGTTGACTCACGAAAGAGAAGCGAGATCTGTTCGTCAGGAATCCAGAAAAATTGGCGCGCGATGGCAATCGAAGCGATGCCGTGAACCTGTCCCCAAAGGGAATAGGCAAGCACGGGAACGGGGATCAGCCGCGTAAAAACTTTAGCTGCTTGCCCCGCTTCAACTGCTTCGAGGAGGGCCACAAAACAGTCAGGGGGAGAGTCCGTCATTCGCCGACGGCATTCTTGATCTTCTGGAGCACCGGGATGGAACATCAATTCGTAAAGCCTCGGATTCTGCACCGCAAACTCGATGTAGTTGAGCCCCATTTGGTGGACACCATCGGCTATACCCGGATTCTTGACCTTGCGAGTACACGCGGAGAGTTCGTCAAACCCCTCATCAATGAGCGCTTGTAGAATGGCGCCTCGGTCCTTAAAGTGAAGGTAAATCGCGGACGGCGAATATTCAATCATTTCCGCAATCAGCCGAATGGAAATCGCTTCATGCCCTTGATTTACTAAGACCTCTCTTGCCGCTTGCAAGATTGTCTTATTCAAAATCTCCTTCTCGCGTTCGCGTCGAGACGCTGACTTCGACATCACGTTGCCAGTATACGTCGTGTCCAAATTTGGATTTGCGTCTGAAATTGGCTTTGGTAGGACTCGTTTTCCTGTCCGTTTGACCTCACTTCCCATGGTTAGAGAGCCCCGACATGATTTGCCTCATTATCCGAACTCGAACGGCTCGGGGCAGGGCGAGTAGGGAATAGGTGAGCAATTTCGACAGCGGCCCTGGCACAACTGTTGAGCGCCTCCCAAGGGCCGTCAGTGCTTGCTGGGCAACGATTTTGGGTGTCGCACCCTTCTCAATCGTCATATTGGCCCGACGATCAAAGTTGGTAACCACTGGCCCAGGAGCGACGGCTAAAACGTCGACTCCATCCGGCTTAAGTTCAATGTGAATCGCCTCCGCGAACGACTGGATAAAGCTTTTTGTAGCGGCGTAGATGGCCGAAAGGGGAACTCCCTGCCAACCAAGAAGGGACGACAGCAAAATAACGCCTCCTCGTTTTCGGCCTTTCATCTTTTGAGACAGTGAGTGAGTCAGTTCCACGCACGCGGTGCAGTTGACTTGAATCATATCGAGGTCGTGAAGGACGTCACCCTCAACAAAGGGACCTGATCCGCCGAAACCTGCAGACGCTACGAGCAATCCAATTTCCATCGATTCAACCTGATCAAGTACCGCGCGTGAACCCGCCGAATTTCCCAAATCGGCAGTGATAACGCAAACTTCGACTGCAAATTTGCTCTTGATCTCGATTGCAATTGCTTCGAGCACGTCTTTGCTTCGGGCGACCAAAACGAGGTTGAATTTGCGTTCGGCAAGTTCGTACGCGAATGCTCGGCCAATTCCAGAACTAGCTCCCGTGACCAAAGCCCACGGTCCGTATCGATTGAGTAGATTGTCCGACATGTGTTTACTGATTATACGTCATAAACTGAACAGTGTTCAGTTTATGAATGATGTTTAGTAAGTTTGATAGCCGACAGTAACGCAAACTCTCTGAGATGCAACTTGCTGCCAGCCGACTAAGTGGATCACCTATACTAGGTTTGTCTCGTCGCTCGAACATCCCATGACTCCACTTTTAGCGTTCATCGCGTATTGCGTCGCCTTTCCTTCACCCATCTCACAACAGTCGAGCGACATTGTCATTGCGGACTTTGAAGGAACGACGTATGCTCCCTGGACCACTACCGGCACAGCGTTTGGTCCCGGTCCCGCGCAGGGCACATTGCCTGGACAAATGGCAGTCGGAGGATACAAAGGAAAGGGGCTCGTGAATTCCTACTACGGTGGTGATGGATCCACTGGGACGCTGGCATCACCTACTTTCAAAATTGAACGAGGCTACATCGCATTTCTCATCGGCGGCGGAAAAGATCCTCTGAAGACATGTATGAATTTGCTCGTCGAAGGAAAAGTCGTGCGAACTTCTACCGGACCCAATGATCAGCCGGGTGGAAGTGAGAATCTTGCCCCGGACTCGTGGGATGTTCGAGAGTTTGTCGGAAAGACTGCGGTGATTCAAATTGTGGATCAAGCAACCGGAGGCTGGGGCCACATCAACGTCGACCATATTTTGCTAACGAATCGGAAACCTCCATCCATCATCATGAACTCCAGCCGCACGATCACTTTAACTTCGCCCTACCTGAATTTTCCGGTTAAGACAGCTGGCCCAAAGCGTCAAATGACGGTGGCGATTGAAGGGCAGCCACCTCGCTCGTTCGATATTGAGCTGGCCGATGGCAAGCCCGATTGGTGGGCATTCATGGATATCGGTCCTTTTAAAGGAAGCAAGGCGACGATCACGGTTGATAAGTTATCTGACGACTCGATGGGTCTTAAATCGATCGACCAATCAAATCAAATCAAAGGTGCTGAAACACTCTATCGCGAGAAGTTCAGACCGCAATTCCATTTTTCTCCGAGACGAGGTTGGAACAACGATCCGAACGGATTAGTCTTCCACGATGGCGAATACCACCTTTTCTTTCAGCACAACCCGTACGGCTGGGGCTGGGGCAACATGCACTGGGGACATGCCGTTAGCTCAGACCTGATGCATTGGCACGAATTGCCAGTTGCTTTGTATCCTGACTCTCACGGCACGATGTTCTCAGGCTCAGCCGTCGTGGATGAAACCAATTCGGCGGGTTTCCAAACGGGGAAGGAGAAGGCGATGGTGACCATCTTCACCGCAGCTGGAAAACCGTTTACGCAAGGGATCGCTTACAGCAACGATCGAGGTCGCACTTGGACCAAGTTTGAAGGCAACCCAGTTCTTAGCCATATTGCGGGTGAAAATCGAGACCCCAAAGTCATCTGGTATGCGCCCGAGAAGAAATGGGTGATGGCGCTTTACCTCGATGGAAACGACTATGCGCTTTTTACTTCCAAGAACCTCAAACATTGGGAAAAGATGAGTGATGTTCATCTCGCCAATGCAAGCGAATGCCCTGAGTTTTTCGAGATTCCCGTTGAAGGTCAGAGAGGCGAAACGCGCTGGGTGTTTTACGGTGGAAACGGCCTTTATTCTATTGGGAAATTTGATGGCACGACTTTCACTTCGGAATCGGGACCTCATACCATGCACCACGGTAACAATTGGTATGCGTCACAGACCTATAACGGAATTCCCAAACAAGACGGCCGCCGAATTCTGATTCCTTGGGCTACCCAAGAAACACGAGATATGCCTTTCAACCAGATGATGGGAACACCCGTCGAACTCACCCTGCATCAAACGGACGAGGGGCTAAGATTATTTGCTGTGCCGGTTAGAGAACTCGTCGGCCTCAGAAAAAAGGAGCAAATCGTCGCTGCTCAAACCATTCACCCCGGCGAGAATCCGCTCCATCAATTGCACGGAGAGCTGATCGACATGACGGTGGAAATTCGGTGCGGAGATGCCAGCGAGCTAAACTTCAACTTGCGAGGGACCATCGTGCATTACAACGTCGCTCAACAAGAACTCACGTGTGGTGACAGTAAGGCGGCCCTCAAAACGGCAAACGGTATTGTCCAATTGCGATTCCTTGTGGATCGGACGTCACTGGACATCTTTGGTCAAAATGGTCAGGTCTACATGCCCCGCGGGGCGATTGCCCCTCTAGAAAACCACACCCTTGGAATCTCAGTTATGGGTGGCAAAGCAGAATTGATTTCGTGCCATGTTTGTGAGCTCAAGTCTGCTTGGGAAGGAGCAAAGTAGTTCCAACATTGATCCCAAAACGATGCTGACGTTTTGCTGACGGAAGCCTATTTAGACTGTAAGTAAGTGCCCGCATTCCGAAGGTTGGAGTGCAAGGATGGCTCTCTCTCATTTCGTGTGGGTTAGGTTCAGCGTAGGTTTGGCATAGAAGTAGACACTTTTCGAGTTTTCGTTCCATGATTTCTGTATGAGATCTGAAGAGCTGTTTGCGATGGGCCTTGGTCTTTCTCGTCCTTGGAT
>CAIUHP010000077.1 GCA_903899015.1 uncultured Armatimonadota bacterium | reverse complement strand
GCCTGCCTCACGGGCAGTTAATTTGTGCTCGAACCGTAGGCGAAGCACCTCGCGTATTTTGCGCATATTCAGACGTCTCCTTGGCATCCATCATCATTGTAATACCGGGTCAGGGAAACGCGAAAATAACCTCAAAAAGCCTGATCGCTTTCAAGCGGAATCTTGATCGCTTTCAAGCGGAAACCTGATCGCTTTGGAGCGGAATGCGCAAACCTCAACCTTGCGCCGCAACCGGCACTAGTGGCTTAGAATTTAGTGTCCGAAAAATGGGGGTCTTGCCACCCCGTTAATTATTGGAATGCGCATGAGCAACATTAGAGGAATGTACATCATGACCAAAGGTATAATTTATCACGGGAAACCTAGAAAGAAAAAGACGGCAAACTGTTCGGTTTCAGCGTCACTGCTCTTTGGAATCCGAAGAAGGCCTATGCGTCATAATTCAATTTCTTTTCCACCAAAAATAACGCTTTAACTTGGATTCAGATGCTTCAGTTTTGCGTTGCGACCATTCAGGACCGCTGAAGTTTTGGATGGAGGATCATTTGGCATGGGAGCCTCGAATTCTTGAATGTGGCCGCAATATTGGGGCTTGCCAATCGGCATTTTCTGAAATCTGTAGCAATCCTTATCAAAAGTAAAGTAGTAATCAAATGGAGAAATGTTGCCCCACGCTAACAGAGGGTTTCGCTTCACCACAATTACTCTCGTTAGGCTTTGGTGATAAGAGATTTTTTTGAATTCGTCCGTCACTAAGACTGATTGAATCGCTTGATATCCATCACTTCCAATGGTCGCGCTAACCTCTGTCGAACTAGGCATATGGTTCCAACTCCAATACGGTTTTGGGAGAGACAATGCAATCTCCCAACCTGGAGGTATAAGTTCTAACTCAGGTGTTTGTCCGAGATGCATAGGCGGGACCAATGCTGGCACACTTACTATTTCAGCTAATAGCTCTTGGTCTGAAAAGATGATTTTCTCCATTCCCTTGACCTCTGACGGCTTTGCGTAAATCACAAAATCTTCTCGGGAACTACTTTGGGAAAAGACACTATCGAAGCAAGGTTGCAACCCCTTCTTTGACGTCAATTCTCGGATCCTCTCGATCGAGATTACATCGAACCTGTAGGTCCGCGCAAAAGCTTCATAGCCCCAACAGGGACCTTTCCAAATTCTCCTAAGTTCATGCGGCCCAAATTCCTTTTGACGCATTCCAATTGACCCTAATAAACCAGCCAACAATATGGGACTAGTCGCCAGGAGTGTTAACTTTCTCATTTTTATCCAGGGGGGTCGAACCAGCATCCTGTCGGCCCAATCTTTCCTATGGGCCAGCCGGTCTGCAAGACTGAAAAAGCGGTGGAGGATCCCGAGTCCCAAGCTATCTGTTGAAAAAGGCGTAGAGGCTTCTTCGGAGTGCTGAACGGAAAAATCGAGGGACATGTACTTTGAGGCCTAAAGGCGACATATATAAAGAGACTGCGAACTCCGATCTTGCCATTTCGACCACTTGCCAACTCTTTGACCCTGTCAATACACATCGTAGGCTCGTCCGAAAGGAAGCCAGTTAACGATCGTCCACAAGCGCCTTGACCTGGGGTCGGCGGCCATGTGGAATTGCATTTGTTTGATGGTAGGAGCCAACTCATACTTTGCCAGATACCTGCTGTATCGCCGACGTTGGAACATTCCCACCATTCCACTTGGGGCAACATTAAAGATCCACCAGCACTAACGTTAGGATGTAACGTTAAAGAGACTTCGAAGTAATCGCCTACTCGGTCGTTATGTGGAGAACACTTTGTTGTTGGACAGTGTATAGGAGATCCGCTATTAACACTTGATTGATTTTGAAGACTGGGTTCATCACCTATCCAACAGCAGTCGAGAGCCCCTCCACTCCCTCCACTCCCTCCGCCTGTAGTTGGCATTGCTCCGCAGGGGTCAACATAAGAAATTGGGTTCGCCAATGCGTAACCATACGGGTATTGCTTCGGCCAAAATACATCAACCGTAGTCCAGAACCTATTCGGCGAACCAAGGTGGCGGCGGCGCACATACCAATCAGAGTAACCCAGACTGGTTGTGCGATACCCATAAGATCCATTCCACAAAAAGGCCGGATCAGCACCAGTTCCTGTTTTTGCAATTATTTCACCATATGGCTTAAATTGATACGTATTCTCAAGGCCTGTATTAATGTAAGTTGCTACTACAGAACCGGTAGCGTCAAGACCATATGCCCGATTATCACCCAAGGTAGACTCCCCGTAGATGTGTCCATTGATCGTTAAATATGTAGATACACTCATAAAATTTTAATTCGCATTTATGTCGCAAGAATGTCTAGAGACTTAAAGTGGAGCACGACTTAAAAGCCACTTTTTAGCTTTTACTATAGCCGTGTATTCAGAAAATACTTTAAATCTGTGCACCAGATCGTTGTAGTAAAGCTGAGCCTTTTTAAATTCACCAGCTCGTTCGTATCGGCTAGCGAGGTGATAGAGTGCGATCATTTGTGTCTCGGAATCGCAATCTTGTGCTAAGGTGTTTGCCTTCAGCAGAGTCTCGATAGCGTCTACCTTGAATGCACCTAAATAGGATAGAGAAATTAAGCAGTAGACGTGATCAATTCTTTCATCAATTCCAGTGACTTGCCTCTTGATCACAATATGAAATGCGCCTTGCGCGGCTTTCACATTGTGATACTTGCCGTACGGGTATCCAACAGACCCAACAACTAAGCCCAATTCGAGTAGTTGTAAATTTGTATACGACCTTGTCATGTCAGATTCTGTCGCCATTTCAAGGCTCGAGATCAGCCTACTATCATCAAGAAGGGACCAGACTTTTGAAATTGGAAGGATCAGCTTCGAGAAAAAGACCTCCGCTCTATCTCTCGCTCTGGCCGTAGTCATGTACAGTGGAAGGTGCGTAAGGTGATGATCCGGAATATCATCAATAAAGAGAATTACCCAACAATCAGTGATCATCCTGCGAGCTGAACCATAGTCCCGCGGCACAATATTTCTTACTGGATAATAAGGATTAACATTCGTTGTGATCGGCCCATCTTTAATGAACACTTTTCCACTAGCAGTAGTTTTCTCTTGAACCAACACAGACGAGACATCTGTGTTGATATATTGTTTATTCAGATTGTTTACGAAATGATCGACTCGCCAAAGAACCATAGAGTCGAGTAGGCAAGAGAGCCCAATGTAGATTGATACTAACCTTTGCATACGATTGTTCTCCACATTTAAAGTTATCTTCCAGAGCTCCCTTTTCAGCAGTCACGCTCCAAGTCCGATGGAAACATCACCTGTCGATTGCTTTGCGAGACTCTTATACATCGTTATTGAGATGTCGATATGCCATGCTACACAATGACTATTTGCATATTGCGCAGTCATGCTTCCAGGACAACCACAACAAGTTACAAATGAGGCATGCCAGTTGAGACTAAAAACACCATTGGAATCTGGCGTAACTTTAGACCATCCGGCATAAGGCAGAATGGAGCTACAATCGTGTGGATACGGCTTATTAATACCAAGTGCGTCGTCATTGTAAAGTCCGGGCGCATCAAAACCATATTGAGTCCAAACTTGACCACTACCTACAGGGTTTGGATTTTTTCCAGAACAAGTTTGATCGCTTGATCCGCCATCGCCACTGTCGATTGCGTTTGCAGCAGTCGTTGTACTACCATTTATCGTTTGTGTTTCTGTATACCATTGATAAATGTTGCAACGCGCTTTATCTACTGGTACGGAGCAGCTAATGTCTGCAACCATGTACATTTCCGCCAGAAAACGCACGCCCATTTGATCATTACTGGAATATGCTGGATTACACTTATAGTGGTCGCCAAGTATATTTGAGTTGGATTGATCTTTAACTAAATTCCAGCAAAATCCCTTCAACTTGCCTCCCGGTTTAAGATGAAGCTGATCACATTTACAAACAGTGAGCCCACCTAATGTGGCCACTGGATTTTCGGGGGCATAACTATATGGTTGATTTCTGGGCCAACCCCTAATGACGCTTATGGATCGACCTGATAGGTTTAAATGTTGGTCACGCAGGTAAATACCCAAATTAGTTAAGCCTATGTAACGAAATCCACCTGCACCTCCCCAAAGAAATGAAGGATCAACGGCAAGCCCAGCCTTGGACAATACTTCTCCAAAAGGCTTATATTGATAAGTATTCTCCAATGATGTGCCGAAGTATGTCGCGACGACGGAACCTAGAGCGTCAGTACCGTATGCGCGGTTCGCACCACCTGTAGCTTCGCCAACGATCATGCCATTCACTGACACGTAGTTTGTGGATGCCATGGCTAAGATCTTCCCTGCAGATAGTCCTGCCCATCCCAAACGAGCGTAGTCGGAGCCCCTGCATTCCATTCGCCACGTTTTAGTCCTGCACCGGAGTAAGTATAAGAAACGGACTTACCGGTAGCAAGATAGTTCGAAAGCCGGTTTTCCTTATCGTACGCCATCGTCGTAAGCGCACTGGCCACGTTGACACCAGTGTTGTTCCCATTGGCGTCAAAGGTGTAACTGGTTGTACTAGCACCAGCTAGCGCTGTCACCAAGCGACTCGCGAGATCGTACGTGCTAGTCGTCACGGTTCCTGACTCATTGTTCGTGAGTATGTTGTCCACCGAATCGTAAGAGTAATTGTAAGTGTGGGTGTTCAACCCGGTCGTGTTGTCCTGCGTCAGCCTATTCTTTGCGTCGTAGGAATAAGTTGTATTCGACCCGTTTCTGAGCTTTTGGAGAGTTCGGTTTCCGACTGGATCGTAGGTTAAAGTTTGGCGAAATTGCTCGACACCTGCCAGTGCCTGGGTGACCGAGACAATCTGATTCGCATTGTCATAAGTCCAGCGAGTGGCCAACGCTGGGCTGGATTGAGTCAAAGTGAGGAGGCGACCACCGGCGTCAAACGTCTGGCTTATCGTATTCCCGGTCACAGCTACCGTCGTCAATCGCCCATCCGCATCGTAAGCGTAAGTCCTCACTCCGCCATCAGGATCCACAAGTTTCGTTCTCTGGTTTGCTAGGTCGTAAACATGGGCCTGGACCAACGCTCCAGGATCCGTCTTACCCGTCATACGGTTCACTGAGTCGAAAGCGTAAGTAGTCGTGCCCGTGGAGTCCTGCATGGTGGTCAGATTTCCAACCACATCGTAAGCTTGCGTAACCCGAGTGGCATCCGCATAGACTCTCAGGATCTGCCGCCCAACGTTGTCATAACTCATCGTTGTAATGTCGCCGGAGGCAAACATCCTTGTGACCATCCTTCCGTCCGCATCAAACCCATAGGTCGTTGCGAAGTTGACTTGGTTCGCAATCGCTATTTGCTCGTTCCGCTTGGAATAAGTCATCGTAATCAGCCCACCTCTCGGGTCGGTTATTACCGTGCGTCTTCCGTTCGCATCGAAGGTGTAGCTCACGCGGTTGCTTAGCGCGTCCACTTCCGCTTGAACCCGGTTCAACGCGTCATAAACCGATGTGGTGCGGTTTGCATTAGCATCCACACGAGCGATTTGGTTGCTCGCGGCATCGTAAAGAAGGGTCGTGGTATAGCCAAGTGGATTGACCATCGCAATCGTTCTTCCCGCTGCATCATATACCGAAGTATTCGCAAATCCAAGAGGATTAATCGAAGCAATGCGCCTTCCAGCGGCATCGAAGAGGTAGCCGGTGGTATTGCCAAGCGGGGAAACCATCGAGATCGCTCTGTTCAAGACATCGTAGACGGTCGTGCTCACTCTTGCGAGCGGATCAGTTGCCGAGATCTTGCGTCCCGCAAGATCGTAAGTGGATGTCCAGACCGCTCCGGTGGCATCGATACGGCTCACGGCGCGTCCCGCAAGATCGTAAGCATTTGTCGTTACATATCCTCTCGCATTCATGCTTGAGACCACTTGCCCAGCCAGATCGTAAGACTGAGTGGATCGGTTACCGTTCGCATCAATCGAGGCAATCACCCGGTTGGAATTCGTCGCGTAAACGGTGGTGCTGACGAATCCCATTGGGGTCATCACCGTGATTCGGTTTCCGTTAGAGTCGTAGGTGAAGCTTGTCGCATTGTTAAGGGCATCTATCGATGCAAGCGTCTGACCGGCAAGGTCGTAAACGGTGGTGTTCACAAAGCCGAGCGGGCTCATCACGGTGACCCGTTGGTCTACGCCGTCGTAAGTTGAAGTCGTTCGGTTCGCAAGCGCGTCAATCGTCGCGATTTGGTCTCTCGCGTTGTAAACGGAAGTGGTGACGTTGCCGTTCGGGTCTTTCACCGACTGCTGGCGACCAGTACTGTCGTAGCTGTAACTCGTCAAGCTTCCAACCGGGTTTTGCTGGGCGATGACTTGTCTCGCTGAGTTGTAAACGGTTGTGCTGGTGTTCCCCATCGGGTCCTGAACACTTGTCAGGTAGCCCATGTTGTCATAAGTGTAAGTCGTCGTTTGCCCCAGCGCATTGACCTGGGTCGTCCGGTTCATGAACCGGTCGTAGGTCCAAGTCGTCCTATTTCCCATTGGATCAATCTGAGTTGTTAGCAGACATGTGGTGTAAATATTCGTCGTGACCGCACCAAGCGGGTTGGTAACGGTCAGAACGTTGTCGCTCGAATCGTAGGTGTAACTTGTCGTTCGGTTCAGCGGATCCGTGGTCGCAATCAGGCGGTTGAGGGTGTCGTAAGAGTTCGTCGTCACTCCGCCATCGGAGGCCATAATGGTGACGATATTGCCCTTCGAGTCATAGCTCTGGGTCGTGATGAGTCCACGCGGATCGGTAACCGCAGTGAGCTGTCCGGAAGCATCGTAGCTGTAACTGGTCACCCGACTCAGCGGATCGGTTCTACGGATCATCAGCCTTGTCGAACCGTCTCCGCTATAACCGTAAGTCGTGACCGCGCCATTCGCCTGGGTCATGGTCGTCATGTTCCCGTAGGCGTCGTACTGATAGGTCGTTCGGTTGCCAAGTGCATCGTCAGAGGTCAAAACCTTCCAAAACTTCGTGTCATAGCTAACACTGCAGATCGTGCCGGCAGGAACCTGCTCGGAGACCTTCAACCGGTTCGCGTTGTAAGCAAACGTCGACGTATACCCCTCGGGCCGGTCAATCGAGGAGACGTTGCCGGTATCGTAGTTGTACGTTGTAAGCGCTCCACTAGGAGCGGTTGCAACAACGACACTCGTACCGTAGGTGTAAGTCCATACTCCAGTTCCAGCAGACATCGTCGTAACTCTGCCTTTTGAATCGTACGAATAGCTCGTGGTGTAGCCTCTTGGATCGGTGATACCACTGAGCGTGTACGTAACTCCTCCGACGAGAGAGTAGTTGTAGCCCGTCATACAACCAAGGGGAGTCGTAAGCGTGGTCAGATTTCGGTTCGCGTCGTATTGCATCGTCCAAATGCGACCGCCCCAATCTTGAATACTTGAAAGGAGTGAAGTTGGACTGCTTGCGCCATAGGTTAGCGTGACCGCATTTCCGCCCGGGACCTGTATCGTCTTGAGCAGCCCTGCTTCAACGCCCGTACCATACGTGTAAGTCTGAGCAACTCCGGTTGCATCCTGAACCTTCGTGATGGCGTACTTTGTGCTCGCCCCACCTTGGTTCTTGTATTGGATCTTCATTCCATCGTTGAAATACTCGGTAAACGAAGTTCCATCAAAACTGAGTGTCGTGACGTTCGAAGTTATCGTAGTCGGACTGGTCTGAAACCATGCACTCGCAAAAGTCGTGATGCCAGCAGCGGTTCCAACGGCATAGTAATAGTGCTCGGTGAAATCGCCTCTTGTGAGCGTAACTACATTGCCGATGGCGACATTCGAGGTGATGTAGCCGCAAGGGCTTGCTGATCTGCCCCGTCCATATTCCGCATTGCTAGTAGATTGGCTGCTGAAGAATAGGTCGATAACGAGATCGAATTTCTGGGCTTTCAGGACAATATCGGGATCTACAAGAAGCGCTCCACTGGGGAACTGAGGAATCGGGCGATGCGGGTGCCGACCAACTTCGTCTTGAATGGCTCCTTGGAACTTGGCACTCGGTTGCTGCTCAAGTGCTCCGTCAGACATCTCTCTCGGCAAAACGCAAGCCGTTGCAAAGCTGTACGTGACTACCTGTCCAGCTTCCTTAGATATTGGAGTGGGAGCAATTGGAACCGAAGGTGTAGCAGGAAGTGATGTCCTTGGCGCTTCGTTGTCAATTCCTCTACCAGCCGCCGGGAAGAATGGAATCGGGCGCTCAGGATGCCGAAGTGCATACTCATGCACGATACTCATTGGGCTCAATGCCCCTTGACGCTCAAAGCTTGTGTTCTGGTTCATGGCTTAGTTCGCGGGTGTCTGAGGAGCCTGGCAAGAGATCACGGGGCCAGAACTGCTAGATGCGGTCGTGGCCATCGCTGGAGGTGCTGGAAACCCACCTGGTTCAGGAAGGAGCCCCGCTCCAAAGACACATGCCCCTGAGCCGCCGCCGTAAAGGTCAGCGCAATCCGCGCCGCCCCCGGCGCAGCCGTAGGCAATGGGTGCAAGAGACGAACTTCTTCCAAACGGAACACAAGATTTCAAGACGGATTCCCTCCAAGGGCGTTTCGAATACTTTCTATGGCCATCACCGCGCACTCACCCTTTCCTTCTGGTAATCCTCCAAGGAGGACATCCAAATCGTGAGGAGTCAGCGATAGGGCCTTGCTAACGGTTCTGCCAATCAAAATTTGAGCGGTCATGCTCGCGCAGGCAATCGCGGACGGGCAGCCATAAGTGGCATACGCTGCGCGCGAGATGAGGTCTCCATCCACTTGAAACCAAAGCGTCATGTGCGGGCCATCACCCGGCACGCCCACGCGTCCGACATGTGAAGCGGTATCCAAAGGACCCACATTCCTCGGTGAATGCACATGACCGGCGGCGATAGCTGATAGCATGAAAGTTACGGACGTACGTTAGCTGAATCAAAGTGTACAACAGCTTTTCTGAAATTCATCAATAATTCTTTTACCCTACCGATGTTTTTTTTTGTTTTGACACTTGCACAAATCAAGGAGCAAGGTCGTATAGTGATAGAGTGCCATTCATCACCGCCGTTGAACCTGAGTTCAGCACAATTTTGTGCGAGCGGGACCTGCATCCCCACGCACCGGGTGAAAGAGCCGAATTGTTCCATGCGCTAAATGGAGGCTCAGCGGAGCTTGAAGTCCTTGAATTCCTGTATGCGCTTGTTTTCCTCTTCAAGCCCTCGCACCTGCTTGAGACCGGCACAGGTAATGGCTTCGGTACTCTTGCTCTGGTAAAGGCCGTAGCCCGAAATGGATTTGGAACCATCCACACTGTAGATATTGACTCTAGATGTCTCAGCAACACGCGAGAGCTGCTTGAAAGGGCATTTCCTGAAAAGATTGATCGCGTCCACCTTCACGAAAAACGTAGTTTAGACTTCATTGAAGAGTGGACGGGACCGCTCTTTGATTTCGTTTTCTTCGACAGCTTAATTTCGTTTCGCCATTTAGAATTCCGTGCAATGAAAGAAAAAGGGCTCCTCGCAAGGGGTGCGGTTTGCGTTTTTCATGACACGTCTCGCCTGCGCGGCGAAACGATGCATGACTACAACCCCAAGATGATCCAGGCTCTGGACGATGAGAGCAAAGGCAAGCAGTGGCTTGAATCGGGACTCTCAAGAGGTGTTCGGGTCTTGAGGCTGGACGAATAAGACCATGGTTCCAGACGATCGGTCCTTCAAGCATTCGGGAAAGCTAGGCGATATCATCTATGCGCTTCCTGCAATGCGGGCACTAGGCGGGGGCATCTTGGACCTTGCTCCATCGGATGAACTGGGGTTTCCCCTGAGTGCGATTCAAGTTCTAGTTCCGCTGCTCAGAGATCAGCCGTATATTCGTGGAATCAAGATTTGGAGCGGAAAGAAGCCGGAGTTCGACTTTGACACTGTTCGCCAGCGGCCGCTGGAGCGCTTTAACCTTGCCTCTGCTTATCTGACTCTCTTTGGAATGCCGGATGATGAAAAAGACCGGGCTTGGCTTGATGTTCCTAAAAATCCTTCCGCTCCAATCGGAAAGGTAGTCCTCTCTCGCTCGCTCAGACATCCAGGGATTCCCGGCTTTTGGAATGCCGTAATGCGCCGGTGGGGCACTGATGCAGTATTTGTCGGCACAAAGGAAGAGCACTCGGTTTTCGCAAGCGAGTTCGGTGAGGTTCCTTACCAGCCTTCGAACGATCTGCTCGAACTTGCACAGCAGATCCAAGCCGCTAGCCTTTTCATCGGCAACCAAAGTGCTCCCTACGCCGTTGCAGAAGGGCTCAAGGTTGCGACCATTCAAGAGTGCGACGACTCGTCGCCTAACTGCGTGTTCGAAAGACCAAACGCTTTCTATGTTTCTAATAGCCGCCACCTTAAGCAGCTTGAATCTGGGAAGGATCTCAAAGGCAACTCAACGGAAGTCGCGCTGGCGAATCGGCCAAAGGTTCAAATCGGTCCTCACGCCGGAGGACTTGGCCCCGCAACAAAGACGGGCGTTTCGGTGATTGTTCTCACCTACAACTCCATCGATACCATCGGCAAGTGCCTTGCATCCCTTCGACCTACATTGAATGAAGATGATGAGCTTATTCTCATCGACAACGCTTCAACCGACGGAACGGCAGCGTTTCTTAGCGGTCAGGCGGAGATAACCGGTACGGTTGTTATTCTCAACGACACAAATCGCGGGTTTTCGGCAGCAAACAACCAAGGCATTCTTGTCTCCAAAGGAGAGGTCATTGTTCTTCTAAATCCCGACACGGAAGTTCAACCGGGTTGGCTGCAAGCCATGAGAGGCAGGTTCCAGGACCTGAGAGTTGGCGCAGTGGGGCCAGTTGCGAACAACGGCCTTGCGAGCCAATTCGTTCGGTTCCATCTGCCGCAAGGGTATGCCGGTTCCAATCTTGTGTCCGAACTGGCGCATGCCATTCGAATTACACACCCAGGCAGGTCTATGGAGACCAAACTACTGGTCGGGTTCTGCCTCATGCTCCGCAGAGATGTACTGGATCAGGTTGGCCTTTTAGACGAGAGCATGTTTCTCGGAAGTGAAGACATGGAACTCTCCTGGCGGTTGCGAGAGTTCGGTTACCTGCTACTCATTGCTCGGGATGTTCTCGTTGCCCATAACTTCGGAACCAGCTTCTCTAGTTTGGAATCCGAGATGAAAGCGAAATACCTGGAAGAAAGCACGCGCGCTCTAGTTAGCCGTATTCGCAAAGCTTATGATCCAGTTTTGCCTCCTACCTCAACCGAGATTTGGGGAATCGATATCGTTCCCGATTCCATGATGCTGATGGACCTTAAGACTCCAAAGATGAAGAAGCTCAAGAAGAACGCCGCCACGGAAGTTGACTTTCCCGAAGAAGCAAAAGCCGCCGCCAAAGATCCCGGCTTTCACGAGATTTGGGTGGAGGATGACTGTCTCGTCGCACTTGAGGCGCTAGCCCACAAGGTCAAACCTCTTACTGGAGCAGTCATCGACATAGGATGCTGGGAAGGGCTTACGACTTCCATTTTGGCAAACGCATCCCTGCCTGATGAGGTCATCGCAATTGACACATGGGAAGGAAACATTTGCGAATCTCCTGACCACGCAACCGTGCAGATCCTCAAGGTACGTGATGTGAAGTCGGCGTTTGAGACGAACATGGCAGCGATGACGAAGGGAAATATCAAGGTGTGCCAAAAAGATGCATGCCAGTTTCTCTCAAAGCAAACTGGAGTCATTCGTCTTTGCCATATCGATGCGAGCAACGACTATGCCACTGTCAAATCAATCATTCTTGCCGCTAAGCCTCAGCTCGCACGAGGCGGCGTGTTGTGCGGGCAGAACTTCCGCAGCGCGCATATGGGCAGGGCCGACCTTGCTGGCGGCGTGCAACGCGCGGTAAGCGAAACGCTTCCCGGTTTCTTCCATCGGGGCAACCTTTGGTATTGGGTGAATGGAGCGGTGAAGTGAGCGAAAAGAAGATTGCTTGTTGTTATATGGTCCATAGCGATCACTGGTTCCTCGAAGAATCGATTGACTCGTTTAAAGGCTCTTGGCCAACGTACGTTTTTGTAAGCACGTACCCGTGGGGTGGAAAGCGCGGAGACTACACGACCACAAGGGAAATCGCGCAAAGGTGCGGTGCCACCGTCATCGAGGGAATCTGGCTAACTGAAGACGAAGCTCGGCAATTCGTCCTTGCGTTTCTAGCGGAGCATGGTTACACGCATGCGCTACTCCCGGACAGCGATGAGATCATCGAAGCCAAATTGCTCCAAGCGGTTGTTAAAGTTGCTGAAGGGCAGCTAGCAGACCGGGTCTACGTTTCGTGGGACACCTACTGGCGCTCGCCAGCATATGTGATTCGGCCACGCGAGCAGTTCACGCCCATCATCATGGTGGCCGTGAATGCGGCAAGGCATGTGCATCTCCGCAACTACGAAGGCGGTCGAAGTCTCTTTCTGGGAGAAGCCTATGGCATAATCCACCATCTTTCCTATGCCGGGCCAGATGAGCGAATCTTCGCCAAAGTCAACTCTTGGGGGCACAAGGATGAGGTTGTTCCGAACTGGTACGAAAACGTCTGGCTGAAGTGGCCTTCCGAGCGGATGATGAAGAACCTCAATCCGGTAGCCCCGGGTGCCTACGGGTTTACGGAGCGAATAGCCGTTTCTGCTCTCCTGGAAGCGTCCCATGCGAAATGTCAGGCGAATGGCTGGGATGTCCGGCAGCCCATTGAACCGGTTAAGAACTGGGTGAACCCATCGGTTGTCATTGCCCTCCACAACGGACTTGAGGATATCGACCGCTGCCTGGATGCGCTTGAGCAAAACCGGGATCTCATTCATGAAGTGATCGTTGTGGACAACGGCTCGGATGCTGACGTCTTAGACGCCATTCGAGGAAGGAATATCAAGCTCATCGAGCTTGGTGAGAACAAAGGGTTCGCCTACGCGAACAACCGGGGCATCGAGGTTTCAACGAGTTCCATCCTGCTTCTCCTTAACAGCGACTGCTTCATCACGAGGGCGGGACTGATTCGCCTCGGCAATGCGCTTCTTGAGTCGGGCACGATTGCCGCTGTCGGGCCACTAACGAATCGGGCAGGGCACGGCCAGCAGATTGAGCCGACCTATACGAACCTTGCGAATCTGGAACTGTTCGCGGAAGACTTTGCGGCACGCACTCCGGTTTACATCCCTAAAGACATGCTGGTTGGCTTTTGTATGCTCGTGCGAAAGTCGGTTCTTGACGAGGTTGGGAGTTTCGCAGAAGTCTTTGGGCTGGGAACTTGGGAAGACAATGATCTCTGCCTTCGGATCCGAATGGCTTCTTACCGCATCTTGCTCGTCACGAACAGCTTTACGCACCATGAGGGCTCCAAAACGCTGACCAGGCTCGGAATCGATATTCCAAATCTCCTGGATAGCAATATGCAGATCTTCCTTGACCGGTACAAGTTGCACTTTGAACTCGGGTTCCTAGACGCACTTTCTGGCATGCGAGAAGAGCCGATCAACTTCGACTACAGCCGCAAGCCGGAAACGATCATTGCCCAATGCAAACAAGAAGCGAAGAAGCGAAAGATATCCGCCTGTCTCATTGTGAAAAACGAAGAGCGCTGCATCCGGGAGTGCATTGAGAGTTTGCTTCCTTTCTTCTCGGAGATTATTGTCAACGACACCGGCTCGACTGACCGAACGTTGGAGATATTGAGGGAGTTCCCAGAGGTCAAGGTCATCCAAAACCCTTGGGCGGACAGTTTCTCAATCGCTAGAAATCAGGGGATACAAGAAGCCACTGGTGATTTCATCTACTGGCAAGACGCGGACGACGTCCTTCCCTTCGCTTCAGGCATGAAGCTTTTGGATGATGTGGCCAAGATGCCTGCAAACGTAGGCGGGCTCATCATGCAGGTTTGCTATTCGGCGAAGTCTCGGACGCCGGGGCTCAAAGTTGACCACATCAAGCTCTTCCGAAACCGGCCGGAATTCCGTTTCCAGCACCGCATTCATGAGCAAATACTTCCAAACATTCAAAGGGCGGGCTTTGAAACCAGGCGGTCCGACGCATACATCGTTCACGAAAACTACGATGAAAGCCCAGAGGGTCAAAAGCGTAAGCGCGAGCGAGACGAGCGGCTCTTGTTCCTCGATTTAGCCGATACGCCGCTTGACCCTTTCAAGCTCTTCAACATCGGGATGAGTTACCACTACTGGGGCGAGCACGAGAAGGCACTGGAGTGGTTCGCAAAGTCGATTGCTCATTCAAGTGGACCTCATTCTCAGGTAGGACCGGCTTTCAACCTCTGGGCTACTTCACTGTTCCTATTGGGGCGAATAGACGAGGCGATAGCTAAAGCAGAAGAAGGGCTAACCTGGATTCCCGATTTTGCTGAGCTTCATTTCGGAATCGGCGCTTGGAAGCTGGAACAGAAACGGTTCGCAGAAGCGATTGAGTGTTTCAAGCGGGTCCTGAATGCGGATAACAGTCACTATTTGACTAGCCTCGATCATGGGATATTCGGTTACAAGTCGATGCGGGTGCTTGCGCAAGCGGAGTTTGGACTCGGCAACTACGGAGCAGCGAGGGATCTCTGGCTTCAGGCGGCAGCCGCGATGCCGAACGATCTATCAAGCACGGTAGAACTGGCGAGCGCGGCCACCGAAGTCAAAGACTTCCCAACTGCAAGTGCGATGATTGACCGGGTTCGTGATGTAATGGGTTTTGGAAATATCTGGGTCAACCTTTCCATTCCTTTCCAAGACGCGATCGGTGGTCCAGGATCTGGCTTCCGGTTCATAGCCGGTTTGCTAGAGAAGAACCCAGAATATCACGAGGTTCGCTTGACGCTGGCCGAGCATTTGATTGAGGCGGGTTTGCCGAACGATGCGGTACCTCACCTGCTGTTCCTAGATGACCGGGGCTTGCCACAAGCCTCTTACCACATGGGCAAGTTGTGCCTGGTTTCTGGAGATATGAAAGGTGCGCTCACTTGGATGGAGAGATCTCAGGAACTGAATCCGGCGCACATAGAAACAAACGAGACGATTGAGAAGTTGAGGCTCGCGATTGCGAGCTGAGGGACTAAGTAACGGAGGTTAGGACAATGGGAGACGAGACATTCGAAACGGGACAAGTAACGACTTACACTTATGATATGAACGGCCAAAACATTTCGATTACGCATCCTGACGGAACGGTCGTACCAGTTAAGGCTACCGGCTCCTATCACAAGTATCCATATTTGAAATGGCAGAACATTCGATCCACATTTGCCTACGACGAGCACGGGCAGGTAATGAAGGAAGTGCGATTCACCGAGTCAGATCTCAATCCTGGGACTACGGAAGAATTCATCTGGACTGACAAGGGATGGAAGGTCAGTCCTGATGACGGGCAGAAGGATGCGGAATAGCTATGGCGGTAACGAACTATATTTCGATGGACGGCATGCTGATTGGAGAGATGACCAACGGCGTCATGCGGAACTACGGGACCGATGCCCTTGGGTCGGTTGTTGAAACAGTTCTAAACGGGGTCGAAGAGAACACCTACCAGTACAAGCCGTACGGAGGCTTGCTTGCCAAGACCGGCGTTGCTGCTGATCCTAGCTATTTGTGGAACGGAGGCAGTGGGTATCGCGCCACGAGCCTCCGTAACTCAAGTTCGTATGTAGCTCGCCGGCATTTTACGGATATCACGGGTACTTGGACTACAGTAGACCCTTTGTGGCCAGTCGAACCTCCCTTTGGATACTCTGCGGGAAATCCCGTTACTTACACGGATCCGAGCGGACTTGGACTTGGCTGTAAAACTATTTCCTTCACCCATAGCGATAACTGCCCTAGTGCCCAAGTCGATTGGGGCGTGCAGTTGATGCCGACATACCCTGTACCAGGGCTTGTAATTCAGCATGTTACAATATCAATTCAAAATGTAGATTGCAACAACAAAGTGATTGGGAAACCAGTCACTTCTGACTATTTTGAGGCATGGGTTCTGGCAACCGAAAAGGGCAAAGGGTTAACATGTGTTGGTAACTGCATTGATCATTGGAGCACGAAACAACGTGTGTCTTGCGCAAACGCAGTAATAACCTGGAACGCAGAGGCTTGTTTTATTCCGGGTGCTACTCTTAAGGATTCGACCTGGGAGCAACCATGCACCTCATTCTATGCGGCTGGACTACCATGCAGAGCCCTTGCTCCAAATGGTTGGAGCGGTAGAGACACTTCCCAATGCGTAAGCCGCACGTTAAGTTATTCTATGCAATGCTGCAACAAATGCGGCAAGACCAGAAGAACTACTGATGCGGTTGCGATTGTGGTAAAGGGGTGTGGGTACTGATGAGTATAAGCAATGTCCTCGTTTTCTTGCTGTTTGCGCGTAATAAATCAACAATAAGTGATTGTCTCGGTGGGATGCATTACATTGACTCTTTCCGATTAATACCCTTAGAACATGAACAGAAAGATAATTATGTACCAATGACTGCAGGTGATTTTAGGCGATTCGAAAGAGGCATGAAAAGTATCTGCCAGTTGAGTATTCCTCGTCTTAGATCTGAGATTGCGGCTTATGTGACACCTTCTCCTGCGTGGTTTGACGTGGACGTAGATGTCAACAGGCTGGTCCGATTGCGAAACGATCGAAGAGGACCGGTGCTTGTTTCGGACAGTTCTGGTCATCCGATAGAATTGAAAACAAATACATACGACTTGAATTTGATTAACAGGCTTAATTACGTGGAATATCGTAGACAAATGGATGTTGCGGTGCTAAACAGGCTTAGATTTCATGCTCTCGGGCGACACCTTCCAAGCCAGGTCAAACTCCAGTTCCAAAAGGCCTGGCGATCACGTAATAACAAACTAAGACTTGTGCAGATCAGTGCATTTGCTGATTTGCTAGACGTTGCGGTTGAAGGCTGGTTAACCTACGACGGGCTTAAAGAGTTCGATGAATTTGTAACTCTGTGCGGGACGAGACATGTCAACAAGCCTAGGCGCAAATGACCGCCGCATGGGCTAATCGAAAGTGATCACTGTGATGATCCAAAGTGATCATCTCAATGGGTGAAAGTGATCACTCTTTCTCGGGGTTGTCAGTCGGTTCTTGAGCATCCTCTTTCGCGATCGAAAGAGGCAAGGAAACGACTGAATATGAGAAAGATCCACGAAATTCTCCGCACCTCTGGCGGTACCGGTCCTGAACGAGACGCCCTGGTTTGTGATCGAGACTGGTTAATGGAATAAATTGAATTGTTCTCAATTCAAAGGCCTAACTCCGCCGAGACCACGACCGCCACGCTTATGCGCTCACCAAATATGCAATGTTGATCGGGTCAAATATTTCTGAGATGATACTTTTCATAGTCGCTCCGACAGCTTTAGTCATGCCACCTAGGGTCATCTTAGTTCCCGGCAAAAATCAAGGCTCTCTTAGATTCATCTCTGCCACCGGGAAATGCATATCGTTCTCAGCGCCCTGGATGCGTAAGACTCCTATGTATGACTTCTTACTGCTCAAGGAATCTGGACTCACACTTATTTCGCGCGGAGGTCAGACGTTTCTTTGGAATCCGTTTGACGGCAAACTTCAAACCATTCAAGATCAGATGCTTCAGTTCTTCTACGGATTCGACTTCAAGTTAAATCAACCGTGCATGATGAATAACTTGAAGCGAAGTAACCCCCTATTCAACGGGTTGCCTCATTACGGTACATGGACCGGCACGATCAACAAATACAATTTCGAGAAGGTTGGTCGCCCGTTCAACGAGGTTGTGAGGCGATCTTTGTGGCCTAGTATTCCAGATGCTGATTTTGGCCCTTACCAGGGGCATGAAGATTACTTCTACGCGCCGTTCTTTAGACGAAGTTGGATTGCTTTCAAGCCACAGCGACATGTGTTGTCATGGGTCGATCACAAAATCGAATTTGACGGAAAGGTCGTTAAAACCTTAAGCAAAGACGTGATGCTCAATGCCATTTCTGGAAACAACGATTGGGGAACGGTGAGCATTGTTGTGAATGAGAATAAGGACCTAAGGCATCGAGATGGAACTCGAGATGCTTGGGATGACTCCGTAAAACACGGTAGTAAGCGTGAAATTTACTACACTTACTACATCGACATGCATGATGGATCCATCGTAGATGTTCATGCGGGAGAGGCCAGAGTTGAATTTTGTAGGCGCCCAGTATAAGCACGATTCATAGGCCTTCCTCACTCAATCCTTAGAAGACCAAACGTCGAGACGAACCCACTGACGACTACCAGGGCATCATGCACGGCTCCAAGGCAGCAAGAAGTCAACCAGTCCGCAAAGGGCCTAGAAGCTTCTCAAGAGGGGTCTGGCCCCAAAGCCCACCCATTCCCTCACGCGGAGCTCAAATGGATATTGAATGAAAAACGGCTTGACATTTGAATCAATTCCGAGGTCCTCGAGGGCGCCCTTCTGACATAGATTGCTTTAGGGTCCCAGGAACCGGAAGTCACGGGCATCACCTAGAACGTTGGGCCGTTCTTTTCTGTAGACTACGACCATGGCTCGGGTTCTTGTTACTGCGGGAGCGGGTTCGATTGGGCGATCGATTGTTGGGAGTTTGGCGAGTGAGGGGCACGAAGCGGTTGTGCTGGATGACCGCGAACTACCAACCGGCCTTGGGGTCCATAAACATCACTTAGGACGCGCAAATGATCGAGAAACTCTGGATCGGGCATTGGAAGGTTGCGACCATATTTTCCACCTCGAATGGAGTGGGTCGGTTCACAGAACAACGCTGGAACCCCTTCAGACGAACTCACATAACACTTGTGCAACGTTAACGGTGCTAGAAAGCGCGAAAGCTCTCGGCATTCCCGTGACCTTTGCATCAACCTGCGTGTATCGAGGCGACCACCCCCAGCGCACACCAGAATCAGCGCCACACAACGAGCGCTCCCTCTATGTTGCTCAGAAGGTTTATGCCGAAAATTGCGTTCGAGCATATGCCCACATGTTTGGAGTGAACGCTTGTAGTTTAAGAATCTTCAACGTTTACGGATCGGAAGGGGCCCCCTTTCAAATCATTCCTCGCATCCGAGAGGCGATTCGATCGGGCACGGGAATGCAGTTGACGGGTGATGGAGGTCAGATGCGTGACTTCATTCATGTCTCCGACGTCGCAGACGCTTTCGTCAAAACGATCGGAAAAACGTTTCATGGCGAAGCCATCAACATCGGTACCGGCGTGGGAACGTCCATGCTGGAACTAGTGAACCTAGCGATGAACTCCACGAAGAGAGAGATTCCGATCACATTTGTACCCGCGAAAGGTGAAGAAGCCCGGTATCTGATTGCGGATCCTTCCCTGGCTCACGAGAGGTTGGGATTCAAATCACAAATCGAACTTCCGAACGTAATCTGCGGGTTGCTTGCTTAAGCGCCGACTAACTCGTACAGTTCAGCATAAGTGCCGCCATGTTCAAGTAATTGACCATGAGTTCCGATCTCAACGACACGTCCGTCTGCGATAACTGCAATTTGGTCAGCGTTTTGAACAGTCGAAAGCCGGTGAGCAATCACCATCGTCGTGCGTCCTTGCATCAACCGATCAAGCGCTTCCCTAACGAGCGCTTCCGACTTCGTGTCCAATGCAGATGTAGCCTCATCGAGAACCAGAATTTTCGGATCTTTCAACATGACTCGGGCGATCGCTACGCGCTGGCGTTGACCGCCAGACAGCGTGATGCCTCTTTCCCCGATCATCGTCTCGTAGCCATCTTTATAATTCGCGACAAACTCTTCGATATTTGCCGACTTAGCCGCTGCTTCCACTTCCGCGTCGGTCGCATCGAGTCGACCGTACCGAATATTGTCTCGGATGGTTCCGTTGAATAGGATCGTGTCTTGAGGCACAATTCCAATATGTTCTCGAAGAGACTGTCGCTGGATCGAACGAATGGGAACTCCATCGATACTGATCGAGCCGGACTGTGCTTCGTAGAAACGATAGATTAAGCTCGAAACGGTCGTCTTACCGCTTCCACTTGGCCCCACAATCGCGGTCACTTTTCCGGGAAGTAAATGTAGCGAAAGCTTCTTGAGCACCGGAGTATCTGCGACATAGGCAAATTCGATCGAGTCGAAATGGACTTCTCCCGGACCATTGGGGAAAGCAACCGCGCCGGGAATGTCCAGTTCTTCCGGCTTCTCATCCAGGATGGCAAACAGTCGGTCAGCCGCACCGACTGCACGTTGAAGTCGAGTCCAAAGTGATGCCAACGAAGCCATGGGTCCGCTGATAAACATAATCGTCATCACGAATGCCACCAGCTTTCCTACCGTTATTCGTCCCTCTAAAACACTTCGACCACCGTACCAAAAAACGCCCAGAATCACGAGAGTCATGCCCGCGGCGGCAACTGTTCCCATCATGCCTTCCCACACCGCACTGCGCATGCTGATTCCGAAAACCGTTTTCAGCTTCTCGTCAGCCCGCTTATCCTCGTATCGCTCGCGAGAAAAAGCCTTAACGAGCCGGATGTTGGCGATGGCTTCCGACATCATCCCCATGACGTCTGCCAAAGCATCAAGGCCCTTTCTCGTGAGCTTTCTCAGCGCGATGCCCGAAACAACAAAGCCAGCCATCGTGACCGTCAAAAGTGTCATCACGACAACCGTAAGGAGCCAGTCTACGTAGACGGCTACTGCCAGCATTCCCACCAACACGACAAGGTTTCCGCCTAACTTAACGATGTCGTCCGTTAGCGTTGTTTGCAGCATGCCTACGTCGTTGGAGAGGTGCGAAGTAAGGTCTCCCGAACGAGTCTTGTCAAAGTAGCTCACCGGAAGTCGCTGAAGGTGGGCAAACAGCTTGACTCTTAAGTCCTTAACAATTCGATTACCCGCGTTTGCAGCAAGCATGTACTGGGAGTATCCGAACACCGCAGAAACGAGAACAAGTGCGACGATCTTCAAGACCATCGAGTCAAGATTGTTCAAGCTGTGCGATTTGGACACCACGTCGATCCCCCGCTGAGTAATCAAAGGAAGCGAAAGGGTGACTGCGCTTGAAACAAGTGTCAGGAGGCCGGCAACAATGAGTTGCAGCTTGTAAGGAGCGGCCAATTGGAAAAGCCGAGAGATTCCATTGACGGAAAGCTTGACTAGCTTGTCCTCATCGGTCATGGGCGTGCGTGAGTAGCTTCGCATCTGTGGGGATCCTAAGGATACCTCCCCTGCGTATCGCCAGCTTCAGCACCAAGCGTCGGTATTTTTCAGGACACAGGTTCAAAGCGGCTTAAAAATTAGCCAGAAATCACCTCTGACGCACTCGAACTCCTTCACAACCAAGTGCCTCTCAGGGCTCAACCGAGTCGGGTTGGAGGTGCTGCGATCGCTCCGACGGAGTGTTATAGCCAACATCATTCACCGCGACGCCGATCTTTTTATCAAATACTTGTTTAGCAGGATTGAGAAATTGAATATGCGCGTACCAGTAACCATCTTTGATATCCGCACTGGTAGTGGGGGCCCAGGATCGAAGGGCATCCGTCGTTATGGATAGCTTCTTTTGCGCGGAATGAAGGCATTCGTCGGGAATCCTCGGTACACCGGCCGTATCGGTAAAGACAACGGTGCACTCCTTGAAGAACGCGTTAGCGAGTTCCTTTTGTTGGAACTTGGCCTCTCTCATCGGAACTAAGTTCCATGCAAACACGCAAAACACGATGATGAGTGGCCCCGTTAGGATGACCGCCCACTTTCGAATCCGCCAGAAGAATGGAACCTGTGCCGTCGGGTGCGGCATCGATTTTCCCTTCTCCTTGTTTGGAGTTGGAACATCTTTTGTTTCCATGATTGAAATTATGGTGCCACATTGAACCGAACCAGGCCTAGTCATTCGGTTAAACGGAGTCTCCATTAAGCTAAACCGGCACTTTTGGCGAATCGGATTGCGAGAACTGTCGCAACGATTCATCGATTCTGCGCCCCGATCAAACGTCCTTCAATTGGCGGGCTCTACGTTTGTCAAGATCTCCCCTTGTAAATGAGAGCCCCTACATTTTTAGCACGACAACCAACGCTGCTACGCTGATGAATGCCCACAAGGCCACTCCTTGAATGAGCGGTCGAACTCCGACCATTTTGAGCGTCTTCATTGAAATACCTCCGCCAATGAGGAAAAGGGAGAGCGAAAAGCCTGACAATGAAATGAGCTTGATGCTTGGTCCCAAAGTATGCACCGGTTGAATATAGGTGCTCAGCACACTGGCTAACACGAACAGTCCGATAAACCAAGGAATGGGAACGGATGCCGACTTTGCTGAACCGCTATTTCGATTTCGGAAATAGGTGGCGATCAGAGTGATCGGCACCAAGTAGAGGACTCGACTCAACTTTACTGCGGTGGCAGTCTGAACCGCGCCTCCACCAAATGCGGTAGCCGCCCCCACAACACTGCTCACGTCGTGAATGGCAATGCCGCTCCAAGAACCAAACTGGTCCGGCGTCATCTTGAGCAAATGTCCTAACGGTGGGAATAAGACGAGCGCGATGGCATTCAACAAGAAAACCGTGCCCACCGCAACCGAAACATCCTCTTGCGGAGAGTCCATTACGGTGCTCATCGCCGCAATTGCCGAACCTCCACAGATGGCAGTCCCCGTGCTTACAAGCAAGCTTGTTTGAGGCCGAACATTGAGAAGTTTCTGAATTCCCCAGCCGAGCAGAAATACACCTGAAATTGAAACAAGCGCGAATACAAGTCCACTCTTCCCAGCATCGAATACCTTTTGGAGGTCCATGCTGAAGCCAAGCAGAACGACAGCCGCTTGAAGCAAAGTCTTACTCACCTTTTTTGACTCCACGGGAAAAGGATTCCCAAGAGTGAGCGCCAAGGCAATGCCTAGGATGAGCGCTCCTGGAGCCACGAAAGCCAGAGCCTTCTCAGGAATCTTCAAGAGCGGGGCACAACACAGGACCGCAACAAGCCAAAACAGAGCCTTGGACAAGGTGATGGGCGATTTCGATGGGGACTGATTACTGCTCAAGACTCTGTTTTAGGCTCCAAGCGTCGTTGCTTCGAAAGAAGGGCTATTCGTCGATTCGAGAGAAATAAATCACGGTGACGCGATTTTCAGGAGTAATCAGATCTCCATAAATTCGGCTCAACGTTCCAATAACGTCGTCCTGAGATCTAAATTCTGGATTCTCACGCTCGATATCCCGTGGAGAGAGTTCAGCAATCGTCTTGACCTCAACTCGATCAAGGATGGCAGAGTATAGTTTTTGCCGCCGACCAAATCGAGGTCCAATCGTGACCCAAACCACCATGCCGGTTTGATATTTGTCAGACTTGTCCCCTAAACGGATCGTAACCGTCTTCCGGTTGTTTCTGAGAACGTCTCCGTAGAGATCAGAATAAAAGTTCAGAGCGTACATAACTATTTTCTCTCCACCTTATAGCCAGAACACCTGAAAACCCAAACCTTCTAGGTCTCCGTCGTGTTATGTATGAGCGGATGATATGGATTGTGGGCTTTTTATGCCTCTACTTGCTCGGTCTATTTGGAATTGCGTGGATGAGTCTTCATCCTTTACGTATTCCAGTTTATCTTTCTCCCGACTCGCTGGGGGTGAAATATCAGGAAGTAAAGCTTGAACTGGACGGAGTGATCGTTCGCGGTTGGTGGCTAGAAGCCCCAGGCTCGATGTCGGTCATGGTCTGTTTTCATGGCTACATGATGAACCGTTGCGAGTTAACACCGGAAGCCTGTCATCTCTGGAAGCAAGGTATTTCGTGCTTACTGCTTGATTTCCCAGGACACGGAAAAAGCGGAAATAAGAAGTGCACTTTAGGGGTGAAAGAGAAGTCGATCGTCGTCGCGGGAGTCCGCGAGGCTAGGCGGTTGGCTCCCGGTGCAAAAATTGGACTGCTTGGTAGCAGTATGGGTTCGGCTGCATGTGCCTTTGCGCTTGGTGATGACCCTAAGCTTGCAGACCTTTTGATTCTTGACAGCTGTTACGGACGTTTGAATCGAGCCATTAACGGATGGTGGAATTTCATCGGTGGCAGGTGGCTCGCTCTTCTTTTGTCCCCATGCGTCGTACTCTGCGCCCCGATGGTGGGATTCAATCCATTCCAAGTAAACGTTGGGGATAGCCTTGCGAAACTAGAGGGCGTGCCGGTTCTGATACTTCACGGCGACCAAGATCGATTAGCCATTCCGAGCGAAGCACAAGCCAATTTCGATGCCGCCCACGATCCTAAAGAACTGGTTTGGTTTCAGGGTTGCAATCATTCCGAAGGAAGATGGGAGCAAGCTTCCAAGTATCGTGAGGTTCTATTTGTTTTTTTGAGAAGGCATGGGTTTTTGGGCTCGATCAACAAGTGATTCCGCGTTTGCGGCAACATTCGTGTACGCTTTCTCGCCTTGCTGTCGCCACCATTCTGATCGCGGTCTCTGGATCCTGCCCAAAAGGTTAAGGAATGATGTGAATCGACCGAGCGAGAATTTAAGCCTGCTTATCTACCTATTTCCTAGCCTTTAGGAATCATTCCCATTTGCATCGCACTCTTTCTGTATCGCACCAAAATTTCTGACCACTCTGTTACCGTTCTCGTGCTCGGGGCATAGACTCCCCGAATTCCGAGCTTCTTGAGTTTCTCAGTATCCCTTTCTATGCCCTCGATATACACGAGTAAGCTAGGAGTATTCACATCTCGTCGGTATCGGGCATCCATGGCATGGAAGATCATCCATTCAGTTGTGCATGTTGTTTTGGCACCGCTTGGGGTGGCAACTCCGACAGCACCCATTACATAGTGCATCTGGCCCGATCTAGACCATTGCCAAGTCGCATTAACGATACCGGCATCTCCGATTTGAGTTTGATCTTTAGAAGGAGTGGTTCCTAGGCTCCCGTAGGACGGCAATACATATTCACGCAAAAGAATAGATATTTTTTCTGGAGTCAACTCCAGAGCAGATTTCTCATGTTCTTCGATAGTCTCAAAAATGCAATTACCGTCGCCAGACGCCATACAGCCTACCGCTTGGTTTGCAACGGCTTTAACCGATTGTTTGCCTTGAAGTCTTATGACGATCAACACGCAAATTGCCAAGATGGCAAGCCCTACAAGTATCCTTGCAAGGCCCTTCCATTCCTTTTGCAAAGTGATATATGAGCCAGGTTTCAGATGCAAGATCCCTTAACTCCGACGTTGCATCCTGGGCTGTCTGGATGATCTATTGAAAATGGCTGGAGTGAACTCGCGGCTGGAAATCCATCACAAGACAGACATAGGTATTTAGCCAAATACCAGTTATAGCAGCCTGAGCTCACTCCCCCTGAACCTGTTATACAACACCACCAAGTTGTCGACGTCTGGCTGCCATTGCCGCAAGGGCATGTCGTGCCTGTGGGCGGACACGGGGAATTACCCCAATAGGAACTTGCAGTAGATGCGATACTTACGCCTATGGCGACTGAAGCTATGATTCTTAAGGTCCGTTTCATGTGTACTCCTAGCTGGGATTTGGATCTGGCCCCAGCCACCAATCTTGTAAATGATAGTTTCCCGACCTGCGCAACTTGAGAATGGTGCCCGAAAATTGAACACCGAGAGCTTGGTGATCGATGAAGTCACTTAACAGTGGTTCACTGTGCTCTGCGCAATTCATATCGACGAAAACAATCGAATTGTCATGGAATTTTGCGACGGCATCCTCCCAAGGTGTGACGCTTGTGGCAGCAAAATACTCATATTCAATAGCGATTGGTGTGGCACACCAATTGGGGTTTCTGGTGCAAGGTGATTTCCAAACCGGAGCGGGCACGTTTAAAGCGTTGTATTGCTCCCCGGTAGGTAGCCCCATTTGACTCAGGGTTCCAGATTGAGCAGTTGATCCCTCGGCATTTTGGTAGAGCATCAAAGCTGTGTAGATTTGCCTGAGGTTTGACAAACTGGAAGTAACTTGTGCTGCGTGCTTTGCTGACCTAAAGACCGGGGTCAGAATGGCTGCGACGATCGTGACAATCGCAACACAGTAAATTAATTCGGTGACTGAAAATCCTCTCCGTCTCCTCACTTGTTAGCTCCCGCCTCGGTGGCATCAAGTGCGAATGTCGCCATGCTCTTAATTAGCTTTCCTTGTTTGTCTAGCCAGACGCAGTTCGGCGCAAAATCATAAAGTCGAGCAGGAAGAATAGCTTCTTTACCCTCAACTAGAATCAAAAATTGGGGGAAGCGCAGGGCGGGAGGGCTTGGCCCAGGCGCATCAGGGAACACGAGCACCGTTGCAACTTCTCGCCCAAGATCCTTCAACGTTCTCCAATTGATATGATGTTGGGTGCACGATTGACAAGCAGGCATCGCCACCACAGCGCGACCATACACCGGCTCGATAATCCTGCCAAAGTAATCTTTTTTAGGCAGTTTGATAACGGTTCCAATTCGGGGCATTTCGATCTTTATCGCATCAATTGGTCGTTGTAGATCCTCTGAAAGACTCGCAGACGTAGAGGGGCGAAGCACAAGTGCTAGGACTAATACTGCAAAACAAAGTAGAGGAATCGCAATGACATATTTCATTGGTTGACTCGACAGTTCAAAGGTACAGTCACGATCAGATTTTTGGGCTCTATGAACTTCTGTGTGGGCAATCGCATTTGAGTGGCGCTGTTCTTCCTCTGATTTGAACCTCTAGTGCCCATGCGCAGGTTCAAATCAGAGGAAAACAGCGTTTCTGATCCGGCCAGAACCATAGGTTGAATC
>CAIUHP010000076.1 GCA_903899015.1 uncultured Armatimonadota bacterium | reverse complement strand
GTACTCGAAGGATTCCATAGTGTCTTACAAGCCACCAAGAACAAAGCCAGAGGCTATCGAGATCCAAGGAATCTCATCACAATGAGCTACCTACTTCACGGAAAACTAAATGCACTTACCCACTATAAATAGCGAGGAACCTTCATGACTTGAAAGTCATGAAGGTGTTTTCAGATCGAATGGATTGTCCAGTCAAACCGAACCGAGATTATCGTCGTTTCCTAGTATGAATGCAATATCTCAACTGATTATGACCTTTTATATTTTTGATACTCAGTCAGTACCAGTTTGAATACAAATTATTAGATTGACTGATAATGAACGATTCCTTTTGCATGCAAGAGTAAGTACAATGTTTGCGATTATTTTCGCAATGAAGCTCGCTTACGTTTAACCGGTTAAGCAAGAAGTTACTTACCATTCAGCCGATGCTACGATGCTGACGCTCTTAAGCCCAAATGACACTAAGCGCTAGCCCATTAAAATGACTGTTACCAATGAACGGCTTGCAGATCGTTTCCTATGCTAGAAAATCGGATGATTTCTGAAGCGTGAGTGGATGTCGGTCCAAAGATTTCCGTTGGACACAATTCCGGGAATAGTCATTGCTCAACCAATTTGCAAACGGTCGTTATCGAGATGGTTATTGATTCTATGGCTACGCCAATGTCCTCAATGGTAAGAAGCTCAAGTTTGACGGGCTTTGATAACACTTACAGGCAACGTAATTCTGATCTTACATTGACTGAAGGAAGTCGCTCATTCTGAGCAACGTCTAGCCTCATCTCAAGGCACAGGATTCAAACTGATCGACAGCACGTGCGTTTTCTTCGAATTGCGTCTTGCATACAATGGTCGTCGAAGGTCGGGAAGAAGATAGACTATTAAAAAAGCTAACCCGGCACTAGAAGTCTTAAAACTTTTTAGTAGCCGGTTCAAGCTTCTGCCTAGCGCGATTTATCGCTACGCCTTCTTGGCCCTCGGAGCTGCTTTCGCTTTAACCGTTTTCTTGGCCACTACTCGCTTTGCAGGTGCTTTCTTGAACTTAGTCCGTGTGGATGGCCCGGCATCCCGTTTGGCTTGCAAGATAGTCTTTGCCTGATCCTCCGTGACTGCCTCAGGATTTGTGCCCTTGGGAAGAGTCGCATTCGTTTCGCCATCCGTGATATACGGTCCAAACCGGCCCGCAAGGACTTTAACAGGGCCCGCACAACCTTCCAGGACACCGAATTCCTTGATCGCAGATGCAGCTTGCCTTTTAGCACCAAACTTAGGCTGACTGAGGATCTCCACGGCTTGGTCGACAGTCATCGTCAACGCCAATCGCCAATCTTCAACCGTACGCCTTTCAACTGCATTTTCCAGATAAGGGCCGAACTTGCCGATCTTAAATACGATTGGCTGCCCGTTCTCGGGATGACTACCGATTGTCTTCGGTAAAGAACACATAAAGTCCAGGTCTTCCTGTGACATCCGGTGAGGGTCAGCGCCGGGAGGCAGGCTGATCCATGTCGGCTTCACTTTTTCTTCAATCTCTTCGGGAGTTCTTTCGACCTCGAGGTAATAGCCTTGCCGATTCTTTAGTAGAAGTCGTCGCCCCGTACTGGGGTCAATTCCGATCGACTCATTCTCGGGTCGCTTCTGAGCAAGGAGTTCCATCGCCTTTTCCAGCGTCAAATCAGCCGGGGCAAGATCATCTGGGACATTGGCGTACCTCTTATTGTCGCCGTCTCCGACCTGGATAAACGCATTGCCATCCTTACCATTCCTGACGATAACTTGTTCGCCCGCTTCGTCGGTGCCAACATTAAAGACTGGATAAGGTATCTCCTTCTTTCGCGAGTCGACCATCTTCTTTAGACCGGGTTTCTCGTCGTCGCCCAAGAAGAAGTTTGAGAGGTAAGTCTTAGAATCTTCCTTCCCTTCTGAGATCTCGTCTAGGACTTCATCCATTCGAGCCGTGAACCCAAGATCCATCAACTCCTTGAAGTTATTCTCAAGGACCTCCATGGTCATGAACGCCTTGAACGTTGGAATCAACTGCTTTCCAAGCTTTCGGACATATCCACGATCGATGATCACGGAGATGATCGAGGCGTAAGTGCTTGGACGACCAATCCCTTGCTCTTCAAGCTTCTTGATAAGCGTGGCATCGGTATATCGTGCGGGAGGTTTTGTAGAGTGGCCGAGGGGCTCAATTGAAACCGGTTCAACTTCCAGGCCCTTCTTCAAAGTCGGCAATTTACGCTCGTTCGGATCGGTCTCGTCGTCCTTTCCTTCCATGTAAACCCGAAGGAATCCATCGAAAGTGATTTGTTTGCCGGTGGCTAGGAAGGTTAGGTTCTTCCCTTCTGATTGAACGGTAACATCGGCTTCCGTTCGTAAAACCCTTGCTGGCTTCATCTGAGAGGCAACGGTGCGTTGCCAAATCAGTGTGTAAAGTTTTTGCTGATCTTCGTTCAGATAACGAGCCATTTTTTCTGGCCGTCGATTGACATCCGTTGGACGAATAGCTTCGTGAGCTTCTTGGGCATTTCGAACCTTGTTCGCATAGTTTTGAGGCTTATCGGGAAGGCACTCGCTGTATTCTCGTTCGATAAGTTCGCGAATGCGTCCGAGGGCTTCGCCGCTCAAGGTCAAACTGTCGGTACGCATGTAGGTGATCAAACCGACCTGTTCGCCACCGATATCAATTCCTTCATAGAGTCCCTGAGCAATTCGCATCGTTCGATCTGCACTGTAGCCAAACTTTCGGTTTGCGTCTTGCTGCAAGGTCGTCGTCATAAACGGAGGCGCAGGTCGCTCAAATCCTTCAGTTGTCTCAAGGCGCGAGATGATATATGGACGAGCAGTTCGCGCGGAGTCGGCTAGACCTTCGGCATTCTTCTGATCCAGGAGAATGACTTTTTGGTCCTTACCTCCCTTGAGTTCACCGGTCTTGTCGTCAAAGTCGCTTCCATTGGCTACGCGGACTCCGTCAATTTGCTTTAGGTCGGCTGTAAATCGCTGCTTTTCACTCTCAAAAGTGGCGCGTAGATCCCAATAAGAACCACCACGGAAGTTTCGCCTTGCAATCTCGCGTTCAACAATAAGCTTCACGGCGGGGCTCTGAACTCGGCCAGCGCTAAGATTCTTCGTCACTCGTGACCAGAGCACAGGTGACAACGTGTAACCATAGAGACGATCAAGAATGCGGCGAGTCTCTTGAGCTTCTACTAAACAGGTATCCACTTGTCGTGGAGATTCCATGGCTTTGAGAATGGCGTCGCGTGTGATCTCGTGGAAGGCAATGCGCTTAACTTGGACATTCTTGTTCGGCTTCAGTACTTCGAGAAGGTGCCACGAAATAGCTTCACCTTCTCGGTCTTCGTCAGTTGCGAGCACGAGGGTGTCCTTCCCTTTCATCGCCTCCCGAAGCTTCTTAACTTGGGCCACCTTCTCGGGTGGAATTTCATAGAAGGGCTCAAAGTTATTGTCTACATCAACAGCGTAGTCGGACCACCATTTCTTTTTGTGCTCGTCCGGTAGCCCCTTGGCATTCGGCATGAGGTCTCGGATGTGTCCGACGCTTGCCTGGACTTCATAGTCATTGCCGAGATAGCTGCCTATGGTTTTCGCTTTTGCGGGCGATTCGACGATGACGAGTTTCTTTGCCATGTTTATCTAAATTGATCGTTTGATCGGATTTTCTATGCTGCTCTACGTATTTGTGACTGCGTTGGTGATCGCTTTGGCTTAACTACTAAGAATCTTTAGGGCCTTGGCACTCTACTTTCGTGTCATGTGGCATGTCAAGCCACAACTTTTGACGACAACGACCGTTCACCTTAGCAAGGGACGCAGTTTTCACTTCGAAGTCTCCACGATTTCAGAAGTATTTGAAGTTATTTTTGCGAACCTGAGCTATCTTCTGACAGTATGGAGAAAGACTCCATGAGATTTGTCTTCGCACTATCCGTTCTATCAGTGGCAACTTTCGCCCAGGCTGAGACAACTTATCTTGGCTTGTACATGCAGGGCAAGAAAGTAGGATACGCTTCCTACAGCAGTATGCCCGCCCATTTTTCGGGCAAGAGCGCCATCAAAAGCACATCCCGAACGGTCATGGATACGAGCCTGCTTGGAACGCCCATGCAGATTCAAATGGACTCGATTTCTTGGTCTACCGCATCCGGGACTCCTTTACGTATGTGGTCCAACACAAAAAGCGGAGGCAGGAGCAACCAAGTCGACGCTACCTTTCATTCGAGGACCGTCGACCTAATCATCCAAAACGGGGGCGCAAAAACCAAGAAGTCGCTTTCTATCCCTCATGGCGGCAAAGTGGTCGATGATCCTCTAACCGTTGTACTTCAGAAAGGAATCAAGACAGGCAGTACTCAGACCTTTTTTGTGCTGGACCCATCCACCGCATCTTTTATCAAGAACGACGTGAAGCTGACTGGACTCACGACGACTCAAGTTCGGGGCCAGAAAGTCACCGCGACACTCATTGAGGTTGCAGACCCGCGATCAAACATGAAAGTGTTCGTTGGGAAAAAAGGACAACTCGTCCGTGTTGAGGGACCTGCAGGAATCGAAATGCTTCCCGTATCGATGAAAGTTGCCCTCAGCAAGAACTCTGCCTACGAACCTTCGACAGATCTGGCTTTTTCTACCTCTATCCAAACCGATAAACCGCTTGAGGACCCTTCTCACCTGACTTGGCTGAAACTGAGAATTGCAGGCAAAAATCTATCCCAAATCCCCAACGATACATTCCAAACGGTGACAAAACAAAAGGATTCATGGGTCGTTGAAGTTCACCCAATCCCCTTGAAATCCGAACCCACGTGCTCAATTGCAAAAGCTGGAAAGCAAAAGCCGGAGTGGCTCAAGCCGAGCCTGAATATCCCTAGCGACAGCATCCGATTTAAGACTTTAGCCAAGTCACTAATGTCTTCAAAAAGTGATTTACTAGGCGCTACTTTTGCAATCCAAAAGTACGTCTATGATGTCATGAAGCCGAATGCTGGCATTGGAGTCCTTCGAGACGCCAATGAAGTTCTTGACAGCAAAGAAGGCGTTTGTCGTGATTACGCGACTTTAACGGTAACTTTACTTCGATCTGCAGGAATTCCAGCAAGATTAGCAAGCGGTTTGGTTAACTGGGACGGTACCTTTTACTATCATGCTTGGGCAGAAGCCTGGGATGGTTCAAAGTGGATCGGAGTTGATTCAACAACAGACCAGATTCAGCTATCCGCTGGACATGTAAAGTTAGGAGATGGGAACGTTGACACGGCTTTTTCGTTTACATTTTTAGAAAGAGCGAAAATAGACGTCTTAGGATCACGGAAGGACTAATGAGATGAAGGCACTACCCGGACAGAAGCGCGGACTACCCTTGATGGTAGGTCCCAAGGGAGCGGTTAAAACGATCGCGGTTCTTGGGTGCGCGGTCTTAGGTGCTATTTTGCTAGGGTCAATTGCGCCAGCCGCTTTGGACCTGCTTTATCAAATCATTGGGAACCTGCTTATCAATCGTAAGTCCAGCCCGGATTTAGCGGTTGTTGAACCACTCAAGAAATCAGTCTTCACTACGGTTCCACCATTTGCCGTCCTTGGAGCAATCTTGGGTTCCTTCGTCGGTGTTCGATTTGTCCGAGTCATCGAAGGAATCGGCAATCGATGGGACCGAATGGAGATTGGTGACAAGGTCACATTCTTTATTGGCATTTTCGCGGGCCTCATTGCTTCGGTACCTCTGCTTCTCATGTTTCAAGCCCTCGATATCCCAGGGCAATTCCGACTGATCCTCATTCTTGGGGTCACCGTGGGGCTAGGTGCTCTAAGCGTCTATACGCTCCAATCCATGGCTGAAATTCTGCCTTGGACCCGTGGAACCGTCCGTCGTCGGCGAAGTGGCATCAAACTTTTAGACACCAACGTGATCATCGATGGTCGCATATACGATGTAGCCAAAACGGGATTCCTTTCTGGAGAGATGTATGTTCCTGGGTTTGTTCTCGAAGAGCTACAGTTCATTGCGGACAGCCACGATGCCCTGAAGCGGCAACGCGGTCGAAGGGGACTCGAAGTTCTCAATCACATGAGAAACGAGTTCGACGTGGAAACAACCATCCACGATAAATTGGCACCTGAGCAAGGTGATGGAGTCGACGCTCGACTTGTACGCCTCGCTAAAGCGATCGGTGCAGACATCGTTACGAATGATTTCAATCTTCGCCGAGTCGCTGAGATCCAAGACGTACATGTGATGAGCCTCAATGACTTAGCACTAGCCCTACGTCCCAACGTATTGCCTCAAGAGACTTTTGAGTTGCACATTATCCGCGAAGGTAACCAATTAGGCCAAGGTGTTGGTTATCTTGAAGATGGCACGATGGTGGTTGTCGAGAATGGTAAGAATCACGTTGGTGAGACAGTCGATGTCATCGTGACGCAAGTTATTCAAACGGAAAGGGGCAAAATGATTTTTGGTGAGGTCGATGAAGAAGAACCACCTCCTTACGAGTTAAGAACTCGTCGAAAACCAATTACCCCAAGACAAATCTAGTGACCACTTTTGCTGCCATCCTAGCCGCCGGTCGGGGAACCCGATTTGGCACCGATAAAACGGAAGCGATTCTGGGTCACAAACCCGTGTGGCAGTGGTCACTCGATACCTACTTAAACCATCCGCTTATCGATGAAGTCATTCTGGTGACTTCGCCTGAAAAACTTATCGAACTCACCAACAGGTTGAGCTCAAAAGTACGCGTTATTGCGGGCGGAGAGAGTCGTCAGCAAAGCTCCAAGAATGCTGTAATCGCGGCCGAAGGAGCAGACATCGTGCTCATTCACGACGCAGCCAGGCCATTCGTTTCAACTGACCTCATAACACGTACCATTGAAGCGGTAAGCAAAACGGGTGCGGCCGCGGTGGCCACGAAGATGGTCGATACGATTAAGGAAATTGGGCTCAATTCCGTTCGGACCCTCGATCGAACCTGTCTCGTTGCGATGCAGACTCCTCAGGCAGCGATTCGAGAGCTACTCTTGCGAGCTCATCTTGCAACAGATACCGAACTCACCGATGAGATGGCTCTTGTAGAAGCAATCGGAGTCAACCCCGAGATCGTGGAAGGCGATCCGATCAATTTCAAGATCACGACACCGGAAGATCTTGTTCGAGCACGTTCTATGTTGGGTTATCCAGAAACTCGTACTGGCATTGGATATGACATTCACTCATTTTCGAGTGATCCCGACCGAAAGCTCTTTCTTGGTGGCATCCATTTTGCGAACCACCGAGGTCTTGAAGGTCATAGCGACGCAGATGTTCTTATTCATGCCGCATGTGATGCACTATTAGGGGCAGCGAGTTTGGGGGATATTGGACAACACTTCCCTAACACTGATCCCAAATGGGCCGGATGCCCTTCGTCTGTTTTCTTAACACATGCGGCAAGCCTCCTTGCTGAAAGCGGTTGGAAAATCGTAAATCTGGACATGACGCTTATCGGCGAGTCTCCGAAAGTGATGGTACAGGCAGACAATATTTGCGCCACCGTTGCTCAAGCTCTTGGAATTGACCGGAGGCGAGTCAGTGTCAAAGCCACCACCAATGAAAAACTGGGTTCAATCGGTCGTAGCGAAGGCATAGCATCGTTTGCGGTTGCTTCCATCGTTGAGCTTCGCTGATCGGATCGTTTGGTCTTACAAAATTCGGCACTCATCATCAAGGGCCCGGCAATAGAATTTCAACATGCCGATATGGATGCTCCAGTTCCTCAATGTCTTCTTTCTCATCTTTCACACTGCCCTCGTACTTTTCAACGTGCTTGGCTGGATGTTTACAAAAACGTTACGCTGGAATCTGGTCACATTGGCTCTCACCGCCGCTTCATGGGGCCTGATGGGGATCAAATATGGATTGGGCTACTGCCTCTGCACCGATTGGCACTGGCAAGTCCGGCAGGCCCTTGGCATTCACGACCAAGCAAGGACCTTTATTCAGCTTCTAGTCTTTCAGTTCAGCGGTTGGCTCCCGAGCGAACAGCTTGCATCCAGCTTAACCGCGTCTTTTTTCTTCGTAAGCTTATTCGCCAGTGTAACGTTGAACATCCGTAAATCCCGGAATGCTCTCGCCACAAAAGGCTAGCACTCCGACCTCGATCGCACCAGCCGCTTTAAGAGCCTTTGCGCACTCATTGGCTGTCTTTCCGCTCGTCACAACGTCGTCAATGAGCAGAATTTTCTTGCCCGCAACCGGAACGATCACTTCGAAAGCTCCTTCCAGGTTATAAAGTCGCTCCTCTGTTGTCAGGCCCGCCTGAGGTCGAGTCGCGCGAACTCGTCGAAGGCAAAGTCGACGGTTTGGAAGCTTAGACGCAAGCAAGTCAGCTTGATTAAATCCACGCCAAGCAAGTCTGAACCAGTGAATTGGAACCGGTACCGCAATGTCAAATTCGGCTCCTTCTTCAAGAACCGACTGAGCGAGAATCTGAGCCATCGAATCAGCTAATGAAGTGGCACGCTGATATTTGAGTTTTCGAACCGCCTGACCTGCTCTGCCAGGATACCGATAGACACAACCTCGAAAATCGAGGGCACCATCTTCATAGTAAGCAAAAACGGGAGAAAGTTTTTGCATTTCACCCATACATTGAGAGCATGGGTTTGCAGCCGAGAATGCCCCGCAAAGGGCACATTTGGGAGGATAGATCGCATCGAGGATCCAGCTAGAGAAGCTGGTCCATGAGTCTCTGACTTTTTGCGTCAAGGGCCTCCAAATTCATGATCTCAAAACGGGCGCCGTCAACGCTCAGAATCTGCCACCGATTTGTTGAGATTTCTTGAGCATTGTCCCGCCAGTTTCTCACGAAGAATCTCGTGCTTCCTCGCTGGGTTTGCACGTCAAATCGCCACATTCCCGCTTCATTGTGAAGCGCATCGATTTGTAAAATTCGCGGCGTGAAATACCTGCGGTCAAGCTCTTCAATCAGAATGGCAAGGGTGTCTGGATCAAGTCGATTGAGCGTTTTCAGAACACCCAATTCTTTGCCACTTCCATCTTGAATGGAAAGGTAATCATTTGGATTGCTGAGCGGAAAAATACGCTTTATGAGTCCGGAAAGAATCACGAACTCATCAACAACCTCAATCCGAGGGTGAATGGCGCCTTCCGGGCGGAAAGCACGAACCTGCTCAGGTTCTAAATAACGAACTGGATTGCTTCCCACGGTACAAGTATGATCGCAACTTTAGCCGGCTGTCATGCCTTGCCATCAAACTTGCCGTGGAATCGCTTCAAAGGACATCTCAGAGATGTCTAGATATCTCGCATTCGATTGTAGGTCGGTTCGAACGGAATCAAGCCTAATCTTGTGGCGGCTCGAAAGGCCTGAACTCGGTTATTCACTTGAAGCTTGTCGTAAATGTTAGCCAAATGAAAGTCAACCGTTCTCTTTGAAACGAAGAGCGCCTCAGCGGCTTCTTTGCTACTACAACCTTGAGCGATCAAGGTGAGAACTTCAATTTCTCTTTTAGTAAGGCGTATCGCACGTTGCGCGCGTTCAATCGTAAAAGCTGAATAACCCGTCATAAACCACCCCGTGATAACAATCGCTCTAGTTGGTCGCAAATAAGTCTGAAGAGGAACTCCAGTGAGAACCAAATATAAACTCCAGACCTGTTCCCCGCTCCCCTGATACGCGGTTAACCAACTACTCAAATCAGTTGTGCAGGTAGCCCCTGCATCACGTCAGTTATTGTCCGTGAAGTTCACCCCTTAAAAAGGTGTACTTAATCCTTTTTGCGAAACACTTAGCACAGGTAGACCTACTAGGCTTTCAGGACACGCGAACCATCAACAATGTTACAGGCCATGGCTTCCCCAATTCGTCCCGTAGTTGCATGATATTGGGCCAACAAGTTGCTGGTAAACGCGTCTAGTTCGGAAGTTTGGACCATGGCGACGCAAGCTCCGCCGAATCCAGCCCCCGTCATTCGAGCACCGACACAACCTGGAGATGTCCACGCGGCTTCCGCCATCGCGTCTAGCTCTGGGCAACTAACTTCATAGTCCCAACGCAAACTTTCATGGCTAGCCTTCATTAGTTCGCCAATTTCCTTCAGATTGCCAGATGCCAAAGCATCCTTAAAATCAAGGCATCGCTGATTTTCCGTGATCACATGCTTCGCGCGACGGTAAACGACTTCCGACATTTTGGACCTAGCGAGCTCCAGATCCTGAAGAGACGCATCCCTCAACTTGGCAACTCCCATGCATTCACATGCTTGTTCGCACTGAGACCGCCTTTCGTTATAAGCCGAACTCGTTAGAGCGCGCTCTTTTTTCGTATCACAAAGAACGATCGAAAGTCCCTCAGGAACGGGCGCGTATTGAATCTCAAGTGTTCGTGTGTCAAGGAAGATCGCCATGGCATCTTTGCCTAATGCACACGCCATCTGATCCATGATTCCACTGTTCACTCCAACGAACTTATTCTCACAGACCTGCCCCAGTTTTGCAAGCTCTTGATTCGTTAAACCAAGATCTGCCAGCTCGTTCCACACGACTCCGAAGGCTAACTCCAACGCCGCGCTACTGCTGACTCCACTTCCGATGGGAATATTGCTGTCCACTACCGCAATTAGATTTGGCAGGGGCTTACTTGTCGATTGGGTCAGGGCCCAATTCATTCCTGCCGAATATTTCGACCAACTCGTCGTAAATCCAGGCTTTACTTCCGTCGTATTGAACTCATCTCCTTCCCCTAATTGGAGCGAAAAAGTCTGAGTCGGTCCATCCGTAATTCGTGCCGCAATCGTAAGTCCCCGATCTATCGCGGCTGGGAAAACAAAGCCGTCGTTGTAATCGGTGTGTTCGCCAATCAAGTTGATTCTTCCGGGAGAGACCGCAAAGATATTGGGTTCGATGCCAAAACGATTAACGAAAGCCAGACGAATTGCTTGCACAGACATTACGGCATCGTTCATACCCGGAAATCGGTTCAGATAACTGCAAGGTTTGATCGCGGGTAAAGTCGAATTCATGGCTGACCCAATGATCCAGAAGATCCAAGAGTGGCTTCGCGCCCACGAGCAAGACCTCTTAAACGATACGATCAAGATGCTCCAAGTTCCTTCTTTGGAGTCGGAACCCCAACCTAACGCTCCCTATGGTGCAGAAAATCGAAAAGCGCTCGATTTGGCACTCTCGATGGCAGAAGGTTTCGGTATGAAGACCACCGATCTTGAGGGTCATATTGGCTACGCCGATTTCGGCCAAGGCGATCGACTGATTGTCTCCCTAGGACACCTTGATGTCGTTCCTGTTGGTCCCGGTTGGAAGCATGCTCCATTTGGAGCTGAAATCGATTCGGACTACATCTATGCTCGCGGAGCTACCGATGACAAGGGGCCTACAATGGCTTCTTTCTATGCCATGCGGGCGATCCAAGAATGCTGTCCCGATATTCCTGCTCGAATGCGACAGGTTTTTGGATGCAACGAAGAGTCAGGCTTTGGTTGTGTTGCTCGCTACGTTCAAACGGAAGAAGCACCTACCTATGGCGTCGCTCCCGACTCAGGCTGGCCACTCTATCACTGCGAAAAAGGAATCGCCAATCTAGAACTGACCGTTCCACTCTGCAAAGGAGAAATGGAATTACTCAGCATCGAAGGGGGCCAACGTCCGAACATCGTGATCGACTCTTGCGCAGCCAGAGTTCGTGTGGCACCGTCGGCAAAGGCACATGTTGAAGGCAAACTTGCTGACAGTTGGGATCGTAACGTTTCCTATTCTTGGGAAGGCAACGAGTTAGGAATCTACGCCATTGGCAAAGCCTGCCACGGAAGCCAGCCCTTCCTTGGCGATTCGGCCGCAATTCGAGTTCTGAGATTCCTCTATGAGATTGCGCCTCTCAGCAATGAGACTTATTACACGGAGCTACTCGAAACCGCACACATTGGTGGTGCAGGATTGGGAATCGCTGGCTCAGATGAGGTAAGTGGCGACCTGACTTGTAATCTTGGCATTGTGGGAGTAGATGGTGACAAGCTTAACTTGCTTTTCAATATTCGCTACCCTTCAACGTGGACTGGAACACAGCTGCAAGCGATGTGCGAAAAGTATCTCGCAGAGTTAAAGAGCGGTTTCACTCTTGAAGTCACTCGAGACAGCCCTTCTCTTTACTTTCCGCTAGAGCACCCCTTGGTCAAGACCATCGTAGACGTCTATGAAGAGGAAACCGGCGAACGCAAGAAACCTGGAGTCATGGGGGGCGGAACTTATGCCCGAGCGATCCCGAATACCGTTAGCATCGGAACGGGCTGGGACGGAGATGGCAAGGCTCATGAAACTGACGAGCGACTGAAAGTAGAGCACCTCTTTAAAATGAGCCGTATCTACGCTCACATTCTTTACCGGCTTGCGACCATGGAATAGGTAGTGCGCATACCAAGACCGCCGGATCAAAGGTTCCGGCGGATCCACTCTTAACAAACATACCGCCCCTCACTTTTGATCTACAGAGAAGGGGCCAACGCGGCGATTCTCTTTTCAAAAGGTCAACTTGAGCCGACCTTAAAGAAATCACACAAAACGGAATTCACCCAGAATGCGTAGACTGGCATAGCCATGAACGCCCTCTCATCTCTCTTAGGATTCGTCGCTGTCGCCGGATGCGTCTCTGCCGTAATGGCTACGACCGGTAAACATGTTGCTGGTGAAAAGTCGATCTACGACTTCAAGATGGACAACATCGACGGCAAGCCAGTGTCTCTCAACAAATATAAGGGCAAGGTTCTCCTTGTTGTAAACGTCGCCAGCCAGTGTGGATATACCCCTCAGTACAAGGGACTGGAAGCACTCTATCGATCGAAGAAAAATAAGGGTTTTGTGATCCTTGGCTTCCCTGCCAATAATTTCGGTGCCCAAGAGCCCGGATCCAATGCTGAGATCAAGCAGTTCTGCACCTCCAAGTTCGACGTTACATTCCCTATGTTCTCCAAGATTTCGGTGAAGGGTGAAGACGAGCATCCGCTCTACAAATGGCTGATTGCAAAAAGCGATCGTCAAGATGACATTGAGTGGAACTTCACTAAGTTCGTAATTGGAAAGGACGGAAAGGTTTTCAAGCGATTCCGCTCCAAGGATGCTCCAGACAGCCCCGAGGTCTTGGCCGCCATTGACGAAGCGTTAGCGAAGTAAAACTCACAAAATCAAACAACTTCATGCGGGGTTCGACACTTTGTCGAACCCCGCAATGCTTTGTCCGTCATAGTTCAAGGTACTTTCTCAATATGGTCGACACAATCCAGTGGTATATCACCTGTTTTTATCGCTTCGTTTCTATTCCTGAAGAGCGAGTTGACAATCTTCGGGAAGAAATCCGATCATGGATGGACGACCACCAGATGAGAGGATTGGTTCTCGTTTCGACAGAGGGTCTCAACGGGACGGTCAGTGGCGACCCAGAAGTTCTGCCCAAGTTCAAGCAAAAGATTTGTGAGTGGGCTGGAACAGAGGTCCATTTTAAGGATTCCCAAAGCAATGTTCGACCATTTCGCCGCCTCTCCGTTGATAAGCGGCTGGAAATCGTCGGCATGAAACGTCCCGACCTCGTTCCTGATGAGGTGGAAAATCATCACCTCACGCCTAAGGAATGGCATGAGATGCTTTCGGCAGAAAACCCACCTTTACTCATAGATACTCGAAACAAGTACGAGACCTTGGCAGGCAAGTTTGTCGGTGCAGTCGACCCTCAGATAGACAACTTCTCAGATTGGGGCAAGTACCTCGACTCCGCTGAAATCCCTAAGGAGGAACCCGTGCTTATCTACTGCACAGGAGGAATTCGATGCGAGAAAGCGATTCTTGAGATGCATCAACGAGGTTTCGAGAAGGTCTACCAACTGCGTGACGGAATCATTGGTTATCTCGCTGAATACCCAAACGGGCTGTTCGACGGTGATTGTTACGTGTTTGATGAGCGTGTTGCCCTGGATCAGAATCTTAAACCAACCACTCGACTCGGAAACTGTCCTGGTTGCGGTTTGACGGCTGAAATCAAACGGACTTGCGAGTACTGCGGCAAGGATTATTTCGTCTGCACTGCTTGCCAAGACACTTGGGAGCCAGTTTGCAACAAGACCTGCCGAGACCGATGGCAGCACGTGGTTCGAAAGAAGAACGCGAAAAACCAAGATCCTCTCGCTTAAGGGAGAGGATTTTCGGTTTGGACTTAGGCCTTTGAAGCAGCTTCTGCACGCTCATCTCGAGCGGTATGTTTGGTCTCGTTCCAAGGGAATCGTCTTTCACTCGGGTACTTGTAGGCTGGCAACCCTGCACCTAAGATCAGGGCTCTGCGGGGGATCGCGGAAACATTCGGACCCGCGAAGTGCGCCGTTCGGTTTCGATGAATTGTAATTCCACCCGCTGGAAGAGGGCAAGCAACCGGATCGGTGAGAACCCCTAAATCGACCATCTCTAGGCCATGAATCTTGGCATTGCCTCCAATGGGGCGATGCTCCAGAATCGGCCACTCGTGACTTCCTGGCTTGAACCATAGGCATCCATTTTCTATAGTTGCCTCCTGGAGTGGCATCCATATCGAGGCGTTGTAATACTGGAGGGCGGGGTCCCAGTAGGCTTCGTCTTGATGCCATGGGGTGGCCGCACCATTCCCGGCTGGTTTAAAAATTGCGTGGGCAATGCCTGCTTGAGCTTCTGGTCCGAAAAGCTGCTTCATGACCGAATCCACAACCTGAAGGTACTTCCCGTCTTTGAGCTCGGGCGCATACTTAGCTGGATTTAAAATCTGTGGAAGCGAAGCTTCCTTCCCTTCTTCATCCGAGCCTGCTAAATCAAATTGATCGCCACTCTCCCGTCCAGCGCGTTCGCGAAAAATCCTATCGTAAACATCACGCATCCAAGCAAGCTCGACCTCGTCGGTCAAGGGAGTCGGAATCGACAGAAAGCCATTGAGATGGAAGAAAAGAACTTGCTCAGCACTGAGTTTCACGTCCTATTATCGCTGAAATTCAGGCTGCAATCGTCAGTATTCCGCCATTGTCGGATCGACAGTTCGAGCCCAGCCATTGATTCCATCCGTTAAGTTCCTAACGTGGGTGAAACCGTGATTCATCATGTAGGAAACAGCTTGTCCGCTCCGACCGCCGACCCGGCACATCACGACAAGGTTCGCATCCTTATTGAACGATTCGAGGCTTCCTGGTAGTGATGCCAGAGGAATGTGAATTACGCCTGGCAAACTGCTGATTTCTAGTTCATGACATTCACGAACGTCAATGATCGTTGGAGGATGTTCCCCTTTGAGTTCGAGAGCAAGCTCTTGAGGAGTTATAGATGGCAGCATAGGATCTATTCAACCACGAATACACAAGATCGAATTATGAAATGGTCACAATGGCGGCATCGCTTCGCTTTTGCTTCACTCGCGAGAGGATCGCAGAGTGCTCCGGCGCTTCAAGCTTAGGGTCGCCCTCAATCACTTTGAAAGCAGCCTGCCGAGCCACTTCTAGCATCTTCCCATCCTGGACCAGATCCGCAATTTTATAGTCCAAGTTTCCAGATTGCTGAGTGCCCAGCATGCTTCCTGGACCGCGAAGTTCCAAGTCGATTTCGGCAATTTTAAAGCCGTCGTTGGTTTGAACCATCGCATCGATTCGAGCCCGCGCGTCCACGCTTTTTGTGTCCGCAATCAAGACGCAGTAGCTCTGCATATCACCACGACCAACTCGCCCTCGAAGCTGGTGAAGTTGGCTTAGGCCAAACCGGTTAGCGTCTTCAATGACCATCATCGTGCTGTTAGGCACGTCAACACCAACTTCCACCACCGTCGTACTGACGAGAATATCGAGTTCATGGCGACGAAACCGTTCCATGACATCTTCTTTTTCGCTCGACTTCATCTGGCCATGTAAGAGTCCAACTCTTTGATCTTTAAAAATCCCTTCCTGCATTCTTAGGTAGAGATCAGTCGCGGCTTGAGCCATCATTTTCTCGCTTTCGCTAACCATTGGGCAAACAAAGTAAGCCTGTCTTCCCTGCTCGACCAGCTTATGAACGCCTTCGTAAACCGATTGTCGATCAAAGGGTTGCTTGGCATGTGTCTTGATCGGCTTTCTTCCTGGCGGCAATTCATCGATGACGCTGAGCTCAAGGTCTCCAAATGCGGTCATCGTGAGGGTGCGAGGAATCGGAGTTGCGGTCATGACTAACACATCGGGATTTCCGAGTCCTTTATCCCGAAGTGCCTTACGTTGCAAAACTCCAAATTTATGTTGCTCGTCAATGACAACTAACCCGAGCCTCGCAAACTTAACCCCGTCTTGAATCAGAGCATGGGTGCCGACTGCAATATGGGCCTCACCACTCTGAGTCCTTTCTATCGCTTTGCGCTTCTGGGAGGCAGTTTGTTTTCCTACCAGCAATTCTACGTCGACCCCAAGTGGCTCAAAGAGTCGGTGCAGGTTGGCGAAATGTTGTTCCGCTAGGATCTCCGTTGGAGCCATGAGCACGGCCTGATAGCCGCACCGGACCGCGGGCAACATGCAGCAGGCGGCAACCGCGGTCTTTCCAGAACCAACATCTCCCTGAACCAATCGATTCATGGGATGCGGCACTTCCATGTCCGACCAGATTTCTTCGATGACCCGCTTTTGAGCCCCCGTGAGTTCAAACGACAGCATTCTTCGGATTTGATTCCATAAGGGCTCTCCGAGGTGCTTTTGCCGCTGCTCTTCCACAAAAAGGTGAGCATGCTGAACTTCCGCATCGACGAACGCAGGTTTCTCAGTCATCCCATTCAGCGAGGCTGAATCTCCAAACGCAGCCTTGGCACGAGCTAAAGCATCGCTCGATTTCTTCCGTTTTGTGAGTTTTTCAGCCGTTGGGGGACGAGACAGGGAGACCGGATCCTTCCCTTTGAGTAGATCCGAAATCGCAAACGAGATGCCGAGTTCTTGCTGAGTTTCGGCCCGTCGCATCGCGAGTGCGGCTTGCATGTAAAAGAACTCTTCGAATACAAGTCGGCGGCGGGCTTCCAGTCGTTCTTGCTCTGATGTTGGAACATGTATCTGCCGCAAGCACCATTTCAGATCCCGCATCCCATGAGACTTCAAGATGGACGCGGGTAAAGGATCTTGAACCATGTCCACGAACCCCTCGATCGCTGCCCTTGCCGCTCGGCGTACGGTCTTCTGGGCGAGTCCATCGGTTAACGGATAGACAGGCACGATTCGGGCGAAATCATCGGGATCATCGTCTTCGGTCAGGCTCTCCCACTCAGGGGCCGCAATCTCATAGTTCCAATTGGACTCCTTAACCAAGCCGTAAGCGATCACGTCACCTTCGACACTTTCTAGCATCTTCTTGATCCAAGGTTGGTTGAACCACGTGAGCGCAATTGCTCCCGTTCGATCCTTCAAGATCGCCTTGAGAATCACCATGCCGCCACGAGTTGGACGGGTCTCAACACTTAAGATTCTTCCTCGAACCGTGACAAACTGTCCCGGTTGGACAAGGCCAATGGGGGGAATATTTCTGCGATCTTCATACCGTCGAGGCATGTGATAGAGCAGATCTCCGACCGTGTTCAACCCCACTTTGCGCATCGCAGTGGCATTTCGTGGTCCTACACCTTTTAGGAATTGAACTTCAGTATCTAGGGTCGGCTCAAACATCGGCACTTTACAAGACGCTCACACCAGGCAAGTCGCTCCTGAATAGGGAACAATACACGAACCTGATGGAACTTGATCACTCTCTAGGAAGGAACACCCTCATTCAGCATTTCGGCGAAGAGGAAAAGATTATGGGCGCGGTTGCCCCTCCGATTTTCCAGAATTCTCTCTTTGTTTTTGACAAGATGGATGACTTGTTAGATGCGATGGCTAACAACCCCGCTGGCGAGCCCCACCACTACAGCCGAATGAGCAACCCGAGCGTCGATCTCATCGAAAAGAAGCTCGCCCTACTGGAAGGGACGGACTGCTGCAAAGTCTTAGGATGTGGTCAAGCTGCCCTTACGATGGCAGTCATGAGTTGTGTGCAGCAGGGAGCGCACATCATTTGTGTTGATACGGCATACGGTCCCCTGATCAACCTTGTAACGGATTATCTCGCCCGTTTTGGAGTGACTCACACTCTTGTCCTTGGCAACGATGTCAACGAGATCATCGACGCGATTCGACCCGAAACGACATGCATCTACTTGGAGTCTCCAAGCAGCCTGGTTTTCCGCTTGCAAGACATGGAGACAATCGCAAAAGTGGCTAGAGAGCGTGGCATCACCACCGTTTGCGACAATACCTACAACACTCCCTTGCACATGCAGCCGCATAAGCTCGGAATTGATATTGTCTGTCACAGCGCGACAAAGTATCTCGGCGGTCACAGTGACATCACCGCAGGCGTACTCTGCACCGATAAGGACCGGATGGAGAAGATACTTCGCTCCGAAGTCAATTTGTTAGGCTCCATCTTGCATCCTTTCCAGTCTTGGCTCTTGAACCGGAGCCTTCGAACGCTTCCCTTGCGGCTCAAGCAACATGAAGCCACCGGAAATACCGTTGCGACGTGGCTAGAAGGACGAACCGAGATCGCCAAGGTCAACCACATCAGCCTCAATTCCTATCCTCAGCGAGAACTGTATCTCAAATTGATGACCGGATCAGGCGGGCTCTTTAGCTTCGAAACGGTGCAGCAAGATCCAGTGAAGGTGAAGGCATTTGTCGACGCGTTAAAAATCTTTCAGCGGGGAGTCAGCTGGGGTGGATTCGAGAGTCTTGTCGTTTCATTAAACGTCAAGCCGATGGGATTTGAAGAGTCTAAGTGGCTTGTACGACTGTTCTGCGGGCTCGAAGACGCTTCCGATCTCATCGCAGATTTGGAGCAAGCACTTCCCTTGCTTCACTAATTTTGGGGTCCGTTTCAAAAAGCGGACCCCAAATTGATTAATTCTTGTTTTGGCCGTAATACATGGGCAGGCCAAGATATTTCAAACGCCCCCAAGGAAAATTCGCGGGATCTATTTTCCTTCCCGGCGGAATCGCGATAAATTCGTGGCTCACGATTTGCTTAATTGGAAAGCGCCGCTTCATCTCAGCGATAATCCCGCATAGAGCCTGAAGCTGAGCTTCGGGATAGCCATCCTTTCCGTCATCCAAATTCACTAATTCGATACCAATCGAATAATGATTGACACTTGGCCTGCCCGCAGCATCTTTGCTGACCCCGGCGTGCCATGCGCGTTCAAACGTGGATACGTTTTGGACGATGCTGCCATCTTTCCCGATTGTAAAATGCGAGCTGACCGGATTCTCCTTCGTTCGTTGAAAGACTTCAGTCGTTTTTTCGAGGGAGTCGATCGCGGTCGAATGCACTACGATCGTGTCGATGGGTGAGCCTGCCTTTCGAGCATCGCAGTTGGGTGATTGAATCCAAACGATTTTCAGATAGCCAGGGTCTTTCCAATTCGCCGCCGAGGGCATGGGCATCTTGGGGTCGGGAACTTCCGGCACAATCGGAGTCCTCTGCCCGATGGTCGGGGAGTTTGCCGAAACTGCTCCGTTCAAAACTCCAATTGCAAGGACGACGATTCCAAGTGCCGGTAGCATTCACCACTTTTACCACAACCAAGTTCAGATCAAGCTTAGAATGCTTTGGAAGGCACGAATCCACCGGGAACCATCGTGTTTGAGCTAGAGTATGGGAATCTATGCGACGTCTCCTCGCTGGACTTCCGTGCCTGATTTCACTGGCTTCGGCAACCGTCCACTATAAACTGTCCCCTCAGCCCGCCGCTAAGACCATCACGGTCTCAGTAACCGTGGACTTACCCAAGTCGGTTGAAACCTTTCGTATTCCCGCCTGGTGCCCTGGGTACTACCAGATAGCGAACTATCAAAAGAAGATCTTTGACGTCAAAGCTACTGACTCGGAGGGGAACCTCCTGCAGATGGAATCACCGGATTCCAGAACTTGGAAAGTTTTTGGTGGAGGACGAAAAGAGGCAACGCTCAGCTACAAAGTGCTTGGCGATGACCCTGGGCTGGGGTTCTTTGCCGTCAATGTCCAAAGCGATAAGACATTCATTAACGGAGCCGCCGCCTTCATGTTCGTTGACGGACATAACACCGAAGACGTCAGCCTAAATATCAAATCGCCCACCGGATGGGATGTGGCCACGGCCATGACGAGCGGAGACAATCAGGATTGGGTCGCCGCTAATTACGATGAATTTATTGATAACCCGATTCAACTTGGGGTGTTCACGCGGAAGACCTTCAAACTTATGGGAGTCCCGTTCGAAGTCATCTTCGTCGCTCCTGAAAACGCTCCCCGTTGCGACCTCGACTTAGAAACCGAACGCCTAAAAACCGTGAGTAAACCCGCCCTTAAGATGTTTCGGCGCTCGTCATTCAAGAAGTACCTGTACATCCTTCATCTAGAGATTGGAAACTTCTCGGGCGGCCTAGAACATCGCTCTTGCAACGTCCAGGCAGTCTCAAACGGCTCCGAACTCCATCTGGACGACCTGGCAGCTCACGAATATTTTCACGCTTGGAACGTCAAGCAAATCCGTCCCAGCATTCTTGGACCGTTTGACTACACCAAACCTCAGCGAACCGCCAATTTGTGGTTCGCAGAAGGCGTTACAGACTACTATTCCAAGCTCCACACTTTTCAATCTGGAATTCGCAACGAAACGTGGCTACTCGCACAGATGTCTGACCAAGTTCGTGAACTCCAAAGTGGTCGAACTCGAAAAACAAAGACAGTTGAAGAAGCTTCGAAAGGCTGTTGGGAGCAAGACGGCTTCAGTGTTGGTGACCTTAGTTTTTATACCAAAGGATTGATCGCTGGCCTCATTCTCGATGCTGCCATCATCGATGCCTCGCACGGGACGAAGACGCTCGATGATGTCATGCGGGCGCTCTACCTGAAACACGAAATCCCCAAGCCCGGATACCAGGAAGACGAGTTAAGAACAACGATCAATGACGTCGCAGGTGCAGACTTGTCGGATCTTTACCGGCAACTGATTCAATCAACTGACGAAGTTCCCTACTCGATTGCCTCTAAAATCGGATTGCGGATCCTCGTGCCAAATGCGAGTCGAAACGTTTCTCCTTCCTCTCACGGTTCTGATTTTTCGGTGGAACCCGATCCGGATGCGACTGCTCAAACCAAGAACTACTACAAGATCTGGTTACATCGTTTGAACAGCATCGAATAGTAACGCCGACATCGCTCCTACCGCCAGCACCATCGCCGAGTAGAAGAAGATGGGATGAAAGACGCCAGCAAACGCGATTGCAAGCGTTCCGTAGACTAACGCATCCCGTCTCAGGTCGAGCTGTCTGAGGTTCCGCATCTGTCGGAAGAAGAATCGGAATCCAAAGATCGTGATCCCAGTTGCAAACATCACGAACACGAAAAAGCTGGGACTCAGCAGGAATTCGACGTATTCATAAGCATTGATGGCCCCATAATCCTGTCCCCTGAAAATGAGTCCCGCAGGAGCCCAACCGAAATGAAAATGGGACCATGGCAGTAGTCCAGCGGAAACCACTATTCCTAGGCTTAGCTGCCTCCAACCCACTCTTCTCTCTGCGATTAAAATGGCCGCAAGGGGAATAATGCATGTCGCGAAGAGATCTGCCTTCCACCAAGGATTTGAAATGAATGTGACGGCTAAAGGAATCAGGCAAACTGCGCGCCCCACCCAAACCGACCAAGAACCATATTCATAAATGCACGCATAAAAGCCCAGTAGATAACCAAAAAGTGCGGCAATCGCAATGGGAGAGACTGGCCACACTCGACCACCTAACTCTGGACTCAGAAATCCCCAAACTGGGTTTCCAAGACACATCGTGAGAAATCCCACGAAAAACAAAGAGGCTAACGGGTGCGATTTGGGAAGCACCTTTTTTTGAAGCAGATAAAGCAGTCCTGAGCTGGCTAAGAGCGCCGAAAAAGCAACGAGACACCAGACCGGCCAAGCTGTCAATCCAAGATTTCGATGCAAAATCCCTGAGAAACTAACTGCCGCCGGTGAAATGAGAACGGTTGCGAAAGCCATTGGCATGGCTCGGCTCGTTCTCTCGTTCACGACCAAAATCGTGCCCCAGACAACCGCAAGGGCAACCAAAAGCATCCAGAAACCGCAGAACCATCGCCCTATCGTGTGATTCAAGCTCAAAAGCTGGTTCGCGCCGGGCCAATTTGCGAGACCGACCGATGCCCAACGAAACTCATCGGGGCGCATCGTTAATGGGATGAGTTGGGTGGCTTGAATCAAGCCTGGAACTATTGAACCTTTTGAGAGCGGGACAACCGCGACATCGGCAAGTCCCGGTCGGCTCCTCGCTATAGTTGGACTTCCTTCTGGCCATCCTTGACCCATCATCCAATAGCGAGTCCACGGAATCTCCGCCTGGGGAGGGTATTCCACGACAAGTACTCTTCCCGTCGTCGCCTTCTCGAAGAGATGAACATCATCCCAACTAGCCGCTTCTGCAACCATGAGACTCTCGGTCGGCCACGCCTCGTCCGCCCAATAAGGCTTCACTTTGGCAACGTCTCGGTTTAAGGCCAGAAAGAGAGCATTGCTACTTGCTCCTCCCTTACTGTTCAGCAATACATCGGTCCGAATGGGTCCCAGTAGCTTGGAACGGAGGTCAAAAAATCCACGATGTGAGAGCTCGGCATGGTTGGAAGATCCCAGGAATGCAGTCTCACCGACCCAGTTGGCACCTGATGCAACCGAACAAAGGCGACCTCCTTGACTGACATCCAGAGTTGGAGGCCACAGTACCCACTCAGGTTTCCAATAAGCCTCGGGATGGACATCGGGGCCCGCTAGTGCGGGCTGAATAAGGACAAGAACATTGTTATGATGGGTGATAGGTTCCGCAAGCACCACAGCGGGTGACAGCATTAGAATTAGAATTGCCCAAACCCAAAGTAGACGCGTCATTACCTCTCAGATTCAATCAACGCTCCGTTCTACTGCATCCAATACTCTCCATGTTTCGATGCTGGAGACGGTGGTTCCTTTGTTGGCGGCCAACGGTGCAAGGTCAGCTGCCGGTTGTGCCCATAACCGGTCAAATCCAAAGCGATAAAGACCGACTGAGGGAGTTCCCACGGAAGTCGCTACGTGAAGCACTCCATTGTCCAACGATACGCAAAGTTTAGCGACTGCGAGGGCTCCTGCGACTTGAGGTAGCGTGAGCTTCCCTCTTAGGTCGACCGCCAGTCCGTTCATCAAGATCGCGTCTTCGCTAGCAGCCCCAAACCAAAATCGCTTTTGATCTTCTGGCCTGGCGCCAATTACTCCGACCGAGTAACCGCGGTCACGGAGCCACTGAGTTAAGGTGAGCCATCCTTCGACAGGCCAAAGTTTCTCCTCGAGACTCGCCGATGTCGAGATTAAAACGTCGGGGACCTCAATGTTCGGCGCATGAGAAATCACCTCGGGCTTGGGCACCCGTCCACTCAGGTGGGCGATTCGACAGAAAATTTCGCCGATGTAGTGAGATTCCAGGAAGGGATATCGAAGCTGCAAATTAGGATCGAGCCAATTAGGATCGCTCGCAAGCAATCCTTCTTGACTTGTGTCAAAAGGAAGTTGTTTGTCGCCGTCATTCTCAAAGCAAGGTCCACAAATGGCACTTCGCTCGCTCGCAAGAAGACAAGTTAATCTCTTGGCCCAATCAGCCGATTCCATGTTGAAGATCAGGTCGTAATCTTCAAAACTTCCTTCTATGGTAGTGCTAACATTTTCAGGGTCCACCACAAATCCAGAGTCGATAAAGGTGCTTTGCGACCAGATCTCTTGAGTTTTCCTACCGCTGTAGAAATGGAGAGCAGAAGGGCGGAATTTGACCCTCAACATCTGCATTAACGGAGTGACAACAACGAAATTCCCGAGTGCATCGTTCGCCACGACGGCAATTCGGCATCCTACCGGCAAATTCTCTCCCCGGTAACGAATCACACCCAAGTTGTACCTTCTAGGGGCAAATTGGAATCACACTTGACGTTTCAAATCATGCAATAATCACACGTTAAAGCAATGTATTTGCTTGCCGAGATTCAAGCCAACATCGAGAGAACTAAAGGAGTAATCATAATTGTTCTCTCAGGAATCGGGACTGATGCCTCAAGCAGGAAATCAAGCTGGTAAATTGGGAACGGCTCTAATTGTTCGAGTCGCACATAAATGAGCATCTACGTTGGTCTAGATTGTGGGGGATCTTCAAGCCGTGTTTTAGCGGTTGACGATCTCGGAAATATTGTATTTCAGGGACAATCCGGCGCGGCCAACCTTGTATCCACCCCCGACCAAAGACTGAGACGTAACTTACAACATGCGACTCGGGGTTGCGACTCCGCTAATTACGTTTGCGGTTGCTTTGCGGGCTTAGTAAGCGACGAGACTCGGGCAAAGGGTGAAGACATCCTAAGACAGATGTTTCCAGGGTCGCAAGTCAGAGCGGAACCCGACTACACGGCAGCGTTTTATTCATCGCCCCAGGACACCGATGTGTGCGTGATCGCAGGCACAGGCTCCTTAGTGTGCTCGAAAGGGCCAAACGGGATGAACAAAAGCGGTGGCCGAGGCTTCGTGTTAGGAGATTACGGTTCCGGATTTCACTACGGTCGCGATGCTCTGGTCCATTTCTTGGATCACCCCAAAACCTCGTCCGCGACACTTCGACAAGCGGTGGTGGATCTTTTTGGTACCGACCAAGAAGGAGCAATCATTACATCGGTCTATTCTTCCGGGCCACCCCAAATGTTGGCTCGCTTAGCAAAGGTCTTGGGGATGGACGCAAAAGAGGGAGAGGCTTACGCTTTGGAGAGTATCGAACGAAACGGAAATGCTCTCGTGAATGTAGTCACTCAGCATGTCCACAAGTACATCCACCCTTCTACAAACTTATCCGTTAGCTTAGCGGGCGGAATTTGGAAGGCAGCCCCTATTTTCAAAGAGAGATTTCAAGAGCTTCTTGAGGCTCGTTATCCGGATCGACAGATCCATGTTCATCGACTCACAAAACCGCCTCTTCATGGCGCGGTTGAATTGGCAAAGGAGCTCAGCATTGGCAACTGAATCACGTAACCCTCGTTCATTAGGCCTCGACAAGATGTCGGCACACGACATCGTTCGCCTCATGAACGACGAAGAGTTTGCTGTTTTACGGGCACTCAAATCGGCAGAAATGCCGCTTGCAGTTGCAGCCGAGCGCGCAGCGGAGGCTTTTCAAGCAGGCGGTCGCATCATTTACGTGGGTGCAGGAACAAGTGGCCGAATCGCGTCCGCAGATGCGGCTGAAATGCCACCGACCTTCGGAATCGACGCCGATCGGTTCGTCGCTCTCGTCGCGGGTGGAACAACGGCTCAAGATCGATCCGTTGAAGATGCAGAAGATGACGTCTTCGCGAGCATCACAGCCCTCAATGACATGGGCGTCACCCGAAAAGACATCGTGATTGGAATTGCGGCAAGTGGTAGCACGCCGTTCGTCGTCTCCGCCGTCAACCATGCTCGCCAAAAAGGAATTTGGACTTGCGGTATTGCTAATAACAGGGGCGCAGCATTGCTCCAAGCGGCCGATCATGCAATTTTGCTCGACACGGGACCAGAAGTATTAACCGGTTCAACCCGCTTAAAGGCCGGGACATCTCAAAAGCTGGCGCTCAACCGAATTAGCACCGTTGCCATGGTCCTAAGCGGCAAGGTAATCGAGAACCTTATGGTTGACGTAAAGGCAAAGAACCAAAAGCTCAAAGAGAGGTGCGTTCGGATAGTATGTGATCTCACATCTGCTACAAGGGATGAAGCTTGGGATCTACTTGAAGCTAATCAGTGGAATATCCGCGAAGTTATCGATTCAGTTCGTGAACCAGAAACCTCAGGGATGGCTCGGTAACTCGTTCGGATTAAATTCACCATTTGAACGCTTCTCGCTCATTGTCCGTAAAATAAACGGACAATGAGAATTCGAACATTTTTAGGAAGCACCTTGCTTGCTCTTGCAGTAAGCGCCTCAGCTCAATTTCCAGGAGCTATGCCTTCAGCTCCCATGCGGTACAACACCGCCCTCCTGATGAATCCGCAGGTTCAAAAGGACATGCATTTAAGCCCGGAGGCAGCCCAGAAATCGATGAACATTATGATAACCGTGGCGAGTAAGCACATGGCATCATTAATGGGCTCGATGACCGGCAAACCAAAGTCGGCCGCCGAACGGGCTAAAGAAGAAAAAGAAATCTTAGCTGTGAATGACGAAATACAGAGTCAAACTCTCAAGCTTCTCACGCCTTCTCAAAAGGTGAGGCTTCGGGAAATTTCACTTCAGCAGGGAGGTGGAGCCTCATTTTCTGATCCTCAATTGTGCCACGAAGTAGGATTGTCCGCAAAACAGACGAGTACCATTCAGGCTACATTGGCGCGCATTGCCAGCAAAGCCATGTCTCAAATGGGCGGCGGAAAAGGTTTAGGCGGCATGATGTCCGGCCCAGGCGGAAAACCGGATATTAGCGGCATGATGGCAACCCAGAAAAAGGCAAAGCAGGACTCGGATGCAGCAGTCAACGCGATCCTTACACCTAGTCAAAAGGCTCGCTACGAGAAGCTTAAGGGCCGCCCAATCGTGCTGAAAGGCTCAATGGGTATGGGCGGCATGTTCGGCGGAATGTAGTTATTGCCGCTTCCAAATGAGCGGGTTGATGATGTCGTCATCAAGGACATCTCCAACCCGCAAGGATTCGAAATATTCCTTCGGAAGCACGTTTTGAAGTCCATTAAAGGTTGATCCGTCGGGCATATAGGCACAAGTCATTGCCCGGCGCATCTTATTCGTGATGTTTGCACCCGCTCCGTGGGCAGTGAGTCCGTTGTGAAAAACCGCCGAGCCCGCCGGGCACGGGCAAATGACAGGATCTATCGCGAGCCACTCGGGATAAACCTTAAACAACGCTCCAAAGTTCTCGCCGATGCCTGAATTCTCAAAACGGGCAAGTTTATGAGTGCCCGGAATATAGGCGAGACATCCATTTGTAAGGGTTGCATCGTCCAAGGCGATCCACATCGAAATGGCATCCCGCGAGGAGAATGACCAGTAAGGATTATCTAGGTGCCAACCGGTAGGGTTTCCGTAGGGCGGCTTGATGAGAGCTTGGTCATGCCAAATCCGAATACCATCCACTCCCGCCAAAGTCCCCGCAACCTCACCCAATCTTGGGTCATGCATTAAGGTTCGCATCGACTCGTCGGTGTCTGCTAGCTTGATGCACTGGGTAAAGACCTGGCTGTAATAGGAATCCTTGTTCGTCTGATTATGAAGACCCGAATCAGAATCGGTCATTCGATCGGCCACTGCCTGATCAGTCGTCTTTCTCCAAATCTCAAGTTCCTGATCATCCAGGAATCCTTCGATGATTAGAAACCCATTGTCTCGATACGATGCAATCTGCTCGGCAGTGAGTCGATTCTTCATAATCGGAGTTTAGCCGGTTTCCTGATGGTCCCAGAGGGTCATTGGGTTTACAGTCACTTGACACGACTCCGATTCTGAATTGAGACTTAACTTGCCAGCCGAATCAATGTTGATCATTAGATCGCATATGTGTTTTAGATAGTGTACTTACACCCAGTAACGCCCTGTGAAATTTTGTAACCTCGGGATCTAGTGCTTCTGCCTTGCCATCAGGAAGTGCTCCACTTGGAGATACCGGCACGGAAAACCTCGGTGGTTGGTGGATGCTGACAAGGAACCGGTCCTCGGCGAGCGCAGATAACGGCTTTGCCTCTGGGAGACCGCATGAGATCGCAAGTAAAGCCAAGTCGTGAGCCAAAATCAGGTCTTCCGAAGACTTACCCGACACTAACAACTTCGCCGCGTTCAGGAAGTCCACTCCGGTTCGGATTTGCCCGGATTGATACAGTTCGTGGACTCGCTTGATCTGGATTTGAGTTGATTGCGAGAGTGATTTAGAATTCAGAGCAGATTTCGCTTTCGAAGCTTCCACCATGTTGGCTAATTCTGAATTGGCGTGTCCTGCCCGATTGACCTGGCTAGCGGAGTAGACCACCGCTTGACTTCTCTCGGTTAGCGAGATGACTGACAGTGCCGCAAGACAACCGCAAATCGCAGGCACAAACAGTGATAGAAATCGATTCGACATTTCCTAGCTCTCCCCAACGGTGGGATACATACCCGGAACGGAAAACCGTTCTGTTGCTCGGGTCGTATCCCATTGAGAACTACGTTAGGTCGATTAGATAGTGTTCCTGAAACTATCCTTTTCATCCCAAATTCCGGTTAAGATTTGGTTAGGAACCGCTTGCGACGATTGCGAGAGGGCCCTACTCGCGATCAGCCCTAGTTCAGGCATCGCGTCGCCGACTCCCCAATTCCCAAATTCCCGATGAAGGAAGTCAGTATCAATGTTGCCTAACCGAAAATCAGGATGGTCCAAAACATCCATTAGGTAGCCGATGTTTGTTTTGACGCCCAAGATATGAAAGTCGAGCAAGGCTCCCTTTAATTTCTCGATTGCGGCTAGCCGAGTTTCGGCATGCACGATGACCTTTGCGATGAGTGAGTCATAAAAACGCGTCACTTCTGCGTTTGGTCCAAACCCAGTGTCAACTCGAACGCCGGGCGCTTTCGGCTCCGCCCACGCGATGATTTTGCCGATCGACGGGATGAAACCGGAAGCAGGATCTTCGGCAACGATTCTTGCTTCGATCGAATGTCCTTTGATTCCGTTGCGATCACCTTGAATAAATTGAGGATCGATGTCTACAGGGAGACCAGAGGCGATTTTAAGTTGCCACTGAACGAGATCTAAGCCCGTTATAGACTCCGTAACGGGATGCTCGACTTGGAGTCGCGTGTTCACTTCAAGGAAATAAAATTTCCCTTCTGCTTCATCAACCATGAACTCAACCGTTCCCGCACCAACATAGCCTGAAGCTTGAACGAGACGCCTGGCACAGTCGGCCATTTCGCCCCACATCGACAAGTGACGCATCAGATACGGCGAAGGCGCTTCCTCGACGAGCTTTTGATGTCTCCTTTGGAGCGAACACTCCCGTTCATAGAGGCATGCCACATTTCCATGGGTATCGGCCAATACTTGAACCTCGACATGCCGAGGTCGTTCAACCAATTTCTCAACCATCATCGCGCCATCTCCGAATGACTTGAGTGCTTCGTCGGAAGCGGTCGAGAGTTCCGATTCAAAGTCATCAGAAGATCGGACCACACGCATCCCCCGTCCACCGCCTCCGGCCGAAGCCTTCAGCATCACGGGATAGCCAATTTCCGAGGCAGCAACCTTCAATTCAAGGTCGGTCGCTCCAACTTTGAAGCATCCAGGAACGATAGGAACGTTCTGTTCATTCGCGAGAGCCTTCGCATCGGATTTGGCACCAAGGCGGCGCATTGAAGCGGCCGACGGGCCTACAAAGATGATTCCAGCTTCTGAGCATGCTTCACTAAAATCGGCTCGCTCGCTTAGAAATCCGTAGCCGGGATGGATCGCATCTGCACAGACACGACGTGCGATCTCGATGATTTTGGATCCATCCAGATAGCTCTCTGCCGGAGCCGAACCTCCAAGGAAATAGGCTTCATCTGCCATCACGGTATGCATCGCCTGAGAATCAGCCTCGCTGTAGACCGCGACGGTTCGAATCCCCATCTCACGGGCCGCCCGGATCACCCTGACAGCAATCTCGCCTCGATTCGCAACCAACAGTTTTTGAATCATCGCGGAACCTTGAATGCAGGAACGCGCTTTTCCAAGAACGCCGCAACCCCTTCCTTCCCTTCATCGCTGGCTCGAGCTTGCGCGAGGGCCCGAGCGGATTCTTCGGGGGTCATGGGCGGACTCTGAGCGATCTGCTTTGACAACGCAACTGCTTTGGGGCCCGCCGACAGGATGGCTTTCAGCTTCTTTTCAACCGCACCACCCAATTCCGAAAAGAGGACCATTTCGTGAATCAAGCCAATCGTTAATGCCTTATTCGCGTTAAAAGTTTCACCCGTCGTGAAGAGGGCTTTGGCGTGCCCCGCACCAATTTTCTCAATAACAAACGGGGAGATCGTGGCCGGGATCAAACCAAGTCGAACCTCGCTAAATGCAAACTGAGTGTCCTGACTGGCAATTGCAACGTCGGCTGCGGCCACCAGCCCACAACCGCCACCATAGGCTGCCCCATAGACCTTTGCGATAATGACGGCCGGACATTCTGCCATGGCTTTAAAGACCCATGCAAGCTTGAAAGCATCGGCATAGTTTTGTTCTTCGGTGTAGTCCGCCGCCTTGCGCATCCAATTCAAGTCACCACCTGCGCAAAAAGTCTGTCCGGCGCCGGACAGGACGATGGCTCGAATACTCTCATCGACGGTCGAAAACGTTTCATACAGGGCGTCTATAAGCTCGTCGTTGAAGGCGTTGCGCACATCCGGACGATTAAGCGTTACATAGAGAACGGGCCCGTTGGTCTCCACTCTGAGCATGGTTCGAAGTATGGCAGAATCGTTAAAAATGGAAGAACCCACCCGGCTCGAGCTTTTCAGTCTCGACTCAAAGACTTTTCGGCGAGATATGTTCATCTACGGGTTATGGAAGAGTTTCCTCTTTCAGGTCGTGGTTGTCACCCTGATTTGTTTTATCGAGCATGTCATCACTCAAAACTGGACTGGCACCTGCTTTCTCTGGATCTATCTTTTGGGCCTCGGACTTCTATCTCGATGGTCGTCGCTACGGCAATTCGCCATGAGTCGACTGAATCGCGAAGTCTGGAGCAGTCGGCAAGTCGAATTTGACGACGAGATCTACCGTTCGTCTTCATCTTCCGGAACCGCCATTCAGGTTCCGTTTCGAAATATAGTCAAAGTCACCGAGTTCCGAGGTTACTACCTTCTGTTTCAATCAACTGTCAACGTGATTTACCTTCCCAAGCAAGCCTTTCACCTTCCAAGCGATGAACAAAGATTCCGCCAGTGCTTGTTTAAGTACAATTTGATCAAGTCAGTAAATCCATGATTGTCACCAAGGTCTATCGCATTTCTCGCACCGAACTAGCTTGGCTGGCAAGTGAGGAATATCTTCGGAGCTTCTGGTGGTTTGTGGCGTCGGTTCCTGCGTTTGGAATCATTGCCGTCATTTTCGGAGATGGAGCCCTTCGAATGATCGGAGCGATGGCAATTCTGTGGCCATTTTCCATTCCCGCCCGATCAGTCGTCTCTACGGCCAAGTCGAGTCGCCTCTTCAGAGGCGGATGTCACGTTGAAGCTGATGAAAATGAAATCACTTTCCTGGGTGAATATTTCGACGGGAAGCGCCTCAGATTCAAAGTCGAAACGTTCAAGATCAAAGAAGCCAAGCGAAAGAAAGGCATGATCCTGATTAGGACGCGGATTCCGGGATTTTTACCTATCCGCGAAGAAGCTTTTGAGTCTGAAGCAGACATTCAAAGCTTCATCGCGTTGATCGCTAAGGCGAACGAGATCGTCGAAGATACGCCTTAGCCCCAGTCGTTAGCCACCGTCCAACTGTTTCAGCAAAGGGATATCGTCGGTTACCCATGCCTCCGGCTTTGCATTCTTCAGATAAACATCCAAGTAGTGCCGAACCCGGTGAGCATAATCAAGCTGATTTGCGCGGCGAGCTAATCCGTGATTTTCACCTGCATAGACGAGCATAACGGCGTTCTTCCCCATCCGTCGTAGCGTGTTATACAGATACTGTCCTTGATGCCAATCAACCGCGCCGTCTTGGTCGCCAAAAGTAATTAGGATCGGAGCGGTTCGCTTTTTAGACTGCCAGACGGGCGAGTTTTCCAGATAAACCTTTGGATCTTCCCAGAACGGCACTTCCATTCGCCCTTGACTGACTTCAAAAATCTCTTGGTCCGTTCGCCCCGCATTCCAATAGAAGCTGTTGTACATACTTGTCAGTTCCGTTAACGGAGCGCCCGCAACGCCGACCGCGAACATTTTGCTGACAGTCGTCACAAATGCAGTCTGATAGGCACCCCATGAATGGCCCATCAATCCAATTTTCGTGGAATCGACCCCAACCCTCTTTGCAAGCACTGCTTCAACCGCAGGTTCAAGACAATCAACCGCCGATTTTCCAGGGTTTCGAGGTTGGTAAGTAATGTCTGGTAAGTACACGAAATATCCGCTTTGCGAAAGAATTTGGGCACTGTAGGCATTCCACTCAATTGGAGTCATGTACTGGTTGAGGCTCTGGCTCTCTTTTTCATAAATGATCGTCACCATCGGATAGGTGCGGCCTTTTACATAGTTCGCAGGATAGACAAGTGTTCCTTGTAATTCGGCACCCCATCGACTCTTATAAGTAATTAGCTCGGATTTGCCCCAATAGAAATTGGCTTGTTGTGGATTCGTTTTGGTCTCAGGCTTGCTCTGAGTCATTTCCATGTTGGTGACATAGAGATTTGTCGACTTCTCGAAGGAACTCATCGTGAAGATCATGCGATCAACATCTTTTGCCTTGGCGAGGCCTCCAACCGTTACATTATCGAAGACCAGAACTTTGCCTTTTCCTTTTGAATCGCATTTGTAGAAGCCGCTCCCCTTCGATTCATCGTCGAAGATCGAGAAGTAGAACGGGTCTTGCAGACTCGGTCCCTCTTCTCGAGGAATTGGCTCCAAGAAGCGGTAGATCTGCTTGTCTTTTCTTCCGTTCGTCAACGGAGTGACTGCATTGATCCCTGTCCGATAGAGGTAGGAATCGTACTTGTCTTCCAGAATGAGTCCATCGTCGTTTGCCAACCATGTGGGTGATCCAACCGGTGGACGCTCCGGAACGGTGTGATCATCGTCAATGTCGTCGAAAGGAACGCGAAGATCGCCGGTCATCGACCATCGTTTCTCGGCTTTGATATCGTACAACCACCAGTTCTTTCTTTCGAAGTAGGCAAGATAATTTCCCTTTCGCGAAGGTACCGGCAACCACTGAGTGTGTTCGATCACCTTCGTTTTCAGGCCGGTTTCGGTGTTGACAATGTAAATATCGTGATAAGAAATTCCGTTGGTTACCGGTGACTGATAAGGAATCGGATCGATCAGCATCGCCTTCGAGAAGGTTGCGAGCAAGAATGCTTGTTGATATTTACCATCAGAAACGGTGTGAAACTCTTTGGTAAGTGGGTGCCAAACACAAAGAGCCGTTTTAAGTTTGTCTTGGCCCGCTTGCACCTTCTGTTGGGGAATCACACGAATCGCCTTTGTGCTCCAAACTTCAACCCCTGCCTTTTCTTGCGGCTTTGGATCGGGCTTCTTTTTGTCACGCCATTCAGCGGTTCCAAATGCGAGGGCCGTCCCGTCTTCGTTGAGAACAAATCCTCCAAATTCTGGGATGCGACTTTCTTTTGGAAAACCACTTTGTTTCGCGGGATCAAAAGCGTCCATGCGAGGACGAGGCTTCCTGAGATCCGACGCGATTAATGCGACGTTGCTGTTGCCATCCTTCTTTTCGTTAGGAGTCCCAATCAGAAAGGCAAGCGCATCTGCCTTCCCAGCCCATGTCAGGTTGGAAACACTTTCTTTGCCCCAAAATACTGTTTTTAAAATGCCCGTGGACGGATCCAGTAACTGAACTCCTGCCTGACCGCTGTCACTTTGAATCGCAAAGGCCAAAAGATCTCCTTTGTCATTAGAATTAGCAGTGGTGACGTTCCCGATCGTCAAGGATTCGCCAGATTGGAGGTTGACCACGATGGCATCGCTCCCGCCTTCAATTTTGGTGGGACCTCGGAAGCAACTTAAGAGTAGAAACTTGCTGCCCTTTAAAAAACGGAACGACTGAATACCTTCATAGGTAAGTTCCGTGCCGGAAGCGAGATTTCTGAGTCCGAACTTCGTCATGAACGGCTTCTTTTCTTCTCGCAGTTTGTCGATAACCGACTTTGGTGCTCCGATCAAATAGCCAAACCATTTCGAATCTTCCGAAAACTGTCCACCCGCAGAAAATGGCAAATCGGCTTTCTCGGGACCGTCACTGTTCTTGAGAACCATTCGGACTTCGCCGTCAACTCTCGGCAACATGTAGCTCAGCCAGTGGCCATCATGACTAATCAACGGGCTTGCAAGCGTCTCCCATTGACCCGCTTCTTCGGGTTTCAAAGTCCGCTTAACTTGGCCCGATGCGATCCCAATGGAGGCGGCAACGAGTCCGATAACAAGAAATCTAACGGGTATGAGCGACATAGTGGCTTGGTTACGCTACCATATCGCAGATATCTCGACAAGTTAGACATGAACCATTCGTATTAGAAAGGACCGTCGTAGCTTGAAAACATTCTCCATGGCGCTAAATCTTCGTTTCCTTTTCATCGCAATCTGCACTCCCGCACTCGTCGGGTTGGGACATCCACAAGGGTTTCCAGACCAAGAAACGAGTCGCCCTGGCAACCAGAGAAAATATGCCGATGTCATCACAAAGGATGCGGTTTCTCAGTCGGGAATGTTTAAAGTCCACCGAATTGACGACCGTGTTTTCTTCGAGATTCCTCCTGCCATGATCGGTCGAGAACTTCTGTGGCAAACCGAAGTTGCTGAACTTCCGCAAAACGTCGGCTACCCCGGCACGGCTGCTGGCTCGCGAGTTATTAAGTTCACGCGACGCAAGAATAAGATCTATCTACGAAATGTGGACTTCAGCATTCGATCCGCAGTAGATGGCGCTCGAAAGTTAGCTGTTGAAGCTAATTCGATTGAGCCAATCCTCATGTCGTTTGAAGTCCTCACCGAGAATGGAGACAAAGCAGCCGTCATTGACGTTACAAGCTTGCTGACAAGCGATCCTCAAGATTTTTCGGTTCGAGAAGCAATTGGCACGGGTGGGGCCGATTTTTCGAGATCCTATATCGACCGCGTCAAAGCGTACAAGGACAATATCGAGGTTCGGTCGTTCCTCACATTTGGAGCAGGCATGGGATCGTTTGGTCTGTTTGGCCCCGTGCGGACCAGCACCTCCAGTTCGATCAGCGCCACCGTCCATTACAGCATCGTCGCCCTGCCCGAAAAGCCTATGATGGGCCGCTTGAAGGACAGCAGAATTGGTTATTTCACCAATGGTTTTACCGAGTACGGTCGTCCAGAAAACCGACCCGTTCAACGAGAATTCATCGACCGATTTCGACTTGAAAAGAAGTTCCCCGACCAAGCCATTTCAGATCCTGTAAAACCCATTGTCTTCTACTTGAGCCGAGAGGTTCCTGAAAAATGGCGTCCTTATCTCAAGAAAGCCGTGGAAGATTGGCGCCCTGCCTTTGAGGCAGCCGGATTCTCGAATGCGATCTCATGTCTCGACGCGCCTACAAAAGACGATGACCCAAACTGGGATCCTGAAGATGTTCGTTACTCCGTAATACGATGGGTTCCATCCACCACCCAAAACGCTATGGGACCGTCCATTCAAGACCCCAGAAGTTCTGAAACGATTTCGGCGCATATAATCGTTTGGGACAATGTCGTGGAGCTAGCGGAAGCTTGGTATTTCTCCCAAGTTGCCGCCATCGACCCCAGCGCGCGTCACCTTCCATTCTCAGATGAAAAAATCGGGGGTCTGATGCGATACGTTATCAGCCACGAGGTCGGCCACACCCTGGGACTGGAGCATAACTTTAAGGCCAGTTCTGCCTACACCATCGCTCAGTTACGCGACCCAAAGTTCACATCGGAGAACGGAGTTGCCGCGTCAATCATGAGCTATTCTCGCTTCAATTACGTTGCTCAGCCGGGTGATGGAGTGAAGCAATTTATGGGCAAAATTGGCCCCTACGATAAATTCGCTATTCACTACGGTTACGCACCCATTCCCGAAGCCAAATCACCCGATGAGGAGAAGTCCACGCTCGACCATTGGCTATCAGCCCAAGTAACTACCCCCTGGCTCAGGTTTGCAAACTATCGATATCCCCAAGACCCCACGTCCGTCAGTGAGCGAATCGGCGATGACTCGGTTGAAGCAGCACGGCTAGGCTTGCTCAACATCGATCGCATCATGAAAGATTACGTTTACGATGCGGGAACCAAGTTTGGCGACGATTACACCAAGCTAAATTCACTCTATGCGGCGCTGCGCGGCCAGCGGTTAACCGAACTGATCCACGTTCTTGAATTGGTCGGCGGCATCGTCGAAACGGATTATCATGCCGGTCGAGGGGCGGATGTCTTCCAGCCCGTTCCTGCAGAACAGCAGGCAAAGGCAGTTCAGTTCATTCTCGACCACGGCTTTCGAATGTCGCCGACGATGTTCCCACCTAAGGTCCTTAATAAGATCGAGCCGGAAGGCGTGATGTTCAGCGTTTCCATCGACCAACAACTTTTCTTGAGCGCTCTCCTAAGTAGCTCATTAATCCAAAGGATGATGGATAACGAAGCTCTCAACGGCTCTAAAGCCTATCGCGTGTCTCAGCTTGTGTCCGACTTGACGAACGGCATTTGGTCGGAACTTGCTAGCCCTGCTCCCAAGGTGGATATCTATCGCCGAGCCCTGCAACGAACGTTTTTAGATACGCTCGATCGAAAGATTAACGGTACCGCAAAGGATGAATTACGCCTCTATGCCCGGGATGCTCTAACCGCCCTAGCTTCCAAAGTGGATAAAGCTTCCCATCATGCAGGCGATAAAGTGACCGCTCTCCATCTCGCGGATTGCCGCAAGCAGATCGAGCTCATCTTGCTTGGCAAATCCACTCGGTCGAACAGTTCTAGCTCGTCAATGTTTAATCCATTCGGGATCACATCGGATCCCAAAGCGTGCTACTTACTTCCACCTTTGCCTAAGCTTCACTAGTCCACATGCATCTCTCAGTGCAGTAATTCGCTCTGAGAGAGTAACCTTACGTGCATGCCTTTGCAGGTTCTACGCGCGCCTTGCTTTGACGCTAAGTCGAACGCTCCACTCCAAATCAACGCCCCACTCGTGGCAGACTGGCTTGTCCGATTTCTCAAGGATGAATGCATTCGACGCCGAGGCGTTTCAAAAGCAGTTCTGGGACTATCGGGAGGTGTCGATTCCGCGGTTGTTGCCTACCTCTGCGCTCGAGCGTTTGGTCCTGAGAATGTCTTCGCCTACCGCATGCCGTATAAGATTTCTTCACAAGAAAGTATCGACCATGCCAACTTGGTCGTTGCGGACTTGGGCATTCAGGCGCGGACGATCGAAATCACACCCATGGTGGATGGCTACATCGGAAATCATGAGCCTGAAATCAGCCCGAGCCGGCTCGGGAACGTGTGCGCGCGCACGCGAATGATCGTAGTCTTTGACCAAAGCGCTAAGGTTGGCGGCTTACCCATCGGAACCGGTAACAAGAGCGAGAGGCTGTTTGGCTACTACACTTGGCACGCAGATGATTCTCCCCCAATCAACCCTATTGGAGATTTGTTTAAGACCCAAGTCTGGCAACTTGCGGTCGAACTTGGAGTGCCGAAAGAGATCATCGAGAAACCGGCTTCTGCTGACCTCATAAAAGGTCAAACCGACGAGTCGGACTTTGGCATCAAGTACGACAAGGCTGATCGAATTTTGCACTTCATGACTCAAGGCTACACCAAGCAAAAACTGGTAGAAATGGGGTTTGCGCTTGAAGAAGTGGAACTCGTTTGGAAACGAGTGGATTCAACCCACTGGAAGCGACGACTGCCAACCGTAGCCATGCTCAGTTCCACCGCAATTGGCGAGTACTACTTGCGACCGGTTGACTTCTAACGCAGCGATTGAGCTTGAATTCTGGTTGTGGATAGGTCCAATGGCGAAAGATTGCATCCTAATCCCTGGCTGCTTCGTTAGTGGGAATAGAAAGCTCGCGAAGAGCAGATCGGAAAAAAAGGGTTACAGCAAAGATGTCAACAACAACTCGAAACGTCGTCATGGGGATCGTCGGAATCATTTTGGGATTCATCGTTCTCAAGTGGGTACTTCACGTAGTGGTAGGAGTCCTGCTCGGCCTCGTTCCCTTCGCCCTGGTGGGTGGCGGAATCTACGTTGCATATCAGGTTTATGGCCGCAAAGCTCTCAGCGGCGGTCGCCGAACACTTCCTTAACCCTTCCCGCTACCTCCCTCTTAATCCAATGGGTTAGGAGGGAGTCTTACCTTTGTCTTTTAGATAGGTGTCCATGCTAACCGTCGTTGTGGTGTTAGCGATGCAAGTCGGATTGGGCGTTCCCAGTCCCGAAGCGATTCAAAGAGACTCGTTTGGTGTCCCATCGATTCACGCGAAGACTTATCGCGAAGCATTTTTTGATGCGGGCTACGCGGTTGCTCAAGACCGTCTGTGGCAGATGGAGTTGAGTCGAAGATCTGCGGAGGGTCAACTTGCCGCAATTATGGGTCAAAGTGCCGAAGCCGCCGATCGAGAGACTTTACTGACCAGCTACTCTCGGGACGAGCTTGAACGTCAGTTCCAGCGCCTTTCCTCGAAATCTCGGGAGGCCATTGAGGCTTATGTCGAGGGAATCAATACGTGGATCGACCATGCGAAGCCCAATGAACTCTCAACCGATTTTGCTCGGTACCAATTGAAGCCGTCTCATTGGACCCATTTAGATTCGGTTGCCATCACCATTCACGTTCTTCAAATCTTTGGAAGAGGTGGTGCCGGCGAGCTCCGAAACTTGGCAGCGGTCTCGTATTTGCGCGGACAAAAAGCCATCGGAAGTCGGGCCCTCGATGCTTTAGACGACATTGCCTGGCAGAATGACCCTAAGTCCATTCCAACTGTCTCCCCAGACGATGATCCTCTTCTTCTGAGTCATTATCAGTTCAAAGACGTGGATCGAAAAGTCACCGAGGCCCATCTCGCTCTGGTCCCTAAGCTAGGTCTATTAGAAATACTTGCCGGAGTAAAAGTTAGCGCCAGAGAAGACTCAGTTCGGGTAGCAGAGTCACTCAATATCCCCTTCCGAACCGGAAGCTACTGTGTCGCACTTAGTTCAAAACGTTCCTCAAACCATCATCCGATGCTGCTTGGTGGCCCTCAATTGGGAATGAAGGCACCCAGCATTGTTCATGAAATTTCGATGGAAGCACCCGGGCTTGCAGTGGTAGGCATGGACATCCCTGGAATCCCTGGAGTCATCATTGGTCACACCCCATCCTTCGCTTGGAGCATTACAAGCGGAGTGGCCGATACTGACGACATCATCTTCTATCCTGCCACTGACGAAACCTATCAGTACGGTAAATCAAAGCTCCCACTAACTCATATTAAGTTCGATCTCCGCATTAAGGGCCAGTCAAACAAGGTTATCGATCAGATCCGTACGATTGATGGCCCGGTGATTCTAACAAGCAAGGGAACTCACTCGATCTTCGCCAAGAAATCTAGCTATTGGATGCGAGAGATGGAGAGTTACGATTGCTGGACTCGACTTTGGGAAAGCCGTACGCCTGCTTCCGTGGAACGCGCAATGTCTGCCGCGACCATGAACTTCAATTTCTTCTACGCCCATCAAAACGGCGACATTGGTTGGCGGTATCTCGGGCTTATTCCAAAGCGTGCTTCTGGAATCGACCCTCGCTTCCCTACCCCCGGCTCTCCTCAATACGGTTGGAGAGGTTTTCTTCGTCCCACAGACATGCCCCATGTGCGGAATCCGAAGTGTGGATCTCTGACGAACTGGAACAACAAGCCCACTACTTGGTGGCCAAACTTCGATACACCTGCTTGGGGAGAAGTTTTCGAAAACAGTTGCCTTGTCGATTCGATTGCCAAGCCTCAACTCTCGTTTGCTGACCTTGAACAAGTGCCGGAAAAGATTGCTCAATCGGACGAAACCTGGAAGTTCTTTCGCCCCTATCTGGCTGGCACAACCCTTACAGGCTTTGATGGTCGGTTCATTAACGGTTCTACCGATGCTGCCCTGTATAGAGCTTTCCTCGATGAATTACGGAAAGTCTTATTTCTCAAGACGACTGGCTCATTTCTAAGTCCCGATTACTTCAAGATCGTTCTTCAACCCTCGTTGGTTCTTCACGCTTTGCAAGGCAAGACCAGATTGGATTACCTCCGAGGACGAAGCGCGAACGAGGTGGTGCAACTTGCGCTCCAGCAGGCGATTACAAACCGAGTGCCCCCCTTTCAGGCCGGCACCTTTAAGACTTTTGACGAACAACCCGTTCCCTACTCCAACCGAGGAAGCACGATACAGGTAACCGAATTAGCAAGCCCCTCGATTCGATCAGAATCCATTCTGCCGCCAGGAATTGCGGAGTTTGGCCCTCATCAAAATGATCAATCGAAGTTAGCCCGATACTGGCAATACAAGCCACTTCCGAAAATACGATCCAAACGATAGTCACCGGAGGTGGGCATATGGTCCCAGAACCGGACTGTCACGATGTTGTCACGGTTTTTGAACACTTTCGCTGTCACAAATAGTGGTTAGTGAGACAAAAGCGTCTCGCCACGGGAGTGAACTGCTTTGCAAACGAGAATTTACGGTCGATGTCATCGCAAACTTGGCCAATCGGCCGCAAGGAAAATCGGACAATGGCTGCTGCGAGTTTTGACAGTTTCGGCGATGATGCCGATCGCGATCGCGTCCGCACAGACCGTAACCATTTCGCCAAACTCCAATGTCACCGCTACCGTCGGTGGAACCGTGAAATTCTCAGCCAAGGTTACGGGGCTTTCTAGCGATAGAGTGAATTGGTTTGCAGGAGGAGTCCTCGGTGGCAACTCAACATCTGGAAAAATCAGTACGTCGGGCCTCTTCACCGCCCCATCCACGCTCCCAACCAATAATCCCGTCGAAATCAAGGTTGTTAGTCAAGCCGACAACACCGTCAAAGCAACCGTCAAAGTAAAAATCCTGGCTGCGATTGCCAAACTCACCTCCGTCAGTCCCAATCCCCTGAATGTCGGATCCATTTCAGTCACCCTTTCTGGTTCCGGTTTTCAACCCGGTGCGGTCGTGACAGACACGTATGGTGGATCCGGACACACGCTTGAAATTACATCACTTAAGCCGAATACCATTGTCGCCACTGGCACTCAAGGTACGGCTGAATCGGCAAGCTTCACCGTTAAAAACGTGAATGTCGCAGCTTCCAACGCCATCTCGGTACCAATTAAGAAATTCACGCTAACGGTCAAAAATGGAACTGGAGGAGGTTCTTATCCAGCAGGCAAAGTCGTAACGATAAAAGCCAATGCACCTCCAACAGGAAAAGTGTTTAAATCCTGGACTGGGGCAACCGTCGCAAATTCGACTTCCGAAACGACTACCCTTACGATGCCCTCCGCAAATGCGACCGTGACCGCGAACTACGAAACCGTCGCGACGAAGTATCAACTCACCGTCAATAACGGATCAGGTAGTGGCCAGAACCCTGCCGGAACTGTCGTCACGATCAAGTCAAACGCTCCTCCTCAGGGGCAGATGTTCCTCAATTGGACCGGCGCGACCGTGAGCAACCCAACGTCGGAATCCACGACGCTCACGATGCCGGCAGCCGCCACCACAGTTACGGCGAACTACCAAACGATTACAAGCACGTATCAACTCACCGTCAATAACGGGACCGGCTCGGGTGCTTACGCATCGGGAACAGTTGTTTCGATTTCCGCCAACGCTCCACCTCAAGGCAAGCAGTTTCTCAATTGGACCGGAGCAACGGTTGCGAATCCGACATCAGCGTCAACCACTTTATCCATGCCAGCCGCAGCCACAACCGTTACGGCAAACTACACCAACATCACAAGCGACATTCCTTACCCGGTTTCGACCCACCCTCGGATCTGGTTGACTCAATCCGACCTGCCTCGACTCCAAAGCTGGGCTACTGCTTCGAACCCGGTTTACAAAAAAGGAATGGTTCCGCTTCTGGCGACGGCCGTGAATGCTTACGAAACCCAGTTTTTCCCGGGCGGCAATCCAAATCCGACTTATCCTGACCTCGGAGATACTCAAGGTTACACTGGCCAGTTGACGGAAGAAGTTGCGATGGTGCTCGCCTTCAACTCGCTGATCGACCCAGTACCGGCCAATCGAATCAAGTACGCCACTTACGCGCGAAATTTGATCATGTATGCGCTGAACCAAACTGCTCTTGGGTTCCAGACGGATACGCCCTTCCGAGATCCAACCTTCCTTTTGTATAACCGTGGCGACTTTTCGGGTCATCAATGGCCCCTTATCGTCGACTGGATTTACAACACTAAGGACGCCCAAAACAACCCAATCCTAACCGCTGCAGACAAAGCAACAATCCGAAAAGTATTCATGATGTGGGCTGGAACCTGCCTAAACGCGTCAACGACGGGCGGAGATCACCCCGAGCCGGTTGGGGTCACAAACGACCTCTCTCTACTCAATGGTGGCGCCGGTCCTTACCGCATGGCAAGTAACAACTACTACCTTGGCCACGCTCGGAACTTAACGATGCTTGCCTTAAGCATCGATCCATCAGATGACCCGGCCATCGACGCAACCAAGCCACTTTCTGCACTCGGAAATTCACTACGTAGCTACATCCTCAACGCAAACGGCGCTTGGCTCTACCAGACCTACGCCATGATGGGTGAACCCGAGCAAATTGGAGCCGATTACGGACTCAGTAATAACGGCCAAGGATTTGGCATCGCAAGTGGGGGACTTCCGCCCGAAGGAATGCTCTACGGCGAATCTTATGCGACCGTTCTCGGACAGTTACTTGCCCTACAGACGGCCGGTTTCAATAACCCCGCATACTCGGGCCCTCAGGTCCACCTTATAAAAGCTCCGGTTTGGGACCGATTCGTCGCTTCCTATCTGGCCTCCCTCAGTCCAACTGGAGTCGTGAATCCCGCCGCCCCCTATCTGGGACCTCTCTACTACTTCGCAACCTTTGGCGATGTGCTACAAACGTGGGTCACGCCCGACATCATGCAGCCACTCGCAATGCTCGGGGTTCTGGACCAAGCCCGAGGAGTTAACACGCATGTTGATTCCGCTCGCTGGTTCACCACGAATGCCGTTCAAGGCGGCGTGATCAATAACGCAAGTAACCCGTGGACATGGGGTTGTATGCAATCCGTTCTGTACTACTTGCTGCTAGACCCAACAAAGTCTGCACCCGTAGACCCTCGTCCAACGTTGCCTTTGAACTACTTCGACTCATTTACCGGTCGAGCAATCTCTCACTCCGATTGGACTTCCAATCCGACCATGTTTACCTATCGAGCCAGTTGGACGTCCATCAACCACCAGCAAGGCGATGCGGGGGCAATTGGTCTCTTCCGAAACGGCGAGTGGCTCACCAGTGAGATGAGCAACTACGATAATAATCTCGTTGGTTTCACGTCCTACTACCTCAACGGCCTTGGCCTCAAGAACTGGTGCGCCAATGGCACTCCCAATTTAAGCTGGGACGAAACTGGGATCTGGGCCAACGGCGGTCAATGGATGTGGGCAGCAAATGCCGGAGACCCAACAACCCTGAGCAGTTCAGGAGCGGGATACACGTACGTTGCGAGCAATCTGACGAACCTTTACAACCGCCCCGATCAATGGACTCCTGCAAATCGCGCGGTCGATATTTCCCAGGCTACTCGGTCTGCCCTTTGGCTCAACAAAGACTTCATCGTCGTCTACGACCGGGCGACGTCGATTCACCCCGGCCTGCCCAAGACCTTTAACTTGAGTTTGGTAAGCGCGCCAACGATTACCGGCAATGTCACTCACGAAACCTTGCCAAGCGGACAGAACCTGTTTATTCAGACGCTCCTACCGTCCAATGCCAAGATCACATCTCGCGCTGCCGCGGGTGATCTGAATCCAATCGCTGAATTCGAGACGATGTCTCAAGTACTCACGGTTCAGGATCCCTCCCTGCCAACCGATACACGCTTCCTTCACGTTCTCCAAGGGGCCAATTCAGGCGCATCAATGAGCACTGCGACTTACTTTACGAACACCTCGGGAACGGCATTCGACGGTGCCGCGTTCGGGACGAATGCGGTCTTCTTCATCGCTCAAGCGAAGGCAAACGTCGTCACTACGAAATTCTCCGTGCCAGCGACCTGCACGACATTTTTCGCGGCCGGTTTAGCTGGAAACTCCGCCTACACCGTGACCACGCAAACCTCCGGTTCCACCAAAACCGTAACCCTAACCCTTGGAGGCAGTAACCTCTCTGACTCGGCTGGACTCCTAAAAGTAGCCATCTAGAGATTGAAGTGCGATTTTGATTCTTCGGTGACAACTCGGCAATCTTCGCCGTCAGATGGTCAAGATGAGACGAAATCGCACTACTTTGATCGTTGGCTTGCTTTGCTCGCTCTCGGCCATTAGCTTTGGGTGGCAAGGAGGACAAAACCGAAACTTGCAGGAAATGGATGGCTCGGTTCAGGGAATCGAGCAGGCTATCTCGGGCTACCTCAATGGCAATGAGATCAAGAGTGTTCTTTCTCCCGGCGAGTTCTCGGAATTTCGACTTCCTCTAAAAGCAGGGCAAGTGGTGATCGCAGAAGCGAACAGCGACTCCTTTGACCCCGCACTTGAGGTGGTGGATAGCGCGAGCAAGGTTCTCGCGTCTAACGATGACCGATACCCGGGCGACCAGCGCCCTCTCCTTTTGTGGAGGTGCGAAAAAGACGGAACCTACGGGCTCCATATTCGATGCTTTCACGATCGATCTGGCGGGCAATTTTTCACTCGCTACCGGGTTTACGATACGGTGGATCTTGGTTCCGATCAGAAAGTCGAACAGGACATCGACAAGCGCAACCAATTTCTCATTCGTGTCCCAATGAAGGCGGGCCAAATCAAAGAGATCCTTACCGACGTGGGTACCGACCACCATCTGCTGCCCTTGCACCATTATCAAGACATCGCCCCCGGTGGCCTTCCCGACATCAGGCTTTCCCAGGTGCTTCAATTGATTTCTCCGAATCCGGTCCTGGTTGCCCCTGCGACTGGCGACTACTACATGCTAGAACAGGCGGTAGGCGGGTCCGGTGACCGAGGTCGCGTGCGACTCTGGGCAAGAGAAATTCTACCAACCACCTTAGCGTATGGTAACGGCACGGCGACAAGCAAAAGCCCGGCCAACATGCTGTGTATCTCAGAACTCAACATTAAGAAAGGACAGTTCCTTCAGGTTTCCACTCCCGAGTTGGACCGACAGTGCCGAACGGTCCTTGCGAATGTCCCCGACATCAGTCAAAACGACTTGACTGACCCCGACAAGAACCCGTTTTTTCCTCAACCGAACCGTAAAAACTCTCAAGACAATCTGCCTTTCATAGTCATTCCGAAGCGCGAAGGTGACAACCGCATGACCGTCTTTCACGTTTGGCGAGATGCGAAAATTTGGATTGCATCTAACGGAGCGACCGTTACGCATCCAGACTACAACCTTACGGTCGCCCCTGCTGCCCTACCATTTGAAGAATCTTCGATTCATACCGGAGCGATGCGAATCGCCAACACCGATTACTGGAGCTACGACCTACAAGCGGGTGACGTCATGACTCTCGACACGAAGTCTCCTGCCTTCACTGCTTCGATGGTTGTTCGTGACCCTGATATGAATGAAATTCGTACATTTGAAGCCAATCTGGATCAGTCGAATGACTCCTGGCAAATGACCGCTCGAAAGTCCGGCCGATACCTGGTCGCGATGTCTTGCCGAGGTAACGGAGGTGCCGGAACCTATTCCCTTGCCCGAAAGGTTCTGCATCCAACCGAATTCTCAACCTCCAAACCAGCGAAAGGAAGCATTGGGAACGGTCAGATTCAAATTTGGAGATTCACCGCTAAAGCAGGTGACCCGCAGATCATTCACTGGTCGTCGAATAATTGGGATTACGACGTTACAGTCACGCGGGACGATGGGACTCCTTCCACCTTTCAGCAAGACGAAGTTGATCCTAAGAACCGATACGGAATTATCCGAACTCCCGGAACTTACATCATTGTGTTGACCGGACGCGGTTCGACGGCCCAATATTCCATCGAGCTGGCTCCGATTCCCGGCTACAAAAAGGGATAGCCCGTCGTCCAATAGCGACATTCATTCAGAAAATCTCCATGGAACCGATAGAAATTCGTTGTTCAAACGAACTCCCTCAATGAGCTCAAGCTCGAATGGAGAAAAACTTGACAGACACCGCACGCGCAAATAAAGCCCTTGTCCAGCCGTTGCTTTTTGAAGAAGCTCGGCTGGAGTACGAGGACCTCATTTTTGCCTTTGTTTCCCGGAGGATCCGGCCAATCGAAGAGGCCGAAGACATCGTTGCTCACGTATTTGTGGATGCCTATATTCAGTGGAAGCGCCTTCGAGGCAACCCACGCAATTGGCTCCTCGGCATTGCTCGCCGAAAAGTTTGCGACGCTCTACGGAAACAGCGGAAGCAATGGTCCGTAAAGGAAGACGACTCTCAGACCTGCGGACTTGGGGTATTTATGGTTGCCAACGAAGCACGGGAAGCCATCGCCATTGTGATGCTTCTCCCTGATGATCAGCGAGACGCCTTCCTATTACAGGTATTGGAAGAACTTCCCATCGACCAGATTGCAGAGATCATGCAACGGTCCCCTGCGTCTGTCAATAGCCTTCTCCAACGGGCACGAACTCGCATCCAAAGAACACTCGAATCCCAAAACAGGGAGGGAGTTTCCCAATGAATATCAGAGAATTTGAAGACAACGTTCGAAACGGCCTGGCACCGGTAAGTTCAACCGAACAGCTTTCAGCAAAAATCGACCAACAACTTTGGGCTGCTAAGCGTCAGAGGACCGTTCGTCGACGTTTCGGCTATAGCTTTGCAGCAACCGCGGCCGCAACAGTGGGAATGATTGTCATTCCAACCGTGATGGCTCAAGCTCACCTGCGACGACTGGCTGGAGCGCTTGACAATGTTTCCAGCGTGATCCTCACGACCGAGTCGGTGAGTGCCGATGGTACAAGAAAACAGATCGCAGAATCTGCGTATCTTGACGGAAAGTGGCGCTTAAAATCTCCCGGTTCTGACGTTAGCTATTTCTCCAACGGTAATCGGTATCGGCTTGACCGGGCAAGCGGGCATTTTATCGCGGAAAACGGGCTTGACGGTCCCTTTGGCCACAACTCAGATCACCTGAGCATGTCAGACGTGTTAGGCGACATCAAGCGATGGCGCCCCCAGACCCACGTGACCTTCGATTCAGTCGAACTCGGAGCCAAGTCGGTAACTCGAGCAACGATCGAAGTGGATGGCGAGAATTCACGTGAGATTCTCTATGCCGATAAGTCAACCGACCTACCCATCAAACTCGTGACCCAAGCAAAACGAATCGGAAATTGGGCAACTCTCGAAGAAGCAAATTTCGACTATGAAACCAAGCAGAGGCCGGAAGACTTCGTTCCCGATCTCAAGACTTACCCACCGATCGCAAAGCGGGATTGGGATGCCGCGAACGTGGCGAAGATGACCAAAGACAACCTCGGCACAATCAAAACAAGCCACGGAGAATTGATCATTCGTTCGATGGATGTGGCAAAAGACGGCACTGTTTTTGTAACTTGCCAAGCGGGTGAACGCGTGCCGAATTGGAATCGAGGCTATCCTATCGCGATTGAAGACAACCTCGGAACTCAGTATGCGCTGGCCGAAATCGAAAGTCGTGTGGATAAGGAGTTCATAGACCATTCTAAGGATGGCAAGCTCGAACTTTGTGTTTTCATCCCTTCTGAGCCTCTTCCAATTTGGAAGCCCCGCACGATAACCATTAATGCGATGATGGTGAACCAGAACCAACTTCAGCGCAAAGAAATCGCTTATTGGGGCGGTCGCCACACTAACTACTGCCTTTCGAAGCGATGGTACTACGACCGAGATCATCCAGCAACTGCGGTCAAAGTGATGAGCCGAGCGTTCGACGCGCCGACCGTTGATCGCGACCCAAGTTACTTACAGTTCCTGAATCCATGGATGTTCGAAGCCGGTGACCGTTTCGATAGGGAGAAAGCCCAAGCTAGGGCCGATTACTATCGAGACGTCGAGAACACTCCTGCTGAGATCCGCTGGCTCAACCGAACGATTGAACTGACCCACCAAATCGGATCCATCAACATCCCCCAAGCCCGCCTTGACGAAATTCGAGAGATCAAACCTCATTAAAATTGAAGAGCGGGGTTATGTCTAACTCCGCTCTTCATTCAGGCACTCTTGCCTCCAGCAATGGAGGCAAACTCTATTTCAACGTGGCGAGATCAATGACGAAACGGTAGCGAACGTCGCTCTTAAGCATTCGCTCGTAGGCTTCGTTGATATCTTGGATGGCAATGACTTCGACGTCGGCGGCGATGCCTTTTTCGGCGCAGAAGTCGAGCATTTCTTGAGTCTCGGCGATGCCTCCGATCATGGAACCGGCGAGCGAGCGACGCTTACCGACGAGGGCAAACGCACCGACAGTGGTTGGATTAGGTAGTCCGACCAGGCACATCACTCCGTTCAGCTTCAAGAGTCCGAGATAGTCATTGTATTCGTGGTCCGCGGAAACGGTGTCAAGAATGAAATTGAATCGAGTCTTGTTTTTGGAGAATGCATCTGGTGCATTCATGGCCACAAAATCGTCGGCACCAAGTTCCAATGCAGCTTCTCGCTTGCCCGGAGAGTGACTGAGAACCGTCACGTGAGCCCCCAGAGCCTTGGCGAATTTGACTCCCATGTGACCCAGACCACCTAGGCCAACGATAGCAACTGAATCGCCTGGTTTGATTCCAAAGTGTCGGAGAGGCGAATAGGTCGTGATGCCCGCGCAAAGGAGAGGGGCTGCCCGGTCGAGGGGAACGTTCTCAGGAATACGGACCACATAGTTTTGATCCACGGTGATCTGAGTGGAGTAACCGCCATACATCACCGAAACACCATCGCGTCCCATCGCGTTGTAGGTGCCCGTCATACCGCTTTCGCAATACTGCTCTTCACCGGCAAGGCAAGACTCGCATTGGCGACAGGAATCCACAAATACGCCGACTCCAACCGTGTCTCCGACTTTCCACTTCGTAACATCCGATCCAACTCGGGTTACGGTGCCAACAATTTCGTGACCAGGAACCATCGGGTAGATCGAACCACCCCACTCATCGCGCGCCTGATGTAGGTCAGAGTGGCAAACTCCACAATACAAAATCTCGATCAAAACATCGCCCGCTAACGGTTCGCGTCGGTCAAATGACCATGGAACAAGAGCGTCAGTCGGAGAATGGACGGCATAGGCAGGGGTTGGAATACTCATGGGCTTCTTTTTACAACGAGTTGAAGACGCCATTCGTCTCACATGTCGCCTCAAGTCTAAATTGAGGTTCCTACAGTAAAATTGGCCATGCCCCGCACGTTCCCGAACGCTCTCGCTTCCTTGCTGCTCGCATCGGTATCCCTCGCTCCTGGAGCAACTCTTATAAGGCTTCCGAATGCCCATCCTGACTACCTCAATAGAGCGAAGCCGCTTGAAGTGAGAGTACGGGACTTGTTCAGCAGACTGACGATGGACGAGAAAATGGACTTGCTCACCGGCACAGCTTTCACCACACGACCAATTGCTCGACTCGGACTCCGTCCGGTCGCCATGGCTGACGCAGGCCAAGGTGTTCGCGGCGGAATGGACAGCACACTTGGACCCGCGACTGCTTTCCCTTCGGGAGTCGCTATGGCATCGACTTGGGACCCGTCCTTAGTGGGTCGAATTGGGAAAGCGATCGGTGAAGAAGCCAAAAACAAAGGCACGGGAGTTCAAGTGTTGCTGGGCCCCGCTGTCAACATTCACCGATCGCCACTCGGCGGTCGAAATGGCGAGTACTTCAGCGAAGATCCTTATCTAGCCTCCAAGTTAGGGGTTGGCTACATTCTGGGAATGCAGTCAACGGGCGTGGCAGCTTGCTTGAAACACTATGCCGCCAATAACGAAGAGGTCGACCGGGACTTCGTTAATGTCCACGTTAGTGAGCGTGCCCTAAGGGAGATCTATTTGCCTGCCTTTGAAGCGGGAGTCAAAGAAGGTCATGCCTGGACACTGATGTCTTCCTATAACGTCGTGAACGGACTGCATGCCAGTGCGAATCGCTACCTGCTAACGGATATTTTGAAGAAGTGCTGGGGATTTGACGGCATGGTGATGTCGGATTGGGGCGGGGTTCATGAAACCGTTCGAGCCGTTAATGCAGGCAACGATCTGGAAATGCCCGGGCCAGGGTTCTTGAAAAAGGAGAACATTCTGCGTGCCTTTAAAGCGGGATCCATCTCTGCCCAAACCATCGACGCCAACGTAATCCGAATTCTCCGAGCGGCGATTCGGGTGGGAGCGGTCGATAAGCCAGCTACCCCCGATCACAAAATCGTGAACTCAGCGGCCCACCAGCACTTGGCTTTTGAAGCCGCCGCAAATGGAATTGTCCTCCTCAAGAATGAGCACAACACCCTTCCCCTCAACCGTGAGAAAATTCACTCAATTGCGGTTGTTGGGCCAGTCGCTAACAAGATGCAAGTCGGCGCAAATGGCAGCCCGACGGTGGAACCTTTCTATCGAATTGAACCAGTGGACGGAATTCGTAAGTTCGCTCGTCCTGGCACGAAGATTCGATTTGCCCGCGGGATCGATCCTTTTCAACCCATTCCCTCCTCGAGCTTGACTCCCGCTTCTGGACAAGGTACGGGACTCACGGGTGAATACTTCTCCAATCGTAATCTCTCCGGATCTCCCGTGGCTATTCGTAACGATGCGAGCATTCAATTTGACTGGCGCAATGGGCCGGTTGAGGGGATCGGCCATAGCAACTTTAGTGTCCGATGGACCGGCAAACTGACCGCTCCGACGTCGGGACGATATCGCCTTGTACTTCAAGCGGATGACGGCTGCCGTCTCTACCTCAACGGAAAACTGATTATCGACCATTGGACGGAAAGCGGTGCCACTCCTTTAAGAGCCAATGCTGACCTCGTGGCAGGAAAATCGTACGACATCAAAATTGAGTACTTCCAAGCGGGAGGAGAGGCCTCAGCCAAGCTAGATTGGACCGTTCCTGGCACGGGACGATTTACGGATGCTATTCAAGCCGCTAAAACATCCGACGTAGCGGTTGTATGCGTGGGAACGCTTGGTCAAGAAGGCGAAGGAACGGACCGACCATCGATGGATCTTCCCGACGATCAGGACGAACTCATCAAAGCGGTCGCATCCGTCAATAAGCGAACCATCGTTGTCTTAAACAATGGAACTCCCGTCACGATGACTCAGTGGCTCACGAAGGTTCCTGCTCTGGTCGAAACATGGTTCCCAGGGCAAGAAGGGGGAGCGGCACTCGCCTCAGTCCTATTCGGAGATACCAACCCATCTGGCAAGTTGCCAGATACTCTTGCGGTGCGTCGAGCGGACTATCCAGACTTCGGCAACTTCCCAGGAGTGCGTGGACAAGTTCACTATGACGAAGGCATCTACATCGGCTACCGGCACTTCGACAAAAAGAACATCGCTCCGCTCTTTCCTTTCGGGCACGGTTTGAGCTACACGACTTTTAAGTACGGCCCAATTTATGCTGCTATTTCTGCCAAAACCGGCAAAGCAACTGCTAGCCTATCGATCACCAACACGGGGCGCCGAGCAGGCGCGGAAGTGGTTCAACTTTACGTCCAGGATCTCGCTCCGAAAGTCGACAAGCCAGTACGCGAGCTCAAAGCCTTTCAAAAGGTAATGCTGAAGCCAGGAGAAACGAAGCAGGCCCACTTTGATCTCAGCCTACGATCGTTCGCTTACTGCGATGTGGCGGGCAAACAGTGGCAGGCTGATCGAGGCAGTTATCGCTTAGAGGCAGGTTCCTCGTCCCGAGACTTGCGCCAGTCAAGGGTCGTCCGGTTAACGAAGACCCTTACTGAACCGATTCCCTTCCTCGCCCAGCAGGAACCGTCACGAGTGGGTCACGACCTTGCTTATAAGCATCGAGTCACCGCATCTTCGACGGAAAATCGACCGGATGTCAGTCCTGATAACCTCACGGATGGCGACGATCAAACTCGATGGAGTTCCGATTTCTCCGATCCTCAATGGGTCGCGATCGACCTAGGAAAAACAACTCAGATTGCTCGATTGGTCTTGAAATGGGAAGCCGCTTATGCCTCTGGATATGAAATCCAGACGAGCAATGACAATCTGAACTGGTCCAGCGTGTACCGAACTGAGCACGGTCTTGGCGGAGAAGAAACCGTCAAAATCGTTCCTACCTCAGCCCGTTGGGTACGGCTTTATGCCACTAAGCGCGCTACCGAATTCGGGGTTTCGCTCTTCGGCATCGAGGTCTATGCGCCAGGCAAATAAACCATGAATTCCGAAGAAACCTATGATTTAGAAGCGTATGTGAAGCGCATCGGGTATTACGGTGCGCTGGAGCCTACTCGACCAGTTTTAGAAGCCCTGGCGCTACGACACGCCTGCTCCATTCCGTTCGAAAATTTGAGTGTCTTGCAGGGAAAAGGCATTCATCTTGAGCTGGAGGCGATTCAACAAAAGCTCGTGACGGATCGAAAAGGGGGTTATTGCTTCGAGCAAAACAGCCTCGCGCTTGGAGTCCTTCAGCAGATAGGCTTCAACGCAAGATCGATGGCAGGACGTGTCCGGCTTGATTCGACTCGCGATGTCTTGCCAGCTAGGACACACCTCTTTGTATGCGTCGAACTTGAGGGTGAAGAATGGCTTTTTGACGTTGGAGTAGGTGGCTTCACGCTCACTTCGCCGATTCGACTCGTTTTGGATATCGAGCAAGAGACGCTCCACGAAAGGCGCCGCATCGTGCACGAAGAAGGACGATACTTTCACCAAGCTTGGACAGGTACGACCTGGGTCGATGTTTATGAGTTCACAGGTGAAGAAATGCCCTTTATCGACCGTGAGGTGGGTAACTGGTGGACCAGTTCGAGTCCAAAATCTAAGTTTAGTCAACGGTTGAACTGCGCAATAGCTCTACCCAACGGGGAGAGATTCGGGATATTGAATGATCGATTCACCCATCGGCGCGGCTCCGAGGTGCTGAACCAAATCACCATCACAAGTGCCGAACACCTCCTTGAGATTTTGGCGAATCAGTTCGGAATGGAATTTCCGGCGGGCACCCGTTTTGGCACCGGTCCCCAACCTTGGCCGACCGATTAGGGTAGATTTCGAACCAATGAGCCGCCCCAAACGCCCCACTCCGTCGACGATTGAATCGTGGCAGAATCGCCGGTTCGGACTTTTCATTCACTGGGGCCTCTACTCACTTTTGGGTGGAGTTTGGGAAGGCAAACCGATCTCGGGCTACAACGAACAGATTCAAGCGCATGCCCGAATTCCCAATTGTGACTACGCAAAATTAGCGAACGACTTCAACCCCGTTTTGTGGGATCCAGATGCCGTTGTCGCACTTGCTAAAGCGGCTGGGATGAAGTTCATCGTGATCACTTCCAAGCATCACGATGGATTCAGTCTGTTCGAAACTGCTTACTCCGATTTTAACGTTGTTTCGTCAACGCCGTACGGAAAGGACATCGTAGAAGGGCTGGCCGATGCATGCAAGCGAGGCGGCCTCGAATTTGGAGTCTACTTCTCGACGATTGACTGGCACTTTGAGGGTGGAACGGGCATGGACTTTGATGATGAAGGAGGAATCCGAAACGACAACCTTATTCCCGAAGCTCATGCCGCATTTAACGCCAACCAACTTACCGAGTTGATGACCAAGTACGGCTCGATTTCAGAGGTTTGGTTCGACATGGGTAGTCCTACGCTGGATCAAAGTGAGCTTTTTGCAGACAAGGTCCACGAACATCAACCAGAGGCGATGGTCAGCGGCCGAGTTTTCAACTACCAAGGCGACTTTACGGTTATGGGTGATAACGAAATTCCTCCCTACCCTTTGGAAGAACCTTGGCAATCACCTGCCTCAATCTATCACGAGACGTGGGGCTACCGATCTTGGCAGAAACATGATGATCTCGCTTCCAAAACGAAAGAACACCTAAAGAACTTGATTCGGGTGGTGAGTCGAGGTGGCAATTATCTGCTCAATATCGGACCTAGAGGAGACGGCTCGATAGTCGAGTTCGAAGAGGATGTTTTACGCGACATGGGAGCTTGGCTAGCCGAGAACCAAGAAGCCATCGAAGGCACTTCTCCGCAACCATTCCGGAATCTTGATTTTGGCGCCGCAACCACCTGTGGCAACAGGCTCTATCTATTCCTCTTGTCGAATCCGAAGGATGGTCGATTGGTACTACCTGGACTCACCAACAAGATCCTTTCCGCTAGGTGGCTAGGCAATAGCAGTAGGTCTCTCGTCATTCGAAATTCCACTTACGGGGCTGAGATTGAGGTGGGAGAGGAAGTCCCCACCAGTCTCATACCGGTCGTAGTCATCGAGCTAGATGGGTTGCCTGAGATTCAAGCACCTGCCCTTTCCCCGGATGACGACGGCGGATGGATGCTTCGTCAGGATTCAGCCGACACCTTTAGCCATCGTAACGGTAGGGGCTATTACGATCCTCCCAAGCTCTACAAGATGAGGTGGGCCTTGCCGCCTTCCGCGGCAGGAACCTACCAAGTCTCACTTGAATTAGCGGATATTCTCCACAATGCCCCCGTTCAAATTAAGATTGGCAGCCGCATCCAATTTGTCATTCCGACCTTGGGCGCGATTGACCTAGGCACCATTGAACTTCTGGCCAATACTCCGACTGAAATTACCATTTCACCCGTTGAGCCATTCGAAAAAGGAATTGGCCTAAGTGCGGCCGTAAATGCCATTTCGCTCGTTCCACTAAAATGACATCCATGGCTGACATCATCCTCATTCGCACGGATTCATCAGATGAACGGTTTGGTGAGTTGATAAAAGAGCTCACTGCTTTTCTGTCGATTTTGAACGGAGAAATGGATGCCTTCTACGCACCTCATAACTCGGTCGACCTCATCCGCAACGTTGTCGTCGCGCTTCAAAACGACATTCCCGTCGGTTGTGGTGCGTTCAAAGCAATCGATCCTAAGCATGTGGAAATCAAACGGATGTATGTTCATCCTGACCAACGCGGGAAAGGAGTTGGCAGGATGGTTCTTGCGGAATTGGAAGCTTGGGCAACGGAATTAGATTTTCAAAGCGCTCGACTTGAGACAAGCAAACGCCTCGAAACCGCCGTGAATCTTTATCAAACTTCTGGATACCAAGTCACACCAAACTTCCCTCCCTATGAAGGCGTTGATGACAGCGTTTGCATGCGAAAAGCTTTGCAATAGCCCGATCATTCGGTCCACTTGGCGTTACTTATTTGGCGTGCTGACCAACTTCTTCACTCCAACGACACGCATTCCTTGGGTTGATTTCTTGACTTCAAACTCCACGTTTCCATTTAGAGTCATGAAAGCCGATCCACCTCGTTTCTTCAGCGTCCACTTTTCAAGCTCCACTTTCTCAAGATCGGGTTGCTTCGGCCACAGGCGAACGATCTTTGCTTGCAGTGTTGATTGCCGTTTAGAATGCCAAGCCCTTTCAATGGCTTGATCAACTGCTTGTAACTCTGGCTGAAGGAATTCAGTTCCCGCCACTTGGATGTGCGCCCGAGAAGTGTTGATTACCGTCCTTCGTCCCAGTACGAATCCGTGAGAAATAAAGGTTCTTGGATTGGCAAGGGTATAAACCGCTGCTCGACTTCCTTCAATTTCGGTTTCAGGGGCGTCGAGTGTACTTGGACCTTCAAATCGACCGACAATTGAGACTCTGTTACCGGACACTTTCAGAAATTCCCATCGGCGGCTGAGCCACATCGACGCTGCCTGAATGGTGTATTCATCAAAAAGCAAGACGCTGTTTTGCAGTGATTGAACTGAAACATCCCAAGGCGAGTTCCAGTTGAACTTCGCAGGCAAGTTTAATCGATGACCATGTAGGTGAAACATGGCAGTTCGTGTTACGGCACCCATCCTTGCGACCACGAATTTGTATCCTCCAGTAAGTGTGACATCCACAGAAAGGGAGCGAAATTCGGTTGCCATTGGCTCCGGCTGTCCGGGGAAACGAATAGCATCTTCGAACGGCTTTACCCAAGCTCTCTTCTGAGCTTCCGTCGCTCGCGATTTGCTATTGAAATTCGAATATCCGGTGTAAATGAGAATATCCAATGCCTTCGAAATAGCAGGATCGATCCAAGAAGTCGGTGAATCCGATCGCCGTAAATGAAAGTCGTTTTTGAATGCCGTTACGACGGAATTTGATGGGTTCAGATGCAGGGTGGGGGATGTATAAAGGCCTAGAATAAACATGTGACTCGCGTCCAAGAGTTTAACGATTCGAAGCGGCGAATGGGAATTTGACCCAACAATTCACGAAGAATCACCTGTCCGCTTAAGTCTTCTGAGCTCATGCCAATGAGACGTTATAGTCGCGTGATTCGTTGACCAAGATCTGGGGCCGATTCCCGTGATCTGTTCGCTATTGGTATGGGTTAAAGGATGCGATTTCTACCAAGCGTCGCGGTGCTTTTGAGCGTAGAATTCCGCCTTCTCTTCATCGCCTTTGGCGCGATAAAGCAGCTCTAGCTGCTCGTAGACGTAAAGATCACGCTCACCTTCCGCGTCGTATTCATGCTCAAGGACATGTTGAATCGACAGCGCTTCGTCGATCTTGCCCATCGCAAACAGATTCCAGGCAATCATCCAATGGGCTATTCGAATCGGTTTGGTTTTGCCCTGCTTTTCTCGCGCCGCCAGAGCGAGTTCAAACTGCTCCATTGCTTCATCTAGCCGACCCGCTAAGTTCAAGGCGTATCCGAGATTGTTGCGCAGAGATCCTTCCCACAACATTGAATCCGCTTGCGTGGATGCTTCCATATAAGCAATCGCTTCTTGGTTCCACTTGAGCTGATCTTCGGGCTCGGTATCAACCAACGTCATCATGTGCATAGCATCAATCGCCAAATAATCGAGTTGCTTTCTTTTCGCCAGATCGATCGCTTTCAGATAGTGCCGGCGGGCTTCCTCTCGGGCGATCTGGGTCATGGATTCAGGCGCATGGGCGGTTGAACAAAGGGTTCTTCCCCACTCTAAATGAAATCGAACTACAGCCTCCGCGCTTGCGTTGGTAAGTTGTAGAAGAACGTCCGTTAGAATTTCGCGCGCACGTTTAAAATCCTTCCTCAACCCATAAGTACGAGCAATTTGAGTTTTCAGAATGAGCTGGTCGTTGGGACGCGCATTAGACAAAAGGGAATTAAATCTCTCTTCACTTTGGGCCGGTTGGCTAAAATCCCAAAGATCTAAGATATTGATCGCCATTGAAGGTTGTTCCGTTAGCATGCTTAAGATTTCAAGTTGAATCGGTTTAAATTCCCTTACGCCTAAAGGCCGCAATTCTTTGCTGAACTTTCAAATTCAAACCCAACGACACTAAAAAAGCATCATCTGCATTCAATTCTTCGTTGCCGCAAGAATTAAGGGCACACTCGTTTCAGGATTTTCACCGCGAGACAATTCTTGGATTAGATCCTATAAGTCTACAGCTTCTGGCGATGTCCTCGCACCCAAATTGGATAAGGTTTCAAATTTTTAAACTCCCTGTAAATCCTAGGATGGCACTTGCAGATTTCTCGTATAACCATTCCAGTTAACCGCTCAACCACGGGGAGATCCAATAATGATTTAGCGATCGTTTTGCGATCAAATTTTGGGTGAATCTGGATCAAGTGGCGCCAGTTCAATTTTAAAGATCGTCCCCGTACCTTCTGAACTTTCGAAGGTCACGTGACCGTTAAGGTATCGCTCCGTCAAAAGTTTGATGCTATAGGTGCCGAGTCCCCTCCCGCGTTCTCCACTCGTCGTAAATGATCGAGTAAAGAGCTGGTGCTGAACCGACTCAGACATCGTGCCTGGATTGTTGACGCAAATGAGCAGGCCATTTTCAGTGACCTGAGACGACAAAGTAATGACCGATCCCTTTGGAGCCGCTTCCACTGCGTTCTTAACTAAGTTGCTCACAACACGCCTTAAGAGAACCCGGTCCGTTTCAATGGAATCTGACGGTCGGCTCTCAACCATCAAATTTCGGCCCGCACTGACGGGGTGATGAGCCAAACTTTCGATGACCTCTTGAAAGAGTTCTGAAATGGACACGCGACTAACGTCTAGTTTCAACGTGCCGGCTTCGGCTTGAAGTAAATTCCGATAGGCTGAAACTTCTTCCGCAACGTTAGAAGCAAGTCGTTGAATGGTTTGCGCGTATTCCCCAGCGCGATCAGAAGGTCCGATGACCATAAGGTCTGCCAACCCTGCCATTCCGCCAACGGTGTTGAGGACATCGTGAAAAAACAGTCTTTCCAACGTCTGACGCCTCTTCTCCGCACTAATATCCCGTAGGACGAGCAAGACCATGGGATAAGGTCCAATCTGGACGAAATTGGCTTTCGCTAAGAATTCCATCGACGAACTGTGGCCCTCGTGAATGGCTGTGATGTGACATTCACGTTGCACGTTATCTTGGCTATTCAGGCACCGCAGGATTGCATGAGCGGCTCCGCAATCTCGGCAAGCTTCTGACGTTCCACATCCCATTGGACCCTCAAACGCGTGCAGGCAATTGACTGCTTCCCCCGTTCGCTTCCCGATAATCTCAGCGATCGATTGGACGCCTAAGACCTTTAGGCAATATTCATTAGCCGCCACGATTTGCCGCTTGTCATTGAGGATGAGAGCGACATCGGGAATCGCGTCAAGGAGTTGCTGCACGATCTGAGCCCGAGAAACCATGATCGCCTCGTTGACAACTGTTGCCGTGGTATCTCGAGGTCCTGAAGCAAAAAACGTTGTTTGATTCAATGAATGTGTTTCTCCGGCTTGATCGCGCTTAATTCATCAAGTTGACTTGCATTTGTTATCGGCACATTCCCGTCTGCAAATAACGTGCTCTTCGCAAAAGTACTAGCTTCAACTCGGTCTTGAAACGGGCCAAGCTGAGGCAAAACTTAAAACGAAAACTGCTTCGAACCGTCGCGTAAATTCCTACAATCGCCGCCATTTTCTCGTAACGAGCGATTCCAATAACCCTTAATTTAGAAAACGTGAAGTCCCTTAATGACTCGACTTTCTGACTTTACTCAACCTTGTAAGTTCCCTCAGCGATGCACTTGGGCATCAACTGACTCGGTTCTATAATGAAGTTAATGACATATACGGAGAGATTACAAACTTCGGACCCGTCGTCTTGTCACGAATTAGATGGCCAGAAAGCAAAGAGATTTGGAGCCAAATCCATGTTCATTCCGAGCGTTTCAGACGTGGCCACAGCGATTCAGCAAGTTCCCTATGGGGCCACATTGACGACCGCTCAAATGCGAAGCAAGTTGGCACAGGAAAACGGAGCCGAAACTACCTGCCCGTTCAAAGTGAACCAAATTTGGAAGTGGCTCGCTTTCGCGGCGGAAAATGAAGGGGGACTTCAACTACCTTGGTGGCGTATCACAAAAGATGGCAAGCCTTACGATAAGCTTCCCGGAGGCGCCTCAAACCACTTGGCTAGACTTCACGCGGAACGCTAGGTATGGCACTAAATCTTAAACTCTAGACCTAATGAGAGATAGTTGATCGTCGCGTAGCTGTAGGCGCTTCCCGAACCCGTTCCTCCATCCAGATAACGAAGGTTTGCGGTTAAATTTATGTTCGAGTTAAGGCGATAACTCATTTTCAACCCGAGATCAAGCGCCCCACCTTGCGGTGCAACGAGTCCATCAAACTCAAACGCAGCTGCGAATCGGTCGGAAAGGTCCTTCTCCGCCAGTAAGTAGAACAACGGTACCGGGCCAAGATTGTAGAAAGAGGCGGATTTACCCGCCTGACTGAGAGCAACATCCGCATCGCGAATAAATAGAGTCCAGCCAGCGCGGACATTGACTCCATCGATAGGACGCCACTTGTGCCACCAAGTGAACCGATAGTTATTAAAGGTGTACCGGCCAAACGTGTTGACTCCTCCCGCAAAATTCACTCCACTAAAAGTGACGGCGTTGGGTAACTGACCGACCCCGCTTACTGAGAGCGGCACCACTGCAATGCGGTAGCCGGAATTCTCATGATCATTAAAAAGAGCCTCGACTCGACCGTATTTGAATGGTCCGCGTCCAATTAAGTCGCGATAACTGAACTTGTTACTGTCAGCCGGAATCGCGCACGTATTTCGAGTCTGGTAAGCATATCCTCCTTCAATCTGAAGTCGAATGTCCTGTTGTCCCAAGGAGAGTGCGCAAAGCGATAGGCAGAAACTTACAACTAATTCTCGAAAGCAACGCATCCCCTCGGAGCCTACCCAGGTTGGGCTTTCCAGTTCAGCCCGACTAGACTATCTTTCCAGCCTTAATTTCTGTCTAGTTACAACCAAGCTATGAATTTATCGACCATCCCTTGCCCCCAATACGGGAGAGCTTCAACAGGTTTCAAGACGCAATGACCTCTTTCGCCGCAAGATCTTTGAACATCGGACAACATCGATCTCAAATGAAAACCGATGGATGAAGATAAGAGCGTTAGAGACAGATAAAGCTCCAGGTTATGGCAATCTCCAAGTTTGTGGTCTCAATCAAAACACTCTTGACACAACAGGCTGTAAAGCGAAATGGCTCGTGACCCGATAATCACTTTTTGATTCGGCACCCGCATAGAGGCAAAGCTCAGTCTCTAAACAATCTCATAGGTATATCCATCCAACCATGTACTGAAAAACAACCTCGAAACCAATTTCTATGGATCGCATCCAACCTTACAGATGACACCCAAACTTGACAAAAAAGTGTGGATCAAACAAAGCCTTCCTCAGGAACACGGAAGTTGGGCGTTTGTAGTGGAACCGTTGCTGATTTCTGCGATTGTTGGTGGCCGCCTCTACGCAATCACAGCAATTGGTTTCTTCCTTGCTTTTCTCGGTTATCGACCCGCTCTCATTGGAATCAAGGATCTGGCAAAGCGCAAGCGTTATCCGAGAACCATGCCCAGCTTTTGGATCGGAGGGATCTTGCTGGCCACTGGGTGGCTCATCATGGCCGCAGTATTGAACTTAGCAATCATGGGCTCACTGATCGTCATGGGAAGTGTCTTCATGCTCATCGACGCTAAAGCAGAGAAACGGTCCGTCTTGCGTGAAGGCTTCGGCTCGTTGCTTGCCGTTCCGGCGGCAGTTGTCGCGGCACCTTATGCTTGGCCAATCTTGGTGATTCGCCCCATCGTTTCAATCTTATCGGTCCGAGGACTCATTGCTCGGCGGGAAGATTCTAAGATTTGTCGTTGGATAGGAGTTGGGTTGGGCTTGTGCCTGGTACCACTTGCCTATTTCTTACTTGGTGGTCTCGATTGGCGATTCGCTGCTTACTCGGCGTGCTTCCTTAGGGCGTGTTATTCAGCGCTAGTGGCAGGTCGCCCGGTTAAAGCCGTCCATATCGGGATTGCCGAAATGGTGGTCTCTGTCCTCATCGTCTTAGGATGGCTCCTGGATATTTCGACCGTTCACGGGCGCTAGCCGATTAGCCCTGAACGATAACTTCCCAAGCGTCATAAAAGGCAAGTTCCCCTACCGACGGAGGTTGAAATACAGATCGTCCGTGACAGATTTCGTCGAACGTCATAACAAAGGTCGGTGATACTAGGTTCTGATTGCGAGATTCAATTCTCATCCGCTGAAGATCATCGGATATCTGCAGGTAATAAAGTTCGATCTTGGCTCCTAGTTCCAAGGCACCCATCGCATAAAGTGATCGCTCCTCTTCCGCCCAAAATCCGTTTTCAAGGATGACAGTCAATCCCTTCTGCAAATAAGTCTGAGCTAGTTCCCACTGAAGGTTCTCGATCGGGTCTCGCAGTCGGTCCCTTTCTTGCACGTCTAACGGGTTTGCCAAGATGGGCTCGATCCACTCGTCAGGGCAAAAGCGAATTGCATTTCGCTCGGATTCCATCCTTTTTGCAAGGGTCGACTTCCCTGCTCCCGGCAAGCCACAAATCATGATGAGTGTCCCTGCGATTAGGACACCATTCTTATCGTTCCCTGGTCCGCATCTAATTCCAATTCAACACCGAGGGGAATCGTTAACAAGTCTTCAATGTGGCCAAACGGAAAATTGACGATTGTTGGGATACCAAGCGGAGAAATTCTCTCACGCACGATCTCTTCCCAGGTGGGGGATCCTTTTTCGATATCTCGAAGTGAGTTGGTCTCCGTCATTTCTCCGATAACAATGCCTGCGCACTCTTGAAGTTTGCCAGCAAGCAGCAGATGCGTGAGTGAGGCATCCACTCGATGAGGCTTTTCTGAGACATCTTCCAAAAACAGAATTCGCCCTTCAGTGATCACTGCATCCGGGGTACCAAGGGAATCAACTACAAGAGTCAAACAGCCGCCCGACGATATTCCTATGGCCTTTCCTGGCACCACGCAATCTCCGGGCCGACAACGAACGGCAAGCGGATCTTGTCCAGCAAATGCGCGTAAGAGAGATTCCCTTACACAAGGAGGTCGTGAAGGACCAAGACTTCCTCCCATTGGAGAATAGTAGGTTGCGAGTCCTCTGCGGTTGATGGCGAGATGAAGCGACGTGACATCGCTGAAGCCAAAGAACGGTTTACCCGAAGCAGCAATCTGTTCAAGATCAAGATAAGGAATCAGGCGAGCTGAGCCGTAACCGCCTCGCGAACAAACCACTGCGTCAACTTCAGGATCAAGAAATGCTTCCATGATGTCGGACGCACGATGTTCATCGCATCCAGCGTATGTCTGATACCGATCAAAGACATGTTTGCCAAACTGAACTTTGTATCCAGCGGATTCAAAAGTGGATGTGGCATCCGATATGTCCTTCAATTCAACGTGGTTTGCAGGACTGACAAACCGAATCGTTCCACCTGTAGGTATCGGATGAGGTTTTCGCATCGAGCCAAAGCATACCAAGGATAAAATTCAGCATTGGAGTTCTCTTCCATCTGAAACAAAGCGTTATAGTTAAGTGCTTCGGCTAGTTACCATGGAACCAACATTCTATCAATTCAATCGCCCCAACAATGGGCTTCCCTATCTCGTTACGGTTCGGGATGTTGACGGATTGACGATGTCCTTGACACCTCACTTGGTAACCGGTGCGATTCCTTACAAAACCCGGCCCGATGGATTGCCAGATTCGGGTGAGCTATCCAAAGCACTAAGGATCGAAGACTCCATTATCGCCAAGCTCGGATCGGATTTCATCTACTTAGGGCATATCACCCATTCAGGAAACGTTAAAGTGGTCTTCCACTCGTCCAAGGCCGCACCATCAAATCTCGTTATCAAGACTGGCTTGTTACAAAAGGTAACGATCGAGCTTGCAACGCGACTCGATCCTCAGTGGCTCTGGTTTGATGCCAACATGGCGGCTTCTCCAATAGAAAAGGAGATCGGACGCAACCAAGCCCTAATCCAAACTTTGGCCCAACATGGTGACGTATCATCCAAGGAACGAGACATAGATTTTACGTCCTATTTCGATACTCGAGACCAAGCTCAAACCTTTGCAGATGCGGTAACAGCAAACGGCTTTACGCTTGGAAAGTCTGGGATTTACGAGACGGATAGTCCGGACCAACCTTTCACGGTCAGTTTGGTGAAATTTGGAAAGGCCGAGCCTCTTGCTTTAGCTCAAGATTGCGCATTTCTTCGAGCTCAAACAGAAGCTCAGCAAGGGGTATTTGACGGTTGGGGTTGTGGAATTGTCAAGTAAGAAACCAAATAGGAGCCAAGGAAACTTTAACTTGGTCGACCACGTCAAAACTCACATAATCAAGCGGACCCATCGGCTTGGCTTGAAGCGCTCATGAAAACATTAAACAGAGTCTCGATTTTCGCTGTGACCCTCTCACTTTTGGTAGCAGGTTGCGGCGGAGGTGGCGGTAGTAGTTCCGATCCGCTCAAAGTGGGCCTTATTCACGAATGGAAGTTTGATGGTTCAGGAACAGATTCTTCCGGGAACCTGAGCACCACGCCAATCGGTCCGGTGTCCTACATCGATACTGGCAAAGGCCAAGCAATTGTTTTTAACGGAACCACCACCGGAATCAATCTGCCCCCCGCTCCCGAGCTTCAGTTCCAAAAATCGTTTTCCATTAGCGCATGGGCGAGTCTTTACTCTTATCCTACAAATTCACAGATATGGGCAACCATTATCTTTGACGGGGACGAGCGTAACGGCCTAGATCCTTGGGATCTCCAAGTTGCCCCCGACGGCACTTTTCAGTTCTTGGTTACCAGTTCTACTCAGGCTTCGGGCTTGAACGCTCCTGACCCATTCCCGCTCAACACGTTCGTATTCGTAACAGCGACTTACGACCAAGTAAAGGGCATACAAACCCTATACATGAACGGAAAACAAGTCAGTCAGTTCTCCAACGTACCTGGGCTCACACCCGTCGTCCCGCTCGATCCAACTCAACTTCCGGGAATTGGAATTGGCACGAACAACGGATTTCCGAATTCCGGATACGACATGGGGTGGAATGGCGCGATCAAAGATCTCCGAATCTACGATCGAGCTCTTGGGGCAAATGAGGTCCAAGCTCTCTATAACCGGGGTTAATTTGAGGAACGATCAACCTTTCGTGCCGACGACGGTCGACGAATATATCGACATGGTTCATAACCCCGAAGCTCGTCAAGCGCTCATTCGGTTGCGCGAGATTATTCGTGACGAAGCTCCTGAGGCAGAAGAGGTCATCAGCTATCGCATACCGCTCTATAAATTGAACGGTATGTTGATCGGGTTTGCGGCCTTCAAGAATCACTGTTCCCTCTTTCCCGGTCACACCGTCCGAGACTTTGAGGACCAACTCAAAGACTTTAAGATCTCAAAGGGCACCATTCAGTTCAAGCCGAACAATCCGGTGCCCGAAGAATTGGTCCGCTCCATGGTTCGGGCTAGAAAACTTGAGAATCTGGAAGCCCTAGACAGCAAGCGCTAAGGCAAAACTAACCGCTACCTTTCTGCAGGAAAGGGTTCGGCTTCATTTCGACTCGTTTGACTGACTGCAGGTATTTAAGCATTCGATCGGCATCTTTTCCGGCCAATTGAGCATGGAAATGGAGCGAGAACCCATGGGGTCCACGAGAATCGATCAATTTGGGTTGAAGCTTCAAAAATGACTTAACTGCCTGAAGTTGTCCCATCATCGTTGCGGTAAAAATATCGATACGCGCACCACGCTCTAGCAAAAATTCGACGATGTCGTGCCGTCCCATGTGGGAGGCTCCTCCGATTCCGGACTCCCAATCTCCAGCGCCCCAATCCATCACGCCGTTTATCAGCAATGGCTCCTTATCCAAGAGCGTTTTCGTCATCGCAAGATCTGAGTGAGCGTAAATGACGAAGTCTTGAAGCATCGTGCGATTGATCTGCGGTTTCTTCCATCGGGGGTTGAAATCGGGGGCAGGATAATCGCGCGTGAACGCGGCTTCGACCGGGCTAGGTGGCTTCGTAGGATCTTGGCCAAGGGCGAGACCAGCCAAGGTTGTGATTGCAGCGCTTGCAGACCACTTGCATAAAGAACGACGGGACATAGAATCGGACATAAGAATCTCCCCGGTGAGTCACCGGCAAACATGTTGGTGTGATTTAGAGTGACAGAATATGCTCGATTTGGTAAGTGTTCAGCAGGCGAGGCGTGGTAGCCTCACGAGCAAATGAGGGTGTTTTTAACCGGGGGAACGGGATATGTAGGTTCGTTCCTCGTAAAGCATTTTAGTAAGCAAAGCTACGAATTAACTGTCCTCGCCAGAGATCCGAGCCGTTCACCCGAGATTGTTGCCCTCCCTCGGGTGCGCATCGTCCAAGATGACATTCGGAATACCGATTCGCTTGAACCCTACCTTGCTGGGCAAGATGCCATCATCCACAACTCTCTCATTTGGGACATGAGCGGTTCAGAAGATAGTGACGAGGATTGCGACGTATCCAATCGACTCTTTGTCATGGCGAAGGAACTTGCGATTCCGCAGATTCTCTACACGTCTTCCACTGCAGTTCATCGACCTTTCACGCGATTGATGGATGAATCATCGGTTCTCTATCCAGAAAATATGGAGCCATACGCTCACGTCAAACACACGTCTGAACGAAGCGCCATCGATAAATCGCTATCGAGCAAGACACGCGTCAATATTATTCGACTCGGGCCCGTTATAGGTCAAACAGCGTTCCACTCGACCCGACTGAAATCGGACCGAACCCTAGAAGCAATCGTTCGATCCGCGATTGAGGGCCGTGATATTCCCCTTTCCGAGACCGCTGGTCGTCAATTCATTTCGGGTTCAGATGTTCCTATTCTCTATCAGGCGGTTCTAGAATCCGATTGCAACCGAGAAATTTTCATCGCAGTTGACTCAAAAATCATTCGTTGGCGTGATATCGCCGAGATTGCCATCGAAGCCGCTCAATCCAAGAGCAAAATCATCTCGCCTCCCGAAGAGCCCGAGCGGTTTGATTTCAATGTGGACAAGATCAAAAGATTCTTCGAGATTGACTTCGATTCGCGCGAAGCCATTAAGTCTCACGTCTATCAGTTTGTTAACCAACTCAAGGCTTAAGGCACTTGATTGGGTCTTCCACAAGTCCCACAGAAGGGAGCGAATATAAGGCGGTTGCTTCCACAAGAATCGCATGTCTCAACCAATCGGTTTCCGCATTGCCAACAATGCGTTTGAGAATCGGTGAAAGGAGTCGCGCAACTTGGACAACGTCGATTGCTTAAACGAGCTTGAGCAACTCTCTCAGGAGAGAACAGCCATCTTTTGATGCCAACGATTGCCAGAACAGAAACGACGGTACCGATGACCGATATTCCGAGCACGGCAAGATCCGCAAGGAATATTTCCCACAAATAGCGGAACGATAAAGCGAATAGTTGCAGAACCGCAGCGATAAATCCGGCCGTAAGAACGGACTGGTATCGCCATCGAATTTGACGGCCTCTCGTCCATGCTTTCCATGTAACTCCTAGGCAAGTGAGCGCAAACAAGAAATTGATTGCGAAAAGCTTCAAGTTTCGAGCAGACGTGCGCTGGTCATAAATTCTCTGAGCTACAACGGCGCGTTGATCAATGACATGTTGTTGGCCTTCGAGATCCTTCTGGGCAGCTTTTAAAGTTGCTTCTGCGACACTTGTTTGCTTTTGCGAAGCTTGAAAACTTGACCGGGCAACTTCGAATTTCTTAGGGTCCTGATGCTGATAACCTTTTGACTCGATGGATGTACGGAATTCCTCTCGTTGGAATTTATAATCTGATTCTGCTCGCCTTAAGTTCGCTTCGGAATTGGCAACCACGTCGTTTAAGTGTCTAACGACCTCTTCTTGCTTGGCAGCCTTCTTGCGTAACGGTGTTATAGCAAGTTGCTCTTCAATGGAAGTTGCATCGCGGTTCTTTTCCCCGACCATTGATGTCATTTCATAATCGCTTCGAAGCACAGGCTGTGCGATCATGTTTTGGATCTGATCAAAGACCCAGAAACCACCCATGAGTAGAAATCCGACAAGAATTACGAGGAGAAATTTCTCTACTCGAGTGCTTTCCTGGTCTTCGATTTCGGGATAGCCGTTTTGAGCCATGATGTGCCCCGAGTATAGGGCGGTTCAACTTCAAGAAAGGTCCAATTTTCTTGAGACCTTCTTCGCCCGCGGCTCACTTTTTCATTCGTGCTACCATCTCATCTACTGCGCTCAGGCGTCTAGGAAATATCTCATGAAAAAAATCCTTCTCTTAGCTCTTCTGGCGGTTGCCTCGAGTGCGTTTGCCGACCGTATTCCACGCGAATGGGCGTCACGCTATCGCTCTATGCAGCAAATAATCAGTAATAAAAATCTATTTGTGTGGCAATCCAATCTTGATGAACGATTCGTTTGGATCGACGCCAATGGGAAAAAACGCGATCGCCGAGCAACCATTGCCTCCGCCGAGGATATGTTTAAAGCTCATAAAATCAAGTGTGACTTGAAAATTATGCGTGTGGATACGAACCGTGACCAGACTGTTGACGTCACATTCGATCTGCGACTAACGCTCGATTATGGACAGCGAAATGTCGTCAGATTCCACGAACAGGGAGTGGATACCTGGAAGAACATCGGCTCACGCTGGACTGAGATTCGCACGGTTGATAAAGTCACGACTGAAACGCGAGTTCGATAGTTCATTTGAGACCCTTGCTTTGCATCTTAGTGCGAAGCAAGGGACTTACGTCTTGCGGCACCGAGCCAACTTGACCTCAGGCTCCATTCAATTAAGCCGTTCATTTTTGTAGACCGCCCAAGCAAACGGAATGAACGATGGCAACCAAATGAGATCGTTGGTGACATTTACCAATCCAAATGACCACGGCAACTCGCCTTTCATTGCCGAGTAGGCAAATCCAATGGGTCCAAGGATCTTGCCCGCTAATCCGATGTACACGAATGGTCCATATCGTTGCGGGTTCAGGCCGATCAACCAGTATCCAATGGCGTAAACGCCCACGATCATTCCGATCGCCTGCATGAGAGACGGATAATTCGGAAGTGGCATGCCGAGCCACTTAAAGATCAGGCCCGGGAAAAGTCCTACTATGGTTCCCCAAACCGCGTTATAGGCGGCAGCTGCATAGAACCACTTACGATAGCGGTTGAGGTCAACCACTCTCTGAGACTACCGCAATAGGATTCACATATATGGTTCATAATCCCATCCATGAAACCTGTGCTCACGCTTTCGCTAGCTGCTCTAGTTACGGCAAGCTGTTTTGCCAACGACGCTTCAGTTAAAAAGGAGCTCCAAGCCCGCTACGCATTTATCAGTAAGGCATTTAGCACCAAGGACCAAAAGTCATTTGAATCGGTTTTCACAAACGATTTCTGGGCGAAAGCCCCCGAGCGACCTAAGATCAAACGTCAGCAGTTCTTCACCGACTTCGAATCTCAAATGAAAGTTCTGAATGGCGTGAAGTGGTCCCAGACCATCACCGGGCTCAAGGTCGAAGGAAACGTTGCGCACGTGGTTATCAATTCAGAAATGTCCGCCCAGGTGCCAGGTAAAGGCGGTAAGAAAAGCATGTTTAAGCTGAGTTCAACAGGAACCAAATCCGATTGGATCAAGTCTCCTAAAGGCTGGATGATCAAGTATTCCGAATCCGGCAAAGTTAAGATGTCCATCGACAACCACCCAATTGGGCGCGGCTAATCGAGCCTGATTAGAGACGGATGGATCCGCTAAGATCCATCCGTCTTCCCATATTTACTTGGCTGATTTGGCGAATTTAGTGAGTTCGCTTGCAAACTCTTTGCCCTCGCCTGCAGCCGTAATGTCTTCGACATCCCCAAGTTTGCCGGTTGTGGCGTCAATTTCTGCTTCCATCAGCTTGCCTTTCTTCGCAATCACGACACCGTAGATCCAGTGTCCATCCTCGAATTCAAACATTGCCATTCCAGCTTTTCCACCCGTCTTATCTGTTGCAATCTTCATAGCTTGAACAGGTGAGATCTTTGCGGTTGGCGCACTCATCTTTACGCTCTTAGCTTTAGGACCATCTTCCTTTTCTTGTCCATATGCTCTTGATGCAAGCATCGTGCCAGTCGAAATCATGCCGATGATGGCAAATGTGCCAATGAGTATCTTTACGGTTACTTTCATAGTTCCTCGATCGCCACGCTTTCCGCGTGTTACTCTTATTGAACTATCCAGATAGCTCCCGTTCTCTTTGAAGGCTAACAGATACTTATTATGCGAACGATCCACGACTATCAACACCACCTTGGGTGGGACAACTCAATCATTCCTGTTTTGACTATCGATCCTGGTGAATCCATTGAAGTTCACACCGTCGATGCATCGGGAGCACAATTGGGTCCGGCATCTACCGTAGCTGATGTAACAAGGTTAGACTTCGGAAAGGTGAATCCGGTGAATGGTCCCGTTTATGTTGAAGGGGCGGAACCAGGGGATTCCTTAAAGGTTACGATTCTCAGTTTCGATATGGCCGGGTGGGGTTGGACTGCCAATATTCCAGGATTCGGATTGCTCGCCGATCAATTTCTCTACCCCGCATTGCACATTTGGAAATTTGATCCAAGTATTTTGGGTCCGTCCGCGTTCGGTCCAGGAGGTCGCGTTCCGCTTAAACCTTTCTGTGGAACCATCGGCTTGGCACCAGCAGAAAAGGGACTCCATAGCGTGGTACCACCTCGAAGGGTCGGTGGAAACCTCGATATTCGTGATCTGAGTGCGGGCACCGAATTGTACTTACCAGTTGAAGTGACTGGGGGTCTATTTTCGGTTGGGGACATTCATGCAGCGCAAGGTGATGGAGAGGTGTGCGGAACCGCTATTGAGGCTCCTGGCGTCATTAGTTTACAATTCGATCTCGTAAAGGGAGAGAACCTTCGATCTCCTCGATTCACCACGTCGGGCCCGGTATCCCACCATCTTGACGCAAAAGGTTACGAAGTCACCACTGGAATAGGTCCGGATCTCTTCCAGGGAGCTCGGGACGCAGTCAGTGGCATGATCGATTTGTTATGTAAGCTCTACCAAATGAATCCAGTAGAGGCCTACATGCTTTGTAGCGTTTGTGCCGATTTACGGATCAACGAGATCGTGGACATGCCGAACTGGGTTGTGTCTCTTTACTTCCCCAGAATCGTCCTGGATTAGCCTGAATAGGGCCTTGGGAACTTTCAATTAGACTTTCGATCTTTCAATATCAACAGATGACTCTAAGCCTGTCTCTCGTGATATCTTAATCGAGCATGCTGTCCATTTTTATCACCCTGGCCTTTGTTGGTTCAAGGCCTGATCCCTACGCGGTCGCCTTTTCGGCTCGCTACTACTATGCGCCCACCGTTAAGAGGACAAGTCACTCTCAGCTTTACACGTGCGCACTTGATGGCAGTCAGAGGCATTGCTGGACCCACGTGACGGGCGAAGTTCGTGAGGTCTGGTGGAAATCCAAAAATGTGCTCGGATTTCAAGTTGTTAACTCAAGTGAAGGCCCGGGAGCGGACATATCCTTTGAGTGGCAACTCAATCTTCTGACCAAAAAACAAGTTAGGATCGGTAAGGTGAGAAACCCTGACTCTTGGCATGCACGCTACAAGTTCCCAATGGGTGGAAGCATGTCGATGTCAGAAACAAGGATTGCGCTTCAGAAGAAAGGTCATTCGTTAGAGCAAGGCCCTCAGCCGGATCCTGGGGCCACGAAGTTCTCGATTGACGGTAAGCAGGTAGATAGCTTTGAAGGGTCACCGACGGGGTTTTATTTTGACGAGAAGTCCAACAACTTCTGGATCTTTACGTACGACCATGACAGCACGACTGGAAGTCACTACGCCGCGTACTTGCTGAACTGGAAATCCAACCAAGCAGACGAGAAGCTGCGAGACGCGCGCATGGCAGATTTCCGCACCGACCGGTCAACTTTTGCGATGGTCAGCCATCGTGACACGATGCCTTATGGCAAGAATCGGACGGTATGGATGTCCCAAGCTATTGTTGGCGACTGGAAAACTGGTGAAAGGCACTTAATAGCTGGCCCCACCAGTCTTGACGACAGTAGTCAGCCTAACTCTTACAAATTCAAGACGAATCATTCGGATCTGAGCTACCAGTTCGCAATCGTCCTCCGGCCCTGAAACGAAGAACCCGTGAAAACCGTTTCCCTAAGTAATGGCGGACCGCAAATTTAACGATAAAGAGGTCGGCGAGATACTCAAGGCAGCCGCAGAGATGCAAGCCGGAATGCTGAGCAGTAGCTCAGAAGGATTAACCCTTCAAGAGCTACAAGCGGTTGCTAATGAAATTGGTATCGATGCGAATCACATTGATCGTGCGGCTCAAGAGATCACTCCGTCACCTCAGACTAGAGAAGTCAGTCAGTCGGATGCTCTGTCTGTAGAAAGGAATGTTCAAGGAGAATTGACCGAAGAATCTTGGCAAGATCTTGTGGTTGAGATGCAAACGTTAACCGGGCAAGCCGGCAAGATCATATCGCGAGGCGATACTCAAGAGTGGATCGGTGGAACCGATTTAGGATCGTTTGTTTTAAGCGTGACCTCGAGGCGAGGACGCACTCGATTCAAGCTCCTAGGAAATAGCTCGGGTTACACCGCCATGAGCGGCGTCTTCGGGTTTGTCGCGGGCGTATTCTTGGTGCTTGCACCCGTCATCTATTCCGTTAAGCACCATCCATCACCCGAATCCTGGGTAACACTTCTGATGTCGATAGGCATGGCTTTGACCTGCATATTAGGCGTGAAACTATCGGTTCGTAGAAACCGAGTTCGGTTTCAATCTAAGCTCGAATCGATCGTAGGAACGCTCGTAAATTCTTTTGGCCAAAACCAAGCCACGATGCTGACAAGAAGTTTGTCCAGCCAGCATCAAAGTCTGGAATCGGAGGAAACTCACCAATCGATTCGAAGTTAGCTCTGAAGCTTCATGCGTCGATTGAAGATGCGTCTGCCCTAATTATGGGATAGTTCGTTCACGGGATCGAGTAGCGGATTGCCTCGATACCCTTCTGCCCGCCCCATTCTTGCATGAGAACCGGCTCTGCGTAAAAGCCCGATTTGCGCTTCGACTTCGGCGAACTCGTTCTTGCCGGTATGGTGTTCAATTCCCAAGGCGCCACGGTATCCAGCTTCCATAAGGATGGAAAGAGCAGAATCGAGTCGGTTTGTGCAGGTATTTTGATCGATGTGAGTATGGATCGCGATCGGCGCTAAAGCTCGATCATAGTCGTCCGGACTCGACCACGTATCTTTGCCCATGTGCAAAAGGATTCCGTAGTAGGGGGAATCAACCGCGGCGTGAAGTTTGAGCATGTTGTCCGGATAGTTTGTTGCCCCCCAGTGGGTTTCCGGCCCAATCTTGAACCCAGCGTTTCCAGCCGCAACTGCGAAATCGCGAAACGCTTGGGCGATGAAGTCGAACTGTTCTGAAGACCAATGTCGCTCTCTGCCGCCGGTATCAATTCTTACCGTTTGCGCGCCTAAAATCTCGGCCGCTTTCAAATGCCGATAAGCGAGTGCATGGTGCTTCTGTCTAGTTTCCGCGTCATCTTCCCAAGGATGGCATCCGTCGGCATGGTAATTCACGCAGACAAGATCGCGTTCATCCATCGCTTGCCGAACCTTCTTGAGGCGATCAACATCTAGCTGCAATTCAACATCGGCTCCTAGTAACCCATTCCAAATATCAGCGGAGTTCAAGTGATACCGATAGCGACAAGCCTCTAGGTAACCGAACACATCGATTGTGCCGGCGGCGAGAGCACCGTGGAAGGAGAAGGAAGCGATGCTGATGTTCATTGCTTGGTGTTTTACCTACCAAGAGTCTTGAAGAGTTGGGTGGCCAGTCTTCGAATGCCTCCCCTCGGTATTATCCGTTCGATGATCAGCCGACGTGATTTCCTCAAAGTTACGGGACAAACCGCAATGGCCCTGGGTGCCGCGCCATTGACGACTCGATTGCTTCCGAGCTTGATGGCAGGCTCAGGCGCAGTCCGATGCATCAACGTCGTTAACTTCATTCGAGGCGTTGAACCTAGATTCGAAACCGATCTCTTGCTGCCCGTTCAAAAGCAGATGGAGTTGATCCTAGCCAATAACTTGCCTGCATCTTGGCTCATTCAATTTGACGCCTTGGTAGCAGGTCCATTCGTGTCCTATCTTAAGGCTCACATGGCAAAAGATCATGAAGTCGGATTCTGGTTTGAAATGAACCAGATGCTTTGCGAAGCCGCAAAAGTCGAGTGGCGCGGTAGAAAAGGCTACGAATGGGATCACCTTCCACCTGTCGCTTTCACCATTGGATACACCCCCGAAGAACGAATCAAGCTTGCTGACACCGCGATGTCAACTTTCAAGTCAATCTGGGGACACTATCCGAAGTCGATTGCCAGCTGGAATTTAGATGCCATCACCATGGCGCACCTTACGGATCATTACGGAATCGACGCGTACGCGGTTTGCCGTGATCAGATCGCGACCGACGGCTTTACAATTTGGGGTTCGCCGATTGCTGGCTACTACCCTAGCAAAATAAACTGTTGGAGTCCCGCCCTTAAGCGAGAGAATCAGATCTCGACCCCAGTGTTTCGGATGCTTGGTCAAGACCCCGTTTACTACTACCACAGGGGATTTAAGATCCCTTCTGGTCGGACCGTATACGAGCCGGATACGATGGAACCGACTTGGACCGCCGGGCGGTCGCGAACTTTCATCGAATCGTTCCTAAAGATGATCTCGGATACTCCGACGATGAAGTTTGCCTATGCCCAACTTGGACAAGAAAACAGCTTCTCGTGGGACACGATTGCAGAAGGATTCCCGATCCAAATGAAGGCTCTGGCTGAGCTGCGGCAAACGGGCAAGGTTCATGTTGAGACGATGGGGGAATCTGGACGTCGGTTCAAGGCTTCGTTCAAAACGACGCCTGCCCAATCTCAAATTATGCTTACTGATCCTCAGGGCAACTCTGAACCGGGAGAGAAAACCATTTGGTATCAGAGTCGCTTTTATCGGGCTAATCTCCATGTTCGCGGCGACTATGTCTATCTTCGAGACATCACGGTCTATAGCGATTTAAACCCACAGCCGTTCCTTACAAAGGCAACGCGCTTGAACGACGTGGAACAGCGGATGCCGGCAATTCTGGACGGTTATCACTGGAGCAAAAATCCAAGTTCAAATGGTGAGCCGGATGCAAAAGGAAGTTTCAAAGTTGGGTCTGAGACACTTCGTCTAACGGGAATGCCGAAGATTTCAGAACATGGCAACTCAATGACGGTTGAGCTTCCCGTTTTAGGGGATCGAACCGTTCACGTTGTCTTTGATGAGGATAAGATCAGTGCATCGATCACTCCCAAGTCAAGTCTTACACTTCTTTTTGAGTGGGACATGAAGAAGTCCGCCGTGACCGCGGTCCGCCAAAATCGAGTCGATTATCGTTGGAACGAATTGGACTATTCCGTTCGCCTGCCTCACGGTGAAGTTAGTGCAACCGGAAGTGGTTGGAAGATAACGAACGAGAAAGAACCTATCGTTTTGGAGCTAAAGCAAGCAACCTAACTTGGAATAGATACATCGCCAAGTCCGTTTGATCTTTAAGTTGTCAATGAACCCTTCAGCGCATGATTTCCTGATGCAAGGCGATCCGGCCATTCGTTGGCAAGTCATGGCTGACCTGCTCGATGCTTCACCGAGTGACATCCAAATTGAAAAGCATGGTACGTTAACCGAGGGCTGGGGGCTTCGATTCTTGAATGCCCAGTGGCCAGATGGATCTTGGCCCCCCGAACGGTTTACTGCCTCCGTTTGGACAATGGTTACGCTCGTTGATTTAGGGTTACCCGCGACGGGCGATTTTGCAGTTCGAGGATTTGAAGATGTGGTTGGAAGACTGATGCCTTCGGGGAAAGTCCCCAATCGAGAAATTCTTACCACGAGAATGGACCTTTGCCATTTGGGATTTTGGCTACGGATTGGTGGTCACTTTCTACCAAAAGACGAACGCTTACTTCCTTTAGCGAATATTGTTTTAGGGCTTCAGCTTGCGGATGGAGGTTGGAATTGTCGCATTCGTACCAAACCGAATGTGAACCACAGTTCATTTCACACAACTTTCAATGTATTGGAAGGGTTGAGGAAGATCCATGAGACAGGTTTGCTACCCGTCGGTCAATTTGAATCTGCGGAGGCTAGAGCAATTGATTTCATGCTCCAACATCAAATGTATCGGTCGGATAAGACGGGTGAGATCATCAGTGAGCGCTTTCTCAACCTCACTTTCCCGACGTATTGGCATTACAACGTGCTGCGCGGACTGGACTATGTCCACCGCACTGCTTACATTCGGGACAAGAGGCTTGGAGATTCGCTTTCTTGGTTGGAATCCCGTAGAAAGTCAAACGGGCTTTGGCCAGTTGAAAAGCGGATTCCGGGTGAATCGCTTTTCGCGATGGAACAAACGGGGCGAGACAGCCGATGGAACACCCTTAAGGCACTCAGAATCCTAAAGGCCGCTGGTAGAGTTTAGTCAGCTCACGAGTGTCGGTCCTCTCTAAAACAACGAAACTTCACTATCCCAGTTCCGAAGGAATTGTCCGACACATCACTGGCTTTTGCGATTGATTCGTTCGGTAGAAATCTTGAATGATCTGAGGAGGTTCAGCGTAGATGAAATCGTAATCAACTTCTCCAAGCTCGGGGCGGACCTGGAACGCTAACTTCTCGGTGGTCATCGAAAACTGAGCATTGATTCCAGGCTTATTCCCCCGCGCATCAACTCTTATCCACCGATCCTGCTCCTCATCATAAATCGCGTTCAATCCATGAAGGCAATAACCGTCTACGACAGAGTCACCAAGTAAAAGACGTTGGTAAACCAATCCGGTTGGAACTCCCATCGCCCGCAAGATCGCAGCCAACAAATTTGACTTGGCAAAGCATAGCCCGTGACCAGCTACAAGGACTTCAAGTGCAGTGCTGGGAGCTTCCGTCGCATTAATGTCGAACGAATGGTGGATTCGATCGCGGACGTAAAGATAGGCCTGATTCGAACTGAGAAAATTACGGGCCAATATTTGAATTTCGGGAGCATCCGTGTTGATCCAAATATTTGGTTCGCGATAGCTTGAAAGCGGATGAACGAGCACCACTCAAGAATTCTACTGCGAGAGACCTAGCTTCAGATCGGCAATAGACATTGCCTTAGCGTAATACCACCCTTGAGCAAACTGAACTCCGTGGTCCTTCAAGAATTTCGCCTGTTCTTCTGTCTCGACTCCTTCCGCGATCATTTTCAAGTTCAGAGCGTGGGCCATCGAAATGATATGAAGTACCACGTCGCTTGTTGCAGCCTCGGTCCCAATCGTATCGACAAAACCCTTATCGATCTTCAAGTAGTCAAGTTCGAGCGCGTTTAGATATGCAAGGCTCGAATATCCCGTTCCAAAATCGTCGATCGCCACACTCATTCCTAGGTTACGAAGCTCTTGAGTCGTCGACCGACCTTTCGCCACATTGAGAAAACCACGTTCCGTGGCTTCCACCATAATAAGACTTGGATCGATCCCCTGCGATTCCAATTTGACTCGCAAATGTTCAGCCAAATTTGGATCTTCTAGGTCTGAAGCCGAAAAGTTAATCCCGAGATGGAATTCCGGCCTAATGACAATGGCCTCTTTCCAGTCACTTAGCGCTTCTTGTATTACGTAATCAGTTACCTCTGACATCATTCCCGCGTCTTCCATCGCAGGAATGAAAACGTCTGGACCAACGTGTTCTCCTGCAGTACGCTTCCAACGCAATAACGCTTCTGCTCCACACCATTGGCCGGTTTCGAGCGCAACAATTGGCTGATAGACGAGATAGAACTCTTTCCGACGAAGCGCAATTTTCATGACCGTTGGCAGCGACCTTTGCTGGCGACCTAGCGCGATAACTGCTCCGGCTATAACTAATTCTAGCAAAAGGCCAAGAGGGACAAGAACAATAGCAAACCTAAGTTCATCCTCATTTAGGTTTTTTGCGGGCCGCGCCACAAAGGCAAAATAGTCTCCAAATTTTGACTTGCGAAGAGCAATGACTTGATTGCCATCAAGTATTTCAAGATGCTCTTTCTTGCCTAGTTGACTAAGCCAATCAGGATTAAAAGTGCCGTGCTGAAATAAAACCCGACCACTGGAATAGCCACAGATTCCGAGACTCCTCGCCTCCTCGCCCTTGCCAATATCCATGAGCAGTTCGGGATGTATTACGGCTGTAAAGCCATTTTGCAGTGAGACCAGCAAGAACTTAGTCTTGGGAGAGAACGGAAGTTCAACTCCGATGCGAAATACTGCTCCTCCCGTCCCTTGATATTCTGCCGGTCCGACCGGAATTCTGCTTGATTTTCCACCTACCGAGGAACATAGAATTTGGTCGGCTTTGACGTATCCAACCATCTGGATTTGGGTTGAACCTAGATCCAGTTGCTTCATCGCCGCAATAGATTGGTCGGAGCATGGTGTGTTGGCAAATCTTGCCATTGTGTCGCCCATTCGTGCAATTTGAGATTGCGTCTCATCGGACCTTCGCAAGAGATCGCTCACAACCGATTCTGCTCGATCCCACTCATGCCTAAGGCTCTGGCTCCGTGCGAGTCCAACAGCAACTAGAATCAAAAGGGAAATAGAAAAGAGTCCTGCAAGTAGCGCAGTGATGACCCACCATATTGACCGGTCCCCGGATGTTGACCCACCTAGAGTGTTAGTGCCTCTGCCTCCATTTTAACTAGATTTGCTTTGTAAGTCGCGGGAGAGATTCCTCCAAGTGCCGAGTGAGGACGACGTTTGTTGTAGAATTCTAGGAAGTCG
>CAIUHP010000075.1 GCA_903899015.1 uncultured Armatimonadota bacterium | reverse complement strand
CGCCATCAGGGCCACGCTGACGGCCCCATCGATGGGCCGCAAAGTGCCGTCTAATCCTAACTCGCCGAGCATGAGAGTCGATTTCAATTCGTCGGGCGAAACTTGCTTGCTCACGGCCGCAATCGCGATCGCCATCGGAAGATCGAGCCAAGGTCCTTCCTTTCGAATGTCTCCGGGAGCTAAGTTGCACATGACTTTCTTGTTTGGAAAATCAAGTCCGGAGTTTCGAATCGCGGTTCGAACGCGTTCTTTGCTTTCTTGAACCGCTTTGTCGGGCAGACCGACGAGAATAAAGTAGCGGTCGCCGTCTCCTTGAATCTGTCCCTGTAGATCAATTTCAATCACGATCGGTACCGCGTCGATACCCACGAGCGTGGCGGAAAAGGTCTGCGCAATCATTGCAAAAGGATAGTCGAAAATCGGACCGTTACGCTTGCGGAACGTTTCGAGAGTGATTATTGTCCTCACGTATGGAGGTTTTTATGCCCAATACTTTCATCTGCAAAGCTCTTCCGTCATTATTCATGGTCTCCTTAATCGCGATGGTCGGTTCGATCTTCGGACAAACACCAAGCGATCTTGCTTCTACTGCTTTAGACTCGATCACTCGCTCTGATTGGATCGGTGGTCTCAAGCCATCTCTAGGTTCCACAAAAGCCCCCATCCAGGTCGTTTGCTTTTTGGATTACCAGTGTCCAATCTGTCGCAAAGTAGACCCGCTTATTCGCAAAGCAATTGCCAAGCGGACCGATATCGCTCTCACTTATCGTGAGTTTCCATTGAACATGCATCAGTTCGCGAAATCGGCGGCCATTGTTGCTGAAAATGCTCGTGCAAGTGGAAAGTTCGAACTGGTTCATCGGTTAATAATGCAAGGTCAAGCCCTCACCGATGGAACGGTTAAGAGCGCGGCTCGAACGGCACATGTTTCGACAAATGCGACAGTTAAAACAAACCAGAGGCTCGATGCGGACAATCAAATTGAACAGAAGGCAAAAATCAATTCGGTCCCCGCTTTTGTGGTGATAAGTCACGGGAAAACTCAAATGATGGGAAGCACTCAGTTCCTCGAGTTCCTGAAGTAACGTTTCCGCCCAATGGTCGTCGAATAGGAGAGCGAGGTCATTACTATGCGTTCCGTTTTGTTGATCATTGGGCTGCTGAGTTTACAAACAACCAATCCCTTTAGCGAACTTGGCCAGCTTCATTCGCTAAAGGGATGGAAGCAGCAGGATGGAATCGACTATCCGCAGACAGCAAAAGGAGCCACTGCTCTTGCGCGAAAGACATTTTTCAAGCCGGACTTCAAATTGACGATTGATGCCTTGTCCTTTGCCCAACACACCAGCCTGCATCAGCTGATTCACGAACGCAACCGCTCACGTCAAGGCGCAGCTATTCCAATCCCGATGGCTGAGTTTGACAAGCAAGACCTTCACGTGCACTACGTCGCTCAGCCAAGTTATCTTGAGATCGACGTGACATCCGGTCGAATCTGGGTTCAAATAGGCGTGAGCCGTGGGAATAAGTCAAAAATCTCGGTGCTCAACACGCGTGAAGAGATTGCACAAGACATTCGAAAGGATGCACAAACCTACCGCCTGCTGAAGAGTCTCCTGCCGGACATCAAACGTCTCGCCAAGCAAGCCGATACCGCGCAGTAGTAGGACGATCGATGCACCTTTAGGTGAATGCTGGCTCAAGTTGGGCCTTTTGGGGCAATCTTGGGAACTTCTAAGGCTCAATGAGAGAGGGATAATTCTCAAAACTTGGTTAAGCATGAAATACTAAATTGTGCTGGTATTAAATGTCCTTCTCCTTGGCCTCGCGTCAACGGCCGATATCTCACCCCAAGTTGGGAGTCTCTCTTCACTTGTCGGAGCTTCCGCTAAAATTGCGCCAGTAACTCGTGGTCTTTCGGTTGACTTTACGATTACCTCTCCTTCGGTCGTATCGGTTTCGGGAGACGAATTGAAGACTCCAAGCTGGACCGGTAGCTGCAAATTGGCGGAAGACGCCTTGACCTATGCAGACGGAAAACTAAGTGCGAATCTTGCCCTCAACAATGGTTCCGGAACCTCCATCCAAGGCGTCCGCTTCGATTTTGTGAGTGCCATCGAGAGCTATAAGGCAAAAAAGGATGACGGAACCGAAGAGATTCGAACTCGCACTCAATCGGTAACGTTCAGTTCCCCATGCTATTTTGGAGATCTCGCAGACGGTGAATCTTCGGTTTCCATTCCCAGTTTTGCCAGTGGCATCCAATTCAAACCCGAAACGGTCAACGTTACGGTACATGCCGTAGTCAGTGGGTTGACTTATCACAAGCAATTCGTTCGACCCAAGAACTCGCTTAAAGGCTGTGGAGTTGTGGTCGATAATAACGGTGATGTCATCGTGGGCGAAGCAAACCACAAGACGCTTTGGAAATTCTCAGAGGATGGTGAATTCAAGTCCGAGCTTGGAACGCTCCCGGTTGAGGGACGCGAAGTTTCGATCAACACCACTAATGGGGACCTTCTGGTCGGGCTCTATAATTCCCACAACGACGCCCGTGTCACTTCGGATGGCACGACGACTTCTGCATTTGCCGCCAATCTGGATCAATGGCCAGGCATCGCTCGATTTGACTCGACCGGGAAGTTGTACTTAAAAACCGGAACGACAATCACCACATTCACCGACTATGTCAAATCGTCTTCAAGCACCTCGAAAATCGGTGGATTCAATCTGCGCGCCAGTGATCCATTTGACCTCGCCAATGACCAAGTTCTCTGGGTCATCGCGTCGAACAACCTGCTCAAGGTGGACGCGAGTTTCGAAAATGCAACAGCGGCTGTTAAGCCAGGAACGGGTAGTTTAGGCGAGCTTTTGCCGACCAGCAGCCCGGTTCTTCGGTATTCGCCTGACGGAGAAATCTACATCTCTGAAGAAGGAATCAGTGGTAAGTTCCTGCCCCGAGTTTCCGTCTTCGACTCGGAGGGAAGGTTCATCCGAACCTTCGGTCAAGGCGGACAAAAGGCAAACACCCATGTCTATCTTCCTGGACAGTTCAAATCAACCCTGCGCGATTTTGCCTTCGGCAAGAATGGCCAAGTGTATGTGACTCAGTACGACGCCACTTGCGGACTCAACGAATACATCAAATTTTAGAGTTAAGGGAGCCGATGATGCTAGTGAAAAGCGTTCTGAGCCACAAAGGGCCAAGGCAATAATGCCTTGGTCCTTTGTGGTTGGGGTTGAATGAATTCCTAATCCGCCGGGCTTGTCTTGATGGAGTTTCTATCTCACAACCACTGAGTTTCAGGGCAAACGCCCCACCCCAAAGACCCTTTCATTCTTCTCGCTGACAGTGGAGGTTAGGCACTCTCTGAGAAAAGTGATCCGTTGTCATTTAACCAGGATTCGAATGATTGAGGTTTAACCCATGTAAGTTGCTCATATTCATCGGTTACCCCACCTAAGTGACCCGACTGAGTGGCTCGATCAAAGGAAGCAAACATCTCGGCAACGACCGGCGGCAGTCCATGAGCTAGGGCTCCTTCAACAATGGCCTCGGCCGGAACATGAACGACGGATATCGGCTTTCCGACCAATGAACTCACTTGACTTGCAACCGTACCAACGGACAGAGCCTCTTCACCGGTTATCGTGAGAGTCTTGTTTTCAATGTTGGTTGAGAGGAGAGCCGCAGCAGCAGCGCGAGCGAGGTCACTTCGGGAGATGTACGAGATCTTGCCTTCGCCTGCCGCAGAATAGAGCGATCCGCTCGCAAGAGCCCCTGGAAGGGTGAACAACAGATTTTCGAAATACCAAGCATTTCGAAGGATTGTCCAGTACGCTCCGCTTGCCTTGACCTCATTCTCGGTAGTCAAGTGAACATTTGAAAAGGAGACCGGAGAGGTTTCTGGCTCGGGCATGGACGTGTAGATAATGTAAGGCACGCCTGCTGATTTGAGCGCTTCAACCGCATTGTGGTGCAAGACCGTTCGAACATCGTTTACGGGCGAATCGGTACTGATGAGGAGCACTCGGTCCACACCCTTGAACGCACTTTCAAGCGACTCTGGGTCGGAGAAATCAGCCTTACGAGTTTCGATGCCCAGATCTGCCCATTGAGAAAGACTCTCTGGATTTCGAGATGCGGCGATGATTTGATCTTTGGGATAGTGATAAGTCTCGGTGAGATGGTGAAGGACAAGACCTCCCAGGTTTCCGGAAGCGCCAGTGACGAGGATCTTGGATGAAGTTGTTGACATGTTGTTTCCACTCTCTTTTCAGAACTCGGTTCTGAATGTATACTGAATATCATTATCGACTCGACCTTTAGGCCCGCGCAAGAGGTGCTAAAAAAGTTAGTCAGTAACATTTCAGTAACCGACCCATGAAAATCGAAAATCCGGACCTCGAAGGCTTTATCAACCATTGCCCCATCCGAAACGTGCTCGACCGTTTAGGAGATCAATGGACCATCTTGGTCCTTCTCGAGTTAGCGAAAGGAACATGCCGCTTCACGGTTTTGCGCCGAGCGATTCCGGACATTTCACCTCGGATGCTTTCCCTTACGGTACGACGTTTGGAGCAAGACGGGCTGATTTCCCGCCAAGTGTTTCCAACCATTCCTCCCCGGGTGGAATATTCCATCACCCCATTAGGAAAATCGTTTATGGATTCGTTGACGGGAGTGGTCCATTGGGCGGCCGAACATTTTTCGGAGGTCCTCGCGGCTCGCGACGCTTACACACCTCCGGCAGCGGAACCGATCAAATAGTCGTCGAGTCCCGTTATCGATCGTATTTATGGAACCGACTTCTCGGGCGCAAAGTCCAAGCCCATGGAGACCGCTACCTTGCACCTCTCAAATAACGAGAGGGGTTGCGAATGGATAGCGAGGATGAAAAACGATGAACAAAGAAACAGTTGAAGGCAAAATCAAACAGGTACAAGGCAAGCTTCAAGAAACCAAAGGCAAGGTTTTGAATTCCGATGAAGACAAACTAAAGGGAGTCGCCAAGGTGGTTGAAGGAAAGCTCGAAGAGACGTACGGCAATGCCAAAGAAGTTGTCAAGAAGATCTCAAAACCCTGACCTCTTTTCCAGTTGGCTCGGGGACCGCGAAGGTCTCCCGGCCAAACCTATGTTGCCGCCAACTGCTGCGAATGCCGAAGGGTCTGAACCTAACCTATCTTCAAACTCGGATCGCCAGTTGGAGCCGGAGCATGATCCGTTTTGGCCTGCGGGCCCAAGATCGCTCGTAGAATCGGCTTGAGTCCATCTGCCCAGACCTGGTAACCGGCAACCGACGGGTGGAGGTTGTCCACCGTCATTCCGAGATAAAGTTTGCCGTTCGAGTCGGCCAACTTGTTGTTGACGTTGAGAAACCGCACTCGATGACCGTCAGCAAGCCTTACCAATTTCTGGTTAACCTGCTCAATTGTCGGCAGGTAGTTCAGATGGTCGTTTCGAGGGAAGATCGCGGTGACGACGATGGTTGCGGACGGAGCCTTCATTCGGCACTCGTCGATGATCGCTTGGATTCCACTCGCGATGTCATTCGCGTTCGTTGATCCGAGATTGTTGGTTCCTGCGAGAAGGACGATGACTTTGGGGTTCACGCCATCCAATTCGCCATTGCGCAAACGCCAAAGGATGTTTTGGGTTGTGTCGCCTCCCCAACCAAAATCGGCTGCGTTCCAACCGAAGAAGTTTTGTCGCCAGTTTTGAAGCATCGCTGACCACGTGGGATCGCTGCATCCCCAGCGACGGGTGATCGAATCTCCCTCAAAGTAAACGTCGATGCCACCCTGTTTTGCTTTTTCCAGGAGGTCTTTGTGGGCGCTCAGTGAGTTCGAATCGGTGCGCGCTACTGGTTGATCAGCTCCGATCACGACGGGAGTCCTAGCCTGCAACTCAGGGACCTTGATATAGCCGCTAACCCATAAGAAGAACGCGGGCCAGTTGGGTGTGACTTCATGCCCTCCATCGTGCTGCCTCCAAGCGAGATCCCCGCCAATGAGCGTGTTGACCGGAGGCATCGCGTCCGTCAGATAGTCTCCTGGTGTCCCCAGATCTTTCTTTCCGAGCAATCGATAGACCGGGCCCGCAAGCACGCTTGCCATAAAACTGCCATGGATGTCGATCCACTTGGCATCCCCTTTTTCGACGACACCATGACTGATAAAGCATGGGCGTGGGGCACACAGGGCAATCAATTCGTGGGAGTCAACCGGAAGATCAGCCGCCGTCTTCTCAGGTTGAGCCGCGCCGTATTTGATGATGTTCCCCGCCATCCAATAGAACTCGCCTCCCGCTAAGTTTTCAATCGCTTCGCCGAAGATATGGCGATGAAGCTTTGTTCCTCCCTCTCCCGATGATCCAATAAGGCCAACTGCAACGCGCTGATCAAATGCCTCGGCCACAATTGCCGCTTTTCCGAAGCGCGAAACACCTTCGATGCCCACTTTTCGAGCATCGACATGAGCGTCGTTGGATTTCTCAAAATAGTCGATCAGGCGGCTGAGACCCCATCCCCAAGCGCGCAAAGCACCCCAATCATCCGGCTTTCTCGGCTGGCCATGATTGCAGAGTCCGATAATTCCCGTGTTGAGTCGCGCGTTGTCGGGCTGAATACTATTAGGGTTGATGCTGCCATATCCCCAACCATGTTCGATCGCCTGTTGTGTCCAAGGAGTGGTGTTTCCACGTCGTCCCATTCCGAATCCACCAAACTCCATCATGATCGGGACGGGTTTGAGCGAGTTCGCGGGAACCGTGAAACTGACTTGGATATCGACCTTAACGGCTGGGTACGAACGGTTGTCCACATGTCCCACGAGGGTTTTGGTTACGGTGGGAATGCCTCCACTTTCACCTGCTGCGACCGCAGTAACTTCCCAAGAGACCCTTGGCGTATGCCGCGGAATGCGACCGTAAATCTCCCTTTCAAAGTCTTCAACGATCTCCTTTCTGCGTGCATTCCACTGTTCGGGCCGGCTAATCCTGGTGCCGTTCTTCATCGTGAGCACGTCGGGCAGTGTGGACTTGTACGGATTGGCAAATGCTTCGTTAAACGTCGTTTGATTGTTGGGGTCTGGTCCTCTTCGGAGCGATTGAATCCCTAAAATTCGCATCATGCTCGCGTGATCGTCAAAGTTCGTTTGTGTTTGACCGAACCCAACCGTGCTCGCAAGGATAGCAACGGTAACCAAAAGACTTTGGCGAAAAGGGGAGAGATTAGGCATCGTTACCTCATTGGAAATGCTTCATTAGCATAACCGGATTTCTGTGCTCCCTTTGCTGAGAGTGCCGTAACTTATCCTAATCCTAAATAGCAGACGCGATGATCGGCTTGATCTTTTGACCGAGAAGGGAGATTGCGCTACTCAACTGTTCGTGGCTCAACCCTCCGGGGTCCATCTGCAACGTGACGCGTGAAAGTCCCCCCAAAGCTTCCGAATGGCGAAGAATCTTTTCCGCTACTTCCACTGGACTTCCGACCAAAAGTGAACCGAGAGGCCCCAACATGCCATCAAATTGTCGTCGTGTAATCGGAGCCCAACCGCGCTCTTTTCCTATCACAGAAAATGATTTGGCATAGCCAGGGAAAAACTCCTCGGCGGCTTGTTCATTGGTTTCCGCAACATATCCAAGTGAATGGAGGCCGACCTTTAAGGTTTCAGGTGGATGCCCGGCAATTTCTCCCGCTTCTCGATAAAGATCAACCAATGGGCGGAAGCGGTGCGTGTCGCCTCCAATGATAGCCACCATTAACGGCAGGCCCAAGGTTCCGGCCCGAACAAATGATTGCGGCGTACCTCCGACCCCAAGCCAGATCGGTAGCTGTTTTTGTACGGGACGGGGATAAATTCCTTGGCCCGTTAGGGCAGGCCGGTGTTTGCCCGACCAATTGACGATCTCGCTCCCTCGAATATCGAGGAGCAGATCGAGTTTTTCGCTGAACAGGGAATCGTAGTCGGTTAGTTCGTGTCCGAATAGCGGGAATGCCTCAATAAATGAGCCCCGACCGACCACTATTTCCGCTCGCCCCTGAGAAACTAAGTCAAGTGTCGCGTAATTCTGAAACACGCGAACGGGGTCTGCCGCGCTAAGCACGGTAACCGCACTGGTCAATCAGATGCGCTTCGTTCGAGCGGCTGCCGCCGCCAAAATGACGTGGGGCGCACTGTCGAGAAAATCTTTGCGATGGTGCTCGCCAATTCCAAAGATATCCAAACCGACTGTATCTGCCAACTCAATTCTATCAAGCAGTTGTTGAATCGAATCCACAGGACTGAGCACAGAGCTCAATCCTGTATTCATTACGAAGCTGTCAATTCCAATTTCCATAAACACTTGGTTCCCATATCCGCTGGAGAACCATCACTCAACGGTTCTACGCAAGCAAGATCAGATAAATTGGACCACTAATTCAACTTCATTGGGCTCGTCAACGGTTTTCCATCGTACGCATCCGATCGTGCATGAAATACTCGGCACCACCTTCTTCAAGGGCCTTAACGATCAGAGCCGCGACTGCTTCGGGCGCGTCACCTTTGGTGTAGTCGCGGACAGGACCATTGCCACTCGCGCCTTTTTCTTCATCGGCAACCACTTTGTTGACGCCAAAATTCGTGGCCGTCATGCCCGGATAGACAGAACTTACGAGGATGCCATAGGGAGCAAATTCCTCACGGCCCGTCAAGGTGATTCCCATTAAGGCTCGCTTCGAAGAAGAGTACACCGAATAACCAGGGATTCGCATAAAGGAAGTTCCTGAGTTGATGTTGACGATGGTCCCGCTTCCTTGAGCTTTCATGATCGGCAGCACTTCTTGGGTGGCAACGACGACCGATAAAACGTTGAGGCGAAAGATCTCCTCAAAGATGTCGGGATCAATTTGTTCGATGGTCGCTTCGTAAGCCTTGCCCGCGTTATTGACCAGTCCATCAATGCGTCCGTAATGAGCATGAACGGCTTTAACCATGCTGCGGACCGACTCCCAGTCGTTCATGTCGGTAGTAACGGCAAAGCTGTCGGGTAACTCCTGCTCCAGCTGCTTCAGAACATCGGTCGAGCGGGCAACCAGTGCGACCTTCGCCCCCATTTCGGAAAGCAGTTGAGCGGTGCAAAGCCCGATCCCAGAAGATGCCCCCGTGACGATAATGACGCTGCCTTGGATGTTCATGGATTCAAATATACCGAGTCCCAAAATCAACAGGAGGTTAAGGCTAAGACTCTTTATCGACTTGCTTCGATAACTGATGCAGGTAGGTAACGAATGGCGTGCCTACCCCTATCGATTTCGATGGGAAACGAGCAAAATGATGTGAATAAACGTTTCACTAGGTAACCCTACCGAAACTAGAAAGGACGGAATTCAATGATGATCTTGCCGATGCTTCTCACCCCAATATTCCTCTCTCAAACGTCGCCGATCGCCGGCCGCCATCTGGTGTTTGTGAACGATTTCACGAAGATGAAGAAGATTTCCCTCAAAGATTGGAAATTCGATGATGGTCCGGTTTATAACAATGAGCTTGAAAAATATGTTTCTGGTCCGGGTGAAAATGCTTATGTAACCAAGGAGGGCCTGGTCATCAAAGCTACCAATAACGGTGGAAAGGTTATGTCGACCCGGCTCACGTCCAACAAATCTTGGAAGTATGGTTACTTTGAAGCCGAAGCAAAGGTCCCACTCGGAAAGGGAACTTGGCCCGCGTTTTGGATGCTGAACGAGCGGCTCCGTAATCCGGGTAATCAAGAAAAGGTCGGCTGGCCAAAATGCGGCGAAATTGACATTATGGAAAACGTGGGAATGGAACCCAAGGTCTACCATTTCTCACTTCACTGTGAAGACTACAACTGGATGAAGCCTAAGCAACGAACGAAGGTTGTCTCGGTTGAAGATCCCGTTAAGTTCCACAAGTACGGACTCGACTGGCGAGCAAACGAAATTGTTTTCTACCTAGACGGCAAAGAGGCTTATCGCGTTAAAAAAGACGAAGACACATTTAATGCATGGCCTTTCCGAGGTCCTTACTACATCATTTTAAATCTGGCCATTGGCGGAAACATGGGCGGCAAAGTCGATCCGAGTATTTTCCCGGCTAAATTCATCGTGAAGTCAGTCAAGGTTTATCAGTAGCCGAAACTCAGCTAGTCGAGTAGACGCCTAGTTTGGCCAAATGTAGTAGCCCTGTCGGTTGACATGGGGGCGGGGCCACTTATGGGTGGCTTCGAACCGATCGTAGGCAGGGCGCAGGGTTTCCCAAAAACGAATGAGGTTGGGCTCGTTGGAATACGATTTGCACATTCGAACCCAGTTTGTATTCGTCATTCGGAAGGGAAGAATCGTGACTGGGATGTTCTTTTGGCCGTTGTCCCGAGCGTAACTGGCTTGTCGATAGAGAAGCTCGATGACCGGATCGGTCATGGCCAGACACCCTGCGCTGACATGATTCCCATGAATAAAGATATCGGTGCCTGGGTGTTTCCGATCACTCAATTTACGGTCACTTGAGTTGGGATAATTCAAGCCGAGTGACAAATGGAACCTACTCTGAGGATTAAATCGGTTGATCCGATAAAATCCTTCCGGAACCTGTAAATCACCTTGGATCCGTTTAGGACCGAGGCGACCAGACATCGCGGCGATGGGATAGATTTCCAATAAACGGAAGGGACCGGTTTCTGTGTTCGAACCCCAAACTTCCAAAATTCTTTCCGACTTAAACGCGCGAAACGCGATGAACGGTGCGACCGTCGGACGATAGCCGCCAATGACGATTGAGCATAGAGCGATCGCGGAAAACACGCTTAATGTACGTAACGATCCAAGTAGGAGATGCAGGCTAATCTTGTTAACGGACAATTAGGGCTTCCCACTTTTTTTACCTGGAAGTGTATGCTCGACGACATGGATCAAGTTGACAATGGAGCCGACCCGACAGATTCGCAGAGTGATAAGCAGTCATTCGAATTTCCAAGACGAAGTTTTCTGAAAATTGCCGGAGCAGGTCTTGCTCCACTTGGATTGGGCACCGCCTTTGGTGCGCTGAATCCGAGTCAACCTCTCCTGCTTGCCAAGCAGCATTTACCCGGGCTGATAACACGTCAAAAGGAGCCTGAGAATCTAGAGTCCCCATTTTCTGCGCTAGAAAGCAGAATTACTCCCAACGATCTTTTTTACGTCCGAACGCACTTTGCCACTCCCCATCTAAAAGTGGCTGACTGGAAGCTTCAGATCGAGGGCGCTGTCAATACGCCGCTCACTCTCACCTACGATGAGCTGAAAGCTCTACCATCGAAGACAGTCACCGCCACGCTTGAATGTGCGGGCAATAGTCGGGTCTATTTGACTCCTCCAGCACGTGGAGTCCAGTGGGAACAGGGTGCTGTCAGTACGGCGGAATGGACTGGTGTTCCTCTTTCTGTTTTGTTGGAGAAGGCGGGAATGCATCCTGACGCCATCGAAGTTGTACTTGAAGGAGCGGATTCCGGCGAACTTAAAGATCCGCCTCATCCTGGTGCGGCATTACATTTTTCTCGCAGTCTTCCGCTAGAAAAGGCACTCCAGAAGAACGTTCTGATCGTTTATGAAATGAACGGTGAACCCTTACCGGTGGGACACGGATTTCCTGTCCGAGCGATCGTTCCGGAATGGTTCGCTGTAGCATCCGTCAAGTGGCTCACACGGCTGGTGGTTGTCACGAAACCGTTTCATGGGTATTTCCAAACGATCGATTACGCCTATTGGAAGCATGAGAACGGCCTTGCACACCGCGTTCCTATCACGTCTCTCCTCGTGAAATCTCAGATTTCTCGCCCTGAATTTCGCGAGTCAGTGGCAGCGGGGTCGACTTATAAAGTGACCGGTGCGGCTTGGACTGGCGAGCATGAAGTTGTCAAGATTGAATTGAGTTCCGATGGGGGCCACACATGGAGCGATGCCCATTGGACATCGAAATCAGAAACAGGGGCTTGGAGACTTTGGGAATTTGAGTGGAAGGTCCCAAGCACGACCGGCATTGTGACACTGGCTTCTCGTGCAACCGATAGTGCGGGAAATGTCCAGCCAGCGACCCGAGATTTGGACCGAGAGAACTACTTGATTAATCAGGTCATCCCAATCGAAGTTCACGTGAAGTGACTTGACTTAATTCGTCGAAGGCAACGGAGCTTGTACGAAGTTGCCTCGACGAATCATGTGGAGACTGCCCACCAGGATCGCAACTCCAATCCACTTCCAAATGGTGAAATCTCGGGTGGTTGGATACGCCAACAAAATCGCGGTGGCCGGATAGGCTAGCTCAGCAAGACTCGCCAACGATGCGGTCGTTTTGCGCAGGCCAAAGTAGTACAGCGCCATTCCCAATGCGTCGGGCAGAATCACAATCGCGAGCAAAGGCAAGAAGGCCGCGGAGGTAACTGCGAATTTAGCCTCGGTCGTTCCTGGTCGCATGAGGTTCCACACTAACAGCATCGGAAGAGCTAATGTAAATCGCAAACCTGCAACGGTAAATGGGTCAAGCCGGTGGAGCGACCATCGACCGACGACCGTGCACGATCCCCAGATAGCGGCTGCACCCACCGCAAGTCCCGCCGCGACCAGGGCCTTGCTACTCATGGGGTCGGTCATCCAAGTCAGACCAAAGGACATCAAGTAGGCACCAATCAAACCGAATCCGAAGAATGCGAAGAACATCCACTTGGGTCGTTCGCGAAGGATGGGGGCCGCAAGAGAAATGGCGAAAGCGGGTTGGAGCTTTTGGAGCAAGGTCGCGGTGATTGGCTCGCCGACCGAATAAGCTTGAGTTAACAGCACCGTCGCGAGCCCTGAACCACCCCAAGCGATAAATAGGAGGCAAGCAAATTCTCGACCGCTCATCTTGGTCCATGTGCGCCAGGATTTAATGAGAGTTGGGGCGAAAATTACCGCGAGTGCAATGTGCTCGAACATCACAATCGCGACAGAACCCATCCCCGTAGAGAGCACTTTTGGCCTCAGAAGAAGGTCGGAACCCCACATCATCGCAGCAACAGCTACGAATGCCCATCCAAAGGGTTCGTTACGCAACTTATCGATCGGGTTGTTTTGTGCCACGGATTGATGTTCGATTCGAGAGATAGTATGAATCTTTTTCGAATCACAAGAGAATTCCTACAATTGTCATCCAACGAATTGGCGGCACTAGCAAGAAGGACAATGGTGCGAGCGTGCCACAATGTCGGGAGGCTCAAACGAGCTGATTGAGCCGAAAACTTGAATGTCTGCTTCGCCTTATTTTTTCATACGGAAGTTTGCTACGCTTGCGGTTCTCATCTTCTTGGGTGCTGAGGCACGATCGCAGATTCCTGAGATCAAGGCGGTCCGATGCCCCCAACCTCCCCGACTTACAGGTAACCCGCAAGACGCGCTTTGGCTCTCTGCCGGCGCAACGACTGGTTTCACCGAGATCTTTTCAAACAAGCCGCCAGAAGACGGCACGACCTGTCGCTTACTGTATGACGACGAAGCGATTTACGTGCTGTTCGTTTGTCACGACGCCAAGCCGGAACAGATTGTCGGACGTGAAATTACACCAGAAGCCGAGTTCAAGGGCGAGGACACGGTCACGCTCACGATTGATCCGTACCACACGCGCAACGGTAGTTCGGTTTCAAAGTTCACGGTCAATGTTCTCAACACACGATCGGAGAGTATCGCGGGAGGTCACTCTTCCAAAGCCGAATGGCGAGGGATTTGGGACAGCCGATCCAAGCGAACCAAAGACGGATACGTTGTGGAAATGCGGATCCCATGGCGCATTCTCAATTACCCAAAGTCGGCCAAACCAATTGACATGGATATCAATTTCGAGCGGTATCAGGCTCGAACGAAGACAACGTCGCAATGGGCAAACGTCACTCCCTCTTATAAGCCAGAACTCATCGGAGTGCTGAAAGGTGTCCAACCTCCCTCCCAGGATTCTCGTTCTCGCTGGCAATTTCTAGCTTACGATGCTCCCGGACTTTTGGATGGCAAACTAGCCAACCGAGCAGGCCTCGATGCGAGGTATGCGGTTACCAACCAGCAAAGCGCGCTTTTCAGTATCAACCCAGACTTCGTAAACATTGAACAGCAGATCGCCGGTGTGGATTTTGTTCATACGGAACGGCAATTAAATGATGCGCGTCCCTTTTTTACTGAGGGTGGAAACTATTTCAATCCGATTGGGATGTTTGAATACGGTGTGCCGTTTTACAGCCAACGAATTGGAGCGATTAATTTCGGTTCGAAATTCTATGGTCAGCTGTCACCGACCGCTCAACTTGGAACGCTTGCGGTCAATCAAAGTGATGGTTCAGTCGCAAGCTTTACCAACTACACCGAGAATATCGGAACGACTTATTCTCAGGCAATTTATGCCAGCACCTACAATTTAGGTGCGGCGCACGATGATTTAGTTGGCGGAACCTTTAATAAAAAGTGGTCCAATTGGTTTGCTCACTCCGCCTTTGCCGTCGAAGACAACGGGCACAGTAAGGAGACAGCTGGCAACTTGGCTTTTGGCTATGGGGGCGCGAAGTGGTTTACCGAAATTCAGCAGATTTGGGTCGATCCCAGTTTTAATCCGATTCTCGCCTATGTTCCTTGGCAAGACCGCCGAGGAGCTTATACGTATACGAATTTCAACGACAATCTTCCGAATGGCCCGTTCCACGACTGGAATTTCTTCATTTACACGCCTGATTTCTACCAGGCGGACGGCACCATCCAAGAACGCGGCATCCAAGCCGGAGTGAATTTCAATACTCGGAATGACCAAGCCATTTCGCTCAATCGAAACTTGACGGACTATCAAACAGGCACCGACAACAATTACGATATCGCGTATACGTTTAATGCCAGCAACCGCTTTAAGCAATTCGGCGTGGAGTATCTCTTCGGGACGCAGAACAGCACCCCGTCTCGCTACGTGAACGTAAAGGGCAGTTTGCGAGTTTTCCACCGCATCGATCTTTCGCTCACTCACTCCGTTCTCGCATTTAGTGACGACGCCCAGCAGACGATTGCTACCGTCGGTTGGCAAATTGATAATAAGCGGTCACTCGCCGCGCGATTGGTGGAAACCAACGGCCAGCGGAACTTCTTCCTTTCCTATCAAAGCTCAGGATGGACAGGCGCGGAGACGTACGTGATCATCGGTGATCCCAATTCAGTCACGTTCTCGCGCCGAGTCAGCCTCAAGTTCGTCTGGGCTTTTTAGTCCCTACTTCTTAGCTGGCGGAGATTCCTCGAGGGTGAGAACCTTTATACAACTGGCATGGCCAGCACCCAGATAAATGCGCTCGGTAGCCGCTTGAAAATCAGAAGCTTTCGCAAAATTGATGTGCACAAATCGCTGAGGATTCAAATCAGCAAGCGGGAACCAAGACGACTGAACTTGAACCATGATGCGGTGGCCCTTTTTGAAACTGTGAAAGACATCCCGAAGTTCAAAGTTGAGGTGTGTCACTCGACCGGGAACTAACGGAACTGCCTTCTCTAGCGTCTCCCTAAACTTGGCTCGCATGATTTCGCCTCGAACCAGCATCTGGTAGCCCGCCATGCGCACGGCGGGAGTCACCTTGGTGTTGACTTCCGCATCGTTCGGATATTCGTCGATGACCTTCACCACGAAGTCTGAATCTGTTCCCGTGCTTGATACGTAAAGATCAGCTTGCATCGGACCTGCCAAGGTCGTATTTTCTTTGAGAACTGGCGTTTCGTAGGTCAATACATCCGATCGGCTCCAGGCAAATCGCTGGTCACCGACCATGAAAGCTCGGTTGACGCCTGTACCCACTTCGGCGGAGTAAGGGACTGGTCGGCGGGGATCACTTACATAGGAATCCACACCGATTTCCCCCGGCTTCCAATCGAGTTTTCCACCTGGTTGAAAGTACAGAGAAGCTGGTGTGGCGGAAATGGGGGGCCATTGCGGATAAGTTTTCCACTCATTTGTTCCGGTCTGAAATACGATCGCCTTGGCCAACTGTGGTGCGACTTTGTCTTTTAGGTAGTAATTGAAGAAAGGCAGTTCCACTTTCTCACGGGCATAGACGCTTGTTTTTTGGTCGAACTCGATAGGGCCCAATCTTTCACCGTCATCTCCGGCCCATCCTCCGTGGTACCACGGCCCCATCACCAGAATATTTGGCTTAGCCGTGTCCTTGGGTTGAGTCAACCGATCTTTCTCGATCGCCTTAAAGGTGTGTAAAGCACCAAACAAGTCCTCCGCATCGAACCAGCCGCCAATGGTTAAGACCGCGGGTGCGATGCCCTTAAAATGCTGCTCCATCCCGCGAGGTTTCCAGTAGGCGTCGTAGCTGTCGTGGGCCATGATTTGGTCCCAAAACATGTTGCGATGCTGAAAGTAGGTTTCCAGCTTTCCAAGCGGTTCGTTTTCTAAGAAGAAGCGATACGAGTCCGCAAATGGCCACTTGAAACCTGGCCCGTAGGTCTTACCTGGTACAGGATGAGGCCAGCCAAATCCCCACAAGAACGAGAAACGTTGAGCGAGAAAGAACGCTCCGTTGTGATGATCGTCGTCGCCCACGAATCGGTCCGTTACAGGTGCTTGGGGCGAAGCGCATTTCAGCGCTGGATGAGCATGGATCAACGCATTTGAAGCATAAAATCCAGGCTGAGAAATGCCCCAAATGCCCACTCGACCATTATTGTTGGGCACATTTTTCAGGAGCCAATCAATCGTATCGTATGCATCGGTTGTCTCATCTACATCTTTGACCGTTCTATTATTCGGGTTTACGGGCGGAGAAAAGCGGTGATGCCCTTCCGACATGTAACGACCGCGCACATCCTGGTTGACGAAAATGAACTTCTCTCGAGGGAACTGACGCGTCGGACCCAATCCGTTTGGAAACGTCGTTGGGCCATAGGGAGCGCAACTGTAGGGCGTGCGTTGAAGGATGATCGGTAAAGGGCCGCCAGGATCTTTCGGCACGTAGATGGCGGTGTAAAGTTTTGCCCCGTCCCGCATTGGCACCATACTTTCCTGCTTGGTGTAATTGGCCCGAATATTAAACTCGGGAGGGTTGCTTTGGAAGCTGGAACTCGTCGAGACACTGGCGAATAGAAGGGGAACAAACATTGGGAAGATTCCCATATTCGGCACGGACGTTCGATAATCCTTCCAATAAGATCAACTTCCCACGTGCCTAAGCTCGTCGTAAGCTTAGAGGAATCCCATGACAAACCAAATTGAGATATCCGACGGAGAAAACATCACGTCGATCGAGGGACCCGGTACCTTTGGATTACAGCGTTTCTTATGGGCCTCTCTCGCGTTGGGTGGTGTCTATATTCTGGGACTGCTTGTTTCAAGTGCATTCCATCGCCCCAACTATTCCGGCAAGCTCGCCCCTTACCTGATCGTGCCTAACCACGCGGAAGTCGTTCGGTGCGAGATGTTCCGATACGATCCGCCGAATCCCATTGTTGAAGCTGAAATCGCTCAACCTCCAGGAGTGAGCGAAGATACGTTCATGGACTCGGTCGCTAAGCTCAATTTGCTTACCTGGACGAAGCATGCAGGCACGGTCAAGGCTGGCCAAATGTGGAAAGCGAGTAAAGGGTCTGAGGAGTTTATGTTTAGCCGGATCGGGCAAACCGGTCGGTTCAATTTAGTTGTGCTCGAGACGTTGGTATACCGACCTAGAAGCGTAAAGCCGGCTGTTCCGCCGGGTGCTTCAAGCTCAACGAGTGCATATCCTGTGCGAATCGGCGGAAAACGCTCCAGTATTGGCTCTCACGGTCCAACCCTTCCCAAAACGGGCTACACCGGTCCGTAAGGATCACGTAGTAGCCAAACATGTAATGGGCGACCTCCATCTTGATCAAGCCCGAGTTGACCATAACCGCAACCTCTTCGAGGAAACCTACGAAGTTACGTCGATCTTGAATGGGCGTGTTGGGCAGTTTCGAATGGTCGCTAGCCAGTAAGTTCAGAATGTCGCGGAATAGTGGGTCTTCCAAAAAACGCCTCCGCATCTGAATAAAGTTAGCCGCCCGATGCTGATGGCCCTGACGGATAAATTCCAACGCACCAAAGATGAAGGTCGTTAAGGTGAGAACGCCTCCAAAAATGATCGCGATGTCTTTCCAAAAATCAAGTTGCGGTTGAGCCATCAGCCAAAAGGGTACCGGGTTGAGACGAATTTCGATGTCGGACGCACGAAATGATTCAGTCTCGAACGTCGAGGATATATTTGACCTTCTTGTCTTCTCCGGCCTTTACGAGCACTTTCCACTGACGAGTGTTCAATTCGATCTTTTCACTCTTGTTTGACTCAAAATACGGCTCGCCTTGTCCCGCGAAGCTTTGAACGAGCCGAATCGTGATCGGGGTGTCTTTTTCGTTATGGAGCGTAACTTCGACGGCTTTTCGTAAAAGGTGTTTGCGAATTCTCTTCGACTCAATGACATGTTCGGAGCTGTAAACATCGAATACCTTGGACATCGCGAGCGAGACATGTTCTTTCTTGGAAGTGTCCGCTATTGATGATGCACCGATGTAGCGTTCTTGTCCGTCGCGATCCTTTTCGTAAACTCGCACCACGCCAGAAGGGAGGGGGACACCGAGTTTTGATGACGCGTCGTTCACAAACATCAGCGATAAGACGGCCGAGGTGTGACGCGACTGACCGACTTCTTCTTCCGCGAACCCAGAATCACTCAGATAGGGCAAACGAATCGAGTAGTCACGTTTAATCGGAACCACTCGAGTCCCTAGAACACTTACGCGATTCATCTGATCTTGCCCTATTGATGCCAAGGATGGGATCTTATAAGCATAGGATTCCCCTACAGTTATCCGTGCCGCATTTCTAGTTGAGGCAACCGTTCCACCTGGCCCACCAGGACTGTTTGCAGATACATTTAAAGAGCTAACGGCGTAGGTACCGGAATAGACTGGTTGCCCGCTAATATCTTCGCCACCAATGCCATTATCGACCAGTCGGTTGGGCGATCCTGCCATGAGCGTCACGCGTGCACTTGGAAACGGGATACCCGTGCTGTTAACCACGGTTGCCCAGCATTGAAGCTCAATTTTGTCGGACTTGGGCTGTAGTCGAGCGACATAGTTGGTGCTCCACGACATCCCCCTTGTCAAATAAGACATGCCGAGATTTGCCTGATTGTTCGTAGAGCTTTCTAACTCCACGGTGAGTTGAGGTTGGGTCGAAACCTCAGTGTCGGCAGAGGCCAAGATCGTGCCTCCGGGGTTCACGAGTAGCTTGTCCTGCGTACGGAGGGAGTAACTGTCTCCATTTGGCGTGGCTTCAAGCTTGCCCGTGATAGTGTCTCCGGGTTTACCATTGGAGTTAGGCCACATCATTTCCACCTGCTTACCATTGAGCCTTGTCAGCATCTTGGAATAGCTTCCAATGCCCAAGTCGTAGGTCGTTGCGACGATGTTGGGATGGTTCGTCATGCCAATCCAATCAAACATCACAGAACTCGGATCCAGCAGCTTGCTTAGATCTGAAATAGTTAATCGTTGGTGTCCGCCTTGGAGGGAAATAGGGCGCTTTTCCGAAATGAGCGCAAAGTCTTCTTTATAGATCGTCAGATCGATGGTCCGACCAGGACTCTGGGTTTGACCGTGAGCCAATCTTGCTCCGGAAACCATAGTCGAGAGGGCGGTGGCAACTACAATGAAATCCCCTTTCAAACGAACCTTTTTCATACTTCAAGAGTACGGCAGATCCTGCTCCCATACAAAGATTGGCTTGACTGCTCATCCAAAAAAACGTCTAAAGGATACTTTTGATGGTTGTCGAATAGAAAGGGATGGCTATTCCCGTTCTAAAACCAACGTCGGTTCACGACGAGGCTTTCGCTGGCGTGGTCTACCACGTTGAGGGAGAACTTGTCCCGGTCCTGCATATCGAACTGAACCAGATGCCGATTTACTTCGAGCACTACATTTTGCTCTGGAAGGATCCCCAAGTTCAGATTGGAATCAAGAAATTGGCCGGTGCTTTCAAGCGGGTGATTTCGGGCATGCCCATCGTTATGGTGGGAGCGATGGGGCCAGGACAAATTGGGTTTAGCCGAGATGGTGCAGGACATGTCTTTGGGATGCACCTCACGCGTGGTCAATCCATCGACGTTCGCGAGCACCAATGGTTGGCCGCCACGGAGTCATTGGACTACACATTCAATCGCATTAAAGGCTTCGCCAACATCATGTTTTCGGGCACTGGCCTCTTCATCGACACCTTTACCTGCACGGGGCCAGAGGGAATTCTTTGGATTCACGGATATGGAAACGTTTTTGAAGTCACGCTTGCTCCGGGCCAGCAGATCGACGTTGAGCCAGGCGGTTGGGTCTATAAGGATCCTTCGGTGAGGCTCGAAACGGTGGTCCAATCGCTCAGTACCAGCATCTTCGCCAGTTCGGGGCAAATGGTGTTCAACCGATTTACTGGACCTGGCAGGCTAGGCATTCAGTCGATGTACGTCCATATGGTTGAAGGGAACTGACTTTTCGCCTGATCCTGGCTTGGCAGGATCAGACATTTAGTTATCTCTATCTCCTAGACACCTAGGGCTGCGGGTAGCATTAGCCACAAATGGCGTACTTCCCAGAAGTCTCGAGCAAGGTGGCCTACGAGGGCCCTGGCAGTCGGAATCCGTTGGCATTTAAGCGATACGATGCTGACAAAGTAGTAGGTGGCAAGACAATGCGTGAGCATTTGCGCTTTGCTATCAGTTATTGGCATACCTTCAAGGGCACCGGTAGCGATCCGTTTGGGTTGCCGACAATGGACCGAGCTTGGGATGCGTCTTCTGATCCGATTCAACGGGCCAAAGACACGATGGACGCGGCCTTCGAGTTCTTCACCAAACTGGGTGTTGATTTCTGGTGCTTCCACGATCGCGATATCGCTCCCGAAGGTGCGACATTTGCCGACTCGTGTAAGAACCTTCAGATCCTAACGGACTACGCCGAGCAAAAACAGAAAGAAACAGGGGTTAAGCTCCTTTGGGGAACCGCCAATCTGTTCAGCCACCCTCGTTACCAGGCGGGCGCGGCCACCAATCCTAATCCGGATGTATTTGCCTACGCCGCTTCCCAGGTGAAGCACGCGATGGATGCCACGTTCCAACTCGGAGGACAAGGCTATACCTTCTGGGGAGGTCGCGAAGGGTACGACACGCTCTGGAACACCAAGATGCAGCAAGAGAGAGCCCAGTTCGCGGCACTGCTTCATATGGCGGTTGACTACAAAAAGCAGATCGGATTTACCGGGCAGTTCTACATTGAGCCCAAGCCAATGGAGCCGACGAAGCACCAGTACGATAGCGACACCGAGGCTTGCCTCAACTTCCTTCGAGAGTTCGATTTGATGGATCACCTCAAGCTCAACCTTGAGACCAACCATGCCACGCTTGCAGGACACTCGATGCAACACGAGATGCGTGCCGCTCGGGAAGCAGGCATTCTCGGCTCAGTCGACGCGAATACAGGCGACGAGTTATTGGGTTGGGATACCGACCAGTTCCCGACGAACGTTTATCTAACCACTCAGATCATGTTGGAACTGCTGGCGATGGGCGGATTCACCACTGGCGGGCTGAACTTCGACGCGAAAGTGCGCCGCCAATCGATCGATACTGAAGATCTTTTCCACGCTCACATCGGTGGTATGGATGCTTTCGCTCGAGGCTTGGAGATTGCTCAGGCAATTATCGAAGACGGACGGCTCCAGAAATTCGTAGATGATCGATATGAGGGTTGGACTCATGGATTTGGTCAGAAGGTTCTGGACGGTCGTCGCACCTTTGCCGATTGCGAAGACCATGTCCTACGGCATGGAGAGCCGGCTCGAAAGTCGGGTCGACAGGAAGCGCTTGAAAATCTGATCAACGAGTTCACTCTCTAATATAGAGTCTCATGCTTGAGCTGGTCATTGTTCGTCACGGCGAGTCGGTCCGCAACCACGCTTCCGACCTCGCCCATCATGGAGATACCTCGTTGTTGGAGTATCAGCTCCGATTCGAACGAGACGAAGCGTCGTGGGATTTAACCCAGCGAGGTATCGACCAAGCACATGTTTCTGGCACGTGGATTCGTGAGAACATCGGTGATGCCTACGATCGCCAAGTGGTATCTCCGTTTAAACGTACGCGTCAAACGGCGGCTTGTCTGCAATTACCCAGCCTCGATTGGAAAATCGATGAGCGCTTGCGCGAGCGAGACTGGGGAAATTACGCTGCGCCTGGTCTACCCGTGTACAGAGTAGAACAGTATTTGCAGGATCTCGCGATTTGCTCGGGAGTGACTTGGAAACGAGATTTTCCGAATGCGGAAAGTGTCTCGGATATGTTGCCCCGCTGCCAATCTTTTATCGACGACCTCTTTACGGCTCAACCAGAAGGGCGGGCGATCCTCGTTACTCATGGTGGGACCATGAAGTCGTTGCAACTTGTGTTAGAGCGGCTCGATCTGACGCATGCGGATCGGTTGGCGGAACGGCGGCTGACGAACTGCAGCGTGCTTCATTATCAGCTTTACGATGTTGGGGCGAGCGACATGGCTTGGTCGGGTCGAGTACGGTTCGCTTCGCCCGTTTTACCAGACGCTCCGGTATCGGATTGGCAACCGCTTGCCGGTTCGGTTATTCCTACTTCGTAAAAATCAGTCATCATTAATAACCGTGGCAAACGCAGATCCCATCAAGCCTATTAACGGAAAGAAGCTTATCCTGACCTTAGGATTTGGCTCCATCATTTTCACGATCGTGATGGGTTTTGGCACTTACTTCCTGGCTCAACTCATGACGCCCATCTTGATGAAGAACGCCCCTAAGACGGCTCCACAAGGTGCCTTACGGGTTGAATCCAAGCAAAAACCATAGCAATTCGATCGTTTGTGACGACGGAATGGCTTCTCGCGACCTAGTATAAGGGGTGTTTGATGAGTCTCCCTCGGATGCCTGGCGCTTGCGATATGGATCACCACCTCCCGCGCTACCCGATTTGGAGCGCTTCCTAGCCCATCGTTCGGTGAGGCATTTCGATTCACGTCCCGTTTCGGAAGAAACCGCTAAAGCACTCGTCGCGGCCGCCCAAAGTGCAGCCACTAGCAGCAATTTACAACTTTGGTCGGTTGTGAGCATTCAGGATCCTACGAATCGCGACAAGGTCGCCGAGCTTTGCGGAAATCAGAACCACGTGAAAACGTGCGGATGGTTTTTTGCATTCCTTGCGGATGTTCACCGGATTCGAGTGGCGGCCGAGCATACGGGCCAAGCGGCCGACGGGTTGGATTACGCCGAATTTTATACGATGGCCATTATCGATGCCGCACTAGCGGCGGAGCGCATGGTTTGTGCGGCGGAGAGCCTGGGTTTGGGCATTTGCTATATCGGCGGACTCCGCAACGATCCTCAGGGAGTGAAGGAGCTTTTAGAGCTTCCGGAAGGCACCTTTGGCGTTTTCGGACTCTGCATTGGGTGGCCTGCTGAACCGGTAACTGCGGAGATCAAGCCCCGTTTGGCACAAGAGTCGGTTTGGTTTAAGGAGAAGTACGAAGAGAACCCAAGCGTCGCAGAATACGACGAAAGAATGAAAGAGTTCTACGTCTCCCAAAACATGAAAGCCGAAGCTACATGGTCCATGCGATCGGGACGGCGAGTCGGAACGACTCAATTAACCGGCCGCGAAGTGCTGCTGGATTGGCTCAAAGGCCAGGGCTTTTTAAAGCGCTAAGCTTCGATAACTTAGGATATTCCATCCACCGGTATTCGCTTTTCGTGATAGAGTGGCGTAAACGCCGACACGAATTCACTCGGTGGAAGGAGCACGTATTGAAAAAGAAACTACTCGGTTTGGGAGCAACCCTGACACTCGCTTCATGTGTTTGCCTCATTGCATTCGGGCAAAGCTCGGTAAAGGATTCGGCAAAGATTCTCGCGATGCGAAAGCAAGCAGATAAGAATGCTATGGCACTCGCGACGGTTGTGCAAGGGCGGGCAGTTGCAAACGGGAAATACGACAATAATATGGGTCTCTACGCCAAGGACCTCGGCGGTAAATATCCAGTCAATCCATGCACGGGCACCCCTACGGGATACACGATGACCGTCTCCGGCAACGGCAAGAGCTCAGTTGTAGCTGCAATGGCAGGCAAAAATTGTGGGAAGTGGACTCCAAAGGAATATCACCTAAAGCTGAAGTAAGCCCGATCCGAGCTTAGCGATATAAAAGTTAGTGAAGTTGACCAAAGCCGCGCCCGGAGGTTAGGGCCGTTTCTTCCACTGGGCAATCGCTCCGGTGAAAGACTAGGGCCTGACTTCCGGTTCGGTGTTCAATCGCAAAGAGCGAAAAGTGGCTGATTCCTCGGTCCAACCGGCGCTCGGTGGCAAGAACGAGATAACTTGTGGTCGCGTCCACATGGCTTAGCGCTTCTTCAATCGCACAGATGTCGTTGTAGCTCATTCCCCAACTTCGGAAGAGCGTCAAGTTATCTGACGATAAGTCGATATAAGCTGCCTCAGTACCCCAATCCATTCCGCTCATCACGTTCAGTTTTACCGACAAGAGACCTACTTGACGGCAGCTCTGGATCTTCGCCGACCATTCGCGATGCATCCCACGAAATTGGTCGGAATGTCCCTGAACTCGCGCGTCTTCTGCATCGGTGTTAGGCTGGGCAAATTCGGTTACTAAACATGAAGGAATCACGAACATGTTCAAATCCTATCATGGATTTGTAGACAAAATAGTAGACAAGATCTTAGAATGTCTACAAAAAACGAGAAAAAGTAGTAGACAGGTAATTCTCAAATGGAGGCGGTACTCTGCTAGGAATTCCTACATGCTCACTCCATAATCGGATTTCGCTGAGTGCCAGGCCCAACGAACCAGGCTATCCCTGAACTTGATAGAACGCGTTTTGGGTCTAACGAGAAAAATTATAAGCCCTGTGAATATCCAAGGAAATTCTTTGGGGACTTCAAGGAAAATAGCGGAGACATAGTCGTTGATCGTGAGTCTTGGGGGTTCATACTCTCACTTGAATATCCTAACAATTCGGCCAAGGAATAACCTTCCAAACTTCTGGCAGAAGTTTGGTGTGAAATGGGTGCCTGGAGTGGTCCATCGGTCCCGTTTCGATGAGATTACGTTCGAGACCTAATACTATGGTTGTCGGAATCGAATATTACGTTGTGCCGTCCCTTGCGACGTCAAGCATCGGCTTAGTGTGAAATCTATGGAGAATAAGGGCGAGGCTGAAATCAATTCTGTTTCGATAAGGCCCCTTATTCGTAGTTTCCTTTTGGCGCTTGTTTTGGTGATTGCGGTTGGCTTTCGCCATATTCCAAGGCTCGATCCTGACCAACTGTTCTTCCTTCAGAAGTTGGAGGGGACATCAAGAAATGATGTGATCTTGCTCGGGGACTCGAGGGTTTTTGTTGGGCTTGATCCATCTGCATTTACGAGGGCGATTCCGGGATCAAGTTGTTTGAATTACGGCTTTTCAGCGCTTGGATATTCCAACAGTTACTTCGACCAGGTTGTTAATCGATTATCCGAGACGGCCCCAAAGCGGTTGATTGTGCTCGCGATCGATGCGGCGAGCCTTACGCCTCAAGCGGTGCACAGCAACGCATTTGCCGACGTTTATGGAATGAACGCGACGGAGCGTTTCCACATTCGAACGTTCGCGCCAATCTGGAAGGCAACTGATCCGATCGTGCGTCCGCATCAGTTCTACGCCAATGGGTGGATTCCCGTCAAAGGAGTCCCTTTTGTGCCAAGCGAATCTTTGTCGATCTATTCCCGTTTCTTCGCGCGCACGAAGTACTCAGAGGCAATTCTTTCCGACGTGGCCCGATTCGTGAAAGCCATGTCGGGGCAGGGCATTAAGGTTTTGGCTTTAAGGATGCCGACCACTCGAGAGATGTACCGCATCGAGTGCGAGGCTGGAGGATATCCCCCCGAGCATGTACGAAGAACGCTCGTGGATGCGGGAGCGTCTTGGCTTGAATTGCCCAATATTGACCAAGACAGCTTCGACGGAAGTCATCTCGATCTCCAACCCGCGCAGAGAATATCCAAGTTGGTGGCCGAAACTGGGGCGAGGATGCTTCACCCGTGAGATTCAACTCGATCGTTTTTATCGAGTTTCTCTGCATCTTCTTTTTCGGATGGAGCCTGATTGCGCGGAAGCGACCCGTCGCACTTTGGTATCTCGTCATCGCGTCTTGGATCTTCTATGGATACGCGGCGTGGTGGTTCGTGCCGGTGCTTGTTGGTACCGCTACTGTCGACTGGGCCCTCGCGCGCGCAATGGAAAGGGTTCCGGAGCGCAAGAAAGCCCTGCTCGTGATTTCATGTGTGTCGAACATAGGCGTGCTTTTCGGGTTCAAATACCTAGGGTTCTTCGCGCAGACGATGGACGGCATCTTCGGCTTGGGTCTCTCGGTTCCGAAGATCGTGCTCCCAATCGGAATCAGCTTCTATACGTTTCAATCGATGTCTTACGTGATTGATGTGTATCGGGGGAAGATCGAGCCCACCAAGAGCTGGCTTGAATTTCTCGCGGTGGTATCCCTATTTGCCCATTTAGTGGCGGGACCGATCGTACGGGTTTCCAAGATATTGCCTCAAATTCAGGCACTTAAGAAGCCGTCGCCCGCCGAGATGTGGATCGGTCTGGACCTCATTTGTGTCGGTTTCTTTAAGAAAATCGTGCTTGCCGATCGGCTCGGCGGATTTTCAGACCTTGTGTATCGCGATCCTCATCCTGGCGGACTGGCCGCCGTCTTGGCCACGTTGGCGTTTGCGTTTCAAATCTACTTCGATTTCAGCGGCTACACGGATATCGCGAGGGGGCTTGCCCGATGGCTCGGACTGGATTTTGGGTTGAATTTCAACCATCCCTATAGCGCGATCGGCATGGCTGATTTTTGGTCGAGATGGCACATTTCGCTCACGTCTTGGGTCCGCGACTACCTCTACATTCCTCTGGGTGGAAATCGAGAAGGAACTGCGAAGATGTACCGAAACATGTGGATCTGCATGATCCTGTCCGGCCTATGGCACGGAGCGAATTGGACTTTTGTCGTTTGGGGAGCGATCCATGCCGCCTTTCTAATGCTTGAAAGACTCACGGATTGGCCGAAAAAGCTCAGTAAAACGCCCACCGGAAGCATGTTGGGAGTTGCGCTTACATTTCTCATGGTTTGCTTTGGATGGGTCTTCTTTCGATCCGAATCCGTTGGCCAAGCTTTCGGGGTTTTAAGGGCGATGGTTTCTCGCCCATGGAGTCTCACGGCCGAGACATCAACCGATCTGGTTGCTTTGTGCATCTTGATGGGTGCAATTGCTTTCGAATTGAAAACCGTCGCTCAACGAATGTGTCTACTTGCACTCCGGCCATTGCCGTTGCCTGCCCTTGCGATCCGTAACGGCGTGCTGTTGGCACTTTGTATTGTTGCTCCCGGTTCCCCAAGAGCATTCATTTATTTCCAATTCTAAGGCTCGAAGCTATTTCTTTTTAGCGACCCAGATTTCTTCGGCGGGCCATTTCTTTGCCCACTCCAAATTCATATATTCGAATCGGGTCGGCTCAGCTTCGGCGGGTGGCTTGATGTCGATAAGGTCGAGTACCTCGAAGCCATTCGCGCATAGCAGACGAATCAGGGGACCAGCCGGGAGGTGAAATTCGACCGACTCAGCATCATATTCCACCCGGTATAGGTCGAATTGATCTCGTACAAGCACATTTGAAATCGGGCCGGTGTCAGGACCGCACAAGATGGAAATGGTGCTGTTTCGAAGGAAAACGAGGGTCCCGCCCGGTCGGAGCAATCGCGCTGCTTCCGGAATCCAAACGTAGGGATCGCACCAGATACTGGCCCCATACTCACTGATTGCGAGGTCAAAACTGGCATCGGGAAGTGGAACGTTTTCTGCGCTACCCTCGATTAGTGGGAAGTCGATACCAAATTCTTGTTGGAAGGCGCGGGCCGTCGCAAGCTGATTAGGGGTGACATCAATCCCGACGGGATGCATCCCCAAGCGTGCGAGCCAAGCCGAAACGTAACCTGTTCCACAGCCAAGTTCGATCGCATCTTTTCCAGCCAAGTCACCGAGATCGCCCAAGGCTCCAACTTCACTCTCCAGAACGCTCCAGATACCCCACGTGATCACTGAACTCTCCCAAGACTTCCGACCCGGTTCTACCCAATCAGGAGCATATTTGCTCCACATTTCTCGGTTCTTCTGAGCGTAAATAGGTAGGTCCGACATGAGGCGCATGATACCTCCCGAGGGTTGAACCCACGGCTATCAATGGAGCCGGATCTAAACGTTAACATGCAAGCATCCATTTGCGAGAGCGTCTCGGCGAGCGAAGAAGTGCGGGTCGGTAAACTAGAGTCTATGTCCAACCTGATTGAAAACTTGAAGTTTGACGCGAATGGCCTGATCCCAGCGATCATTCAGGACCATCATAACGGCGAAGTTTTGATGATGGCTTGGATGAACAAGGAGTCGTTGGAACGGACGATTGCCACCAAGCTGTGTACCTACTGGAGCCGATCACGCCAGAAATACTGGGTGAAGGGTGAGACCAGCGGGCACGTGCAACACGTTAAGAGCATCAGCGTGGACTGCGATCAAGACGCCCTCCTGATCAAGATTGAGCAGGTCGGAGCCGCATGCCATGAGAACTATCGAAGCTGCTTCTTCCGCGACATCCAAGATGGCGAACTCGTCATCAACTCCGAGCGGCTAGAAGGCTAGCTTTGCTTTTCTAACGATTCGATGGCAGCCGTCAGATATTGGGCGGCTGCGACACAATGCCAACCGACATGGCTAAATTCGAATTTAAGTGCTTTGAGTTTCTCAATGAGAGCGGCCCTATCTTGGGTATCGAAAACCCCTAAGACGTCCGGAATCAGAACTTCTTGGATCGAAGCCGACGATTGCAGGAGGTCATGGACATCGACCGCGATGCCTTCCACCGTCGGTGAATCGTAACCGGCAACCCGGATGCGATCCTGTAGGTCTTCACCCAGTTGCCAATATTCCGGCATCATTGGATCGTTGCGATCTTTGTTGGGATCCTGACTCATTAAGCTGCTTGTTCCTCTTGATCCGCTAGCCGACGCGCTTGCTCGTCTTGGTTCAGCGCTTCAATCAGGGCTTGTAGATCGCCATCCATGAATGCTTGAAGGTTGTTGACTTGATAACCTATGCGATGATCCGTAATGCGCGACTGAGGGAAGTTGTAGGTGCGAATCTTTTCGCTTCGATCTCCCTTTCCAATTTGATCTTTGCGAATGCCTGATCGCTCCGCATCCAATCTTTCGCGCTCGGCCTGAATCAACTTCGCTCTCAAAACCGCCATCGCTTTCAGCTTGTTTTGAGCCTGACTTCGCTCGTCTTGACAGGTGCTCACCAAGCCAGACGGTTTGTGGATAATTCGAATCGCCGTTTCGTTTTTCTGCATGTGCTGTCCACCCGCAGACGATGAGCAGAAGGTTGAGATTTCGAGGTCGTCTGCTTTGATATCCAGATCGACTTCTTCGGCTTCGGGTAATACGGCCACTGTGACAGTTGACGTATGAACTCGCCCTTGGCTTTCGGTCGCGGGGACGCGCTGGACTCGATGAACTCCGCTCTCGTACTTCAGTTGAGAGTAAGCGCCCTGGGCCTCAATGTTGAAGACGACTCTCGAGAGACCCCCAATGCCGCTCTCTTCATGGTCCATAACCTCGACCTTCCACCGACGGCGTTCAGCGTATCGTAAATACATTCGGAACAGTTCGCTGGCAAAGAGGCCCGCCTCATCGCCACCGGCTGCGGGGCGAATTTCGATAATGACCGGCTTGTCGTCGAGAGGATCTTTCGGTACAAGCATCGACTTAAGCTGCGTCTCATAGACGGCGATCTTTTCATTCAGACCTTCAATCTCAGCTTGAGCCATCTCCTTCATTTCAGGATCATTTAGTAGCTCTTGAGATTCGGCAAGATCGTTTAGGGCTTTTTCATACACCCGAAAAGCATCGACGATCGGCTCCAACTCAGCGCGTAATTTGCCGAGTCGTTGCATCTCCTTCGGATTGGTCACGACAGACGGATCGTTGTATTCCGACTCAATCGCGTCAAACCGCCTTTCAATGTCTCTGAGCTTATCGATCATATTTGTCCTCTAGTTTACCGGGCACGACGCAGGGGACCTCCACGTCATCGCGTGAGGACCCAAAGGTTGGAGGTTGCTAGTGCGTTTCCCAGATTCGAATGGCAACCATGTAGAGGGCACCACGAATATTCAGGACCGTAAGTCGCTGTAATTCAGCGACAGATTTGCCCTGAGCGACCGCATCTTCAGGCGTGAATTGAAGCAGTTTCTGCGTCCCACCCAGAATCACGCCATCCATTCCGGTCGCCACTTCGAACGTGGCGGGGCTTGAATCAATAAATGTATTGAGCTTGACGGCTGCTTCATCCGCGCGGGTCAAGGCATTGTTTCCCGCAAACGACAAGAGATTACGGCCATCAAATGTGATGACTACCGCACCCGCAATCTTATCGTCCGGCTTCACGATCGCTCGGAAGCTCGTCGATACTTTGCTTCGCTCAACCGGAATGTTGTACTGCTTGAGCTTTTGAAGCATCGCATCTGCACGTTCTTTGCTGGGTGGGTGATCTCGGAAAATTCCAAGGGTAGAGCTGTACTGCGGCTGACTATTTTCAACCAGAGCCAACCTTTCCATCACGGTAACCATGCCGGTTGGGTTGTACTTGCTCTTCACCATGAGCTGGATGCCGCCGTAGTCAGCCGCTTGCTCGGCTTTCACACTCCAGCCGTTACCGACCGCCGTACTTAAAATGGAAGTGCCGGTAATGGCAGCCCCTGCATTTGCTCCTCCGCTGGTCATGATTGCGGCGATGATGACCGGCAAGGAAAGCATCGTCATTTTGCTTTGCTCTCTTTGAAGCGTCGCGATATGGCGGAACTTCGCGTGCGAAATTTCGTGAGCTAAAACGCCTGCCAGTTCATCATCGCTTTCGATAAATTTAAGCAAACCCGTCTGAACATAGACATATCCACCGGGCAGAGAGAACGCGTTCGGTTCGTCTTTCTGGATGACTTTAAACGTGTAATTGAAAGTATTGAACCGAGTATCACCCCAAGTGGCAATCGAATGGGTTTGGTTTGCGATGTCTGCCATCTCGGCACCGACTCGCTGAACCCGTTTGATCATATCGGTGTCGGTGGTGAACTTCGATTGTTTTTCTACTTCGACCGCGTACTTAGCACCTACTTCGACATCCGATTTCAGATCGTCTTGGTGCTGAATCTCCGCTTTTTTATCAACCTGTTGCCACGCTTCATCGACCAAGCTTTCAACCGATCTGGTTGGCGTGGTGCTTAGCGAGAGTGCGATGGCGACGAGTGTGGAGAGCATGTTGGGTTAAACGGGTGAAGAAGCTTTAAGTGATGCTGAACTTTCAGATGTTAGCTTGCTAGGCGCCAAACAACACCATCGGTTTGAGAATTTTTCCTGCCTTCATTTCTTCATACGCCGTTGGTAACTGGTCGATGTTGATAAAGTTACTGATAACTTGCTCAGCCTTGAGTCGTCCTTCGCGAATCGCATTGGCGGCGGCGAGAGTATCGTTTGGCCCACACGAGTAGGAATGAAAAACCTTAATGTCCCTAAAGTATAAGTCTTGGGAGAGCTTTAAATCCTGTGAAGGTCCTAACGGTGCAAACAGGAGGATCGTTCCCTCGGGCCGAACCAGGCTTGCCGCCAAGTCGAACGCACCTTGAGAGCCTGGGCAAACGTAAACGGTATCCGCGGGGACTTTCTCGTCGGGATGTCGAGCATTCAATCCTAGTTTTTCCGCCCATTCTATTCGGGACGGGTTGAGATCGTAGCCAATCGCGGTCGGCCCCAATATGAGTAAATGCATGAGACCCATCACGCCCAACCCAATGACGGCGTTACTTTCCGGCGAAGGTGGCGCCTTGCGAAGTGACTTCATGACGCAAGCCAGTGGCTCGATTAACGCTGCATCTTGAGGCCGAAGGTCGTTCACCACCAGCGTGTCGGTGAGGTTTTCTTTCGGTACTCCGAACGTTTCCACAAGTCCCCCAGGAACGAGCTTTGTTCGTCGCCACTGATCGCAATGGACGTAATGGCCGGCATTGCATTCCTCACATTGGAGGCAAGGAGCATGGTGGTGTGGGAAGACTAGGTCACCAACTTTGAACTTCTCATCTTGAGATTCCGTGACAATTCCAGCGACTTCGTGTCCGAGCACGTGGGGAATCTTTCGATCCATATACCAACTCATCAACTCACCCGAGCAGAGACCACTCGCTTGCGTTTGGATGAGGAGTCCGCCTTCGGGACACGATGGGGCGGGTTCGTCAATTATTTCGACTTTGCCGTTACCGATATAGCGAGCGACTTTCATGGTTTAAACACGTATTTGAGGCCCCGGCTAGCCTCCAGATCCTCTAAAACGGCTCGGCCTTCTTTTAACTTTCGCTCACCCGATATGATCGGACTCAAATCCATATTCGAATTCAGTAACCAATCGCGTGACATTTTGACGGCGTCGGTCCCAAAGTGGAATGGACTGAGAAGGGTGACTTGATCGTAATGCAGATGCGCAGTATCGAAGCTGGCGCGGGTACCAGAAGGGCATCCCCCGAATAGCATCACCGTGCCACCCCGGCGAGAGTAATTGACTGACCACTCCCAAACTTCTACTTGCCCGGTGCACTCTACAACTATGTCGTACCGATTCGGGTTTCCAAAAGGAATCTCGGTAATGAAACTGGTCTTGGCTCCGAGGCTCTCGCCGACTGCGAGCCTCCCGGCGTTTCGCCCGGCAAGAGTCACATCTTCAACGCCGACGGCTTTGAGAGCCGCAACAAACATGAGTCCAATCGCGCCGGGACCAATGACGAGGACACTGCTGTCCGGCGTGAGAGGTAATTTCGAGACTCCCTGTGCGACACAAGCAAGAGGCTCTAATAGGCTGGCCATTTCAAAGGAAATGGAGTCGGGCTTATCAAAGACATTGAGGTCTGCGATCCGTTTGGGGATGAGCAAATACTCCGCATAGCTACCGAGCACCATCGTAGCCATAATCGTCTCACAAAGGTTTTCCTGGCCGTGTTGGCACCAGTAGCAAGTCTGGCAAGGTGCCGAATGGACGCCCATGATGGGATCGCCAACTTTGAACTTGGCTCCTTCTCCGGCTGCAACAACCACCCCACTGTATTCGTGACCCAGAGGACCAGGCATGGGAATCATGGGATGCCCTCGCCGAAACGCCTTTAAGTCGGTCCCGCACGTGGTAGTGGCTTTAACTTTGATAAGAAGATCACCGGGTCCCGGGGTGGGCACGGGTACTTCTTCGTAAGAGAGTTCCTGGGGCGCCTTCAACAGGAGGGCGTGCATCGTATTGGGAATGGAAGGTTGGACGAGTGAGTTCACGATAGTTCGAACAGCATCTGAAGTCTACGTGCAATCTAAGCTAAAAATGTCCTGACAGGTAGACTTCAATCAGTCTTAAGATTCTGACCTAACCATTATGCCGATCGTCGAAACAACAGCTTGGTTCAATGCCCCTCTCGCAAAAGTTTACGAAGTAGCTAAGGATAGCGAGAAGTATCCCGAATATATGAAGGATGTTCACTCGCTGACGCCAGTGGAGCGTGATGGAAACCGAGTAGTTGCTGACTGGGTTGGCATTATTCCTAACTTCCTCCTGAAGGTCCGATGGCGGCAGGAAGAGGTCTGGGACGATGAGAATCACACCAGTCACTTCAAACAGCTGAAGGGCGATTACGACAAGCTAGAAGGCACGTGGAGCTTCAAAGAAGAAAATGGTGGGACTCGGTTTGACCAGTATTTGGAGTACGAATACAACGTTCCAACGCTAGGGCCGCTCGTCAAAAAAGTCATCCATAGCATCGTGATCAAGAACCTCGAGAACATCAACGAAGCTTTTAAGTCTCAGGTCGAAAAGTAGGACCCTACGGGCTGATCTCGATCAGTTTGGTTTCCCCGCCCTGGACAATGGTGAGGCGCCCCTTCGTGTTCAGCTGTCGATAAAGCTCTAGCAATTTAGATTTCGCAGCAGCGTTCCCAGAAATCCATGATCGGAGGGTCGCGATCACCGAAGCCACGGGCTCTGCTTGAACCTTTGTTAGCATTGCACGCGTTTTGCCAACGACATCCGGCATGTCTAGGACAACGCCATTGTTGTCGATCGCAACTGTGCCGGAGATCATTTGCCCGAGCGCTTGGGTCACCCATTCATCGGTTGTAGGCATGAGGGTGTGGAGCTTTAAGCCTGGGTAGTCGATGATCACTGTTTGATGAGGAAGCACCGAGGGGCCAAATCCTCCGATGTCAGAATCTGAAGTGTCTGCTTCGTGAATGATGGGCCAGGGGAACTGGAGAGCCATAAGGTTAACCGAGGTTGCCAAATAGCGTTTTAGGGTTCGAGCCCCACCTTCTACAAGCACCGCTCCGCTGCCGACCGATTCCAAGTTCAGCGATGCGGCATCGTGTCGATTGAGGCCCATGATGCTCGCACCAGTGTCGAGCTCTAACGGAAGGGCATGTCCATTAATTTGGGTCTCGATCGAATATCGACCAGAGTCTTGCTTTGCAATCGGGATGGATACGGAGGGCGTTGAAGATGTCAACTCACGTTCGATCAAAGACTTTTCAAGGGGTTTGGAGCTGATTCGGGCCCAAAGTTTTCGCCTTTGGTAGTCGATTTTGAGTTGCATGCAGGCGACTGCGTTCATTCCGAGAATGCCATCCGCTGGGAACCCTAAGTTGTCCGATCTTAAAATCGCGATACTTTGGCTGACCCCGACCCGAAAATGAACCCACGTATGGCTACCGCATTGGAGCACCATCGGGAACGGGAAAAGTTGACCGCCATTGGGGTTTGCTGCGATAGCCGGTCGGATGTAGGTCGAAAGAGCTCCCGTGTCGAGGCTGAATTTATGTCGTTCGCCGTTTTGCGCGATGACGGTGACGATCGGAGTCGTTCCGAAGAATTCGCACGGAATCTCTTCAAATTCACGAGTAGCCTCGCCTGGATTGGATTTTGCCCCCGCAACGTATTCGATCTTGAAATTGGGCAGAGTGATGTCTTCGGATACCGGTTCTTTCAGTTTTCCAGCGTACGACCATGTGGCGGGAAAGATATTCTTGCCAAATTGGAGCCGCGAACCTCCCACCATGTTGGGGGCAGTCAAAAGCGGATCCGAAGGATCCTGACTTGCGGAACCGACACATGCTAGCGCGGCAATGGCGGCGCAAAGCTTGAAGCCTGTGATGGCGAAATTCATCTGTTCTAAAACAAGCTTAGCGCGATTCTGCGCTGCTTGTCAGACCGCTAACATTTGGTTAATGAAGGCTTAGGAAGGGTTTCGGGTTGACATCACTCGTTCGATCCGTTCTTCGACGATCCAAACATGACTGCTTAAGCGTGCCATAGTAGCTGCGTTCGACTAAGCAATGCACGAGATCTTGTTTAGGTTAAATTTTCCGGCCCTGGTCCTTTGACACCTACAAACATTCTAACGTGACCGTTCAAGAATGGTTTCAGTCGCTTGCGGGCCCAACTGATTCAACTTGCTCTGCTACGCAGATTTACCAACGCTTTTGCCTTTTTAGGTACTCTTTTGTTGACGCCACATGGCGTCGTTATGTTGGACCTTCGCTAACCATCAACTCATTTTCTTCCGCTGCCCATGTGCAGTGGCTTGTTGTTGCGTACTTGGAGGCTCCTATGCTACAGGCCCACGGCCTATCTTTTTCTCCCGATCCGCGGTCGGGACCGTTGTTTGACCATCTTGACTTGACGTTAGATCAAGGCGAGAAGGTCGCGTTACTTGGCCGCAATGGCACCGGGAAAAGCACTCTATTGAAGATTCTGTCCGGTCGGTTCACCCCGACCAGCGGCAGGGTTGCTTTGGCATCTCATGCTCAGGTGGCTTACTTGTCACAGGATTTTGACCTCGGCTTTGAAGGAACGCTACTCGAGTTTCTTTCCCGTGATGCGGACGACGTACCGGCCCACAAGATTGCTCGTGCCATTCATCGAATGGGGTTAGACAATCATCACCTCGATCAATCCTTTTCTAGCCTTAGTTTAGGAGAGCGTATGCGTGGTGCGATTGGTGCTTTGTTGGTAGGAGGTGCGAACGTGCTGCTGCTTGACGAACCCACTAATCACTTGGATATTCCAACGAAGGAGTGGCTCGAAGGCTTCTTGCGAAGTTGCCCTGAAACGGTCCTGTTTGCGTGTCACGACCGCATGGTTACCAATGCGGTGGCAGAAAGGATCCTAGAAATGAGCCAAGGGAAACTCACGAGCTATCGAGGCAATTTCGACGCGATGTCACTTCTTAAAGGTCAGACACGAGCACGCGAGCAGGATGCATGGGAAAAGCATCGGGACGAAGATCGTCGACTTCGAGTGACTGCGGAGCAGGCGCTCCAGAAAGCGGGCAACGTAACGAAAAAGCCAACCCAAAGAACCTATGATCCCAAAGCAAAGGCTTTCTACGCGGGGAAGCAGTCCAAGATGGACAAGCGCGCTAAATCGATACTTCAAAGAGTCGAGAAGGCAAGAGAAGATGCTCCGACAAAGCCCTACATTGAGGATGATCCAAGGCTGGAGTTTCCTTGTGCCAAGCTACGATCAAGTCAAGCTCTGATTGCTCGTGGCTTGCGAAAGTCCTTTGGTCAAAATGTTCTGTTCGAGAATTTGAACCTCACTCTCGAACGAGGCTCTCGCGTAGCGATTGTGGGCCAAAACGGATCAGGAAAGACGACTCTCTTTAGAATCTTGCTGGGCTTCGAGGACTTAGATGCCGGAGAGGTTCAATGGTCGCCGGATGTGCAAGTTGCCTCGCTTTCTCAAGCAAGAGACCTACTGGACTACTCTCTACCGGCCGTGTCAGCGCTCAATCCCGTTGACGCAGAATCGGAAAGGTTGACCCGGTCATTGCTGGGAAGACTTGGAATCACGGGAATGATGGCCGAACGTCCAATCGGGGTTCTCTCGGTTGGAGAGCGAACCAAAGTGGAGATCGTTTCCATGATCCTCACCCGAGCGAATGTCTTGGTTCTAGATGAACCGACGAATCACTTGGACTTGGTTTCGGTTGAAGCTTTGGAAGAGGCATTGCTCGATTTTCCTGGCGCCATTTTGTTTACATCCCATGATCGAGACTTTGTAAATCGCGTTTCGACGGAAGTTATCGAGATCGGTTAGAAATCGTCACGCGGGAAAGCATGAGGCTTTGCTACAATGTCGCATGCTTTTCCCGCTACTGGCATCTTTGGCAATGTCCTTATCGACTCCAATGGACTTCTATGCCCAAGGACCCTATGATTCCTCCATTCCTCGCCCGGATACCTTGTTGTATTACGGACCAGGCGAGAGAATTACGACATTTAGAGACCAGGAACGAGTTGTACTAGGAATCGCGGAAAAGGCAAAGGCGCGCGTTCGACAAGTTAATTTTGGCAAAAGCGTTGAAGGACGTCCTCTCCGGATATTTGTGGTTTCATCTCCTGAAAACATCGCCCGACTGGACGAAATTAAAAAAGACCACCAAGCGATTGCGAACGGCACTGCGGATCAAGAAGTTGTCAAACGCACCCCACCCATTCTGTGGATCAACGAATGTATCCATGGCAATGAGCCGGCATCGTTTGAATCCGGAATGTACTTGCTGTACAACTTGGCGGCATCCAAGAATAAGTCGATTGTGGACGCACTGAAAGACGTGGTGGTCATCATCAACCCGGTTTACAACCCGGACGGGCACGAGCGCTATGCGGTCTATTACGATTCGTTGGCGGTTGGCTCAAGTGATCCCGATGCGTTCGAATCTTATGAGCCGAGCACGATTCACGGGCGACTTAATCACTACCGGTTTGATATGAATCGCGACCGAGTCGCGATGTCTCAGGACGAGACCAGGCAGGAGGTCGCGGAGTTCCTTTCGTGGAGCCCGCAAGTCTACGCCGACCAGCATGGCCAGGTGGACTCCTATTTCTTCCCGCCGAACCCCATGTCCGTAAACGCCAATGTTGACCGCAAGAGGCTCAACCATTGGACCGAGGTTTTTGGTCGGGCAACTGGAAAAGCGTTTGATGCGAAGGGTTTTAGTTACTTCATTAAGGACGAGTTTGATCTGTACTATCCGGGCTACCTGGATTCGTTCACAACGCTGTCGGGCGCGATCGGAATGACTCATGAAACCGATGGCGGCAAGGAGATCAATCGAACTCGGGGCGATGGTTCCATCCTGACCCTACGAAACGGAATCGAGAAGCACTTCACCTCTGCTATGGCGTTGGTTCATGCGTCGGCGGATAACCACTCTGACTTGATGAAAAGCTTCGCGGAATTCAAGAAGAAGGCCGTTTCAGGGGAGGTAGCGGGGAAATTCAAGCGAGTGGTGCTCGTTTCGGCCGATCCTCGACCGTTGAAGAGGATTCAAAAGCAGCTTGAAAGTACGGGCGTCATCTGTGGCTGGAGCAAGGCAACCTTCAAGCAAGGTGACGCCAATAATTACTGGACGAGCGCCCGTGGCTCGGTAAGTTTCCCTGCCAACTCCTTAGTGGTAGATATGGCTCAGTCGCAAGGCCCTCTAGCGAAGTCGCTCCTAGAACCAGGCTCAGATTTTGAGCCGGAGTTCGTCAAGGCACAGCAAGGGAAGAAGAACACCGCTCCTGCGGGCGAGAAGTATCCCGGGCCAGATGGAGCCGAATTTTACGATACGACTGGATGGGCCTTGCCATACGCCCATGAAGTGAACGCTTGGTGGTGTGAGTCGGCTCCTAAGCTGGATTTGTCCGCCACCGCCGTGGAACCGAACCACTCAAGTTTAGCTGCGTCAATGGTCGGCTATGCCTTGGAATACCGAGACATCAACGATATTTTGGCGGTTTCGGATGCGTTAACATCCGACATTAAGGGTTCGATCACCACCAAACCCATGACTCTGGCGGGGCGTAAATTTGAGCAAGGCACGTTCCTATTTTTGACGAGTCACAACGAGGTCGATCTGCGCCAAATGTTGGATGATATCTCGCGCGATCGCCACGTGAAATTCATTCCGCTGACCACGAGCTACCCCGACGACGATCGAAATGGTCCTGGAAGCGGTAGTGTTCAACCTCTGAAAAAGCCGAATATCGCGGTCGTTTTTGGCCACGGATCTGACATGACTCAGGCGGGTGCGATGTGGTACCTGATGGATCGGGTCTTCAAACTCCCCTTTACACCCATAAGTTCGAACGCGCTTAACGGGGATGTTTCGCGGTTCACCACTATTGTGTTGCCTGCTGGTTCAGCGGTTTCTGCGACCGGGCATTTCCGAGATTGGATGAATGCGGGTGGCGCAGCGGTCTCATTAGGTCGCCCAAATTGGGCCATCGGATCAGGCAACTTGGTGGATCTCAGCGGAATCAAAGGCGAGCCCCAACCTTTGCCCGGCGCCTTCTTCCGGGCCAGCCTCGATAATCGCAGTTTCCTTAGCTACGGCTATCCCACCAATGCTTCGGGCAGAACTGAAATCTCAGTCCCGATCGCGGGAGGAAGTTTCTTCCAGAGTCGCAAAGAAGGCGGCAGTATTGTCACCCTTGATCCGGATGAGAAGACTAAAAAGCTCCTCAGCGGATGGGTTTACAACGACGATACGGAGAAGAATCTCGCAGGGACAGTTTGGCTTCAAGATGCCCCGGTTGGTCGAGGTCACGCAATCTTGTTCTTCCAGGATCCTACTGAGCGAGCCATGTTCCCAGGCCTTTACAAGATGCTCTTGAACGCGATGCTGCTCGGACCTGGCTAAAGAGTAGATTCCTCGTTACAACCATTTGCGCGAGTGTCTGGATGAAACGGTTTGGAAGCCTGTATCGTTGATTGAGTTTATGTTGGGACACGAGCCGGTTGGAAGAGTGAGGTTGAAGGAAGCGGAATCGTCGCTTTCGGATATCCGACTATTTCAAGCCGGTCGCGGCGATCGGATTGTTCGCGAGACTTGCCCCGATGGCCAATTCTATTTTGTCTACGACGGGCTTTGGAATTTTCGGTCCGAAGGGAAATGTCATTTAGTGGGTGCATTCGACGTGGCGTATTCCGCGCCCCAGCAACCTTGTGTTCGAACGGTTGACCAGCCCATTTTGACTTTTGGGATTCAGGTTCGCCGAGAAGCTATCGAGCGATCGTGTAATCCTTCCATTTGGGCCCGACCGACCCAAAACTTGTCATGGTCCATCAAGCGTCATCTCGTTCGCATGATGTCTCGATTCATTCAAGGTCAATTGCTCGCAGACGAAATAGACGACCTCGTTCTGGGGTTGTTGGACGCGGACACCATACTGCCAACCTTTAAAGCGGAGGACACTTGGATTCGTCACGCCATTGAAATATTGAGAGAAGGTCGCCCCGAAAGCCAGACGCTGATTGAGTTAGCTCAAGCGATTGGGATTTCTGCCTCTCATCTATCCGATACTTTTCGCAAACAAGTCGGAGTCACGATCACGACTTACCGTAGGCAAGTCAGGCTCGATCAGGCCCTGGGCATGATTGGACGCGGAGCATCGTTGAATGAGGCCGCTCTTGCGGTCGGATTTTACGATGTCTCTCACCTTCATCGTGCCTGTTTGCAAGAGTTTGGGAGCCGACCCACTGCCCTGTTGGCGCAATTGAAGCTCAAGATTTCCGAAAGTATGTACAAGACATCGCCTCCGCTCAGCGCCTAATATCGTAGGGTGAACACGATCCTCCTCGGCGTCCTCCTCGCGTTTCAGGGCCAACAAGCGCAGCCTCCCGCACTCGACGTGATCGAGAGATCATTCTCGGCGATGGGAGGTATGAAAAAGCTCTCTAGTTTGCGGAGCTTGGAATCTAAAATTGTGGGTCACGTTTACGCCCTTGAGCAATCGGAGCGCCCCGAGGGGCCCTGGTTTGTAACCTACGTTAACGGGGTTGAAAACCTTGACTTTGAAACCGCATCTGCTCGGTTCAAGTCGCGCTCGTCGGGGGTGATGTTTCCTGAGCCTCAGGATTTCACGGTGGAGTACGGTTTTGCCGACCCTCAAAAGCCCACCCGAAAAGGAGGATCGTTTGGATTCTCGGCCCAAGACGCAAGGAGGCAATTGGCACTTTGTCCTGAACGCGTGCTATTTACCGCTCTCGCGAGTCGTGATTTAGCGCTCGAAGCTCCAACGATTTTTCACGAAGTGAAGCATGACGTATTGAAATTTCACTGGGGAAACTTGCCGGTCACGTTGTTGATCAATCATCAAACGCATTTGCCCTCGGCAGTCGAGTCGCTGGAACCGGGAGATGGGTATTGGTCGATTTGGGGCGATGTTCGTTATCGAACGGTTTGGGGCAACTGGGATATTGCTCCTAAGGGGATTATGCTTCCCACTCTTTGGGATTACGAGCGAAACGGAATCCGACAGGAGGAATATTGGCTAGCGAATTGGAAGCTTGGTTGGGGAGAGCCTAAATCTTCTCAAGCGGTTTCCAATCAGCTTTCAGGGGCCGTACCTTCAGTTGGTGGAGCGAAACGCCCAATCCCCTTTCGGGTGATAGAGGTTGCTCCGGGCGTTGTCCAGTACTTGAGCAGTTTTAACTGCGCTGCGATCGAGCAAGAAGATGGGGTGGTTTTGCTCGAAGCAGTGGTGTCGGGAGAATACGCGCAGGCGATTCTAAACGATGTTCATAAAAGATTTCCCGGCAAGCCAATCAAGGCCGTGATTTCGAGTGACGATGCCTGGCCCCATATTGGCGGCTTAAGGCAACTGGTTTCGCTAGGAATACCGATCTATTCGGTTCGTCCTAATCGAGAGATTCTCAATCGGCTCTTCAAGGCTCCGACTAAGTTGATTCCAGACGAACTAGAGAAGCATCCGAGATCGGCCCACATCGTGTATGTCGACAAGAAGTGCGTCTTAGGAAAAGGCAAAAACACCCTGGAAATCTATCCGATGCTTGGTAGCGTTTGCGAGCGCATGCTGTACGGTTACTTGCCTCACTCCAAGCTGCTTTACGCGCCAGATGTCATTCAGCATTTAGGTGATCAATGGTTCAACGTGAACCTCATCGGTGAACTCGTTAGGGCCGTAGATCGAGACGGGGTCGCACCAGAATCGGCCTTTGCGTTTCACTCCGAGCCGATCGCCTATTCGAAGCTAGAGGACGTTCTCGCAAAAGAGCGTGCCAAAGAGTAGCGCTTTTGCTGCGCCTCATCTTGGGGCGCAATGGCGGGCTGACCAGGGTGTTCGAGTTTTCAATGAAATTTCGTCAAACTCGTGAACCCAAATGTTCGAATGTCACGTACGATGTTTAGGTGTCCCTGCGTGTTCTGGGGCCAAGGCGTACGTTTATGAGCCAATCCAAATTCGAAACATCCGAATTAAAGCCGGTTTACATGAGTCAGGCGGAAGCCAATGAGGTCATGGCGATTTGGACAGAACTCCAAAGGGAAGAGGCGGCACGTCAATCTCTGCTTACCATCCATGACGTCGCGGAAGCCATTCAGGTTTCACCGGACCAAGTTGGTCAGATCCTGAATCAAGTGCGGTCGAAGCAACCGAGCCGCCAAAGATTTCAGGAATCAGGTTCACCGCTAAGAAAATCAATTGCAGACGAAAGACTTGCGTTTGTCGCACTAATTGCCATTATCGCAGCGGGACTCGTCGGTTTAGGAGCTACACAAAGCGGCTTTGCGGGTTTTACCATCGTGACACTAGCTGCAATCGGGATCTTAACGGCAATCGCGCTTATCCTCAAGATGGCTGGACGATTGTTTCAAAAGCATCAAACAGAGAGAGCTATGGCATTCGGCCAAAAGAGGTCGCGATACTAATGAGTCAACTTCGTCATTCTGATTCGGTTCAAGCGACCTACATGAGTCAGGCGGAAGCCAATGAAGTCATGGAGTTGTGGCAGCGTCGGCAGAAAGAGGATGCAGCTCGACAGGCGATGGTTACGATTCACGACGTGGCCGAGGCGACTCAGCTAACTCCTCAAGAGATCCAACAGTTGTTGCAGGATGTTCGATCAGCAAGGCCCGTCGCTCGAGCAGATGTTAAGCCCTCCGTCGCTCAAGCAGAAGAAGTTGCACTTGGGCCCGCCTTGCTAAAGGTTGGGCCCTGGATGGGTGCACTAGCATTTGCTATGACAGTTTATTTGTCAGGTGGATACCGGCAAGCTCAGGAACTTCAGTTTATTTTGGCCATGTGGGTCTTCGCGACATTCATTTTTTATTTTGGGAGGTTTGTGCATAAGCTTTTTCTAAACCAACAAGAGCTACGATCGTTAAAGAGTGCTTCCGTCGAAATGACCAACCCTAGAGATTGGAATGGCTAAAATCGAACTATGAATAACGCCCGATTTGAAGAAGGTGGTCTGCGACCCACCTATATGAGTCAGGTTGAGGCAAACGAGGTGCTGGAACTTTGGGCTCAGCGCCAAAGGGAAGAGTTATCCCGACCGTCACTCGTCACAATTCATGACGTTGCGGAGGCAACTCAACTTCCGATCGAAGACGTGGAGAAGTTGCTTCAAGAAATCCGTACGAAACAGCCGCAGATCGAAACGGTATCGATACACCCTTTGAAGGCAGAAGCATCTGAGCCTAGTTTGATGGCTGCGTATCAGCGCCTGTCGCCGATACTCGCCTGTCTCTCGCTTTTCCATGCCATCTATGGGTTTGGCAATCCATTTTACATGCCCCTTATGTACTCGTTGACTCATTCGAGCCGGGCGCTTTACTTTATCTATGCGTTCTACGTCGGTATCGCTTATCTCATGAAGGCGTCAAAGCGAAAGAAGGCGAACAAGAGAAGTCTTGAGCTGCAAAGAAATGCGCGCTAAGTTCAGTTTTCAGCGAGCTTAGCTTTGTAGGTCTGGAATCGAGAGGATTTCGTTGTCTCCCTTGCCCTCTTGAAAGAGCCATGTCTTGTTGAAGGCGATCTTCTCGCTAGCTTCGTGGCGGGCGCGCTGCATGCCAGCGAGATAGATCGTGTTCTTACCGAACTTGTTGTTGACGGTGTCGACTGCCTTGTTCAGTAGCGCCCGTTCAAAGTTTTGGTCGAACAAAGAAGGAGTAACGTGTTCCGCCTTCTTTAAACTGTTAAACGTCACTCCGACCTTTCTTGGTTGCCTGAAATCACGGTTTTGCCATGCTTTTAAGAAAAATTCATTGAGCGAGATCGTGTCTTGGGTTGGCGGCATTTTGATGTGGGTGTGCCAGGATCGGACAGGAGAACTCACTCCGATATCCATGGTGTCGGTCCACAAATCTTCCGCTCGAAGGCGGGCAGATGCCTTTTGAATGAGTCGGAGCAACACGTCTCGGCAACCATCGTCGGTTCTTAGTTCAGGCGCCAATACGCTCGAATGTCCGAGAGATCGGCGGGGGTGAGACTCTGGGCCGAGGTCGTATCCTCGAAGCATGTACCACCACTTTTCTCCCACCACTGAGCCGAAGCCCTTTATAAGCTCTGCGCGAGAGGCGCGGCACAGCTGCTCTGCGTTGAAGATCATTCCCGCATGAAGGCGTTGTTCCATACGGCGGTTGATACCAACGAATTCAGTAAGGCCGAGACGATGAAGCTTGTGAGGGAGATCGTGAGCTTCGATTACGACCAAGCCGTCGGGCTTTTGCATGTCCGTCGCAACCTTGGCAAGAAATCGATTTGGGGCAATGCCGATAGAGCACTTAATAGTGTCTCCAACCGCTTTGCGAATCGTTTCCTTCATCTGCTGTGCGATGCGACACGCCCGCTCGCGTTCGCGTTCGTCTCCCAAAAGGCGAAAGCAAACTTCGTCGATGCTGCAAACTTCCTCGATGGGCAGTACTCTTTGGGTGACCTCTTTCAGCTTCTCATGGTAAGCGACGTAGACCTTAGGTCGAGCTTGAACTACTTCCAGTTCTGGGCACTTGGCTCTGGCTTCGCCAACGTTGGTTCCACATTTGATTCCGTACCGTTTAGCCTCGTATGAAGCAGCAATGCACGAAGTTGTGTCCGATAAAACGGGAACGACAGCCACTGGCTTTCCTCGAAGCTCGGGCCGTTCCTGTTGTTCAACCGACGCAAAGTAAGCGTTGAAATCTAAGAATAGGTATCTCAGACCCCGGTCGATGTTCTCTATAGGTAGAGATGTGTCTACCATGGGGTCATTGTACACCAGTTTCCTGGATTGTCACCTTTGATTGTATTGCGGTGATGCCAGTACGAACCGTAATTGCTTATTCGACGGGTTTCCCAGGTTCGCTGTCCTTGCGGATTTGTTCATAGGAACGGCATGGAGTGACTAAAAAGCTTCGTACTCAGAATATTCAACACCTCATTGACTGTTACAATCTTGAGCTGATGAGCGGGACCAAACTCTTTAAGATTTTGGCAGGTTGGGTCGACAAGGCAAGTGGTTATCTGCTGGCCGTTGCTTCAACGCTGACGGCTGCTGCTGTCCGTTATTCATTCCAGGGTGAACTCGAAGAGAAGAGCCGGCTGATGCTCTTCATCCCAGCTGTTCTTGTGAGTGCCTGGTACGGTGGAATTGGCCCTGGAGTTTTTGCTCTTTTCCTCGGAGTGTTCCTAGTGGCCTGGCTACTTATTCCGCCCGTTAACACCATTGATTTCGGCGGAAGATCCGATCAGGTCAGCATGTTGCTCTACTTGGTGATTGGAACCATGATCATTGTTCTGGCTCATCGAGAACGCACCGAGAAGCAAATCAGGGAATGTGCGCAGGCGGAACTGCTTAATGCGAACTTCCTCCTCGAGCAGAGAGTTCGCGAACGAACGAGTGAGCTGGAAGTCGCCAACCAAGAGCTTGAGGGATTTTGCTACAGCGTTTCCCACGATCTTCGAACGCCAACTCGGGCAATCGTTGGTAATGCACACATCCTATTGGAAGATTACGGTTCTGAGCTTTCGCCGACTGCCAAAGAGAAACTTGGAAGGATTTCGAATGCAGCCCTCAAATTGAGCGATCTTGTCGACGCGTTGCTTACTTATGCTCGACTGGCGAAGTCAGGGTTATCGAAAGAGGTTATCAACATTAGCCAGTTGCTTTCGGTTGAGGTTGCGTCCCTTTCGGAAGCATCAGGCAAGCGAGTTCATCTCGAGCGACCACCCGAAATGTTCGTATTTGCTGATAAATCGCAGCTTTCGGTGGCAATGAGCGCACTAGTTTCTAACTCTCTTAAATATAGTAAGCCAGGGGAACCCGTCAAAATCTGCGTCTCATGTGAACAAGCTGGAGACGAGATCGTAGTGAAGTTTGAAGATGATGGCATTGGCTTTGACTCCGCCTATATGCATAAAGTCTTTGAGCCTTTCGAGCGGCTGCATCGAGACGAAGAGTATCCCGGTGTCGGCATGGGCCTTGCGAACGTGGCACGAATTCTAGAGCGCCATGATGGAAGCGTATGGGCCGAGGCATCGGTTGGAAAGGGCACGACAATCTATCTGCAGTTTGGTAAACAACCCGACCTGAAGGCCCAACAGAAGCATCTTAAGTCCGCTTGATGTTGCGGAACTCTTGCGGTATCTGATGGCAAGTGAGCCTGACCCGTCGGTCGGCGGATGCGTTGGCGGTAAACTGCAAGGTCCGTTATGGACCTTAGGAAAACTCTCAATCTGCCTGATCCGGCCTTCACGATTCCGATGAAAGCCGACCTCCCTCGGCTTGAACCAACGATTCAAGCAAAGTGGGATTCGGAACAGATTTACCACGTGATTCAGGAGAGCCGCAAAGATGCTGCGAGCTTTGTCCTGCATGATGGCCCGCCGTATACCAACTCACCGATTCATATCGGTACGGCGATGAATAAGATCCTGAAGGACTTTGTCGTCAAGTCTAGGACGATGATGGGAATGCGCGTTCCCTACGTCCCCGGCTACGACAACCATGGCCTGCCCATTGAGCAGGCCGTTATGAAGAAATTTGCGGACAAGAAGATCACGCCAACCGTCGTGGAACTCCGCCAGGCGTGTCGAGAACATGCTGCGCAATACATCGACGTTCAGACGGCGCAGTTTAAGCGGCTCGGCGTTTTTGGACTTTGGGAGCGACCTTACGCAACGATGGACTTCAATTTTGAAGCTCAGATCGTCCGAGTATTCAAGCGCCTAGTTGAAGGCGGTTATGTTTACAAGGGCCTGCGCCCAACATTGTGGAGCCCCACTTCCCGAACCGCGTTGGCCGACACGGAGATCGTCTATCGTGATCATGTTTCGACTGCGATCTACGTCCGATTCCCCCTTCTGGAAGATACCAACAAGCTTTTTGCTAAGTTCGCCAACCTCTACACGATCATTTGGACGACTACTCCGTGGACGATTCCTGCGAACCTTGCAGTCGCATTCCACCCATCTTTGGAATATGCGGTGGTTAAAGTCGGCGGGGATCACTACTTGGTGCTGGAGTCCCTGGTTGCGAAACTTGCCGAGGAACTAGGCTGGAAAGATCATGTGATCGTTGAGAAGCTTGACGGCATCAACATGGACCACATGAAATTCAAGCACCCGATCTTTGATCGGCCGTCGCTTGGAGTGATGGCGGAATACGTAACGACCGAAGATGGAACGGGTGTTGTTCACACCGCTCCTTCCCATGGTCGAGACGACTTCTTCACCGGGCTAAAATATGGACTGCCGGTGCCTAATACCGTCGACGAAAGGGGAGTCTTGACGGATGAAGCTGGCGAGTTTTCTGGGACTTACTACAAAGACTGCGACAAAGTAGTCGTCGACCGATTGCAGGAAGTAGGAGCGCTCTTGAAAGTGAGTGAATACGCTCACTCCTATCCTTTTGCCGAGCGGGACGATAAGCCCGTCATCTTCCGAGCCACAGAGCAGTGGTTCATCGGAATCGATCACGCGGAACTGCGCAATCGGATGATGGAAGAGATTCAGCAAGTCCAATGGTTCCCACCGCAAGGTCAAAATCGAATCGAGGCGATGGTAAGTGGTCGCCCAGACTGGTGCATCTCGCGTCAGAGACCTTGGGGAGTCGGAATCCCGATCTTTTACGGAGCAAAGACTCGGACGCCGGTCCTCGATCCAGAAGCGATCGAAGCGGTCGCTCGCCTGGTTGACCTTGAGGGATCGGACGCTTGGTTTGAGAAGGATCCATCTGAGATCCTCCCAGCCGGATACGTTCATCCTCAAACCGGCGAAACAGAGTTCGTCAAGGAAACCGATGTTCTCGACGTCTGGTTCGATAGCGGATCAACTTCGTTGTGCGTCATCCAAAGTGATTTCGAACCGCGATGGCGCGAACATTGGCCGGTCGATCTCTATCTCGAAGGTTCCGATCAGCACCGAGGATGGTTCATGTCATCTCTCGTTGTGGGAACCGCTACTCATGATGCCGCTCCGTATAAGCAGGTTTTGACTCATGGCTTCGTCCTCGACGAAAAGGGTCTGAAAATGTCCAAGCGGGCCGGAAACGTTGTCGATCCTCAAGAGGCTTGCGACAAGTACGGGGCCGATGTTATTCGTTATTGGGTCGCTAGCGTGGACTACGCGAACGATGTTCCTTGCTCGGATAACTTGCTCAAGCAGTTTGGCGAGAATTATCGAACCGTTCGAAACACCCTACGATTCTTGTTGGGGAACCTAGCCGGATTCGATGCCACTCGCAAAGCACCACTTCTCGACCTGGACGAATGGATCATCGAGCAAGTGGACCTCTTGACTGTCGACTGCGTCGAAGCCTATCGCCGCTATGATTTTGGAACCGCGATTGGATCGGTGCACAATTTCTGCGCCAAAGAGCTCAGTAGGCTCTATTTGGATGCGATCAAAGATCGTATGTATTGCGATGCGGCTGACTCCGAAACGCGATGGTCTGGCCAGTATGCTTGCGACTACGTTCTGCGCCGATTAGTAAAACTTTTAGCACCTATCCTTTCTCATACTGCTGAAGAAGCGTGGGCTAAGATGGGTGAGACAACAAGCATCCACACTGCGGTGTTCGACGAAGTTTCGGAAGATCGGCTCCAAGATATTGAAGGCAGCCCGCTTCAAGCGAGATTTGCTTCGGTCTGGGCGGTTCGAGAAGACGTCTATGCGTTGTTCGAGCAATGGAAAGGAACAGACGACGTGAAGGATAGCCAGGATGCTATCGTAACGATCACCGAATCGGGTGGAACTCTGGAGACGTTGCAAACGTTCAGCGTCGCAGAGCTTGCGATTCTTTTCAAAATGAGCGACGTTGAATTGGTGGACGGAGAGGCTTCGGCTTCCTTTAGAAAGAGCCCGTATCTGAAGTGCGAAAGATCGCGCTTGAGGCGTGCGGACGTTGAACTGGTCGATGGTGTGCCTTTGACCAAGCGAGATCGAGCGGTGGTTGGTCTTTGAAACGACCCTACTTGTTCATGGCTATCACGCTTGCGATGCTAGTCGTGGACCAATTGGTGAAATCGTGGGTTCGAGGTGCTATGCCTCCCCACGGTTCCATTCGCGGACTTCCGTTTCCGGGCTTCTTTGAAATCACGCTTCAATACAATGAGGGAATCGCCTTTGGATTCCTATCTGGCAAGGGCATCTTGCTTTCGCCGGTTGCAGTTGCCATCGCCGCTGCCGCGAGCTATTACAGCTTCAAGCATCCAAAAGAGCCTATTCTCACGCATGTATCGATGGGTTTGCTTGCAAGCGGAGCTTTGGGCAACCTTTACGACCGAATTGTGAACGGTCGAGTCACGGACATGTTTTACTTCCGTGCGATTCAGTTTCCTGTGTTTAACGTGGCTGATTCATGCATCACAGTCGCTACGATCCTGCTGATCCTAACTTGGTTTGGTGAAGCTCAGCGACAACATAAAGCAAACGCCGTTCCTTCGGCGGAGACTCCAACTACCGACACCGACTAGAGTCCGGGGCTATGCTCTGAGCCACTTGGGTCCTATCTATCTGGCGGTCCTTCTCAGACCCTCAAACTTGAAAAAGGGAGGCCGCCCTTTTGGGTGACCTCCCTTCTTAAGCTTTGGGCTTACTTCTTCGTGAAATTAGCCACCAGGGTATGGGCCGAACTGATCGTGAATGTATAGGTTGGAGACGTGCTCACCTTAGTCGTTCCTTCGGTCCAGCTAACGAACTTGAATCCAGCCTTAGCCGTCGCCACAACGGTGACCTTGGATCCGGAGTTAAAGGTTCCGGAACCTTTGGTTGTGCCTGGGTTTGTTGGATTCGCAGAAGTGGTTACGGCAAAGGTTTTCACAAAGCTAGCGGTTAGAGTCTTGTTCGCTGATACCGTGAACGTATAGTTCGCGTTGCTGCTCAGCGTCGTTGCCCCAGAGAGCCACTTCGTGAAAGCGTATCCGGCGTTTGGAGTCGCAGTGACGGACGCCTTCGCACCAGACTTATAGGCGCCATCACCCTTAGTTGTTCCACCCGCAACTGGATTTGCCGCGGTAGCAATCAAATACGTCTTTGTGAAGTTCGCGACTAATTTCTTGTTGCCAGTCAAGTTGAGCTGATAGCTCGCGCTTGTGCTGACGTGCTTGGAACCGTCGGTCCAGTCAACAAATGCATAACCCGCATTCGCTTTTGCGACCACGGTGTGGGATGTGCCCGACGCATAATTGCCGTCTCCAGTTGTGGTACCTCCGGCAACCGGCAATGCGCTGGTTGAGAGTTTAAACATCTGAGCGAAATTGGCAACGAGGCTTCGATTGGCTGAAACAGAGAACGTGTAGCTGGGAGTTACCGAGACGGAATTACCGGCTTCGGTCCAATTAACAAATCCGTAGTTTGCCTTTGGAGTCGCGATGACGGTATCATTTGTTCCACTTTGGAACTTTCCGCCACCCGTAACGGAACCGTACGATGCCGGAGACGCCGATGTAGTTATCGTATAGGTCGGAGGAGCTTGTCCCGAGATGACGATAGTGTACGAATGAGAAACTTGTGTGTTGCTTAAATCATTGGCTTGAATCGTGAATGTAAAGGTTCCTGGAGTGGTGGGTGTTCCAGAGATCACTCCCGCAACAGGATCAAGGCTGAGACCCGGCGGCAATGAACCAGAAGTTACTGAGGAAGTGAACGCACTCGGGCCAGCAACAACAACCGTTCTCGCGGGATAGGCAGCTGCGGGATCGCCGTTTTGAAGGTGGTCAATCATTCCAAGCTTTGGTGCGACGTCAAAGCCTGCCATCTGGGCACCGACGTAGTCGCCCACAACTACCACTTTCGAAAGGTCAGTTGTTACGGTGACCCATTCGCCCGTCGCGTTGTCGAAATGGTCTGCGTAGGTGACTGTTCCTACACCGTGGATGCCATCGGCAGCAACGGTATCGCCCATTGCCTCACCGGTCTCGGCATCAATTGGGCCGACATATTTGTAAAACTCGTAGCGTCGAGTAATGACTTCATTGCCGTTTGGCAGTGGCTCTGCTGCACCTTGCAAGGCTCCATTCTTGCCGCCATTTTGGGCTGCGAATTGAGTTTGGAGGACTTTCCACTCCATTTCAACTTCTGGATTTTCGCCGTTTGCCCAAGGTTGGGGCTTACCTGGGTCATCGCCGACGAGCTGATTGAGTCCGATCTTAACCGGGTTGTGAGATGTTGTTTTAATCTCCTTAACCCAGGATGCAACTCCAAATTGGAGCGGTGGAAGAACCGGAGGAGGGGGAGGTACCACTTCGGCAACGACGTTTCCGGCAGCTCCATTTCCGGCCGGATTGTAGGTGAATGTTGGGGTCGAAATGTAGACCGCGGGACCGTGGACGAGATTCCCGGCACCATCATCGATGAGCCAGTTGTATTTGACCGCGGCTGGTGAACCTACGAAACCTACTCCAAAGTGTTCGCCACCGAAGTTGACGGCGGGATTTGTAAACTGGTGACCCATGGTTGGGGAGATGGGACCAGCCGGAATCGCGGTGTAGGAAGCCCAAGTTCCGTTGGGATTCTTCGTGCTTTGGTAACGCACGAACACTTTAGGATGAGCGGGGTCGGTAATGTCCTGATAGATCTTTGGAATACCGTAGTGGTTATAGTCGTACGTGTAAGTGATGTCGGTGGTGTGGCCGTAATCCAACTCAATTTCGAACCCATGAGCTTCCACGCCAGTGTCGTTCACACAGTCGAAGTTGTTGATGCTTCCGTAAGCTTGGCTCGCTGACGCAGAACCGGTGGATGCGACCAAAATCGCGAGACTCCCAAACAGCCAACTTGCCTTTTTGGGCATGAACTTCATGCGGTTTCGCACGAATGCCCCATTCCTCAATGTCATCTTCTTTTTTCCTTTTATGCGCTCCAATTTGGCGCTACATGGAGAAAGAGATTCGAGGCTTGTTCGGAAATACATGGACCCAGTGAAAGACCCAATTTGTATTGAGAAGCTCGCAAAAAGGCTCCCCGTGTCGTTCAACTTGGGGAGCCAATTGGGTTTTGCCGCGAGCGGCATTCCAGAGCTGTTGTTAGGACTCGCTCGACTCGTATTTATCTTTGAGAGCCGATACGACATTTGGATCAGCCAAGGTAGTGGTGTCTCCAAGAGCACGCCCTTCGGCTACGTCACGAAGAAGTCGGCGCATGATCTTTCCGCTTCTTGTTTTGGGAAGTTCGGCGGAAATAAAGATGTCGTCCGGTCGCGCCAAAGCACCAATTTTATGGGCGACGTGCTTCTTCAATTCGTCGACCAAAGTCGGGTGGTTCTCGTGACCATGGCGCAGGATGACGAACGCGGCGATCGCCTGTCCTTTGACTTCGTGAGTTTTGCCGATAACGGCTGCTTCGGCAACGGATGGGTGATCGACCAGAGCGCTTTCGACCTCCATTGTGCTGATGTTGTGTCCGGCAACGAGCATGATGTCGTCGACGCGTCCAAGGAGCCACAAGTAGCCGTCCTCGTCAAGCTTGACTCCGTCGCCAGCAAAGTAAGCATTCTCGAATCGGGACCAGTAAGTTTTCTGGAATCGAGCAGGATCATTGAAAATGCCTCGAGTCATGCTTGGCCAAGGCTTCGTCAGAACGAGGAATCCACCCGTAGCCTTATGAAGCTGATCGGGGCCGGTTACTTCAACGCTGCTGCCTGATTCGCTGTAGACACTCACGCTGATTCCAGGGAACGGTTGAGTGGCTGAGCCCGGTTTGGTAGGTGTGATTCCAGGCAGAGCAGAGATCATGATGCTGCCCGTTTCGGTTTGCCACCAAGTGTCGACCACTGGGCATCGACCTTTACCGATAACCTCGTGGTACCACATCCATGCTTCCGGGTTAATCGGCTCGCCGACACTACCGAGGAGTCGAAGCGAAGACATGTCGCAACCGTCTGGGTATTGAATGCCCCATTTCATGAAAGCGCGAATAGCAGTGGGCGCGGTGTACAGGATCGTAGCCTTGTGCTTCTCGACGATCCGCCAGAATCGATCTTTGTCTGGAGCATCAGGAGCACCCTCATACATCAAGACGGTCGCACCGTTCGCCATGGGACCGTAGACCACGTAGCTGTGTCCGGTAACCCAACCGCAGTCCGCGGTGCAGAAATGAATATCGTTATCCTTGAGGTCAAAAACGAGCTTACTCGTCGCAAATGTTCCGGTAAGGTAGCCCCCGGTGGTGTGGGTAATGCCTTTGGGTTTGCCGGTTGAACCACTGGTGTAAAGGATAAAGAGGAGGTCTTCGCTATCCATTGACTCGCAAGGACAATCGGTGGACTGCTGAGGCACGATGTCGTGCCACCAAATATCTCGACCTTCAACCCAACTTCCTTCATTGTATTTAGGAGTCGGGAGACCGTTGGTGATCTCGCCTTCCTGGCCAGATCGCTTCAGAACAAGAATGTTGGTAACGCTAGGGCATCCGAGGTCCATCGCTTCGTCAACAGTCGCTTTGAGAGGGACGATGTGTCCTCGTCGCCAACCACCATCGGCGGTTACGATGACCTTACACTGAGCGTCATTCGTCCGCTCTTCAAGCGACTCCGCGCTGAAACCGCCGAAAACGACGCTGTGCGCGGCTCCGATGCGGGCGCACGCGAGCATCGTGAAGGCCAGTTCAGGAACCATTGGCATATAGATGCTTACACGATCACCCTTACCGACTCCAAGCGACTTTAGAGCGTTGGCGAGTCGAGAAACTTCATCTAGCATCTCGCCATAGGTGATCGTTCGGCTGTCGCCTGGCTCGCCTTCCCAAATGATTGCGGGCTTATCGCTACGAGTGCTGTTTGCGTGTCGGTCGATGCAGTTATAGGCCGCGTTTATCTTTCCGCCAACAAACCATTGAGCATAGGGCGGCTTGAAGTCGCAAACGGTATGCCAAGGCTCGAACCAGTCGAGCTGGCGGGCCCAAGATTCCCAGAAACCTTCCGGATCGGCGGCGGCAGTTTCGTAAATCTTGGCATCGTTAGCATTTGCCTGCGCCTTGAATGCTTCAGAAGGCGGGAAGGTGCGATTTTCTTGGAGGAGCGTTTGAATCGTCTCGGACATCTGGGTCTACCTTGGGAGTGCTCTCGATTTTAGCGCAACCTGGCCCAACTTGGCTTCGTCCCCCAATTCGTTTTAGCCAGGCGTGCTAAAGTTTGGACTACCGATATGACTTTGAACGTTCCGTTTGACCAATTTACAAAGACCATTGAACGCGTTCTTGGTACTAAGGAAGCCTATGTCGCTGCCAATGGAAGTGGGTGCCTGATCTCGGCGGCGGTTACAGACAAAGGGTTCATCGTCGTCTCGCGGTCAGAATGGAGCCCGGCTGGTGCGAAATCGAAACTCGAGCAGCAAGGGGTGAAAGTTTTTGAGGGCAACTGGTCGCTTGCGGTTGATTCGACTCCGACACCTGGCGATCATATTGAGCCTTATGTCGTTGCGGTTGCCTATCGAAGTGGCGAGACGACACCTGGTGTGTGGCTCGATGCATTTGCCTCCATGCCGACTCAAATTCAGGTGCTACGGGCAATGTATGAAGAGTTTAAAGAAACAGGAGAGTTGCCAGAGGTCTCATTTGAGGAATTTGTACGACTATCTGACCCTAATGTAGTGATAGTATCACCCAACAATCTTCAAAGTTTCTTGGACAAGAAGCAAGAATGTCCCTAGCGGTCAACTTCAATTTAACGGATAATCAGATAGGAATGTCAGAAACAACAACAACAGGTGAAGCTCCCAAGCGTGAAGAACAGGTTCTCGTCCTTGCGGCCGGGGGACTGACAGACAAAGAGATTGCAATTCGTCTCGGGATTAGCCCGGACACGGTCGGCACATATTGGCGCAGGATTCTCGCCAAATACCAAGCCGCCAGCCGAACTGAAGTCGTTGCCAAATACGCTGAGGACAGAGGCAAGGCTGCAGTTGAGAATCTCAAGTACGTCAACGAGTGCCTAAAGCTCGTTGCCGATCATCTGATTGCAAACGTTTCTTCGGGTGCTCCGGTGGACATTTCCGCCGTGATTAAGCCTCAAGTTTCAGTGGCGGACAGCATCTTGGCGTTATCGACCGACTGGATCCTTTTGCTTGATAAGTCCGGCAAAGTCGTCTTTTCAAATAAACCTGTTCCCGCATCGTGCCACCTATCTTCTCTCGTTGAGAATAGCGATCTTGATGAAGTGCTTGAACTTGCTTCAAAAACGGAAACAGATACTGAGCTTGACGTCAGTCCTTCAACGGGCACCAACTTAGAGGCATGTTATTCCTTCCGGTTCTGGCCCGGCATTCAAAGCCTTGAAGGTCATATCGTGGGAATTGGACGCGCTTATTAAGAGATCTCATTTGACTCTATTTCGGGCTGAGCGTCTCCTATAATTTGATGCGCAATGCGGCACAATTGAACTCATGAAGGTCCTTTTCATTGGCGGTACTGGCATCATCAGTTCGGCTTGCTCTCCACTCGCTTTGGTGAAAGGAATCGACCTTTATTTACTAAATCGAGGTCAAAGCGCGCGAGGCATTCCCGCAGGCGCGAAGGTCTTGAATGGCGATATTCGAAACCCAGCATCCGCTGAAGCGGCACTTGCCGGACATACTTGGGACGTCGTGGTCGACTGGATCGCCTACACCCCTCAGCACATCCAAAACGATCTCGATCTATTTGCAGGCAAAACGGGACAGTTCGTCTTTATTTCGTCTGCCTCAGCCTATCAAACGCCTCCGTCAACGCTACCGATTACGGAGTCCACGCTTCTAGACAACCCCTTCTGGGAGTACTCGCGAAACAAGATCGCTTGCGAAGAGATGCTGGTGAGTGCGTATCGAAAGAGTAAATTCCCATTCACGATCGTGCGGCCCTCGCACACTTACGACAAAACCCTGCTCCCGTTTGAAGGCGGCTATACCGTCGTTGATCGAATGAAGAAAGGGAAGCCGGTGGTTGTTCTCGGGGACGGAACCTCGATTTGGACCTTGACCCATCATTCCGATTTTGCGAAAGGGTTTGTGGGTCTCCTTGGAAATTCTCACGCAATTGGCGAAGCCTATCAGATCACGTCTGACGAATGGTTGACGTGGAATCAGATTTATGACCTCGTTGGTGCAGCGCTGGGGGTTGAAGTTCAAAAAGTACACGTTCCATCCGAAGTAATATCGAAGTTTGTTCCTAATTGGGGGCCTGGGCTTATTGGCGACAAAGCGAACAGCTCCATCTTCGACAATTCAAAGATCAAGGCCCTCGTGCCAGATTTCAAATGCACGACTCCGTTTTCGGTCGGCGCTCGGGAAATTATCGAATGGTTCGAATCGGATCCAAGCCGCCAGTTGGTCAATCCGATAGAAGATCAGGCGTTCGATAAGATGGTGGAGTGGGCCTCAAGAGGCTTCTAGGACTCGTCTTTTGCATTATTTGATGAATTTCATCAAATACGAATCATGTTCGTCAACCTTGGAAAAAAGACCTGGGGTGATGGGAGCGCATCATAAAGTCTATGATTGCTCTTGCTCTACTGTTTTCCCTAGGTCAAGCTGGTGCGCCTGATTCGATTCCGGTGGACGCTTTTCCTGGCGAGAAGCACCTCAAAAACATTCGGAAACTTACCTTTGGTGGACAAAACGCCGAGGCTTATTGGAGTCCGGATTGCAAACAGTTGATTTATCAAACTGCGCAACCTGAATTTCCAGACGAGCAAGTTTTCATCATGAATGCGGACGGTTCGAACAAGCATCTTGTTAGTACTGGCAAAGGTCGATGTACCTGCAGCTACTTTGCTCCGGATGGCAAGACGGTTTACTTCAGCTCGACGCATGAACGTAATCCCGGACCGCAAAAGCCGATTGATCAGAGCAAGGGATACGTTTGGATGGTCAATCCTGACTTCGCTCTGTATAAGGGCAATCCAGACGGAACGGGCATTACTCCAATCATCAAGAAAGATGGATACGTAGCCGAAACGACGATCGCACCAAACGGTAAATACATGGTTTTCACCGGTAGCTTTGATGGGGACCTTGAGATTTACCGCGCGAATCTGGATGGCAGCCACATCAAACGACTGACCAATGAGATTGGATACGATGGCGGTCCGTTTGTGAGCTGGGATTCCAAGCTGATAGCCTATCGACGTCAGGCCGTCACGAACGAAGCCGAGAAGAAGGACTATTTAGATTTGCTTCACCAGAGCCTGGTGCGACCGGGCAAGCTCGAAATTTGGGTCATGAACCCAGATGGTAGCCACAAGCGCCAGATCACCAAATTGGGAGGAGCATCTTTCGCGCCTTTCATTCACCCAGATGGCAAGCGAGTGATTTTTAGTTCGAATTTCGCCGATCCAAAGGGGCGAGAGTTTGATATCTACATGATCAATCTCGATGGCACTCACCTGGAGCGAATTACAACCGCGCCTGCTTTCGATGGCTTCCCGATGTTTACGAAGGATGGTAAGAAGTTGGTATTCGCATCGAACCGCTACTCAAGCAAGCCTCATGAGACGAATCTATTCGTAGCTGACTGGGTCGAATAGATAAATCTCGCTGAGTAATCATAAATATGGGCCGAGTTCGGATAATTCGAACTCGGCCCATTTAATTACTTGCCAGCAGCTACTGGGGAGGAGGGTTAGTTCCCCTCTGGTTTCCGTTAAACTGCCCAGGCTTAGCATTTGCGTAACTCTGCTTTAGGCCGTTGTACGCATCATCAAATTGCTTTTTGAAGTCGGCAGGCAAGTCGTCAATGGATACGGACTTGAAATCGCTCGAATTGTGCTCCTCAAAGCTGTAAGAAAGAGAAAGTACCGGAGTGAAGTGAAGCGTGAAATTCAGTTGTAAGCGCTTACCGTAAAGTATTCGGGACAGATCAACTTTTTGAGATTCCTCTGCCATCCAAGGAAATAAATCGGGATGCTCTTGGGAATATTTTTGCCAAGCTAATGATGATGGGTCCATTTGTCGACCGGGCATCGTGTAATTCCTAGTCGGTACATCCTGGGTCTTGACGACAAACGAATTGTCCACGTCCATTTTCAAGGTTCCTCGGGGTGGAATTCCGTTCGGAAGGGATTCAGTCGGCTCGTGCATCAAACCGTTATAGAAAAGATTCCAATCAAACTCGACGTTATTTCCATCCGTATTTTGAGGAGGAGTGTATTGGAGGTTGGTGTTCACTCCATAGACCATCTTGTTGACACATTCTAACTGGCTTTCAGTAAGGGCTTCAAATGGCAGGCCTCCGCCACTCATCTTCGCGCGCTGTTCGGGCGTTGAAAGAGCGTAGATGCGAAGCATGTTGTGGTCGTAGTATGCGGTGTCTTGATAGTGAAGGATGTTCGCCATCGAGTTCGGAATGAAGTTGGTTTCTTGGGGAGGTAACGTCAAGCAAAAATTGGCGTGCTCGTCGATCGTCAGCGGTTTACCAGCCACGATCCTTCGCAAGTAACGTCCGAGCTCTTTTCGGTCAACGCGATCTTCTCGTGCGAAATCTGGTTGCGTGGGCCTTACTGTTAGCCAACCATCCTTCAATTCGATGGATGTATTAAAGAAGCCGAGTCGCTTGATAAAGGTGTCCGCAGTAATTTCTTTTGCTTCCCCCATCATGCTGCCGAAAAATGCTCGGTCGGTGAGGATTCCGACCATATTGACATCTTTAATTTCGCTTGCCTGAATGAGGGAGTTCGAGAGGAAATAGCTGAGCGGGTCGGCATCTTCCGGGTGTAGAAGCTTCTTGAGCAGTTGAGGAGGATAGGGTTTTGGGTCTCGCTGCGTAGCTTGGAATTGTTGCGAGACGATTGGCGCCATCTCAGGATCGGGTTTGATTGTCCTCTCGCCTGGGCGGGCAGGGACGTCTTTCATTGCATCGGTGTAGTTCGACATATCCGTCGAAAGTGAATTTTGAGCCTGACCGATTCGCTTGCCTTTCTCATCGTATGCCGAAAGCTCAAGGCTAAATGCAGAATCGCGACTCCATTTCTGAGCCGTTAGCAAAACTGTAGTGACCTTGCCTGGTGAATTGGCATCTTGCAAATCGCCAAAGTCTCCAACCCAATAGGTCGCACCACCAAATGTCGGCGGCGTGACGTGATATTTATCGATTGCGGCCTGCCATTGAGTCTGGTAGGCCATGTACTGCTCAATTACAGGCATCACACCCTCGGGAAGTGGCCTTTGAGTCGCGGTTGGATGAGATGACCAAACCGTTCGATAGCTGGAAGGTAATTGAGCCAATTCTTCAGGGTCCAACATCGCACAAATCTTTGTCATCGCTCGACCGATCGGTGCTTGTTGGCTGAGTTGGCTTACCTGTTGGTAAAAATTAGAGTTGGAGATGTTGGGGTTGAAGCCTCGGATGAGGGACTTAACTTTTGTCGCAAGCAGATCGGCTTCTGAGGAGTTCCAACCAGGCATTTTGGCAAGCGCATCCGACCGTTTTTGAATCGCTTTGCGAATGGTTTCAACTTCCTTCAGATAGGCAGCTCGCTTTTCCGCGCGTACTTGATCGGTCGTTCGTATCAGTCTAAAAACTTCGCCCTCTTGTCGCCAGGACGCATCATCCGCATCTGCGATGCGTTTCATGGCCTCCGAAAGGGGAACCTCTTTAAACCGAAGTGTAATGACGTCGCTAGCTGTTTGGACGGACGTGAAAAGCGAGGAGTGGGATGCCTCGCTTAGTTGCTCCAAAGCTTTGGCCATGCTTGTTGCTTGAATGGCTAAGGTTATTTTAGGGTCCGATTGGGTTGTCCTGTTCGAAGCCGAGCCCACATGATGTGGAAGCAGGGCTATGCCAGCAAAAAGCGTGAGTCCAATCATAAAGTTTCCTGCTTAATAGTATGCGTCCGATTCAAGGCATATCCCAAGGGGAGGGGTGATGAGTGTAAGGTTCCTTACCTGGAGAGTGCCTCTGCTGGGTATATTGAACTCCTAACCCACTCCTTGGCCCATTGGGAAACCCTTTGACACGACCGGGAGCCCGGGCACATTAGGAGGCGGATCCATTGAATAGTTTTAACGCCAAGAAGACAATCCAAAGCGGCGGAACCGAATATCAAATCTACAGTTTGCAGGTCCTCAAAGATAAGGGCCATGACCTAGACCGACTGCCGTACTCGTTGCGCATTCTCTTAGAGAATCTCCTGCGCACCGAAGATAACCGAAGCGTCTTTGCGGAAGACATTGAAGCACTTGCATCTTGGGATGCCAAAGCTGAGCCAAGCAAAGAGATCGCATTTACGCCAGCCAGAGTTATTCTCCAAGACTTCACGGGTGTTCCGTGCGTGGTCGACCTTGCTGCGATGCGTGATGCGATGGTGGCGCTAGGCGGAGATCCTAAAAAGATCAACCCGCTTCAGCCAGTTGAACTCGTCATTGACCACTCGGTGCAGACCGACGCTTTTGGTCGATCAGACGCTTTAACCATCAATCGCGACTTAGAATTTGAGCGCAATCAAGAGCGATATGAGTTCCTTAAGTGGGGACAAAATGCACTCGATAACTTCCGCGTTGTTCCGCCCAACACCGGAATTGTCCACCAAGTTAACCTTGAGCACCTCGCACGCGTCGCGTTTGTAAAAGACGACGGTACATCCAAGACACTCTATCCCGACACTCTCGTCGGTACGGACTCACACACGACAATGATCAATGGCATTGGCGTTTTGGGTTGGGGAGTGGGAGGGATTGAAGCCGAGGCTGCCATGCTCGGCCAACCGGTTAGCATGTTGATTCCGCAGGTAATCGGATTCCGACTGGTCAACAAATTGCCAGAAGGAACAACCGCCACGGACCTCGTTTTGACTGTCACCGAGATGCTTCGAAAGAAAGGAGTCGTCGGCAAATTCGTCGAATTCTTCGGCCCGGGCCTTCAGAATCTTCCGTTAGCAGACCGAGCTACGATCGGCAACATGTCACCAGAATTCGGTGCAACTTGCGCGATCTTCCCGGTTGACGATGAAGCCCTTCGATACCTTCGACTTACGGGTCGACCAGAAGCTCAGGTTCAACTCGTTGAGGATTACTTCAAGGCTCAGGGACTCTTCCATTTCCCTGGCTGCCCCGAATGCACCTACACCGACGTCTTGGAGCTTGACCTGTCCACCATCGTCCCTTCAGTTGCAGGACCCAAGCGACCTCAAGATCGACTTCTTCTCAACCAAGCCAAATCTAATTTCAACAAGACGTTTGAATCCCAGTTGACGCCTGTCGACACTGCAGACGGAATTGGTCATGGTGCCGTCGTTATTGCTTCAATTACCAGTTGCACGAACACATCGAATCCGTCAGTCATGACGGCTGCTGGTTTGTTGGCTAAGAAAGCACTCGCGAAGGGACTTCAGTCGAAGCCTTGGGTCAAGACTTCGCTCGCGCCCGGTTCACGGGTTGCGAGTGACATCCTTGAGAAGGCGGGGCTGCTCGATGCTCTTAACGCTCTCCACTTCAACGTGGTGGGTTACGGCTGTATGACTTGTATCGGAAACTCGGGACCCTTGCCGGAAGAGATTTCGAAACGGATCAACGAGAAGAATCTTGTCGCATGCAGTGTGCTGAGTGGCAACCGAAACTTTGAAGGTCGAATTAGCCAAGACATCAAGGCAAACTATCTTATGTCGCCGCCTTTGGTCGTCGCTTACGCTTTGGCGGGCACGATCAACATCGATCTCAATATCGATCCTCTCGGTAACGACCAAGAAGGAAATCCAGTCTATCTACGCGATATCTGGCCAACTCAGGCAGAAATTGCGGAGACCAACGCTCTGGCGGTTCGAAAAGAGCTGTATATCGATAACTACGAAGATGTCTTTAAGGGTGACGAGCGATGGGCTGAGATTTCGATCACGGGTGGAGACAACTTTGCCTGGAACGATGCATCGACCTACATCAAGAATCCTCCCTACTTTGAGGGCATGAGCGCAGAAGCACCAACTTCTGTTCCGGATCTTATGGGGATGTCGACTCTCGCAGTTCTTGGTGACAGCATTACCACGGACCACATCTCACCTGCCGGCAACATCAAGTTGAATTCTCCTGCCGGTTCGTACCTGACCGAGCATGGCGTGACGGCTGCCATGTTCAACTCTTATGGTTCGCGCCGTGGAAACCACGAGACGATGGTGCGAGGTACCTTCGCAAACATTCGACTGCGAAATCAGTTGGCTCCGGGAACGGAGGGTGGATTCACAACCTACTTGCCAACCGGCGAGGTCACGACGATCTACGATGCATCCATGCAGTACCAGGCGGCGGGCACTCCGCTCCTAGTCATTGCAGGGAAAGAGTACGGTTCGGGATCGAGTCGAGACTGGGCAGCCAAGGGAACCTACATGCTCGGCGTGAAGGCTGTTCTGGCTCAGAGTTTCGAGAGGATTCATCGATCCAACCTTATTGGAATGGGTGTCGTTCCGCTCGAGTTCACCAATGGACAATCGGCTGAAACCCTCGGACTTACCGGCCACGAGTCGTTCGACCTCGTTGGGCTTTCGGAAGCGGTTGGTTCAAACTTTGCAAACGGTAAGACCCTCATCATGAAGGCTACAGCTCGCGACGGAAAGGTCATCGACTTCATGGTCAAGGTTCGTATTGATACTCCTCAAGAGAACCTCTACTATCTGAATGGTGGAATTCTGCAGTACGTCCTTCGATCCCTCATCTAGTTCGAAGAACCCATCAGAAAGAGCCAAGCGATCTCCTTTCGCTTGGCTCTTTCTATTTGGCTATTGCCCGGTATTTTCGAGTCGAAGGTCGGGAGCTGTGAAGGTTTCATCGCTGTCTCCGCCATCGTCTCGGCCGTTGAGTCCCACGCTGTAGATGGAGAATTCTGCTTGGTCGGCGTGATAGAGGAAGGGTGTGGCAGAGAAAGGATCGATCGTTAGTTCTCTTGTGAACGATGTCAGGCTCGTGGGGTAGGGCTTGTTTTGTTTTCCGACTCGGTAGATTTCGGCGTAAAGAATCAATAACCGAGTACGAGCAAGGGTCATGTCGCTCAACTCAAGCAAGGGGCGGGAAGTTCCAAGGATGTGTTTGGGAAGCTTCTTCCACTGACCAGTAAAATCCGTTTTCGGTTTAGATCGTAGATTGGCAGGCTGACCGATATCGTGCTGGATTGCCGAGAACTCTTCTTCACACGCGTTGGAAAGTTCAGTCATGAAAGCTTGCCGCTTTTTGGGATTCGAACGGATTTGATCGATGTAACGCACTGCTTCGTTTACGTCTGGTCCCATGTTTTGTTGAAGCCCTTTCAGGTCTTCCGTCTTCATGATGTTTGCAACGTATTGAAGAGTTTGAAGCATGTTCTCGTGCTCATTCTTTAACGTATCATTCAAAGAAGGTTTGCGAGAAAGTGCATCCTTCATTCCCTTGGCTAGCCGATCCAATTGAGCGGGAGTCATTTTCCCAAGATAGGACGTGATGACTCGTCGTAGGTTGTTGACGATTGCCAATCCGAGAGAGGCATCGGTTGCACCTCCGCCAGTGAGGTCAAAGCCAAATTTACTGCCGGTTACGACGTTCTTAATCGCGGTGTCGAAGTCGCTTCCGGTACATGCTGTTTCTGCATTCCACTGATAAACTCGACCGATCAATCGCCATCCACTTTGATACTGAGGAGCCTTAAATGGTTTATGGGCGACGAATTTGAACTGACAGGGCATTTCTGTGGCCCGCGAGACCTCACGTACACATCTCTCAATTTTCTTAGAGACCTCGGTTTTTTGGTCAGGGAAGAAAAAGACCCGATCAATACTGCTTTGCGCCAATGTTTGGGCATCCAAAGCAGCCAACGCATACGCATCGAAGGCGTTTTGAGAGTTTGGACTTGGGTTATAAGCGACGGGTTCGTTGGCCCAGACTTTTTCAGGCTCAGAGTCACCTGAGTGGCAGCCGAGCATGACAAAAACCACGACTGATAGCGCAACCGTAGTTTTGAATCGTCCCTGCTCCATGGGAGTACAGGTTACCTCTCCTTTCCTTTAACTTTTCGAACAATTGCCTTACTGGTTGGGCCCGATTTATCTCCCGAATAACGGCTGGTGGGTGTATTATCGGTGCGAATAGCTGCGGAGTGCGCAGCCCATAAAACTATGAAAGGTGTCATTCTTGCGGCGGGTAAGGGAAGCCGCCTCTATCCGGTTACTCGAGTCATCCCTAAGCCCTTATTGCCAATGGCTAATCGAACAACGCTGGAATATGCGTTTGATCGATTGAAAGACATCGGTATCTCCGAAATTTGTATCGTTGTGGGTGAAAATGAGCCCCAAATGCGAGAGGCGTTAGGGGATGGCTCAGCGTTTGGCATTCGCTTAAGTTATGTCCGTCAGGAAGAGCCCAAGGGTCTTGCGCACGCGGTGGGCTTTGCAAAGGACTTTGTGGCGGGCGACTCGTTTGTTCTTTATTTGGGTGACGCCATTTATAGCTCGGGCTTTAAGAAATTTGCCGAGCGATTTAAGGAATCAGGCTGCGCCAACCTAAACGTGGTGAAAGCGGTCCCCGATCCAAGCCGATTTGGGGTGGCTAACGTTGATGGCGAACGCATCGTCAAGCTGGTTGAAAAGCCTAAGGTGCCTGAGAGTAATTTGGCAATGGCCGGTCTCTACTTCTTTGGCCCCCAAATTTGGGATGTTCTTCCCAATCTCCAACCGAGCGCAAGAGGTGAGTACGAGATCACCGATGCGATCCAGATCATGATTAACAAAGGTGAGCTTGTTCTTGCTGGCGTCTTCGAGGATGTTTGGTTTGACACTGGGACACTCGATTCTTATCTTGAAACCACTGAATTCCTTATTGACGGCGGCATTTTGATTGATCCTAGTGCCACGGTCCAAGGAGAAGTCGGGAAGATGGTCGTTGTGGGAGCGGGTGCATCGGTGGAATGCCAGTCGATTGAAGATTCCGTTGTGCTCCCGGGCGCTCATGTAAAGGTCGCTGGAAAAATACGCCACGCAATTCTTGCCGGCCCCGTATTGTCAGATGGAGATATCGAAAATACGATTCTCCATGGCGATTACGTAGGTTAGCGATGAAAACACTGTCGGTTTTGGTGTCTTGTGCTCTTGGAGCACTCTTGGTTGGTTGCGAACAAAAGGACCAAGACGCGGCCCTTGCTCAGACCCAGGTGGTCATGAACAAAGCCGGCGCAATGGCCGGAAGTGCATGGAAATCGGTAAGTGAAGAGGCCGATAAATTATCTGCCGATTCGGGGCGCCCGGCCCTGGAATCGGCAAAATCGCAACTAGAATCGCTTAAGGGCAAGCTGTCCCAGGTGAAAGCACCCACGAGCTTGGACGATCTGAAACTTGACTCGGTCAAGGACCAGATTCAGCGTGTGGAAGCAGCTCTAAACGTTCAGAAGCTTAAAGCTGAATTGGACGAGCGAGTCGAAAGCGCGAAAAATGCTAAGGACAACACCGAGAAGAGCATTGACGATATCAAAAAGAAGCTCAATGAGGCCGATTCCGAGTATCAAGACCTTCAAAAGAAGCTCTCTGAGGCTCAGGCGATGTATGACAATGCCTCAGAAAAAGTGAAGGAATCAGCCAAAAAGGTCCAAGACGCAGCGAAATCAGTCGGGCTTTAAAACAAAAAGAGGTCTCCGATCCGAGGATCAGAGACCTTTCTTGTACCCGTTAAATGGGCAGGTCCTTACTAGGGAGCCTTAGTAGTATCGGCTGCTGCGCCGCCGCTAGCTGGAGCGGAAGCACCTGCGGAGGTAGCATCAGCACCTTCGTCTTTCTTACCACAGCCGGCCAAAAATGCACCGAGAACGCTGACCACCATTACGAGCGCAAAAATCTTCTTAGTCATACAAACACCTCCTGACGGACCGCCCCTTTCGGAGCGTTTATTGTGCCGGTTGAACCGGCGCTAAAGGGTTATACCCTCATTACCCAAAATGGGTTGCAGGTTCAAACTGCACGTGCATTATAGTCTTGCTTCTCGGTACATGCAAGGTTTTCATTGATGAATCTGAAGATAGGGTATCGTTACCACAATGTTTGGTGCCTCCCTGACCTCGGGAATGAACACCATCGCGCTGCTTTCGCGCGAGCCACGCCGTCGTACCCCACGTATCTAGGGGAGCCGGGCCAATGCCCCTCTGCGACGACGCAACCCGCCTCCCCTCAAGCTTGGCAGTTAAACTGCACGTAATGTGGCGTGCCCTTGGCGAATTCAACTAAGAACAAAATGCTCAAATACGATACGATCAAATCAACCGACGACGAACACCTGATGCGAACCTACACCCGGTTCCCGGCGCTCTTCGTCCAGGGTTCCGGCTGCAGTCTGTGGGATAACCGTGGCAATGAATATCTGGATATGCTCGCAGGAATTGCCGTCTGTCAGCTTGGTCATTGCCATCCGGCAGTTGTAGCAGCGATTACGCGTCAGGCGCAGCAACTAATTCACACATCCAATCTTCTGCTGACCGCTCCTCAGGCTCAATTGGCGAAGCGCTTATGCGACATCAGTGGCATGGATCGAGTATTTTTCTCGGGCTGCGGAGCGACGGCTATCGAAGCCGCTATCAAGATCGCCAAGAAGCACGGCAACTCAAAGCGGCCCGATGGTGATTATCAGATCATCACTCTGAATCGATCCTTTCATGGCCGAACCTTAGGGGCACTTTCGGCTACTGGGCAAAGAAAGTACCAACGCTCGTTCGAGCCCATCGTACCGGGCTTCGTTCATGTTGAAGTCAACAACCTTGAGGAACTGAAAGAGGCGTTCTCGCACCGAACCGCGGCGGTCTTGCTTGAGACCATCATGGGTGAGGGCGGAATTCTTGAATTAACCGAAGAATATCTCTTGGAAGCCCAGCGACTTTGTCTTGAGCACAATGCGCTCTTCATGCTCGACGAAGTTCAATGCGGATTGGGACGAACGGGAAAATGGTTCGCTTTCCAGCACTATGCCCTTCAGCCAGATGTTCTAGTTCTTGCGAAGGGACTTGGCAGCGGAGTACCGATCGGTGCAGCATTGGCCCGAGGCAAAGCAGCATCTATTCTTGAACCGGGCGACCATGGTTCCACGTTTGGGGGCAATCCTCTAACCTGTGCGACTGCTCTAGCAGTGATTGATACCATTGAGCACCAAGGCTTGATGAAGCATGCCACCGAGATGGGTGAACTGCTTCGTTCCGGCCTCAAAACAATGGGACTTCATGTGACAGGCAAGGGACTGATGATCGGTGCCGGCTTGGAAAAGCCAATCGGTCGCGAGTTGGTCAAGAAGTGCTTCGAGCATAAACTCATCATCAACGCAACCGATGAGTCGACTCTGCGCTTCGTGCCACCGCTTGTCATTAACGAAGACCAGATAGTGCAGGCACTCACCGTTCTTGCCGAGGCGATGGGAATTTCAGCACCGATGAGCGCTCGATCCGGAGTGCGGTCCAAAGCCCTTGTCCGACCGTTACACGACGTGCTGACAATGGACGATCTTTCCGATGCTCAAATCGAAGAAGTGTTGGATCTTGCTGCTTACAGCAAGCAGAGAAGGAAGATTGCTCCTTCTGCCATTACCCCTGTCGAGAACCGAACCGTTGCGATGGTCTTCGAAAAGCAGTCGCTGAGAACTCGTGTTTCCTTTGAAACCGCCATTCACGAACTCGGAGGGCATGCGGTTCATCTTGGTAAGGGAGACATCGCAATGGGCTCGCGAGACTCGATTCGCGATGTGGCTCAGAACCTCTCGCGATGGTGCAATTTGATCGTTGCTCGGCTCTACTGGCAGCGGCACATAGTTGAATTGGCAGAATATGCTGATGTTCCGGTTATCAATGCCCTCACCGAGTGGGAGCACCCTTGCCAAGCCCTTGCGGACATCCAGACCGTTCAGGAAAGCTTTGGCCAGGATAAGGTCAAGATTGCTTACATCGGTGACGGAAATAACGTCGCACGATCGCTTGCTAAGTTGGGTACTCGACTTGGCTATCCGGTAACGATCTGCGGGCCAGAGAACTTCCGATTAGAGCCAATTGAGGGGCTCGTCCAAACTACGAATATCGAAGAGGCAATGGATGGAGCCCATGTTGTTTATACCGACGTTTGGGTGTCCATGGGCGACGAGCACGAGCAAGAGCATCGGCTGAAGGTGTTTGAGCCTTACCAAGTCAATCAGCGAGTGATGGAGATGGGAAGCAAGGATGCCATCTTCCTCCACTGCTTGCCTGCACGTCGTGAGTTTGAGGTGACGACCGGAGTTATTGACGGGCCTCAGAGCAGAGTAGTCGATCAAGCCGAAAACCGGTTGCACGCCCAAAAAGCCTTGATTCAAAAAGTCCTTGGCCTTTAAACGGGCCAGATTCTAGCGGGTGGCTTTACGAAAGGTAAGTCCACCCGTTTTGGCGCATGGTTGCCAGGTGTAAACTCCGTTCACATGTCACGGCGAACGGTGCGGTTCGGGATTATTGGTTGTGGCCTCATGGGCCGGGAATTTGCCAGCGCAGTTGCTCGCTGGTGCCATTTATTGGATACGGATGCCATTCCCGAGATTTATGCCGTTTGCGATGCCAATCCTCAGGCAACCGAATGGTTCTCTCAAAACTTTACTCTTGGGCAGATTACGGCTGATTATCGTGAGTTGTTGGCGAATCCAGAAGTTGAAGCGGTTTATTGTGCGGTGCCGCATAACCTCCATGAAAAACTCTACATTGAGATTATTCAGGCAGGAAAGCATCTATTAGCCGAGAAACCGTTTGGAATCGATTTGGCCGCTTGCCAAAACATTCTCGCGGAAGTGAATCGGCACCCAGAATTACTTGTTCGTTGCTCTTCGGAATTTCCGTTTTTCCCAGGCGTTCAGCGCATCGTAAAGATGATTCAGGAAGGCGCATTTGGAAAGATTATCGAGGTCCGATCCGGCTTTCTTCACAGTTCCGATCTTGATCCTAACAAGCCAATCAACTGGAAGCGGAGAATCGCGACGTGTGGGGAGTACGGTTGCATGGGTGATCTTGGTATGCACGTTTTGCATGTCCCCGCACGAGTAGGCTGGAAGCCAAAAAATGTTCGAGCACTCCTCTCAAAAGTCGTTGATCAGCGGCCAGATGGCAAGGGCGGGATGGCTCCGTGCGAGACGTGGGACAACGCCATTCTTGCCTGCGAAACCGAGAATGGGTTTCCGATGGTGCTTGAAGCAAAGCGCATTTCGCCGGGAGACATGAATTCTTGGTTCGTAAGAATTGTTGGCACTGAAAATTCTGCCGAGTTCTCGACGAAGAACCCCAAGTCGATTCGGACGATGCCGTATAAATCGGGTGTTCCACAGGCGTGGCACGTTGAAGATATCGGCTATCGAGTGCCCTATAAAACGATTACCGGTGATATCTTCGAATTTGGTTTTAGTGACTCACTTCTCCAGATGTGGGCAGCTTTTCTAGACGAGCTAGTTCATCGCGAGGGAATGAAGGGAGATTTCCGATGCGCTACGCCGCAAGAAGCTTTGGTGAGTCACCAGCTATTCACAGCTGCCCTCGCTTCGCAAAAGGCTAGTTCGACTGTCATGGTGGACGGCTAATCATGAATCAGGTCCTTGTTGCAGGCCACATTTGCTTGGACATCATTCCCGCGTTTAAGGGCAAAGTGACTTTCGATCCGGGGCGACTTTTTGAAGTCGGTGAAGCAAAAATCAGCACCGGCGGAGCGGTCTCTAATACGGGACAAGCGCTCCACAAACTAGGTGTTCGAACGTCGCTTGCGGGCAAAATTGGCAAAGACCTATTTGGCAAGGCGATTTGTGAGGTCCTGGAAAAGAACGGACTTGGTCTGAGCCGCGGCATGCAAGTCTCGGAAACAGATAGCAGTTCCTATACCGTTGTCATCAGCCTATCGGGGGAAGATCGCATGTTTCTCCACTCCCCCGGTTGTAACAACACATTCGTCGCAAACGACGTTTCAGACTCTGCAATTGCGGACGCAAGGCTGATTCACTTTGGTTATCCGACGCTCATGGCCCGCATGTTTGCTGACGATGGGGCGGAACTAGAGAGCCTCTTTCGACGCGCAAAAGAGTTGGGTGCCACCACTTCACTCGACGTGAGCCTCCCCGATCTTTCAAGTCCCGCGGGGCAAGCGGATTGGGAGAGAATTCTGAAACGGGTGTTGCCCTATACCGACCTTTTCTTGCCAAGCATCGATGAATTGCTATTCATGTTGGACAAGGCTTCGTTTGCGGCGTTTCAAGGAAGCGAAATTCCGTCTCACGAATTTGAGCGGTTGTCCGATTTGGCACTTGATCTTGGTGCGAAAGTGGTCGCGGTTAAAGCTGGGGCTCGCGGACTCTATTTGAAAGCATCTTCAATCCTGGAAGGTCTAGGGCGAGGTGAGCCTGAGAATCTTCTGGAGTGGCAAGGTGTGGAACTTTGGGCACCCGTTTTCGAGGTTGAAGTAGACGGGACGACCGGTGCCGGGGATGCCACGATTGCGGGATTGCTTATGGGTTGGCTTCGAGGAATGTCCCCTGATCTCGCGGTTCGCGCAGCGGTCGCGGTTGGAGCATGTTGTTGTGAACAAGCTGACGCGGTTTCCGGTGTAAAGAGTTGGGAAGAGATTGAAACTCGGCTTCAAAGTGAATGGCCGGTGCGGGAGTTAGTTCTTCCTGAGGAGTGGAGTTTCAATGGCACTACCTTCCGGAAGGAAACTCGGTAGTGAGGAAGATGGTCTAATAGGCGCCTACGATGAAACGAAGTGAAATCAATCAACTGGTGAGCGATGCAACCGCTTATTTCCAACACTGCGGTTGGTTTCTTCCGCCTAAACCACATTGGGATGTGACCGACTTTGGCTTGGGGGATTGGCAGACGTTTGGGCTGGTGCTCGTGAATTTAGCTGACCAGCCTGAATATTGTGAAAAGCTGATGTATGCCAAAGTGGGAATGGCTACCCCTGCCCATTGTCATGCCAAAAAGAAGGAGGACATCATCTCGCGTTGCGGAGTCCTTCGCATTCAACTGTGGGCAGACGTGCCCGCCCGAAGCGGAGACCAACCCGTTTCGATTCTTTTGAACGGTGAACCCCAATCGATCCCATCAGGCTCGTTTGTGGACCTCCATTCAGGTTGGCGTATTACGATTCACCCCGGCACCTACCACGAGTTCGTCCCCGTTTCCGAGGAATGCATCATCGGTGAAGTCTCAACCGCAAACGACGATGTGAACGACAACTTCTTCGTCAACCCGCGAGTCGGACGCTATCCCCACGTCGAAGAAGATGCGATTCCGATCGTCAAGCTAATCAGCGATTCTGAGTAGCCCGACGATCGGGTTCTTGGGTGCCAATGACGGTGCAAACGTTTGATCGACATCTTCGCCAGACCACTTTTCACTGCGGCAGATAGGTTTTGGTGTCGGCGCTTCGGGATACGATTGCGGCCATTTCTTCCATGTTTGCGATTTGACCAGAGGCGAGGAATTGCATCGCGAGGTTGCCTAGTACGGTGGCTTCGGCGGGGCCGGCGTAGACGGGTAACCCACTTTCGTTGGCGAGTGACTGGCAGAAGCTTGTGCTCTGCGATCCACCACCGCCTACTCGAAGGCTGGTGAATTTCCGGCCCGTTAGGCGCTCTAATTCGGCAGGTTGCTTGGCAATCGTACTAGTCAGACTCGAAAGAGCTAAACCCGCCCACTCCCATACGTCTGCAGGTTGTCGACCGGCGAGAGCGGCGCATATTTCGATCATGGAAGGCGGATTATAAAAATCGGGGTGCAGGAGGTCGATTCTTTCCGGGACGGCTTTCGCTTGAGCGAGCCATTCGGGAACGGTCATCGTTAATCCAAGCTCTTCATGAATGCGATTGATGACATAAAATCCCGGGATGTTCTTGAGGAACCGAACCCTACCGTCCACCGTTCGTTCGTTCGTGAACATCCCGGCTTCTGCTTCTGGAGTGGCTAAGGGCTGGTCAATCACACAGCCCACCAGGGACCAAGTACCGACATTGAGAAAGACTTGATCGTCGCCGAGTTGACCGAAACCACAAACCGCTGACGCCGTATCGTGGCTTCCAACATGAGCTAAGCGAACATTATCGTGAGAGAGTGCAGGTCCCAGTTTCCCAGGCAAGGTGGGTTCTAAATCGGGAACCGGCCACCCGATTAGATCAAACGCCTCTCGGCACCATTTTCCATCGAGTCCGAGGAGCTGAGAGGTAGATGCCTGCGTCAATTCGTTGTTTTGCTCGCCGCTTAGGAGATATCCAAGGAAGTCGGGAAGGATAAACCATCGAGCTGCTCGGTTGACGATATCTGGGTCGGCAGTTTTGCGGGCCAGCAGTTGGCAGATAGTGTTGAACGGTTGGTGCTGAATTCCTGTCAGCGCATAAAGTCGGGCCCTATGGGGAGCCAAGCTCTCAAAAGCGGCCAGGTGAGAGGTGTCTCGGTAACAAACCGGAGCGCCAAGGGAAGATCCGTTATGGTCGATAAAGCCGTGATCGACTCCCCAAGTGTCAATTCCGAGAGTGGCGGACTCGAATCGTTCAGCAGCATGGGCTTCTGCCGATCGGCAGAGTTCGAGAAGTAAGTCAATGTCCCACTCAAGCCGGCCGTTTCTTTCGGTAGCACCGTGCGGAATTTGGTCGATTACTTGGAAATGGATTTGACCATCCTGAATCCAACCCGCGGCATACCTGCCGGACGAAGCTCCGAAATCAACTGCGACTGCGCCAATCATGGGCCTGGTTTTACTTCAAAAATCGATTCAAAGTGACCTTGATTTCCGCTAAACGTTCTTCGGAGGACATGTTGTGACAATGGTCGCCGTCTGAATCGTCATTTCCGTATACGCAATTCTCAAGATGGGTGGACAGCATGAGCAAGCCGAATTGGTCGAGCGCGGCGCGCAGAGCCGATACTTGCGTGAGAATATCTACGCAATAACGTCCCTCATCAACCATCTTTTGAATGCCTGCCACCTGCCCTCCAATGCGGGCTAGTCGCTTCTTCGCATCCTGACTAACGTTATCGTTCATCGCTTACTTACAGTGTATCGCTTTTAAGGCCATGGAATCGCCGGAAAGAGGCGGAGACCCCACCTTCACTGTGACTGGTAAACTCCACCAAATGTCAGAGAGAACGTTTCGCCTTTACGATACGATGACGCGACAGGTTAAGCCGATTGAGCTTGCAGAGCCCGGCTTGCTCCGTTTCTACTCGTGTGGCCCTACGGTTTATTCGTATGCGCATATCGGCAATTTCCGAACCTTTCTGACGGCTGATCTCGTGATTCGCACGGCGGAAGCGTTGGGCTGGACCGTAAAATACGTCAGCAACATTACCGACGTGGGGCATTTGACGCAAGACAACCTCGCGGATGCTTCTGGCGAAGACAAGATGGCGAGCGCTCTCAAATCGAAAGAGGGCGAGCAATTCAACAACGTATGGGAACTTGCCGAATTCTACGAAGACGCGTTTCTGGAAGACTGGGCTCGTCTCAACTTACGAGAGCCAAGTGTTCGACCCAGGGCGACCCAGCACATGCGCGAGCAAATTGTCGCGGCCGAGCAACTCGTTAAAGAAGGATATGCCTACGAAACGCCGACCGGTGTTTACTTTAGCGTTGACAGCTTCAAGGGTTACGGCAAACTGAGCGGCAATACTCAGGAAAACCTTCGAAAAGCAGTGCGAGAGGTTGTGCTTGACGACAACAAAAAGGAGCAGGCCGACTTTGCACTTTGGAAGAAAGATGACAAGCACCTCATGCAATGGTATTCACCATTTGGATGGGGCTTCCCTGGTTGGCACCTTGAGTGCTCGGTCATGGCTCGGATGTACCTTGGCGACACTCTCGACCTTCATGCAGGCGGAGAGGATCTTATCTTCCCCCACCACGAGTGCGAAATCGCGCAGTCAGAAGCCCTGACGGGTAAGCCGTTCTCGAATCATTGGATTCACACTCGGTTCCTTCAGGTGAACGGCGAGAAGATGAGTAAGAGTACGGGTAACTACTACACCGTTCGATCTCTCTTGGAAAAAGGTGCGGATCCCCTTGCAATTCGGTACGCACTGATCTCGGGCATCTATACGAAGCCATTGAATTTCACCGACCAGAGCCTCAGCGACGCAATGGGGAATCTTGATCGGTTCAAGAGATGCGATGCGGCGGTAGAAGCGGCATTGGAAAATGGCGGAGAAGGTCCGGATGTTATTGGCGCTGCTCTCGGCGACCTCTATGACCAGGCTCTTGACGCAATGACGAACGACTTGAATACATCGGTGGCACTTGCGAAAGCACTTGAAGGAACTCGTGTCATTCTCCGAGAGAGTGAGTCGCTTTCCAAAGAGTCTGCCAAGAGCGGCAAGCTGTATTTGGATCGGATCAATGCTCTCCTCGGAATCGTTCGACAGGAGCGGGATCTCGGTTGTGATCCGATCGAAGCGGCTGGTCCAAAAGTGGACGAAGCAAGGATTCAGAACCTCATCGAAGAGCGAACGGCCGCGAAGAAGTCAAAGGATTTCGCCCGAGCGGATCAGATTCGGAAGGATTTAGAAGTGGAAGGGATTGAACTCCGCGATTCCATTGAAGGAACAACTTGGGTTGTTAAGTCGGCTCTCTAAGTCGCTTTGCTCTGTCCCCTTTCTACATGAGTTGTTTAGAAAGGGGATTTGGCGAGACTCGCGTATGAGCGCAATCGTCAGAATGCCATTCCTTCGTAGTCGCGGATCAATCCGACCACTTTGCCGATAATTCGGGCGTCTTCTTGCTGGACTTCAATCGGATCGTAGGCAGGGTTACTTGGCATCAGCCGGACGCCCTTTGAATCTCGATGGAGCCGCTTAACGGTTGCGTCATCTCCTAGAAGGGCCGCAACAAGATCTCCGTGGTTAGCGGTGATTTGTGGCTTGATGACAACCAAGTCACGGGGCATTATGCCTTCGCCGGACATGGAGTCACCTTTTACCCGCAGAAGGAAAGCGCTCTCGATGTTTCGCACCATTTCACTCGGGACCGCGATTAAATCTTCAACATGCTCTTGGGCAAAGATCGGAGTTCCTGCTGCGATACTTCCGAGTAAGGGCAGCATGGTCACTCGATTGCTCGACTGGTAGGTGGGATGAATGACCTTAATCGAACGTGGTGTGTTCGATCGGGAAATAAACTCTTTTCGTTCTAGAGCATCAAGGTGAACGGTTACCCCTCGCAAGGAGCCGATTCCAAATTGGGTGCCGATTTCACGAATGGAGGGTGGATATCCTTCACGCTGTACGTAATCCAAAATGTATTGAAGAATCTTTTCCTGTCGTTTGGTGAGTCCTTTCGCCATATTCTGCTCCTGGGAAACGACTCCTCTGCAATTGATATCTGCCAAGGAGTAGACAAATGATACACTTTATTTTGTCTACTGTAAAGTGAGTTGGAGGCAAGACTTTTGCGGTTCTCACTAGGCCTAATCAATGCGGATAGTCGATTAGGTGCCTCCCATGCCATACTACTAAGCTTCTCAATAGCGTTACGGTGACCTAGTCGTGTCAATTAATAAGTTTCAAGAAAAAGTTTTCAGAACGGGATGCGGCAGCGCAGTCCTCTATGTTTGTGCCGGCGTGTTCTTTGCAGGCATGTTTTACATGGGTTGTGGCACCGGTGCTCGAATGGCCGATTCGACCGAGCAAGGCGAGAAAAAAGTCGCAGTGACGGTGGGTGACTACCCCATCTACGCAACCGATCTTTCTCAGCAGATCGAGGCCCAGAGACAACAGGCCCTCCAGCGAGAACAGTCGGGTGGCCCCGATGCTCTGCCGCCAAGTTCGGAGGCATTCCTCCAGGCAAGTGTCATCAATCAATCCATTCAGAGTGTTGGGTATGCGTACCTGGCAAAGAAAGATGGCGTCCAATTTACCGACGACGCGATTCGCAAAGCCCAGACGAAGCAATTTGAAGACAGCGTCATGATGGCTCGTATGCAACTTGAGCAACAGCAGATGCTTAAGCCGGGTTCGACCGACAAAGATTTCGATGCTGCTCTGAAGAAGCAGACTGGTTCGGATCTCGCCGGACTCCGAAAGAAGTTCATCGAGAGCGTTGAAAAGAACTTGAAGGACACGAAAGAGCGAGCGACGCTTGAGTCCACCGTCGCCAAATCGGTTTTGGAAGCGACCCTTCAAACTCGAAATACCCCTTCAGATGCCGACTTGAAGGCAAGTTACAACGAATATGTTTTCAAGCGGATTCTGTTCTCGATGGATGCCGCAGCAGACGTTAAATCTCAGGTTGATAAGGCGCAGGCCGACCTCAAAGGTGGTTTGACTTTTGAACAGGCGATGGATCGGTACTCGAAGGAACCGCCAATGCCGAAGGGTAAGAAAGCTAGCGATAGCACGACCACCATTCGAGCATCCGAGTTCGACACGACGCCTGCCTATGCTCCTTTGAAGGCGCTGAAACCGGGTGAAGTGAGCGGTGTCATTGACTCTCCACAAGGCAAGGGTATTTACAAGCTCATCAGCATGAAGTCAAATCTTCCGCCTGACTTTGACAAGCAGAAGAAGAAATACGCCGACCAGCTTGCGAGTCAAAAGGCTTCTGACCAGGTCCAGAGTCAGATGAAGGACCTTTTGAAGTCAAGTATTGTGAAGTGGGTGAGCAACGGATACAAGGCGATGTTTGATTGGTATCAAATCACAAACGATTCTTCGCCAACAAGCACACCTGCAATCCAAAGCGCCAAGCTTCAAGACGTGATGGCTGAGGCTAAGAAGGCAACTTCTTCTAATCAAGGGTACGACGGTAGAACGGCTCTTCTCGCATGGTTTGCTGCAGAAGATCGCATTTGGAATGCTCCTGGCGCAGATAAGAATAAGCTGCGAGCAGATCGAATTGAAGTTGTCAAAGCACTCACCGCAGATACTCCGTACTTCTCTCTGAAGATGGAACTTGTTGACCTGTTGGTCGACAGTAAGTCTGGTCCCGAAGCAGGTGCCATGCTCGTTGATGCGGCTTCCTCAAACGTGTATTACGATCCAACCGGCCTCAAGAACTTCCAAGACATCAATGCGAAGTTGTTGAAACTTCAAAGTGCCAAGATGGTGACTCCAGACCAGGAGAAAGCTATCAAGAAGGCTCAAGACGATTGGCTTAAGCAAAACCAGGAAGTAGAAGACCAGAAGGCTCAAATGAAACTCGCTCAGGACGAGGCTAAGAAGAAGGCTGACGATCTGAAAGCTCAGCAAATGAAGGAAGCTGCGAAAGCGAAAGCTGACGCTGCCAAGAATCCTAAGCCAGCGGGAACCCCATCCACGACACCTTCGTCTGCTCCGGCATCTGGTGCCACTACGACCGTTCCTGGAACGATCACGGGTGTAACTGCAACGCCGAAGGGCAATGCTCCTGCTCCGAAGAAGCAATGATTGAAGAAGAAAGTGGCGGCAAGCTTGTGCTTGTCGCCACCCCTATCGGAAATCTTTCTGATCTCTCGCCACGTGCGGTTGAGGCGCTTACCGAAGCGGAATATTGGATTGTCGAAGATTCGCGAGTTAGCGGTAAGTTAGCCACTTATCTCGGCCTAAAGAAGCCGATGAAGGTCTTAAATGACCATACGTCCATGGGGCATGTCGAGCGCTATCTCGATGAGTTGAAGAAAGGTGCCCATGTAGCGCTCTTGACGGATGGAGGCGCACCCGCCATCAGTGATCCCGGAGCGATTCTCACGGACAAGTGTCATGAAGCGGGCGTCACGATAGAAGGCATCCCAGGCCCCAGTGCCGTTGTCACCGCATTGATGCTGAGTGGCTTTTTTGCGCAACGCTTTGCGTTTCTTGGATTTCTTGGCCGCAAGCCAGGAGCGATAAGGGGCGAACTTTCTGTCTTCGCGGATTCTCCGCTCACTCTTGTTTTGTTCGAATCACCCCATCGGCTTGACGTGCTACTTAAAACCGCCCATGAGGCGCTTGGAGCGCGTCGATATGCCATTTGCCGAGAATTAACCAAGATGCATGAACAGGTGTACCGATCGGTGCTTCCTGAGATTCCGAGCGAGAGTGATGTTCCTCGAAAAGGAGAGATCACCCTCGTTATTGAAGGCCGTCGTCGGAAAGAAGTCGACTAAGCTTTGACCCTTTCGTCGGCATAAGTATCGACATCCATTGGCGCAGGCCTTTCCACCATGCTCGTGAGGTGAATATGCCTCTCAGATTCACTCGACTGAGTAAATGCATGCATGACCTCTAACGCATGGTAGGCAAGGGCTCCGCTGGCTCGATGGCTGCCTCCGTTCCGGATAACATGGCACATATCGGCAACGCCGATTCCACGCTCGTTATCGCTGTAACCGTGAGTCAGTTCGACCGTTCGGAATGTGTCGTCCTTTGCTAATCGAATCTTAGGTTGTCCACCAAACCCGTTAGGATCGGGCACGATTAATGTGCCTTCCGATCCGTAAATGACAATGTTTGGCAATGGATCGGAATAGACATCGAAACTTGTGGTGATCTGCCCGATTGCGCCACTAACAAAATCCATCGACCCAGTAAGATGGGTTGGGGTCTCAACGTCAATGACTTTTCTGGCTTTGGGTTGGCTCGTGATCGTACGGGTTGGGAAAGTCGCTCGGGTCGATCCAGATACCCGTCGGATGCCTCCCAGAAGATTGATAAGTGCGGTGATGTAGTAAGGGCCCATGTCAAGCATTGGCCCGCCGCCCTTTTGATAGTAAAACTCCGGCGAAGGGTGCCATGTTTCATGACCGTGACAGAGCATGAACGCATTGGCCGCAACGGGTTCGCCGATCGCACCGCTGTCGATGAGGGCTCGACAGGTTTGAATGCCACCTCCGAGAAAAGTATCCGGTGCACAACCCACCAAGACTCCGTGCTTAGCCGCCTCTTCAAGGAGAAGCTTTGACTCCGCCGTCTCGACGCTCAGTGGCTTCTCATTATAAACGTGCTTTCCGGCTCGAACGGCTTGCAGAGCAACCGATCCGTGGGCGTTAGGAATAGTTAGGTTTAGGACGAACTCTACGTCCGCTGAGGCGAGAAGAGCCTCAGGTGAGAGCGCTTGAGGAATCCCGTGCTTCTCTGCTACAGCCTTCGCACGTTCAAGATCAAGGTCAGCAACGGCAACGATTTGCGTGCTTCGAAATTCGCTTAAGTTCTTGAGATAGATTCCGCTAATGTTTCCAACGCCGATAATGCCGATACGAACAGGCTGCATTGCACAAGCTTACAAGTTCGAACGATTCACACGCCACGTTTGGCGTAGCACATCGCCTTCAAGGGCGATAACTCCTGCACTGACGTTAAGATGGCAAACATTATAGGAGGGATGAAATTTACGGAAAGTTCGAGCAATTTGTAGGGTGAGATACACAAATTGAAATACGGGTATAAAGCCTCATTCTAAGGAGTAATAAGCTTAAAACTTCATGAGAATATTCTCATGGATCAAACGATTAATAGTGTGAAGTACGTCAATAAAAGACAGCCCCCAACACAATGGGCCTCCATTAAATCTTAATAATTTGGGGCTGAAAGGAATCATTGAATAAATCTCGTGCATTTACACTTATCGAGTTATTGGTCGTCATCGCGATCATCGCGATTCTCGCTGCGATCCTATTCCCAGTCTTTGCCCAGGCAAAAGCAGCCGCCAAAAAAGCAGCATCGCTCAGCAATGTAAAGCAACTTGACCTCGCCATGATCATGTACCAGGGCGACTCCGACGACACTTTTGTTTTGCCCGTTAACTGGAGCAACAGCGGCGCTCAAATCTTCCTCAACGGAACGGGATATCAGCCTTGGTCAGCAATTGTTCAACCTTACGTGAAGAATACGCCGATCATGCGTGATCCTCAGGCACCTGCGAACCTGACAGCAGCATCAGGTTTCCCCCCGACAATCACTGATATCCTTGCTCCTCAATACGGTTACAATCAAACCTATTTGGCTCCGTTCAACAGCACCACTCTTTTGTTCGCGCCTCAGTCAGCAACATCGGTTGCTCGACCGGCTGAAACGGTATTGCTGAGCCAGAAGTTTTCGACTAGCGAGGTCAATCCAACCTCTACATCCGCTTGGTATTGCGGATCATGGTTCGGCCCTGGCTCTTACTGCAGCGACACGGTAGTCGATCCTCCCGACTGTGGTTCCAACAACACAACCTGCTTTGATGGTTGGGGTCAGAACGCATTCTGGGGCGGCGGTTCAACCGATTACCTGTTGAAGAACACGGCTGCTGGAGCCTATACGGGTGGTAACTCGTTACGACAAGCTGGCCTTATGGTCACCGCTTACGTCGATGGACATGCAACAAGCAAGGCACCAGGCGCGATGGCAGTGGGTACGAACTACAATCCGAACATTGCTTCGACGAGCCTTGTGATCACCGACCCAACTCGTTATCTCTGGAAGGGCGATCAGTGAGATTCGGAATCCTGTTGATCGCGACAGCATTCGTTTTGGTTGGTTGTGGCAGCAGTGGCACAAGTGATGCTGACGCGGCTGCAAAACCAACCAAGCCAATCGATAACATGCCTGCCAGCCCCAACAAGCCGGGACTGGCTTCGAGTGAAGGAGCGAGAGCTCCTGCGCCGAGCCAAGGTATGACAGCAACTCCGCCGCCGAAGTAGTCTGCTTGGACCGGAACCTAAACGACCTGCTGAAGAGAACTCTCCAGCAGGTCAATAAATAGGTCAACGTCCTCTCGGGTCACCGAGAGATTGGGACGGGTCCGAATGGAGCGTTTGCCTGCTCCCAATAGCAATAATCCAAATTGCGATCTTGCCGTTTCAACCAGAGCGGCCTTCCTTTCAGGCGTGTCCAATGATATCCCCTGATAGAGACCAAGGCCTCTCACATTAGAAACGATGGGTGCGAATTTGTCAGTGATTTCATGCAAACGCTGAGCGAGATAGTCTCCCGTTTCAGCCGCGCGAGCGATCAATCCTTCTTCTTCAACGATCTCCATTTCCCGGACCACTCGAACCATATCGGCCAGAGATCCGCCCCATGTGGAGTCGAGTACGCCGATATCGTCAAGCGACTCGTACATGAAGACCACCCCGTTTCCAAACTTCTTCCCGGAGGCGACTGCCATCGGAGGGAACGGCAAATCGAAGTGGTCAATCGCCCACATCTTTCCGGTGGCTCCCAACCCGGTTTGAACTTCATCAAAACCTAAATAGACGTTGTGCTCGTGAGAGAGGCGAGAGAGACCCTGGAAGAATTCTGGGACAGCGACGCGATGTCCGCCAGCACCTTGGATCGGTTCAACAACAATCCCAACGATCTCGTCAGACATAAGCGAAAGCGCGCTTTCAACTTGCTCTAATGCCTTCACTGCATTCTCTAGATTCTGCTTGCCTGTGGCACCGCTATCGAATGCCGGGAATGGAAGCTTGATATTGCCACCTGACGTGAGTCCTTGGAAGTCTCGCGTGGCAACCGGGTCAGTAGTTTGAGTGACTCCAAGAGCAAATACCGTTCGGCCATGAAATGCCTTGTCGAAGTAGAGGAAACGTCGGTTACTCGGATGGCTTCCTTCGTTTAGTCGCTTCTGATTGAACTTTGCGATCAAGTACTTCATCATATTCTCGACTGCTTCAGCACCCGAGTTGACGGCGTAGACTTCGAGCGAATCATTCCTCATGATCTCGGGGGCAACCCGGTAAAGCATGCGGTAGTAGTCCAAGCATTCTTGAGTTAGAAAGTCGGGATTCGCTATCTTGTTGTTCGCGGCTACGATAAGGCGCTTGGTGTACGACTCTTCGTATAAGCCAGGATGGTTATGCCCAACCAGCTTCGATCCGTAATAGCCCGCCCAGTCAAAAAGTCTTTGTCCGTCAACCGTTACCAGCCACATACCTTCGCATTTCGCGAGATCTACGGCAAACGGATAAGGAGTCGCAATAACATACTGACCGAGCTCTTCCAGCATCTTCGCAGACTTTGGACCGGGGAACGAGGAAGGGTTTGGCGCGACGTTGGGCATGATGATTTCCTGGGAAATACCATTATGACATGCCACTTAGCGGCAACTTGGGGAGAAACCAGCTGTACTGGACCTACATGAGTCCGATTGCTGTGCGGAGTCGGGCTCGAGTCCTTTCAACGTCTTCCTGAGCTTGCGATAGCCTTTGATTTGCGGTGAAGAGAGAGTTTTGAGCGCTTGTTACGTCGAGAAACTGTCCCAATCCGCCTGTGTACCTGCCTTCAGAAATCCGAACCAATTCTAGTGCATTGGCGACTTCAACTTGAGCCAGGTTTACGCGTTGACTGGCAGATTGCAGATCCACGAAGTACTGGCTGACTTCCGAAACTGCCTGATTGGAAATTTGGATGAGGTTCTGTCGAGCAGCATCTTCAGAGCCGTGTGCTTCTTTGCGCTTTCCAGCGGCTAATCCGCCGTCTCCAAATGTCCAGGTAACGTTGACACCGAACGTTGCTGTTTGAGTAGGGAACGGGTCGTTCGCTCCGCGACCATTGACACCTGCGTTCGCGGTGACCGTTGGAAGAGGATCCTTATTTGCGGCAAAAACGCCGTACCGAGCAGCCGTTACTGTTTCCTGAGCCGCCTTGATGTCGGGGCGATTCTTGAGCGCGTCCGTTACAAGTAGCTCCAGATCCGACTCATTATCAAGTTTGATCTCCTTCGCGCTCGCAGGGACAATCGGAGTTCGGGAATCTATTCCGAGTAACTGAGCAAGGGCGACCCGATTGGTAAGAACGGTGTCGCGAGACGTTGTGAGAGAGATGGCAGCGTCAGCGAGGTTCGTTTTTGCTTGGACCACGTCAACTGGTGCGCCAAGTCCGGAGTCCATACGTGCTTGCGCCTGATCTAACTGACGCTGACGATTGCTGACGTTTGCCTCGCTGGTAGCAACGTTGGCGATACTCTGAATGAGATCGTAAAAGGCAACTCTAACTTGGAGAGCGACGGTCTGTTGAGTGCGTGTCAGTGCTTGCTGGAAGGATCGTTCGATCGAACTTTGTTGTCGAACTTGATCCCGAGTGCGCCCGAAATCGTATATCAGCTGGCGAAGTGTTACGGATGCGGTGACCGGATTTCCAACCGCGCCAGTACTGTTCTTTATGTCCCGCTGATCATTTAAACCTGCGTTGCCTACGAATTGAGGATTCAAAGCGGACGCTGTTTGGCCCGTTCTCCCTTGAGCGGATAGCAAGTTGGCGCGGGCTATTCCAATTTGAGGCTGCTTCTTCAGAGCGATCGCCACTGCTTCGAGAATAGTAAGCGGTTGAGTGCCAATTTCAGAAGTTTTGGGCCCTGGTAACAGGAGGGCATTGGGAATCTTGACGTCGGGAGTGGTTACCTTAGGTGGTGGCGTCGGAGCCGCACCTCCGGCTTGTTTCGAGGTGTCGTTTCCTGCTGTTTGAGCAGAGGCAACGGCAATGGATGCCGCAATAGCCCCGATAAAAGGAAGGGTGCGCTTAATGATCGTGGGCCTCCATAAAGTCTGACGAACCGCCTACCGCAACAATTGACGGTTCCACTAAAGTCGGTCGCTCAAGGTCAAGTGAGGGTTTACGAAACTTTCGAATCAGATCGTCGAAGATCGTATAGACCGTTGGAACGATAAACAAAGTAAGTAGAGTTGAAGTTCCCAATCCGCCAATGACCGCCGTTGCAAGCGGCACATACATTTCCGAACCGGTTCCAATTCCAAGTGCTAGTGGCAACATACCGAGAATCGCTGCCAAGGTCGTCATGAGAATGGGGCGTAATCGAGTAGGTGCGGCAGTCAATACTGCTTCGTCACGCGGCATACCCCGATGTCGTAATTGGTTGGTGTAGTCCACCAATAGAATTCCATTTTTGACGACGATTCCGATGAGCATGAGCAAGCCAATAAAGGCGGTTAACCCAAAGGATCGCCCAGTAAGGAAGAGCCCCAACACCATTCCAATGGCGCATAGCGGGACCGAACATAGAACAATCAGCGGATAGACAAATGACTCAAATTGGGTCGCTAGCAACATGTAGATTAAGGCAATGGCAAGGAAGACTGACACGCCTAAGCCTGCATAGTCCTTTTGCGCCTGAAGCTGGTCGGCACTGAATTCCCAATAGCTTCCGGGAGGGAAGTGAACGGCATTCAACGCCTTAGTAATATCCGCCATGACTTCGCTCTGAGAGCGGTCGACCACGCGACCTCCAATGTCGTTGTATCTCTGCCGATTTTGACGTTGAATTTCTCGAGGACCGTTACCAACGGTTGCCTTCGCTACTTGTCCGACCAATACGGGGCCGGTCGGACGACCTTCGGTGCCCGCAACAGGGAGACGACTCAATTGGTCGACACTAAGTCTCAGATTTTGAGGGACTTGAACGATGATGGGATATTGAAATCCGTTCTCTTGGTAGTAAGTCGAAAGCTGCCCACTTGTGCTCGATGTTAAGGTGTTGGCGATATCTTGGAACGACACACCGAGCGTCTTAGCTTTCTCTCGATCGATTTCGTAGTGCAGCTCTGGTGTGGTGTCTTGAAGTGAAGTATCGACTCCATCTAGGCCGGGTACTTTTTCCATCGCGGCTTGAACATCGTGAGCCGTCTTCGAGAGCTGATCGAGGTCATTGCCAAAGACATTTACGGTGAGACCGAGATTGTTTCCTCCAATGATGTTGGCAACAATGTCAAACGGATTGACCTGAATGCGAGCCCCCGGAATCTTCTTGAGAGCCGCCTGCAGCCGCTTAACTACCTTATCAGTTGTCGATTTTCTGAGACCGCGTGCTTTAAGTTGAATTGCAGCTCCGCCGTTATTGGGGCTCGACTGATTTCCGCCACCCGAGCGGAAATTGAATCCAGAACCACTAAAGAATGTGTCGATGTCTGGATCATTCGCCAAGATCTGATCGACTTGTTTCATGATCGCATCGGTGGTATCCAGTGACGTTCCGAGCGGTAATCTGACGCTCACGTTCAGGTTGCCAGTATCGGTTTGCGGTAAGTTTTCTCTCCCGACAAACGGCCAAAGAATGCCTGCTGCGACAACCGCAAGGACGGCAATACCGACTATCGGAAGCCGATGGTGAATCGACCACGTTAGCCCTTTTCGATAGGAGTTATCGAGGTTATGGAACCACTCTCCGATTCGGTCGAAGGCGTTGGTCATGAAGTTTGATTTCAGACCTAATTCCGCTCGCATCTCAGGATGAGCTTCTGCGATGACGTCCTTCTCGCGGATCATACGTGATGCCAACATCGGCACAACAGTTGTCGCATCCAAAAGCGAGACTGCGATCGAGAAGATGACAACCAGTGCGAACTGAGTGAACGTCTGGCCCGTTTGCCCTTTAATTAAGAGCAAAGGCAGGAAAACGATCATAACCGTGAATGTTGATGCTAGAACCGAAGGAATGATTTCCTGCGTTCCAGAAACTGCTGCGTCGGCGGCTCGTTTCTTGTCGCGTTCAATGTGTCGATAGATATTTTCAAGGACAACAATTGCGTCGTCAACGATCAGTCCCGATGCTAACGCGAGTCCGCTAAGGGAGATCGTGTTGAGGGTGAAACCGCAGAAGTAGAGAAGCGAGAACGTCGAGATGATGGATATCGGAATCGACAGGGCAACAACAAAGGTGCTTCTTAGATTTCTGAGGAAGAACGTGATGATCAGAATGGCGAGAACACCGCCAATGATTGCTGTTTGCTTCAGGTCGTCAATCGACGCTTCAACGAACTGAGACTGATCGTAAAGCGGGCGAAACTTCAGATAAGGATATCGCTTCTGAATTTCCGCCATCTGTGCCTTGATGTTGGTCGCGGTTTCTACCGTGTTTGCATCTGCCTGCTTTTGAACACTAAGGCTCATTCCAGGTTCGCGATTAACACGGGTGTAATGCTGAATATCCTGGGTGGCGTCACGTACGGTGGCAACTTGGTCGAGGGTGATGAGATGCCCATTGATCGTGGTCAATGGCATCTTAGGAATCTCGCGAGGGCTCTTAAAGTAACCGACGCTTCGGATGCTGTACTGCGTATGCCCCTCTTGGGATAAGCCCGCTGGAAGAGAGATATTTTCTTGGCCCAACCGCTGTGAAATGAGGGACATCGAGATTCCAAAAGCTTCGAGCTTTGCTGGATCGACATCGATGATGATCGAGCGGTCATAACCGCCCGAAATGTTCACCTGAGCGACTCCCCCTGCACCTTCAACCATCGGACTGATCTGGTTCACCAGAGTGTCACGAAGATGGACAAGGTCTTTGTCTCCGGTAATTCCGTAGTTCAGGATCGGAAGAGCGCTTGGGTCAAACTTGAAAATAGATGGCTCGGAGATGTTCGGGTCTACCGGGAAGCGTTGCTTGGCTCGCTGAACCGCTTGGATGACGTCTAAGGCCGCTTGGTCCATGTTCACGCCGTAGTTGAACTGAACGCGAACGTTCGACGATCCAAGCTGGGAGGTTGATTGGACGACGCTTATCCCTTGCACGGTTGAAACGGCCTGTTCGATCGGGCGAGTGATCTGTGCCTCCATGTTCTCAGGAGGAGTATTGGGCCAACTAACGCTTGCGGAGATGGTTGGGATCTGGATTCTTGGCAGCAAGTCGATCGGAATCTTCTGTAAACAGATGTATCCGAGAAGCACCAACGCGGCAATTCGCATGGTGACCGCGACTGGTCGAGTTACGGAAAGTTTGCCGACGTTCATGGCTTGGTTTGCTTCGCTCCGCCCGTCTTCTTTCCTTTCCCGCCTTTCTTACTGGAGTCGCCAGGAGTCGAGATCGAAACCTTTTGGCCCTCCTTGATCGGGTTGAATGTTAGGACCACAACTTTGTCATCGGCATCAACGCCGTCAAGAATTTGGGCTCCCCTGTCGTCGCTCACACCCAGCTTAACTGCCTTTACGTGTGCCACCTTATCCGGATCGACTACGACCACGGTAGTCGCTCCTGACGAATCTGTAATGAGTGCTTCGCGGGGTACGACAACCTGCGCTTTGACTTGACCGGTAACGATCTTGACCCTTCCGTACATGCCAGGCCGAATCGAGTGATCCTTGTTCTCAAGGCGCACTTTGATTCCAAATTGGCGACTCTGTGGATCGGCGGCCGGATTGATGTTGGCAACCGGACCGTGAAATGTTTTGCCAGGAAGACCATCAATGGTGATCTCCGCGACTTGCCCTGGATGAATCAGCGCGCCTTGGTCGATAGGCAGGGTCGCGGTGACATACACCCAATCAAGGAACTGCACTTCTAAGACGGGAGTGCCTGGTGTTGCAAGAGCACCCGGATCTGCTTTACGCGCGGTGACCGTTCCGGTGATGGTCGATGCGATCACCGTATCAGCCAGCTTGGCCTGAGCTTGCTTCAGTTGAGCTTCGGCAGCGACAATTTGACTTTGGAGGGCATCTAGATTCTGTTGGTATGCCGGTGATTGAGAGCGATTTGCCTGAGCAAATTGTAGAGTCGCCTTGCCCTGGGTAACGTTTGCTTTACTTGCGGCTATGTCTGCTAGTCCTTTCCTTTGAACGATAAGCTTATTCTGCTGTTGAACTTTGAGCTGAGACTTGTTTGCCGCGAGTTGACCTTGAGCTACCAAGACCGCTCCCTTTTGAACTTCAATGGCTGTTCGAGCATCATCAACGTCTTGAGCGGCGATAAAATTCTGTTTATAGAGATAAACGGTTCGGTCGTACTTGATCTCTAAGTTGTGGAGAGTCGCGTTTTCCTTGTCCAGAGTTGCCTGACTGTTTGCGACGGCACTCTCGGCGGCGCTTACTTGGGCACTCGCGGTGGCAACTTGAGCGGCATAGTTTTGTTGGACTTGATTAAGGTTTGCTTCAACACTTCCCAAACCGGCTTGCTGTTGCTGAATCTGGCTGGTCACACCGACATTGGTTGAGTTTTGGTTGATCTTCGCTTGTGCGTATCTAGCCCGAGCCTCGGCAACGCTAGCCTGTTGTTGAAGTACCGCACCTTGGAGATCGCTTGGGTCGATTCTGAGAAGCACTTGACCGGGGGTGACTAAATCGCCTTCTCTAGCCTCAAGGTAATCGATCCGTCCCGACGTTTTAGGCGAAATTTGAACTTTGAACGGAGATTCGACATTGCCGACGCTTTGAATAACTTCCGTTATCGTTCGGCTCTCTGTCGGGGCCACTAGGACCGAAGCAGCACCTTTGCCCTTAGTGGCTTGGTTCAATACTTTAGCCTTATCCGATTGCATGGCCACAAAACGCCAAGCAACCAAAAATACAAGAATGGCAGTGGGTATTACCCAGGATAATGTCCTCTTCAAAACCTAATTGACCTATACCTTGGGCTGATAAGATTCACTCAACCTCTTAGGCAAGCGCAATCAACCGCTGTAAGTTTGCCACAACTATATAGGAGGGCCAACTTGACTAAGTGATTTCAAAGATAAAGGTGATCGATTCTGTCTGCCTTCTAACCATGCAGGGTTCTGCGATATTTGCGAACCAGTTTGAGGCGATCTCATCCCAAATAACCAATAAGCGGGAGCCGAAAGATTTCCCAACGGCTCCCATTTCAAGTAAAAAGCTAATTCAAGCTGTAATAGTCATCCGTGGTAAGGTCACCGTTCTTGGTGATATCTCCAAGATTATAAGGTGTGAATTCGCCGGAATTAAAGCCATATCCAAAGTCACCCACTCGATAAGTTGGCTTCATAGCCTTAACGTGTCCGTCGCACCAAAGCACATTCCCGACCCCGCCAACGTTTCTTCCGTGAAATCCCGGATTCATGTTGCTGGGCGGATCCAGATAGGTGTTTCCTTCGAGTGTTGGAGAGGTGTAAGACCAAGTGTTGATGCGCGCGGCGGTGGCAAATGTGATTGTTTCGGAGGGGTGTCCGATCTGACTGTAATTAACGGGAATCGGTACTTCGATATAGTCGGGAGCCGGATAATTGGATGGGCTTAGATAGTAGTAGTTGTATCCGTATCCAGTAAGCCCCAAAGTCGTTCTGAGCTTGTTGTCAAAGCTCGGATCGGCTTGGATTCCTTGGCTCTTGGTGTAAGGGAATAGCAATCCTTCCTGTGGCCTTAAAGTTGTTCCATCCCAACTTCCCCACCAGTAGTAAGTCTTTCCCGAACCTTGGGTCAGAACGCGCATGCATGTATCGTCGTTGTCATTCTCGTACATCGTCCATGCTAGTCCGATCTGCTTCAGGTTAGAAGCTGAAGCAGTCTTTTTTGCAGAAGCTTTTGCCTGGGCAAAAACAGGGAATAGGATAGCGGCGAGTATCGCGATAATGGCGATAACGACCAGCAACTCAATGAGAGTAAAAGCGGAGTTAATTTTTCGAAACAAGACTGTCCTCACTTACGCGCAAGCGCGCTGACGGGTGAGACCATCCGAACGGACTTTGAATGGATGAGACGCTAAGGGCGGAGTGCCACTTTCGCTATCATCCACCTATGCTCGTAGGTGACGGCGTCACAAGACGCATGCGTGATAGGCATTCGGGCTTAGGTTCTTCAACCCACACCGTTGCGGCACAGCGCCGGAATCTCACCGGACTTCCCCTACTTAGAAATCACTAGGCCGATCTCCACGCAAGTGGGAGCATAGTACCTCTATTTATCGGGGGATATGGCGGACACAGTGGCCCTGGCAAGAGCTTCGGCAAGCCTTTGTTGACCAGCGTCGCTGGAAACCAAAGATTCATCCTTTGGGTTGGTAAGGACGCACATTTCGACAAGAACAACCGGAACATGTGAGTAGATGGAACCGGTTAACGCTCCCTGCTTTGAGCCGACGGCTGTCTTAATATCAGACATCAATCCGTTGTCTTTTAGAAATCCTTTGAGGCCGTCATGCAGGGAGGCGTGAAAGTGTTTGGCAATCGGTCCAAGCTTTTCCAGGAGTTCTGGAGAGGGGCCGGTAAAACCTCGAACCGTTCCTTGACGATCAGGATAGTACGTGGCAAAGCCCGAGCCATTCGACGAATCGCAATGAAGACGAACAAATAGGTTCGCGTTGCAGTCATTCGCAATCTTGGATCGCTCCATGTTCTTGACGAACTGGTTTTCCGAGTGCTTCGTGAGAACGACCCTAACGTGTTTTTGCTCAAGAATCGTTTCGAGTTTCTTGGCAACAGCCCAGGCAATATGGATTTCCGAAACGTTATTACCCGCTGTGCCCTCACCAACTTCGCTTGGGTGACCAGGATCGATACAAACCGTCAACGGTAGAGATAGAACGAAGCTGGCTAGGACGAGCATCAAAAGCGAACGTTACCTGATGGTAATGGCTTTACCGATGCTTACTCCGTCGCGATAAAGTTCTCGCGAAGCTTGTTGACGTCCTTTTGCATATCGACAAGCTTCTTGTAAATTCCGTCGTGAAGTGCGAGCAGTTCTTCGTGAGTTCCGACTTCGGCGACCTTACCTTCGTCAATAACGACGAGCCGGTCGGCATTGCGAAGCGTCGACAGACGGTGGGCGATCGCAAAAACCGTTCGGCCATCGATCAGTCGCTCAAGTGCTTCCTGGATCATGCGCTCTGTTTCGGTATCCACACTCGCGGTGGCTTCATCAAGAACCAGGATCTTTGGGTTGTGAAGAATGGCTCGTGCGATCGCAATGCGCTGGCGCTCACCACCGGACAATCGTTGACCACGTTCGCCTACATAGGAATCGTAACCGTCAGGAAAAGTAACAATGAAATCATGGGCATTCGCGGCTTTCGCAGCTCCGATGACCTCTTCCAGGGAGGCTTCGGGTCGGCCGTAAGCGATATTGTCTTTGATCGATCCAGGGAACAGGTAGCTCTCCTGAAGCACCACACCCACTTGTCGGCGGAAATCTTCCAAATTGACGTGTCGAAGATCGACACCATCGAGTTCAATGTGCCCTTGCGTTGGGTCGTAAAACCGCATGAGCAAGTTGATCATCGTGGATTTGCCGGCACCACTATGACCGACTAGGCCAATCATCTCACCCGCTTTCACATCGAGATCAATGCCATGAAGCACTTCACGAGCCTTGTCGTAGCCAAAGTGAACATCTGTAAATTTGACGGCACCTTGGATCTTCGGCATGCTTACGGCATCGATCGAATTTTGAATATCGACCGGCGTATCCATGACTTCGAAAACTCTCTCGGCGGCAGTGAGAGCTCGCGATGACCAGTCGATGATGCGCTGAAGCATCATCAATGGTTGCTGTAACATGGCTAAATAAGCGATAAATGCAGTGAGCTGACCAACCGACATCTGATTGTTGAGCACGCTCTTTCCCCCAACCCACCAGACCACAAAGGTGCTGAAACTCATTGTGAAGAGGACGAGAGGGAAGAAAGTGGCCCAAGCCGATTCAGCCAAGTAACCTGTTCGGGCAAGCTCGGTAATTCTGCGATCGAAGCGATTTACTTCGCGCTTTTCACCATGGAACGCCTTGACGACTCGAGTCCCTTGAAGAATTCCGTTTAGCGTGCCTCCAAGACGAGACCAGTTGTGCCAGAAGCGGCTCCAGACCCGCATCATCTTGCGCCTGAACCAACGGACGGCTAGAAGAACAAAGGGAATGGGAAGCAGCGCCCATATGGCGATGTGCCAATTCATGATCAGCAACGCGGTTGGGATGCCGATGATCATCGCCGCTTGGTTGAGCAGAACTGGAATTCCATCGACCAAAACTTCGTAGAGCGCCCCGGTGTCGTTCGTCATGCGGGACATGATCGAACCGACATTTCGCTTGTCGTAGTAGCTCAGACTAAGAGACTGGAATTTCTCAAACAGTGTGCCGCGAATCGAAACCGTAATCTGCATGCCGAGGTAGGCGACATTTCGCCCTCTCGCAACTTGGACACCCATGACTAGCAGGCGGAATCCGATCAGTCCCAAGATGAGTTGGATGAAAATTGCGGTCCGGTGAGCGATGAGTACATCGTCAACGAGCCATTGAGTCAACTTTGGAGGAGCTAATTCAAGGAGAGTTCCCCCAAGAGTAAGAACGGTGCCCCAGAGCAAACGCCCCTTATACGGTTTGGCATAACCAAAGAGTCTGAGAAGGGTCTGTCCACGATTGATACAACCTTCACAAACGTCTGAAAACTCAGGAAGGGGGCGAGAGCATCGAGGACAAATACGGATGTTGTCCTCAATCTCTGGCATTTCCTTACCCTCGAGGATGGCCTTCAGCCGCTTTTCGGCACCGGCCACCTGAAGTGAACGCTTACTTGTCGTTCGAATGAGCTCAACTGGCTTGCCTTGGAAATCAGCAATAAGCGAGTTGGCATCCACAAGATCTTCCAAGCGGGGATTAGAAAGCTTGGATAACTCGTAGGAGACGACAAGATTCTCACCGGTTGGGGTGGATTCATATCGATAAACCCTCTCGTCGGTTACGACCATTCGGGCATCGCCGAGCACGCCGTCGTGTCTCAAATCAGCTTGAGTCACAAAGCGTTCGACTTCTTGGTCGCCAATAGGGGTGGGTTCTTCGAGAATGGAGGCCATGAGAATCATTAGACTCTACGTAACATTCGTCGACGAAGGTTGGCTGAGCTAACCCTAGGGGTTTACCTGAATTGAGAGGCTACTCTCTGAGTTCCGATCCCGGATAGGTGAATTTTTACTAATTAGTCAGCATTCGCGGTGACCCATTGCAGGGGCGCATCCGTGACGTCTAGTGGATCGGGAGTCCAATCAGGGGGTGTGATTGAGTCATAGATGGCATGCTCTTTGCCGCCTCGATAGGCCCATCCTTGATCTCCGTAGCTCCAGTGCCAATATTCGCTTGGATAATTTGTGAGCCCTGTTCGAAGCATGGCTTCTCCGAGAAGGTCGCGATGCCTTCGAGCCTCATCAGTCAGTCGAGGTGCATCCGTAAAATAGCCGTTAATGTCGTGTATTAAGTACGGCGAAATCACATCCATTTCATTTCCTGCCAGATCCGTTAGTGCGACGTCAATAGCTCCGCCAGTGGTGTGAGGGGGCGGTACGCGGGGATTCATGTGAGCCGTGAATTGGTTCACGGTGCGTCGTAGTTTCGTCTCCGACCAATCGGGATGATGCTTTTGCATATGCTCCCAAACTGCGGCGAACATTCGACGTTGGATGAGGGGTGCGCGCCATCCCTCAATGACTTGAATGCGATATCCCTTTTTCATGAGGGATAAGTTGGCGTCACGTAGCATTTCGGCGACCGAACGTCGCAGGAGGGTTTCTCGTCGATAGTTGAATCGAGGACGGTCTAGTTTCAGTTCTGAGCAAAGCCGGAGGAAATCGACTAATTCTTCTCCGTTCTCAACGATCTTAACTCGACGTAATTCAGTAACCGGCTCGGCTTTGCTGGGCATCTGCTGAAGTAAACCTCTTAACTGCCTTTCCGAATAGTGGCGGCAATACCTCTAACTAAATCAGCCCCAGCAGCGTTGGAAGGGATTCCACATGGTTGAATACCCAGTCCGCCAAATGGGCGCAATGTCGTAATGAATGAGTTTCCAACCCGAACGAGGACAGGTGCTTCGACGTATGTCCGGACATCCACGCGGTTCATCAGAATCTCGACCCGTTGCCCAAGCGGTTTAAGCCATTCGAGTGATAAGGCTCGGTCGGGAGCAATCGGTACAAACCGTTCCCAATTCTCGGCAAAGTTGAGATCCTCCCAAAACGGTTTATGGAGAAACTCATAGGCGGCTTCTCTCCAGAAGGGGCATGGAACCGTACCTGATCCGCTCAGCACGAACAATCCTGTGGTGTCTGCTTGCCATTGAGTAGACAGGGCCGCTTCTCCGGAATGAGAGGTGAATCCAAATTGCTGAGAGGGATCATGCGTTTTCCAGAAAGATCCGTCAGCGTCTCCGAATTTCTCAGATATCCAAACGGTCCAGCTATTCTTTACGTTCTCAAATTCGACGTCCAATCGGTATTTGCCGGGCACGGTGCTTGTCCATTCGATTTGACTGATTTGCTGAGAAGCCAATGGCGCAACATGGACAAAGTCGCCGCAACCCTGAGCCACAACGTTGGAGTCTTCGTCGGACAGTCGCCAGAGTAATCCGCCTGTCAGCGGACACTCGGAATGGATGCCTACTTTAAAGAAGATTTGGCCGACGAACTGGTTGAAGGGATCGTTGTAGCCGGGGCGATTACCGCCTTGAACCCACGGTGGCCTGCGGTTTGGAATGACAAAAAGACAGGTTTCACTATTCCAACTTGCACATTCCATGGAAGTGAATCGTGGTTGATCCCAGTCGTCAAAGAATCCCGATGTTGAAATCGGTGTATCACGCATTCCGGTAATGACATAGCCAGATATCTCGGAGCGAGCTCGAACGGCTTCCTGGACCCACTTGCGGATAAAGAGTGTTTTTCGTCGAGATGACTCGGCTAATTTATCGTGACCATTTTTTTCAGGGTCTTGAGCAAATCGGTTCTTTCCCAAAAACCCTGGTAGATCATGCTGCCAGCGGACTCCTTGATCGTTTAGTTCAGAAAGAGTTGAGCACCAATACGGAATCTCGTTGGCTAAACGCGGCAAGTTGCGATGAACGTCAGAATCGTTGAACTCGCCAAGCAACATGGGTTGAACGTTTCGTGGTCCCGGCAAGAGCGAGTCGAGAACTTGGGGATAGTAAGTCAATTCGCAGTACGGGTGAAAGTCGTAAAAGTCACCAAATTCCTTCAGACTTCCGCCGTACATTTCGGCTCCTCCGGAGTTGTCTTTCACTAACGGAGAACCGGTCAAGTTCTTGATGAGCTGGACTAAGTGCTGACGATATTCGGGAGAAGTCGCCTCGCTTAACTCGCATCCGACGGTCCACATCAGGATGTTATCGTGGTGGCGATATTGACGAACGATCTCTTCGAATTCGGCGGCGATTTTGGATTGTTTGGCGGGATCGGGAGTAGGGTCCCAGAGTGGAAGTTCGATCCATGCTTCTAATCCTTCTTGCTTCATGATTTCCAGGTACGCCTGGCTCGGCACCCAGAGACAGAACTTGATGAGGTTAAAACCAAGTTTCTTAACCTGTTGGACTTCATTGCGAATCAAGTCTGAAGGTGGGTTCGTATGGCCCAGGTCGGGATACCAACCCCAATGCAGAATGCCCCGCATGTAGAAAGGTTGTTCGTTAACATAGATTTCCGAACCATGCGTCGACACGCGCTGAGTACTCGGCAAAGGTTGGTACAGGCAAAGGTCGTCCTCGACGATGCCTACTTCGCCATGAATTCCACCAAATGTGTGAAAGACGTAGGGAAGAAACCCGCTGGCAACATCCCGTACGGGATAGGTTGGACCACCATTCTTAATGACCTTGACGGAAACTTCAGCTTTTTTGCCTGCGAATTCCGATAGGGATACGTCGAAAGCATCCCAAATTCCGGTGTGTTGAGCCGCCACTTTTCCGTCAATGGTGATTTCAGCCGAATAGGAGATGCCGCTGAATCTTAGTTTGGACGGTCGATTGGGAACTTCGATTGTCGTTCGGTAGACCACTGGGCCTTCATGACTTAGAGCGATATCTTGCTTCCAAGCATGAGGGACCGTTACCTGCTCAGTTGAGGAGCCATCGCAATAATCAACGGTCCAGTGCCTGACAAGCGTTCGTTCGAAGTCATTCATTGATCTTCGATTCTTGCACACCTACCGCTCTTTCTGGCGTAGGAATAAGTTCACTTTATGACCCGTGCGGCGTAAAATGACATTACTACCGGCAACGATAAGTCTCACCTTGCGGCTTTTATGTGAGGAGGGAACTTCGACATGGTCGAAACGTTGTACAACGGTAGTGTCGACGTGAGGATACGCACGTCTGAAGTAAAGTTCATGGAGGAAAAATGACGATTCTTGCTGCCGCCTTGTTAATGGGCACACCTGTGCACAAACCGACATCGGTCGTGTTTCAGGTCTCGGCCGGTCCGGTGATTCAAGGGCTTCGCCCTATTGCACTAGCAGCCGCTCCTACTGGATCCAAGTTCTTAGCATGTTTAGAAGATGGTTCGGTTCGAGTCATGGATGCTAAGTCGAGACAAACCGTTCGTATTCTGGCGAAGCATCCACAAGGTGCCTACGCCGCCGCTTGGAGCCCAGACGGCACTTATGTGGCAACTGGAGACGAATCGGCACGAATTTGGATCGAAAGCCCCATTACAGGAAGCAAGATTCGCGAGTATCGAACCCACACGAAGGGAATCGAAAAGCTCAGCTTCAGCATGACCCGGCAGTACCTTGCCAGCACGGGCAAAGACGACCAAATCAATATTTACGATTTGTCCAAACCAGCGCCGAAAGAGGTGCGCAAGATCCTTGGCAAGGGCGCAAACTTTTATGGCGCAGCATTTAGCCCCAAGCTGCCTTACACCATTTCGACCGGCATTTTGGGTCACGGAGGCCGGGTCTATGATTGCAACTCGGGACAGTGCCTCGGGTTCTTAAATACGGTTGACGATCAAGGTGTATTTGACGTTTGCTACAACCCAGCCGGTACTCAAGAAGTTACGGGTGGCAAGAACGGAGAAGTCCTTATTTGGGATTCCGCCTCAAAGAAGACCGTGGCAACTCTGAAGGGGCACCAAGACTGGGTGAACAACCTTGCTTACTCGCCGAACGGAAAGTTCATTGCGTCCGCTTCGGTTGACAAGTCGGTCAAGATTTGGAATTCAACAACCGGAGAGAAAGTCGGAGAAATTACTGGCCAATCGTCAGTGGGTTCGCCGGTTTGCTTTACTGCGGACGGTAATTCCTTGATCACGGTCAACGATGCGGGAGATATTCAATTCAATGCCATCAGCCCTTCGCAAGCGCCTAAGGATGAGCCCGCGAAGCCTGTTAAGGCAACGACGAAAAAGACTAAGAAGCATCATCGCAGAAAATAGACTCGCGACCTGGGAATGAACGAGTATGGATGGGGGCGATCGGTGAAAACTGATCGCCCTCATTCGATTTGTGGACTAACATGAAATTGATGAATGTTCGGTTTTTAACTGCCTCAGTCGTTATCATAGCTGCCGGCGTTGTTTATGGTTCCCTAGACCACCAGACGAAACTTCCCGAAACAGTCATTCCCGTCGTTGATGAGGGACCGTCCCAGTCTCACAGTTACGATTGGATGGCACGCCACAACGCGGTTGTCGAACGAGTGAAGCAGGGCAAAGTAGATCTTCTTCTCATCGGGGACTCCATCACCCATATGTGGGGAGGCGTTCCAGAAGAGCAGACCATCCATGGTCGGGGCGATTATTTATGGGACAAGTATTTCGGGAGCAGAAATGCCGTCAATCTAGGATTCGGTTGGGACCGAACTCAGCATGTTCTTTGGCGCTTCGAACATGGCGAACTCGATGGAATTAAGCCTAAGGTCGCAGTCGTGATGATCGGGACCAATAATATGGGTTCGAATTCGACGGAAGATATCGTCACAGGGATCGATACCATCGTGAGCCAACTAAGGCATAAATTGCCCAAGACGAAGATTCTCCTCTTGGGCATCTTCCCTCGAGATCAGAATCCTTCTAGTCCCATGCGTAAACAGGTGGAAGATGTGAATCGTGGGATCTCGATTTTGGGTAAGGAACGGATGATTACTTATCTCGATTTGAGTTCAAAGTTTCTGCAGGAAGATGGGACGATTTCGGCTGAGATCATGCCTGATTTTCTCCATCCGAGCGCCAAAGGATTTGGAATTTGGGCTCGCGCTATGGAACCGACTTTGGCAAAGCTATTCGGAGATCGTCCTCGGCCAGAGAAGTGAACAACGCGTCCATTCGTTGACGCCTTGTGTACGATCAGCTATCATAGAGTTCTTACGGGGCATGGAGTTCGCCCTGAACCAACCGCTGGAAGCAACGATGCTTCAGCTGATGACTCCTACGGTGGCCTCGCCGTAGGTGGAACTCTCTCCCAACGCGAAGCCTGGTTGAAACAAGGTGTTGCTTGAACATAACGAATAGGCTATCGACGCGATCGGGAGTGAATGCTCTGTGGATTCTGAGTCAATGAACGGTCGGCTGCGTTGGAATGAACAGACGGCTCTGTTTGCAGTCGTGATCAAATGGACGCTACTCGGGGCTTGGGTGGGCATCCTTTCTGGGCTTGCTTCCGCATTTTTTCTGTGGTCACTCGACGTTGCGACATCGACTCGGCTGGCTCATCCGTGGCTTCTATTGCTGCTGCCAATTGGCGGAGCAGCAATTGGCCTCGCTTATGCCGGTCATGGAAAATCCGTTGCGGGCGGTAACAATCTGCTTCTTGATCGAATACACGATCCGAATGGATCCATTCCGTTTCGGATGGCTCCTTATATCCTAGCCACGACGGTCCTCACTCATTTGTTAGGTGGTTCAGCAGGACGAGAAGGAACTGCGGTTCAGATGGGGGGCACTTTAGCGGATTTAGCTGTAAAGCCGCTCAAGCTTTCAAAAGAAGATCGTCGCATTCTGATCATGACCGGAATATCAGCCGGTTTTGGATCCGTGTTCGGAACTCCCATTGCCGGCGCGATCTTCGGAATGGAAGTCTTGTCAATTGGACGGATCAAGTACGACGCACTTATCCCGTGCCTTGTCGCTAGCATTGTCGGTGACGTGGTTTGTAAGGGAGTTGGAATTCGACATCAAGGGTACGACTTTGCCCCCACATTCACGTTAACGCCAACCGTTTTGCTTTTGATCCTGTGTGTGACGGTGTTATTTGCCTTAGCCAGCACTGCATTTTCTGAATTGACTCATTGGATTCAGTCCATCGGGAAGGAAATGAAGGGGGCTGCCTATGTCCGGCCGATCATAGGCGGATTTGCGATTATCGGATTGACTCTGTTGGTGGGGAATCAAGACTATAACGGTCTTGGGATTCCGTTGATGAAAGCTTCGTTTCACCCTGGGAAAGTCGTGCTTTATGCGTTTCTGCTAAAGATTCTCTTCACATCCATCACCCTTGGCACCGGTTTCAAAGGGGGCGAAGTGACACCTCTCTTTTGCATTGGATCCACGCTGGGAGCAGCATTTGCACAAGTTACCCACCAAGATCCTGCACTTTTTGCTGCCCTCGGATTTGTGGCGGTCTTTGCGGGAGCAGCCAATACCCCGTTGGCTTGCACCATTATGGGGGTCGAGCTTTTCGGCGGTCACCTCATCTTACCGCTCGCTATATCGTGCATCCTGACTTACATTCTAGGTGGCCACCGAGGCATCTACGCCTCACAGCAAGTTCATCAACCGAAGACCAATCACGCTCATATCAAGGATGGTCAAAGCCTAAGATCTATTCAGTTACTCGGGTTTAACTTGACGGAGCCGTTTGCCCGGTGGCGTGTTGGTGGAGACATCAAGGTCACGGGTGACGATGCAGAAACATGAAAACTCCTCTGCCATCAATAGCAGAGGAGTTTGGTTTTCCTAGAACTTCCAAGTGGCATTCTTAACCAAGGATCGGAGATGATCCAACGATCCACACAAATGAGCTCTTGGTTGGATTGCGTAGTCGGAGATGTTGTCTTGGAAGACATCCTTCCATGACTTGAGGCACTCCTGACCTGTAACGCTTGCGAAGTCTGAGTGCATGATTCCAGCGAACATCACCGATTGAGAAGAAATGGGGCCCTTCCCAATGATGCTGACGTTTTTGGAGTAGCGCTCCATCGCTTCGGCCGCGCGGACAATTTCCCAACCGTTCATAAACGAGATCGACGTCCCCATGTAGACGGCGTATCTCATCTCAACCTGGTTCAGTTCTCCGATTCCAAGACCGTCCAAGTAGAGGGTCGCTTGGTTGGGTAAGGCTGGAACGAGTTTTTGGCCCTCTGCCTTACCGGCATCCACCATCACGATCGTTACGCCTTCAACCTTCCCTTTGGGCATGACCAAGATTCCAGGGACTTGAAGCCCAGCTTGGGGCTCGAAAATAACACCTCGCTTCGAACCGTCTCCCAATTCTTGATATTTAAGCGCTGACTTCGCGGGAAGCCCGCCGTTGATTCGGATAACTTCTTCTTTCGAAACTGCAGAGGGAGCTTGGTCGAGATATTCCTTGCTCAGGTCACGCATGGTTCGCTCACCCGCAATGGGGGTTTCGAGAACAAGCAGTTGGTGATCTTCGGAATCCCAGACCTTTAAGTCTGGTTCATGAACTGAAGAACCGTCCCCTTCGCCCTTCAAATACTTATTGAAGAACCCGATCATGGATTCGCGCATGGGTTTGTTATAGTCATGTCCACCTGCATAGACTTGAACATAAGTATCATTTCCTTTGCCAAACAGGTTCCACGTCGCTTCCATTTTCTTGTGGGTCAGCATCATGCCCGGCGGAGTGAATTCACCATCGTTTTGGGCGCCCATGATGTAAACCGGTTTGGGGGCTTGGATACCGATCACGTCCGACCGATCACCAATCTGGCAGGTTCCCGGTACGTGGTTGCAAAGGCATCCATTGTCCGGGGCAAGCTCAAGGCTCGACATATAAACCACCGGAACGGCCGCCGTGTAACGATCATCCGCAGCAAAGGCGTAAAGAGTGGCGAGCCCGCCTCCTGAAGCACCTGTGATACCGATCCGTTGCATGTCGGTGTCAGGACGTGTGGCCATGTAATCCAAGGCCCGAATCGCGTCCCACACATAGTAACCGGTCGCATTACTGCCGCCTTCGACGAGCGCAAAGTCGTTGTGCTCTCCTTCTGGCCGTCGCTCAATAAGGCTATTGCCTTCAAAGCTGTGTCCAGGGCTGTCAATCGCGATTGCGATGTAGCCTTGCAGGGCCTCGAATTGGCATCGAAGTTGAATTCGGTCTTCGTCTTTTTTGTGGGCCCAGTGTCCGTTGACGTTCATGATGACGGGCCGCTTGATAAGGTCTTTTGTATTTGGACGATAAACGTGGGCCGTTACATAGAAGTTAGGTCTGCTTTCAAACACAACCTTCTCAATCCGAAATCCTTGACCAAAAAGGATTCCCGTTTGGCGGGCATTTAGAGGAGTCTTCGGTGGCATAGGATCGAGTCCTAAAGCCTTCAAGAGCTCTTTCTTACGAGCCTTGCGAATGGATTCGAATGACGCCGCACTTGGAGTCTGCACAGCAGACATTTTCTGTACCCTGCCTCTGAGAAATGCAGTGCCTTGGGCATTGGCTTTACCGTTGAGGATGTCGTCGTCCATGATAGGTCCCGGAATGGCTTTGAGATCGTTAGGTCCTTGCTCTTTAGCAATGACTTCGCCGAGAGTGAGGAAGGGAATATTGAGCGCGTTGAAAAGATCGGGGTAGATCGATGTGGAATAGACTGCTCCTTCCGTGCCGGGATCGAAAAGGATCGCGGGAAGGTGTCTACCGTTTGTCTCGAGTAGCTTTCGTAAGGCTAGTGCAACAGGTTTGGAGGTCATCCGTTGCATGAGCCGACCGGCCACGACAAAGATGTCGCCCTTGCCAAACTTCATATGGGCAACGCCACCGTTTCCGGGGACCTCCCATCCTTCGCTTGGAAGGAAGTGCTGCCACATGATCTCTCGAGTTTCCAATCGAGGCAGACCAAGCAGTCCTCCAGCATCGAAAACACCAGGAGTAGGATTGCCCTCGACTCTTAGCGGGCGAGGCAGAAAGTCCAAGGGATATCGGCCAGAAACGAAATCCTGTTGAAGAACAATAAGCTTCATTCCCCGAGCCACTGGGTCAAGAACTTTGCGCCGAGTGGTGCGATCGAAACCTCGGAAGAAATCACTTGCTCGCGGGGCGACGATCATCGAACCGTACTTCTCTGGCGTGATGACCTTGGAATCGAGGAAAGTCATCGCCTCCTCATTTCCATAGATCTGAGCGGTTGGTCCAGACCGAGCAGAAACAATCACGTAGGGTTTCTTGCCTTGGACAAACGAGGGAATACGTGTTAATCCCGAGTCTGATTGAATTTCTGCGGCGAGGCACTCGCCGTAGGATTCGTCCGGAATGGAAGCGACAAAGTGGTCGCCGATTCGAGCCATTGGAGTCTTGTGAAAGAACGTCGGGCTCGGAAGCGGTTTATAGAGGAGCCACGCCGCCTTGAGTCCTTTCGTGGGCACCATCGCCACCACTTTGCCTCCCGATCTCTTCCACGTTAGTTCGGCAGTTGAAAGTGCGGCCAAATTTAAACCAGGAGCGGAAGACTTTGGCAATGGTTGTGCTTGGTAAGCTACTGGTGGCATTCCCTCTCGTTCAATCAATGGAGCTTCAGACTTCCAATGAAACGTGTTGGTGTGCATGCGAAGCCGCTCAGTGAACGGCTTGTAAAAGTTGGCTGCGTCGGAGTTGGAGAGAATCTCCCAGCCCTTCCACACGTTCATGAAACTGTGATTCGCAAACGGAGACGCCTCGGTTGGAGAGAACGGGTTTATGTTCTGGTTGAGCTGACGGAGTACCCGTTGAGCATCGAAAGGACTTGTGAGAAGATCTTCACCCGTTTCCACCTCTTGAGTAGCAACCCGCTGGGCCGAACTAAATCGGCCGCTTGTGTATTGAGCCAATCCTGAGAGCATCCCAAACGAATTCTTTAACTCGAAGTATCGTTTTTTGTTCTCGGCGGGGATGGCAGATTCGCTAATTGAATTGGTGAGCTTGCGAATGTCCCGAGCAAGTGTTGCCAGGCGAGTTCCGACGTCGTCAACCCCGATTCGACCATCAGTGACACCCATTGCTTGGAGTCCAGCCGTTTCGTGAACGGATCGGAAAACAAACGGATCGAAAGGTTGCCCGTCAATAAACCCTTGGGTATCGCCACCCGTCTCAAGTTCCGGAGCATGGTCTCGGTGATCTGGGCCGAGAGAATTCGCCATGAACGAGAGCGGAACGATCTGGCTTGCGTTCTTCCAAATATCTGCGATCCTCTGACCTTGAGGTCCAAACCACTGGGTGACTTGGGCATCAAAAACGGAATCTGGGGTTTTGGGATCGTAACCGAGCCTTCCCCAGGTCATCCAATACATGGCATCTCTTTGATGGATCCAATCGCAATACTGATCTTTAGGGTTGGACAAGTAGTAGAGAGGAGACTTGGGATAGTAAGCGTCTTCGCCTTCAATGGTGTAGCCCGAAGCGGTGCCGACCTTCATGGCACTGATCGAGCGTCGAACCCAGTCAGGGTTATAGAAAGGGAAAATGCGGTGAGTACCATTTGCACGCACCTGCCAAACTTCTTTGTAGGGGTTGTTCGGCCATTTGCCACCACCTTCTGCGGACCAACCGGGCCAAGTCTTAGCGTTTTTACTTGGAGAGCCAGCGTCGCTTAGATAGTCTTCGAAAGAATAGCTATTCCAGGTCGCCATTCGACCACCCGCGACCGGATACGGTGCGCCCCATTGCTCGCCGTTGTACTTAATCTCGACGGTAAAGTCGTTCGAAGCCCGCGCGAGCGGCAAGACGCGTTGTCGACGGGTAATCCAGCTCCGGGTGACAAGTGGAATGTTCCGTCCGCTTAGTTTGACGGCCTCGCCGTAACACTTGAAGAAGGATTCACTGCGTCCACTCTCTCCAATTCGGAAGCCAATCGCGTCGAGGCCAGAAACGCCTCGGATCATCTGCTCGACGGCTTCTCTTGTGTACTTGTAAATGTTCTCTTCAGATTGAGCATAAGGAGGATTCTGGTTCTGGGGAATCCGTAGATTGGCCTCGTAAGCCATCAAACTCACCCGAATCCCTCGCTCATGCGCCATCTGAACCACTCGATTCAGCCGGGCAAGATTGGCTCGCTTGACTTCTTCGGGAACGCCAACCTTGGGAAATGATGGGCTTGTAACAAAGTAGGCATAAAGGTTTGGAGCACGGGTTGAGCTCACATCCCACATTCCATGAATATCCAGCCAGTTCAACCGACTGTGCGCCATCGTGTCGAGAAGGGTGGTCCAGTAATCATCGTTTTGGAACCACCATCGATTAGGATCCACTAGGGCAGCGTCTTCGTAATCGGTGTCGTTCTTGGCGTAGTTCCAGGGGAGTGTCGTAAACAGGTTGAGCCCTCGGTCCGGTAGGAAAGGTTCACCATCGACGTTGGTTTTCCAAGCGGCATCACCGTTGTTTTTCACTCGCTCGGCAAATTCAAAAGCGCCATACATTGCCCCTACCGGGTCCGATCCTGCGATCGTAATTTTCCCGTCGTGGCTCGATATTCGATAACACTCCTTTACTCGGCCGCTATAACTGGTTATTTCGACTCGGGAACTCTCGGTCCCGACTGCAGCTTGAATTGCCTCGCGAGCAAAGTCAATCGGAGTCTTCTGTTGAAGCGCAAACGCAAGAATCGCTATCCCAATCATTTAAAACCTCAGAACTATCAGCAGAATATCAAATTGCGAACATTCCTGGGCATCCTCGTTTGGAAGGGATGGGATATCGGGTCCGCTTGAAGGGTCGTGGCAACTAAATGGTCAGAATTTCGAGTAGCCGGTCGTTAACGTAATACATTTCTCGCCCCCTCTTCACACCTCGAAGGAGTCCGATCCGCTCGAGCTCCTGAAGATATTCGGAAGCAGCTTGCCTTTTTGCGATGTTGGCCTTCTCAAGGAAGATGATCCTAGTGTATGGCTGGCTATAAATGGTGCGAATAAGTTCCATGCTATAACCGCGACTCATATTTAATTTCGCATGGTTTATGGCCAGGTCAAGTTCTCTCTGGATCGTCTCAATCCGTCTTCGGGTCTCGATCGCTGTCGACGTGATGCTGCCGAGCATCATGAGTACCCAATCCTCCCATCGCCCTTCCTCGGTGACCTGTCTCAGTCCACGATAATATGCGGGTTTATCTTCAATGATAGCTCTGCTAAGGTACAGGATGGGCGAGTCCAACAGCTTCTGGTGAACGAGAAAGAGGATGTTTAGAACACGGCCAACACGTCCGTTTGAGTCACTAAATGGGTGAATCGCTTCGAATTGATAATGCCCCATGCAAAGTCGAACAAGTGGATCGACTTCGCGGTTGTTCTCCCAGAATGCACACAGATTCTCTAACTGGCGGCGTATCAAAGCCTCTCCGACCGGTGGCGTGTAGACGGTTTTTCCCGTCCGAACGTCTCCAATTCGAGTTCCAAGTCCTTTTCGAACGGAGATAGGACGCTGAAGAATGGTTGAAGCCAACCCCTCGAAAAAGGGCACATCCAACAATTTGCCCTTCTGCAAATGTCCATAACCTAGCCACACCGCATCCGCGTAACGAAGAACTTCTTTGGTTTGAGGATCGATGGAGAACTCATTTTGGCTCAGTGCCCGATAAAGCTCATCGTTTGTGGTGACAATCATCTCGATCTCAGATGATGTTCTGGCTTCCTGGAGGGCTATTGCTCGAATGAGGATGCTGTCATTAGGAATGGCTTTGGCCACTCCCCTCAGTTGGGCTAGGGCGATGTGAGCTTCAATGGCAGCCTTCAAAACTGCCTTGCTCTCAATTTCCACAGTTGGAGGCAACAAGGGCAAATCGTTGTAGGGTTGGTCGGGTCTATTGAACGGTAGATGTGTCGCCAATAACGATATTATAGGGTGATATGTCGATAAAATCCTTTTTTATCGACATATCCAATATTGAGCCGTTCACTCTTGGCTTGCCCCAAATCTAGTTTGGTTGGACTGACTCAAATCGGAGAACGATCAAGCGAGACAATAAACTGAATTCCAGCGATGGTCGTTCGGTTCAGTGAACGGTGGCTTTCGAGTCAAACGACAAAAGTTGAACCTTCCTTTCTGAGCCGAAGCTTGGTATAAATGGGTCGGTGGACAATGTTGACGCCGATGCAAATGGAAAATCGGTGACGATGTCGCGATACCGATGGTGGATTTGTGCCCTTTTATTCTTTGGCACGACCATTTGTTACCTGGACCGTCAAGTCATTTCAGTTCTTAAGAACACGCTGAAAACGGACTTGCACATGGATGAAGTGGCGTATGGCCACATCGTTTTCTGGTTTCAAGCTGCCTATGCGGCTGGGTATTTGTTTGCGGGAAGACTGAACGACATTTTGAGCGTCAAACGAGGATATGCCCTCTCCGTTTTCGTGTGGAGCTTGGCAGCCGTGGCACACTCGGTCGTTCGCTCGGTCACTGGATTCTCTATCGCCCGAGTTGGGCTTGGTCTTGCGGAAGGGGGTAATTTTCCTGCCGCCATTAGGACAATCAGTGAGTGGTTTCCGCAGAAAGAGCGTGCGTTAGCGACCGGCATCTTTAATGCGGGATCGAACGTTGGTGTCATGGTTTCCGCGCTGATGGTCCCATGGATTACCCTCAAATACGGCTGGCCGATGGCATTTCTTGCCACCGGTGTGCTTGGCTTCATTTGGCTTGTTCCTTGGCTGATGATGTACCAGCAGCCAGACAATCATCTCAAGGTTTCAGCATCGGAATTGGCCTATATTCAAAGTGATCCGAAGGACACTTCGGAACCGATACCCTGGCTCGGGCTCCTGAGGTTTCGTGCGACATGGGCCTTTGCGGTGGGAATGGCTCTTAGTAGTCCGATATGGTGGTTCTATCTATTTTGGGTACCTGGATTCCTGTTTGATCATTACAAGATTGACCTCAAAAACATTGGGCCACCCTTGATAATTGTCTATCTCATCGCCGACTTTGGAAGCATCGCGGGAGGCTGGTTGTCTTCCCACCTGATTAAGAGCGGACGGACCGTCAACTTTGCCCGCAAGACTGCCTTGTTAGCTTGCGCTCTTTGCGTGATTCCAGTGGTTTTCGCTTCTCAAGTCACGAATCAGTGGGTTTCCGTCTGCCTTATCGGTTTAGCAGCAGCGGCTCATCAGGGTTGGTCGGCAAACCTATATACGTTGGTTTCTGACTCGGTTCCCCGTAAGGCGGTGAGTTCGGTAATTGGGATCGGGGGAATGTCGGGGGCCATCGCAGGATTATTTTTCGCCGAATTTGTGGGACATGTCCTTGCCTGGACCCACAACAACTATCTCATTTTGTACATCATCGCGCCGACGGCTTATCTGCTAGCTTTCACCATCATTCACTTACTCCTCCCGGTCATTGGGAAGCAAGATGGCTTCGCGGTTAAGGAATCGTAAATGAATTCCTAGAGAACTCCAACCTAGTTACGATTCCCGGATTGACTCTCAAACCGTTAATATGTGCTTTGGCCTGAAGTTCGCTTACCTTTCCCCAGGCCATCCAAGGACTCATGGCAATTAGATTCAAGTTATTAGGTTTGGCAATGGGACTCATTGCAACCGCCGCACACGCGCAATCCAAGGATGTCGTCATCCGAAACGCCCACATTGACGTGGGAGATGGAACCGTGATTTCGGTCGGTTCGATCGTCATACATGACGGCAAGATTTCGGCGGTTGGTGACAACCTGGAAGTTCCGGCCGACGCCCAGTTCATCGACGGCAAAGGTTGGTACGTCTATCCAGGTTTTATCGATGCCTATTCCACACAAGGACTCAAGCTTCCCGATGCTCCCACTCCGGGAACGCCTCCTGATAACCGGACAACCGCCCCGGCATCAATGTGGCACGCAAATAAGAAGGGGATTCGTACCGACATAATTGCCTCGAAGTGCCTTGACCTTGCTGATCGACTGAAAGACAGCTATGGGATGGGGGTCACCACCGCTCTTCTGACTTCTGGAAGCGGCTCGATTCGAGGTACCGCCGCGGTGGTGGATCTGACTAGTTCGGGCAATGTTTTGGTTCCCAATGCAGGAGAAGAGATCGCGCTCAAAGGAGGCTTTGGAGGCGGCGCCGGAGGTTATCCAGGGACACTGTTTGGTGTCACAGCTTTGGTTCGACAAGTCCTTGCCGACGCTCAGACATATTCTTCATCGGAACCAGCCAAGAAAGACTCTGGCCTTGACAACCTCAAGCCGTTAGTGACGGGGCAAGTGCCAGCATTGTTTGTGGCGGATACCGCGAGAGAGATCGTGCGAGCGTCGAGAATTGCGGACGAATTCAACGTCAAGATGATCGTGTCAGGAGGCCGGGAGGCTTACCGAGAACTCGAGCTACTCAAGTCAAAGAGTATCCCCGTCATTCTGAGCGTCGATGTCTCGGATGCGCCAAGCGTCAAGCCCGAGACCGGGGCAGACTCCACCCCTACTGCTGTTTTGGAAGATCGGTATCAAATATGGCTTGAGAAATCTAAGAATCCGAAAGCACTTGTTGATGCGGGTATTCCGATCGCGTTTAGTGTTGGAAGTGGATTTGGTGATTACCTTTCGGGTGTTCGCAAATTGGTAGCTCAAGGGCTTCCAAAAGAAGCTGCCCTCAAGGCAATGACTTCAGGAGCGGCAACGATTCTTGGAGTTTCCGACAAAGTGGGAACGATTGCCGCCGGCAAGTTGGCGAACCTGGTCATTCTCAACGGAGATTTTATCGACAGCAAGAGCGCCGTCCAAACTGTCTTTGTAGAAGGCAAGCGCATCGATGTTAAGAAGGGAGGTGCCAAGTGAAAGTAACCGCACTTATCGCAGTATTTTATGCCGCACAAGTGGCGTTTGCTCAGCAATTGCCCACCGAAACGAATGCCAATCGTAAGCCAAAGATTCAGACTCACGGCGACGTCTTTATCAAAGACGGTCGGATATTGACCGCGACCCACGGCACGATTGAAAAGGGCTCCATCTTGATTCAAGGAGGCAAGATCGTCGCTATTGGCAAGATCACCGCACCTCCTGGCGTGCCGGTTATCGATGCAACTGGCAAGGTCGTTTCTCCGGGAATTGTCGATGCCCACGTGCACCGGGGATTGGATACAACGAACGAAGGATCGGATGCGATCGTTGGCGAGGTTCGAGTTCTGGATGTTGTCAATCCGGATGCAAAAGCGATTTGGCAAGCCGTGGCCAGTGGCGAAACGTCGGCCCTGCTCCTTCACGGTAGCGCAAACCCAGTTGGCGGCCAAAGTTTGGTCGTTAAGCTGAAGTACGGTAAGTCGGCTCGGGAGATGCCAATTGCCGATGCGCCAAGGATGATCAAGTTCGCGCTTGGAGAAAACGTCACCCGAACCGGTCAGGCGACTTCAACGCGATTCCCTCATACGAGAATGGGCGTAGAAGCGACCTATCGTCGTGGATTTACTCAGGCACGAGAATATAACAAGAAATGGGCCGCATATGAGGCGAAAAAGGCGACCGATCCAAAGGCGGTTGCTCCTCAGCGAGATCTTCGATTAGAAACGCTAGGAGACATCCTGAAGCGAAAGATTTGGGTTCAGTGCCACTCCTATCGTGCAGACGAGATTCTCATGCTGGTTAGGTTGAGCCAAGAGTTCGGCTTCAAGATCGGAGCGATGCAACACGCTCTTGAATCGTATAAGGTCGCACCTGAATTGGCCAAAGCTGGGGTGGGAGTCTCGATCTTTGCCGACGAATGGGCGGGCAAGCTTGAACTTTATGATTGCATTCCCTATGCCGCTTCGATCTTAACGAAAGCGGGAGTGAATGTGTCGGTAAACACTGACGGTGTTTCCGGTACAACCGCGATCAATATCGACGCCGCTAAGACGATGCGATTTGGTGGACTATCGGAGCAACAAGCTCTCGACTTAATCACGATCAACCCTGCCAAAGAACTTGGGATTGATAAGCGAACGGGCAGCATTGATGTCGGAAAAGACGGTGACGTAGTCATTTGGGATGGTCACCCACTCAGTGTCTATTCACGAGTCAATACAACGATCATCGAAGGCGAAACTTACTTCACTCGTCGGGATGCATTTGGAGTCAACGCGAGTTCGACAACCAAGAATAGGCTCGATCCTTTCACGTATATGAAGGATCGAACCCTTCCGGCCCCATCAAATATCTATGCAATTGTCGGAGGAACGATTCATCCGGTAAGTGGTCCGGTGATCAAGTCGGGCACGGTCGTGGTGGAAAACGGATTGGTGAAGGCAGTGGGCGTGAAGGTCGCGATTCCCGCACACGCAGTCGTTGTGAATGCTAAAGGGTTAAACGTCTATCCTGGGCTCATTGATGCCGGTACCACTCTGGGTCTAACAGAATTCGGCCAGGTCGGACAGGCGACCGACGCGCGTGAGCTTGGGACAAATCAACCGGATCTGGTCTCTCTGACGGCAGTTCAAACACAAAGCGAGCATTTGCCAACGACGCGATACCAAGGCATTCTTACCGCGTTGACTTCGGGAAGAGGCGGAACCGTTTCGGGTCAGGCGTCGGTGATGAACACTGCCGGTTGGACAACGGAACTCTTAGGCATCAAGCCGAAGGCAGGACTCTCAATCAACTGGCCGGGCGGCGGAGGATTCAGCTTTGATGGTGACGTCGACTACGATCAGGGTGACCACGATCTGAGTGCAGACGACACTGACGACATGGGCTCCAATTATCAGCGCACACGAGGTGCTGGCGGTGGGGCGGGCCAACGGAATCGACCGGGAGCGAACGGAACTCGAGCAGGAGCGGCTCCCGCTGGTGGTCAGGGCGGACCAGCTGCCGACGATGGCGGTGGTGCTGACGAGATTTCGGTTTTCTTTGACAAGGCAATCAAATACGGAAAGTCACACGACGATATCGACCTTGGAATGGAAGCGATGCAGCCCTATGTGAAAGGACAACTGCCCATATTCATCCATGTCGGTAACCGGTCAGGAATCCGAGCTGTGGTTGAATTCGCTAAGAAATACAAAGTTAAAGTCGTTGTCGTTGGAGCAGCCGATGCTTGGAAGGAAGCGAAGCTACTTGCTGATAACAAGATTCCGGTGATTCTCACTGCGGCAGGAAAATCAACTCTTAGTGCAAATACGGTCTCCAGCGATTGGGATCCGTACGATTCACCGTATGTTGCACCGATTGCACTCAAGCGAGCTGGCGTCAAATTCTGCTTCCAGAGTGATAGCTACGCAGAATCAATGAATCTTCCGCAACGAGTGGCTGAATCTTGCGCATACGGGCTTTCCCCTGAAGATGCTCTAAAATCCATGACGCTTTCTGCGGCAGAAATTCTCGGCGTCTCAGACAAGGTTGGCAGCATTGCTCCCGGAAAACTAGGGAACCTAGTGATTTGCGATGGCGATCCATTTGAGTTGACTTCAAACATTCGCTACATCTTCGTGAATGGAAAGCCAGTTGAAATGAAGAGTAAGTTCACTCGATTGCGAGATCAGTATCTTCAACGAGTTGGCGGCTAACACAAGAAGCTGAATCGGACGTTTCGTGCCTGTTATCGAATGAAGAATGAATTCCTCACTTGATAACAGGCATGTTTTTTAACTCAACTTACCGTTGAAGCTTGGTCCCTCAGAAGGGCCAAAGATGAACTGAAGGCCGGTGGTTAAGTTGATCGCGTCTCCGTCGAATTTGCATTGAATGTTGGTAGTGGTAGGGCTCTCGAGGTGAACCACCTTAATCTCCAACAAATCGTCGTCAAGCCATGCTGCCCGAGCGCCGATCCTTCGATTGGGAAGTTGAAAATCAGTGATCCCTGAGACCCACTTACCGATGCCGAATTCGATTCGATATTCGCCTTCGAAGTCTTCTAGAGTAAGCGTTCCCGAGTCATCGCCAAAGGATAACACGCAACTTTGAAGACCATCACCCTTTTCCGATCGGACAAAGGTTTTGGCGTGGATGGAGCTGACGATGGGAGAAGTCAAAGCTCCTTTCGGCCCCATAAGCTCCAATTGGGAGATCGTGGACTGGAGTTCTTTCAGCGAATCTGGATTTGCGGCAAGTGGAGTCTCGCTGATGGGCCCGACGAGATGGTCCCAAACCAAATTGAGCACCGCCTGCATACCGCTCACACCAGACGTGATCGCGACCACCATATCCTGTTCGGGTAGCACGACACAAAACTGTCCGAAGGCACCGTCGCCACGATACGCATTGTGCCGACTTCGCCAGAACTGATAACCGTAGCCCTGCTTCCAATCGATCTGTTCGTTATTTTCGTTTGAAACGTGAAATCGAGTGGCTTCTTCGATCCAAGATTCCGAAAGGATCTGCTTACCTTCCCACATGCCCTTTTGCAAGTAAAATTGGCCGAATCGAAGGATCGCATCGGTGGTGATGCTCATCCCCCAACCGCCCATATTGATTCCTTCCGGGTTTGATTCCCATGTCGCATTTTCGATGCCCAGTGGATCAAGCAATCGAGGGCGAAGATAGTCAATGGTCGTGGAGCCGGTTACTCGTTGCAGGATTGCTGACAGCACGAAGCTGGCACTTGAGTTGTAGAGGAAATGGGTTCCAGGTATGTGAGGAACCTCCCGAGCAAGAAAGCCGCGCACCCAATCTCCGTCTTCCCGCATATACATGTCCGAGATCTCATCTTTATCGTGACCGCATGACATCGTGAGGAGGTCCTGAATGGTCATTGCGAGGAGATTTGCACTAGGGTTGCTTGGGAGTTTGTCGCCAAAGAAGGAAACTACCGTGTCTTGCACCGAGAGTCGACCTTCCTGAACGGCAAAGCCAATCGCAGACGACATGAAACTCTTGCTCAGCGAGTAAAGGAGGTGAATATCGTTCGGCTGATAGGGGGGCCACCAAGCCTCTGTCACGACACTGCCGCGGCGAGCAACCATAAGGCTATGAATGCCAAGCTCGGCTTTTTTTGCCTCATCTATGAAGCGAATGATATCGGTAGAAGAGATGCCAACCGATTCAGGAGTGGCTCGGGGAAGTGCTTTAGACGCCATGATTTCAGTCGTACGTTACCCCGAGCTTGTCGTCCTATTATTCGGTGACTTGGAGGCGGCCATCAACTTTCGCACGCTTAAGGCCCGCCCGGTCCATCCCTTTCCTAATGATTGGATTCGCATTGGACGTCTTCCAAATCAGGCCAGTTCGGTAGTTCTCGGTAGCACAAAGCATCATGCCAAGGTCGATGCCGATCACATCGGTGTCCGTCCAATTCTTACTTGGGTTTAGAGAATCTGGGAAGCCGTATTGTCCCCAGGCATCCGGGTAGTCGGTGCGAAGGCTTTTCGCGAAATCCATTGCTACTTGGGGGAGAACGTTGATGCTAGCGAGGGGAGCCGTTGGGCAAATTGTGCCATCGTCGTTAATCCAGCCAGGAGCACCGAATGCGTTGTAACCATCCGGACCATCACTCGCATTTAATCCCCAGAAGTTGGCTCCGTAGCCTTTGAATCCCTTGGGATTATCGATGCAGTACTGTCGGTTTGCGAGCGAAGCATTGCGCTGAGCAATTTCGTAATCGTAACCCAAACGATCACGCTTGCCTCGGAAGTCGTAAAAACCCTCGGACATCTGGTGCATAAAGAGCGGCCCACCAGTAAGCAAGTCGATCCCTTTATAGTGCACCTCGGTTCGCTTAATCTTGTCCCAACCAGCATTCGTAATATCCGAAAGGCCATAGGCCTGGATATAGAGGAACTTTGCCTCGTTATAATCGGACCATCGATTATTAATGAACCCGCTCTCAGGGTGCCAACCCATGCTAAGGTGAACCGCATCAACTGTCTTGCCGCCCTCCTCAAGCATCCATTTCCAATCAATCCGGTTGATAAAGGCCTGGGAGTCTCGAGTGACTTCGGAATCCTTCCAGTAGCGCTCCGCAAATAGAATCCCTGCGAGACACAGGCTTGTGTCGACGCTACTCGCTTCGGATTTCCATTGTCTTACGCCTGATTTCCAGTCGACGAAATGGTAGAGCCAGCCATGTTCCTGTTGCCAGTCGGTCAGTAGGTGCTTGAGAGTCAGACGAGTTCGCTCAAGGGCCTGCTTGCGGTCGAGCCACTTGTGATCGACACCGATTGGATAGGCCACAAGAGCAAAACCGACGGCTGCACAACTTGCGATTGTATTCGGTTCGGTGTAGGTCCCAACATTTCGGGCACGGTCATGAGTGAATCCTGTTTCGGAATTCGATTCTTTCCAGAAGAAATTGACGGCTCGGTGTTGAACTTCCTCTAGAAGCGGATCCGCCGCGAAAGGTTTTGCAAGGCCCAGAAGAATTGAAAAGATCATGTTGGATTGGGTGGGTTGGAAGGCTAAGCAAACTCCATGGCATACCCTTCTTCGTGGAAGGCAATTTTCAGGATCGGACGGTCCATATTTCTGGATGCGGTGACCCAGCCATCGGTGACCATGGCCTCGAGCACTTCAATCGAGCTTGCGAAAACCGCTTGAGGGTTCTCACCCATCGTGCCGGATTCTGCAACTCGCCATAGGACATCGGCAATGTCGCTCAAGTCGGAATACTTCTGAAGAACATCAAAGAGAACATGGTAGAGGCCCTGTAGTGGCAGGTTGGTCTCTCCTCTTACGTAACTGCGAATTGGTATGACACGTCCCTGATCGTAGAAGGAGACATATTCCTTTTCGGCTCCATCCAGACACAATCGGAATGTATTGTTCGTTGAAATTGCCCAGGTCGGGCTCTTCTCCGAAAATCGATTGATCATGTGCTTCACGGTTCCGAGACTCCAGGTCGCCGCCCGGGCGACGCCTGGGGTGGTATCTCGGGCGAATCCTCCCGTTCCCAACCATTGGAAGGCCGCATCGGCTTCGAGGTCAAGTCCGGCATCGGCGGCGATCTTTGCACAATTCTCTTTGAGGTCGGTAAAAATCGCGTTTGCGGAATACCAATAGTCGGCAAAGCGAATGTGATGGCTGATTTGAAATTTATAGGTGGACTCGTATTCTCGATGAAGCCAAACCGGGTTCATGTCACCCTTTCTGAGCTCCAGAATCGTAAAGGCCAAGCGACGTGCGCCCGATTGAGCGAGGGTTAGGCCTGCTGATAGAATGGGGTCTGCAAATCCTGCTGAATCACCGGCGAGGAACCAATTCTCTCCCGAATAGCGATCGGAAGAAAAACTCCAATCACGGGTCGTCGAGAGATGGTTTTCTGCCTCGGCATTGACAAGTAATTTCGCGATGATTGGTTCTGACTGAATGGCTTCTTGGTAAAGCTCTTCCAGCTTTTTACCACTGTCTCTCAGATACTGAACGGGTGTCACCAAGCCGAGCGACGTTCGAGTTTCGCTAATCGGGATGAACCACATCCAACCCCAACCAAGGCTCATGATTTGGATGCGCGTGCCACCAATGCCGATCGTTTCGGCCCAGTCAGCGTTTTGCCAGTAATCCCAAATAGCGACGTTCCGGAGAGAAGTTGGGGAATCGATCCCGATATTCATGGTGCGTCGCATCAGGGAGCCGCCGGTGCAGTCGCAATAGTAGTTGGCTGTCACCGTGCGGTTACCTCCCCAGCTTGCCGGGAGGCTCCCCGTTGCCTCCGGCTGTAGAAGGAAACCAGTTACTTTGTCACCATGGTGGCTTACCGAAACAACGCCAACCTCTTCGAGAACGTCACATTCTAGCTCCCGGGCATGATCCAGAAGAATTTGGTCGTAAATGCTACGGTCAACTTGAAAGGCTGTTTGTCGTCTTTGACCTTCGTACTTGGCTGGTCGCGGTTGCTCTTGTAGCTCCGCGTTCAACAGGAAATTGAAATGCCATAGGTCATCGGTGATGCCCCACTTGTACGTAGCTCCGATTTTGATGGGGAAGTTCGCGGCTTCAACTTTGTCCCAAGCCCCCATTTCGTCGAGGATTTCGCAAACGGCGGGGAGTTGACTCTCTCCGACGTGATCCCGAGGGAATTTTTCTCTTTCAACGATCAACACTTTGATCGTTGGATCGTATTTGCGCAACAAACAGCCCAGAGTCGACCCAGCCGGGCCGCCTCCTGCAATCACAACATCGTAATTCATGAATTCGTCTTAGCGATTTCCGCCCTGTTCTCCCCCTGGAGGCATAATCTTTCCACCGGGTCCAACCGCGAAAGGTTGGTTGCCACCGGCGATTTTGCCGTTGCCTCTTGGGTTTTGCATATGTGCCCAGAGGGACTCTGCGGCGGCTTGGTTTCCTTTG
>CAIUHP010000074.1 GCA_903899015.1 uncultured Armatimonadota bacterium | reverse complement strand
GGCCGCCGCGCGAGTTCTGAATTCCGGTCGGGCTACGCCCTCCCTCCATTCAAAACTCGCCAGACCAGTTACAGAGGAAGTCTAATGTTATGACTGGTACAGAAAAACGGGGCAGGCCACTCCCGCTCCCCCCTGACCACCGGTACCACCGCCCGTACCACCGGCACCTCCAGCTCCGCCGCCAGATCCTCCCTGACCACCTGCGCTACCACCAGATCCGCCTTGGCCTCCTTGTCCGCCTGCGCCACCCTGACCACCAGCCCGACCGCCGCTTCCTCCCCGACCACCTTTGCTGCCACGAGCCGAGCCGCCGCGGCCGCCTTGACCGCCCTTACCAGGTTGGCCACCGCTACCAGCTTGGCCCGCACCACCACCGCCGCCACCGAATCCACCACCGCCAGCTTGCCCAGCACCACCACCGATGCCGCCTCCGCCTCCGAATCCACCACCACCAGCTTGTCCGGCACCACCACCGATGCCACCGCCGCCACCGAATCCAGCACCACCACCGATGCCACCGCCTCCCGCTTGGCCACCGCCACCACCGAAGCCACCGCCTCCCGCTTGGCCACCGCCGCCACCGAAGCCGCCGCCTCCCGCTTTGCCACCGCTGGTTGGTTGGCCACCTTTACCCACACCAAATCCACCTGCTTGCGCAACTGGACCATCTTTGCCACCACCGAATCCTGCGTCTGCGACTCCTGGCCCGCCCGACGATGCAATTTCTTGCCCGGCATTCGATGCTCCAGTGACCACTCGTCCACTCGCTTTTGCGAGATGCTTGAGCGGGACGTCATTCAGCCTCGCGATCCTTGGCAGGCTTCGGGTGGAATGGTGTGTCGTTGATTTTGTGTGAACGTGTTTCGCCTTTGCCCGGGTTCGGTTGGCGGTGCGTTTGTGGGATTGAGGGTGATCCTTCTTTTCAAGATCACGCTGACCAAAGAGATAGGCGGGAGTCATTGCGATAGTTGCGGAGGTGAAAAATATCGCCAAGGCAACTCGAGCATAGGTTGGTTTGGTGTTGAAGTGTTTCATTGCTTTTAACCTTTCTTTTAGGCTGGAATACGTTCCAGCAACGGGAAGGCCAGACGAGAGCAAAGGAATTTGATTACAAGGGATAACTGTTGCGCGAACCAGCATTTCGGCATAGCGCTTCGGAGCGACTTTCGAATAGGAAATCGCCGCAAAATCAGCGGCTGACTCTTGCGACTGCCGACTGGCACGAGAAGCCAACCACACTAGGGGATGGAAGAAAAAAAGGACTTGGACGAGCGATACAAAGCCGTTCCATAACAGGTCTCGATGCCCAATGTGGGCAACTTCGTGAGCAATCATCAGCTTCAAATCATCCCTGTAAGTCGGATCATCAGGGATCACGATGATTGGTCGATTCAAGCCCATTACAAGGGCAGATGAAGCTTCAGGCGACTTGAAAAGTGTTGGAACGCGGTTGAGTTTTGCATGGTATGAGAACTCACGAATCGTTCTAATTAAGTCAGAGTCGGTCACCGGTTGAGCATTTTGAGTCAATCGCTGAATCACTCGCGATTGGTAAACGAATCGAAAGGCAAACGCGCTCATACCGATCATCCAAAGCGCGAACCAAGGATCAAATGGTAACTGTGGGCGTTCTGGAGTAGGTCGGCTCAAGTCGGAATTGGGCGCAATGCTCGTGGGTGATTCGCTTCTAACTTCTGAGGCGATAACGGATGGATGGGGGGCTGGCAAAACGTTGAGCGTTATCACCGCGAAAGGAATGAGGCTAATGACGAGCTTAATGAAGACGACCCGCCACAACCAGAGCCTGACTAGCGGAGGGATGGCAGGGAAGCTTGCCAATCCTAAATAGAGAAGAGTGATGAGAAAAGCGCCCTGGATGGAAGCTCGGGCAAGCGTTTCAATAAACATCGGTGTCTCCTTCTAGTCGGTCAAGTAGTCGGCGAATTTCGGCTGCTTGAGCATCGTTGACTTCCACTTTGTTAGTCAAATAGGCAACAAGGGGAGCAACCGAACCTCCCAGGACGGTTTCGACGAAGTCGTCAACAAGACCCTCGATAAGCCTAACTTTGCCACCGGATGGAAAGTACTGGTAGATTCCATCGACCTGTTCTCGCTTGAGGTAGCCCTTCTTTCGTAGCCGCTCCATTGTGTTGAGGGCAGTCGTTCGAGTCTGACCTTTCGTTACAAACAGATGCTCGGCAACCGTACTAACTGCAACGCCCGGGTGGTCTGCGACAAAGCGAAGTACCTCGGCTTCTGCTCTTCCGACTCCATTCTTCTTTTCCATATTTCGCCTGACGACAATCGTCGTCTATGGATTGTACGACAATTGTCGTCAACGTACGAGATTATTTTTAAAAAATTTTTGGTAGGAAAAAGCGGCAGATGGTTTTCAAACATCTGCCGCCATATTTGGGCTCAAATCGAATCTTCTAAGGCTTTGTGATCTTCACGTGGATGACACCTTCGGCGGCGTCTCTCAGTTGAAGGTCGAATTCGGTGGCATTCGCGGGACCCGCAATGGTCGCATTGAGGTTGCCAGGGGCCGATTCGAGCAGTTGAGGGGGAATAAAGGTTTGCTGACCGGTGAACTTCGCACCCAAGACCTGCTCCGCACCAGAGAGCGTAATAACGGTTTCATTGCCAACGGTTGCGATGGACACAATCGTGGGCACCTTGACTGCGCGAATCGGAACCGGACCCGCATCCCCCTTTGTTGTGACGAGGGTCCAAGGACTACTCAAATCAGATCGGTCGACCTTGACCCACACGAGGCCCGAATTCCGCCTAGCGTTAGGTGGGAGCATCGTCTCAAACCCGACCGTCAAGTACGCATCTGGAGTCGAGCCATCGAATGCAAAGTTGGGTCCCTCGGGGAAAGTGAGTGCGCTCTGGACGTCTCCGGACGAGCCAAATCCGACTTCAACTGAAACGTCGTGACTCCATACGAACGATGAAATCGCTTGCAATCCGATTCGCAAAGGTTGTTTTGATCGGACCCAGCCGGCAGGGAGGGTTGCCATTGCCCAATTTGGATCGGACCCGGCACCGATGGCTAATGAAGTTGGAACGGTTCCCACAACAGACGGAATCACTCGAGGACGGGGAAGGCCCACTGAAATTGGTTCAGAATGCGTCCACTCCAGACCGTGAGCAGGATCGTGAAAGGTTACGACAGCCGATTTCACTTCGGCAGGTAGGGGGCCAGAAAGCGTGAGGAGTCGCGTACCCGCTTCCGAGTCGTCTGTTTCTTTGACGAACAGAGATGGCAACTCAACGGACTTCACCCATGCAGATTCCGGACCACTGATTCGGAGCACCTTGTCCCCTTTCCCACAGAAAATAGAGATATTCGGATGCTTCGGAGCAATAAATATATCAACTGGCTGGTCAGGGCTCTCCGCTTCCTCTTGGTCGACAAAAACCTGTGCGATACCCGGAGCAACACTGGTCAAATTGAATCGAGCGACGAGCGGCTCACGATCTCCAACATTGTCTGCCGAAACAATGTGGCCCATTGAATCCCTCAAATAGACGGCTGAATAGTGGAAGAAAGGCTGATCGGGCCCCGTGTGTTTCAAGCGAATCGAAACCGAAGGATCTCCGGTGGCACAATCTGATGCGGCCAATTCCTGAGCAGCCCACTTCTGAGGGCTGACTCTACCGACGATCACCTGGCGTGACTCTTGGCTATCAAAGCCGATTTTCGCTTTGATGAAAAGCTTGTGGCTATTCACGCCACCCCACCAATCAGACGCGATTGGGAAGACGAGTCCGCGCCCCGGAACTAAATGAGCCCCGACGATTGGAACAAATGGTTGTCCATCAACGCTTACTTGCCAATCCCAAGCCCAATCGTTCACGTAAAGATCACGGCATTCGGTGCCTAACGGAATCGCGATCTCTCGGCTATTTGCCAAGACCTCGGTCCTCGAAGTAGTCAGCCGAATCGGGCGGCTGGGGTCCTGCCTTGCAAAAGGCGGACGGTAAACAAGTGCCGGCAGAGAATTATCGGTGGTTTCGAGAACGCGTTGCGTTACTAATTCCAAAGAGTCTTTGCCGTTTTTAGGGTCTGCTTGCTGAGGTGAAACCGCCGACGCAGGCACAAATGTGAGCTTAACGTCGTGGGGAGGTTTGATGAAAACATGCATCAAATCACCCACCAAACTAACCCAGTCAGAAACGACGCCAGGCAATTGTCCGCGAACAACGGCTGCCGCAGGAGTCGGATTATCGGGAGATTGGCGCATCGCATCCAGAACCCCCACACCTGCGTCGAGACCATGCTGTAATTGTCCTGGGGATGAGTACTGCAACGTCGGATCGTATCCAGCACCAAGGTCGTAGTTGATTAAGTCCACTCGGTTTTTGAGACTGTTTGGGTCGGGGCAAACACGAGGTCCTAGCTCGGCGTAGGCGGTCATGAAGTTTAGCAGTCGATTCTGCTGGGTGTACTTCGTCTGAAAGATTGCAGTTTGGGAAACAATTTGCTCGCTCGATGTTTCAAGGGCATGACGGATTCCATCAAATACTCGATGCTCTTTAGGCTTGTTGAGGACTAGAAAGTAGAGAGGAACAACGTCGCTATCGGGGATCTTGCCAGTATCGATGGGCCCCTTCGTAATGCGCTTATCCCACAAGTTCCAGCTCTTAATGCGAATCTTTTGGCCTGCTCCAACGCTCGCGGCAACCAAGGTCCAGTTGCCCTTTAAGCGATCATCTACTGAGACAAGCACCTCGTCGTTCGGGTGAAGGGTATTGAGCCGAAGAATCGAGATAGGTTTAAGGCCAAGCGAGGGCCGCCGTACGAGCATCGTAATCGGAAAATGACGCAGGGGCGCGGTGGGGTCCGCGGGGGGAGTAGCCTGTTGGGCACTGGCCAGACCCAAACCTAGCAGCGACGTAATTGTGGTGGAGACGATGCGGGAGGTCGGCCCAACTCTCCATTGGGCGCTAAATCTTCGTTTCATCACGTTTCGCTTCTAATGACGTTCGAACCCTAACACTCGGTACGGTGCTGTGAGGGTTCTTACGGAATTAAGCGGATCGTTGGATGTTTCGATGCCACAACCGGTCTTGACCGATTCGGGAGAGCCGCTCAAGTATTACGACCACCAGGTTGAAGGCCATTATCAACAAGAAGGATTTGAGCGTGCTTCGGAATAAGAAATTTAGGCCGGTGACAATCATTTCCCTTCGCGAAGCAGGTGATCCCCACGTGGCCAAACTGTCGTTGATTTCCTTGATTCTTGTTTGATTGGCTCGAGCATATTCTGGCCCGAGCGTCATCCAAAGTTTACGAGCCTTTGCTTCCGTATCGGTTAGGCCGAGCCAAACCCGGATACTGCGTCCATCTTCCACTTGAATAGCGGTCCCTGGAAAGTTATGAGATGAGGAAGCGAGATCCTTTTGAGGTGCCCAATACTGTTGATCTTGTTTCAAGCTTTGAGGATAGGGAAAAGTCGTTGCTGGGGCCCTGGAGAAGTTGACCTCAAACTCAAGTTTCGATTTCTCCGCTTGAAATTCGCCGACTAGTTTTTTCAATGCAGACCTCGAATGCGAAGTGAATCCGGCTGGGCTGAATGCTGTGATCTGTACGACACCGATGAGCCCTACTACAACGCATACCGTCAGCATGGGTATCCACAACATGCGGCGACTCTTCCAGCAAACGATGCCGAACACCACCGAAAACAAGGTGGGTAGCCATAGCGTTACTGACATTAACCATTCGGGAATGACATTGAATTCAAAGAATGTTTCGGGAATAAAGCCATAAAGGATGGCAAGCAATCCTGCGAGCCAGGAGATTCGCCAAGGATTCTTCTTATCGATTCCAAGTCGAGAACGGATGATACCGTCAGCAATGGATCGATCACTTCCGAGTGCCTCAAGCGCCTTTCGGGTGGCTTCAAGTTCTGGTTCACCGCTGGCCATTTTTTCGGCGACGCTCGCGTGTAAGTGGAGTCGAATTTCAGCGGATTGCTCGTGAGCAACCATGTTCGTCAAGCGTTTCGCGAGTCGCTTTTCTAGCTTTTCTAGATACTGATCAATGAGGCTACTCATGGCTCAATTCCTGACTTCCAAGGTGGGGGCTGAAAGTCATGACCGAATTGACTGCGGAAACAAATTTCGACCACTCGGCTTTTCGACGCTGAAATTCCAATCGTCCCTCTTCCAGCAATACGTAGGTCTTCTTCGCTGGCCCAAGGTCTGCGGTTTCCCACTCTCCCTTGATCCAACCTTGTTCTTGCATCTTGTGAAGCAGAGGATAGAGTTGCCCTTCGTTCATGGAAAAAAGGCCGATAGAACCTTCTCGTAGGGCTTTTATGATTCCATAACCATGGAGAGGCCCTTCAGTCAGGGCTCCTAAAACCAATGCTTCCGCGTCCGGTTTGAATTTCATCACTCCCTCTGAAAAATATAGTACATCAAAAATTAAGGTAGTTAGTAGAGAAAAAGAAGAAGGCGCGCAAAAATGCGCGCCAAACCGTGAATGGGGAGCTTCTTACTCCTTTGGAATGATGTGGTAGACCCCTTCCTCAACTCGAAAAGTGATGGGCTGGTTTACGGCGTCGAACATATGAATAAGCGCTTTTTCGAAGCTCGTACTGTGTAACGAGAGTGTGACGTTGTCGTGCTTAACTCCAGACTTAATTACAAAGTCAGTGTGTGTCGATTCTGCCAGTCTTTTGATTGCTTCCCAAATGTCGACTTCGACAAAGTTGACCTCGAGTCCATCGGTACCGAAATGAATGTGAGTCGACGTCTTGGAATCGCCCGAAGGGTCACTAGCGGGTAGGGACTGACTCACGCCGGCAGGCATCGTCGGAGCAGAAGCTTGAGCGGGCGCTTCAACACCAGAGTTTCGAACTGGAGGTAGGAGGGCTCGAGCAACGCTAAAGTTTGCGGTGGGGGCAGGTGAAATCGGTCGACTAGGAACAGATAAGTTACTAGGTGGAGCACTTAATGTCGGAAGTGTATCCGAAGCATCCATTCTCCCAGAAAATGGAACGGCCGGAGTAGCAGGGCGAATGGCGAGAGGTGCCGAAGGTTTTGTTCCCGAGACCGATTCGGGTGAAAAGATCGTTGATTTTGGTTTGAGGGCCGCTTTGGCATGGCTGACTTTCTTTAAATGCTTAGCTTTGGAAGCAGACTTCTTTGGGCTAGTGGCTGGCTTGGTAACGCTTGATTGAGCAGTTACGGTCCAAGGGAGAGCGCACACTGCTCCCAGGACGGCAAGAATGGACAGAGCACGTCGCGTGCGAATTCCGTAGCTGTTTGAGGACGATTTGAGCATGTTAATTCTCCTTTGGATCAGTCTGTAGCCGAAAGCAGTGCCCATGACCGCAGCCTGAGAGCTGGACTGGGCGGAGTTGAGTAAGAGTCGAGCGTAGGCTGCTGGTGAGCTTCCGCTAAAGCGCATGGCTTCGCAATCACAAGCTTCCTCCCGCGTCATCGATGCCTCATTCGAAGCAATCCAGGCAAGTGGGTGGAAGAAGAAAATGTTATGGGTAAGAACGGGAAGGATGCCCAGCCAAAGGTCATTCCGCTTGAGGTGCGTCAGCTCATGAGCGAGCGCCATCCTTAATTCAGAACTTGGCAGTGTATGGCTTGACCCGGCCGGTAACAGGATGGTTGGCTTGAACCAACCTGCCAAAAGAGGGCAGGGAGCTTCTTCCGATTCGCGGACGGGCGGTGAACTTACGCCAATCTGGGCTGAAAGTTCAGCCACGAGCCAGATGACATCGTCTCCTTCAACCTCGATGGCGTTCCTCAAAAGGTGACGAGTTCGAACCAATCTCTGGACACTCGAAAGGGACGTCAAGGCGACTCCCACGATCCAGAGGAGTATCACCCAAGCTTCGATGGACAGGGCTTCAGCTTGTTTTGCTTGCGTAGCGACAATGAACTCAGAGTTCGACGTCGCCGGCCGGTGAGTTGGCAGGACAGGATTTGCTTTGGATGAATCATTCTGCTGAACGTTCCCAACTTCGACCGAAGAAGTTGTTATCGTGACGGGAGCGGCAGGCAAAATTGGGAGCGAAATCGGACTAACGACTGCCAGCCTAACCAACATTTGAGCGGCTGTAAGTAGCCAAAATACGTGTCTCGTAGCGGCAGGAATACGTGGGAACGCTCGGCAAACGAGCCACACGATCCCTACTACGATGCCACCCTGCCAGCTTGCTCGCTAGAGCAACGGTGCCCAATGTGTGGCAAGGGAGTTAGCTGAATGAACAAATGAATTCATTTTTCAACCTTTCCTTCTTCCGCTTCCATGGATTCGACCATGCGGCGGAGTTCCGAAATCTCACGATCGTTTAGCTTTCCAGAGTCAGCAAGGTAGGTGACGAAAGGTGAAAGTGAACCACCAAGTGATCGCTCGACAAACTCGGCAACCAGGTTCTTCATCACGTCGTTGTGATCGTTTTTAGGTGCATAAAAGAAGATGCCTTGAACCTTTCGACGCGTGAGATAACCCTTCGTTCGAAGGCGTTCCATGACGGTCAAGATCGTAGTCCGAGCAAGCCCTCTGGGAGTCCCGTAAACCCGGGCCATTTCTCCAACCGTAATCGGTCCGTTTTCAGCGATGAAGCGTAACGCTTCAAGCTGTTGGTCTCCTATGGGTTGATGATCAATATGGGGAAGTGAGTTATCCATCGGCATCGCTGACTATTCTGATAGTCAATCCTATCATATGACTATTCGGATAGTCAATAAAGTTCGAGAATTTCCTGGGATTTTTGAATTGGGAAAAATGGAAAAAACTCCCTGCCTTCGGGTGAAGGCTGGGAGTTCAACTCTCCCCGCCTCTCGTCAAGCATGTCCTTCCGTCCGAAGAGTTTCTTCGTTACCTCTAGTCTCGGCTCAGCAGATTCCTCTTCAGATCTGTAGGACAAAGTGTAGGACAAGCCTAGTCCTCAGACTCTCCGGAAACCCTGCGAAAACCCTCCACTTCTACCTATTCCTGGATTCGCTTAGGTAGAAACATCCTTTCCGGCGCACCAAATTTTGTCGTAAGTTCAAATAGGTTCAAGTTCTTGAACCCGATTAGGACATTGAATAGGCGTCACCTACGCTCTACCTGTTCTGTTTCCAAAGTCACGGAATCGAGCAGTTTGCCGGGGGCCTCGCGCTTAGGTTCGTTCTTCTGATTCACGTAGGGGACCGCAGAGTCAAGTTCACGGTGTCCCAAAAGCAACAACGGCTGACGTAGCAGTTCGATGGCGTCCAAGCAACCCTGCATATTGCGAGGCAACCGTCACCTGCTATCGATTATGCGGAAATTGCTGGCGTCATAAATGTAAGTGGTCACTGGTGCATCTAGGTCAGTTTTTCCCATAGCACCTCTTTGACCTCCCGTGCGCGTGGAGTCGACATTTCGAGCAGGGCCCGGAAATACTTCCCACTCCGTTTCTGTGCCGTCTGGGAATAGCTTTTTAGATCGCATGAGCAATGTGTCGTATACGTGAGTGACGATTCTGTTGACTGGTTCATTCATTGGTATTTCCTGTAGCGATAAAATGGTTTAGGCATCGACCGCTGGCGCAGCTTGCAAAAGAACAGCCCGCAGTTTCTCAACTTCTGACCTGGCAACCTCATTATCGGGTTCTCTTGACAGCACGGACTCCCATTTGGGAAGTCCATCGTGGTAACGGCCGTGCCGGATATAGAGGATTGCAAGTAGTGCAGTGCCTTTTACACTTCCCAGTCGATCGAGCTCAACCAAAATCGGGGCAGCTTCACTCTCGCGGTTCTGCGCTAGAAGTAAATCGGCAAAAACTTCGAGAGGGGGAACTGCGTAAGGCATGGAATCAAGCGCCATTCGTAAGAATTGCTCGGGATTACCTTGCGTTTCATCGCAGAGCATAAGCCTTTTTGCTCATCATCAAGAAGTAAATATCTCGCAAAGCTCGCAAGGTAGCGCAAAGGTTTGGATTCGTAGCTTGAACGATTTTTGGTGTAAAAACTTGGAGTGACTGAAAACGAAGTTGCGACGATCGTACTGAACTCCGCGTTCAAAGTGCATACAGCGCTTGGACCTGGTCTTTTGGAATCTGTTTACGAAGGAGCGCTCGCTCACGAGCTTAGGAGTCAAGGGCTGGTAGTTACCCGACAGATGGCAATTCCGGTGATCTACAACGGAGTCGCTCTTGAAGAGGGCTTTCGGGCTGACCTGATCGTTCAAGGCAAAGTGATC
>CAIUHP010000073.1 GCA_903899015.1 uncultured Armatimonadota bacterium | reverse complement strand
ATACGCCAATCCAAAGCACATGATCCTCATGAGCTACCTCATACATGGAAAGCTTGAATTATCACCGGACGCCCTGAGAGCGGGATGACTATACAGAGATGCGTCTACTACTCCTACCCACTCAAAGTGAGAAAGAACCAAGCGGGATTGCAGCGTGACCACCTTCGATCACGGTGTTGAAATACTGTTCTGCGATTTCCCGGGTATTCATGGCCGTTCGATCATACCGTTTGGTTCTGATCGGTTAAGTTGTGGCACATTGCATTAGAGTTGGCGACACGTTTTCCGATCGTATATTCCAATCATGGTAATCAACAAGAGGCCAACCAAATCAACGGGCCGATTTTGAAAGCGAAGTCTCGATGTGAACTCATGTACGTTGAGCCGCCACTCGCTTCGATTCAATTCAAATGATGTTGATACATAAAGCATAAGCGGTACCAAAGGATAATTCTTTGCGGAAAATTCGCTGTTTGTGAATCGGAAAGAGAAAATCCTACCACTTCCCGAAAACTTGCATTACTATGGGAGCTTGTCGGCGCGTCGATGGCGGTTATCGTCGCGATATTGGGCCTTGTATTCGCGGTTGGATTTTTAGTCTTACTAAAACTTCACCTACCCATGGGCATCACCATGGCGTTGACCGGTGGGTTCGCGGTTGGAATTGTCGTTCTCCAATATTGCCTTGGTCCCATGATCATCGATGCGATCGTGAAGGTTCGCTGGACGGCCGCCGATGAACTTGGATATGGCACGGGCCAATGGCTCGCAACCGCCTGTGGAACATTCAAAATTCCTCAGCCAAGAATGGGGATTATCGAAGAGGCTGCTCCCAACGCATTTACTTATGGGCACGGGGCTTACGATGCCCGGGTAGTCGTGACTAGGGGCTTAATTGACATCTTGGAACCGGAGGAACTCCGTGCCGTAGTTGCTCACGAACTTGGGCACATTCGCAACCGGGACTTCGTCGTGATGACGATGGTCCAAGCCCTCGTTTTGGCGCTTTGGACGCTTTACTACACGTCTCGATCTTCGGGCAGAAGCAATTGGTATATCGTTATTGGAGCCTATCTCGCTTATTGGGCAAGCTATTACGCATCGTTACTCCTGTCCCGCATCCGCGAGTACATGGCTGACTATTCGTCTGCTCAAATCACGGGAAATCCAAACCATCTTTCCTATGCTCTTGTTAAGATTGCGTACGGTCTCGCAAAGACTCAAACAAGCGGCGGAGCGACCGTTCCGGTTTCTGCTCCTCCTAAGATTGCGATTGGCGGTATCCCTCCTGCACCTTCGTCGGGTCCTTATGCCTACGATACTTCTGCTGAGCAAAAGATGCGCGCACAGATCGAAGCTTCACGCCACGACAATGCTCACGCGATAGCCGCACGAGCGATTCCTCAGCCAGCCAATGCTATGGGAGCCCAGGCGGTCAAGCCAAAACCTGCTAGCAAGCAAGCTTTCTCAGCGGCACAATTAGGCGCATTTGGTGTCATGGGAGTTTCCTCTATGCGAGCCGCCGTGGCATGGTCGGGTGCTGACGGCTTGGCTAACCCAGATACGTTCACAACCGCAGCCCGATGGGAGCTTTTCAACCCGTGGGGAAGGATCGGTGAGATCTTCTCAACCCACCCCTTGACGGCGCTTCGTATCAAAGCGCTTCAAAAGCTTAACCGTTTGTTTAACCAGCCGGATGCATTCGATTTCTCTAAGATTAAGCCCGGAAAGTATAAGGGATTCGGTCGCGACCTTGTACTCGTGAGTATGCCTTGGCTTGGACTTTTTGGTGGTATTGCCGTTGCCGCAATGACGACGGCGAGTCAACGAACGTTTGACCTGTCGGAAGTTTTTATGCCCCTCGTTGGATTCTCAGCTGGACGTTTGGTCGTCTTGCTGTTCAGTTATATGGGCGAATTCAGGCCAAACAAGATCATTCGATTGCTTGGCGAAATTGAGGTTTCTCATGTGAACCCGATCCCGACCGCTATTGAAGGAACTTTTACGGGACGCATTTCACCGGGAATTGCCTGGGCAAGCGACTTTATCGTGCAGGACGATTCTGGCTTCATGGCCTGTATGTTCCGAAGACCCCTCGGCATGATGAAACTCTGGTTCGGGTTGACTTCGGCTGAGCGATATGTTGGCAAGCGAGTGAGGGTCTACGGTTGGTATCGCAGATTCAACGCACCTTACATCGAAATCCATCACTTTGAAGTTCTCGATACGGGCGAAAAAGTAAGTTCGAACTACTTCCCTTGGGCAGTTGTCGGCAATTTACTATTAACCCTCGCTTGTGTGGCAGGAATCGTCTTGCTACACAGATTCGGCGGACCAATTTAACCCCGGGCAACAACCAGGCAAGGGTGCGTGCTCTTAGGAGTCGCACCCTTTTGTCATTGCATCGATTGCAAGATCATGATGATAGGCTCTTGCCAAGACGCAGATCGGTTTGCACGCGTTTCAACCCAAAGTTGCTTTGAGGTTCCGTCAAATGTTGCCTCCAAGGTGCCAGTCGAACCCGGTTTGGTGATGTGCCAATGTGTACCGTTCGATAGTTTCTTTAAAGGCACGCGCCGGGCGACTAAGCCTAGTTCTTGAAGTTGGCGTTCGAATAATTCGCCGTTCTCTTGATCCTTAGAAAGCAGTTTTCGGGTCATCAGTGCGATCCTCTCGCCGTCATAATAAGTGTTCTAAGTGGTAAAACGTTAGGGATGGGCTTGTTTTCCGTATTAGCGGTTCTTTCCACCCTTACCCAGCCTCAAGTTCAAACGACTTCAAAACCGCGTCCGTTTTACCTCGAGCCACGCTTCGAATTAGCTTCGCCTCTGCCGACTATTCCGGGTGTGATGATCGATACCGTCGCCAATGGCTATGGTTTGGCTCAGCAAATAGCGAAAGCCAACCAGCTTCAAGCCCGAATCATGTGGATCGACGCAACCGCGAATATCGATCGTTACAACACCGAAGAAAAGATCATTTATCTGGTTCACCAGATAAAGGCCGTTGGCTTTAACACCATCGTTTTCGACATCAAACCCATTTCGGGCCAGGTCGTGTACAAGAGCGTATATGCACCCAAACTCGTCGAATGGCGTGGGAACACCTTGCCAAAGGATTTCGATCCGTTGACGGTCATGTGCCGTGCCGCCAAAAACGAGAATCTATCACTCTTTGTGAGCATGAATGCCTTCAGTGAGGGGCACCGAATGTTTCAGGTTGGCCCGGGATATGAGAAGAAGGATTGGCAAACGGTTCTTTACTCTCCCAAGCCCGCGATCCGACTTGACAGTGGTCCGCCTATCGACTTAACCGTGCCCTTTGACAAGGTTGAGCCGGGTTCCGTGTCCATTTTTACATCAGCCGATAAAGTGCCGAAAACGGACCTTGATGGCTTCGCGGTAATCGTTAACAAGCAATTCAAAATGGAATCGACCGTCGAGGGAACGGCGCTGTCAGATGGCATCAAACCACTTGCGAAAGGCTCCATCGTTCTCTACGGAGCTGCGACCGCGGGAGCGTTTTTGAAGGCGAACTTCCGTCCAAACGATTCGATTCACTTTGATACAAAGCCCGTTTACGTTCCAATTTCCGAGAGACCTGAGGAGCAATATCCTTTGATGGTCAATCCGAACAATCCTGATGTTCAAAAATACGAGATCTCGATTGCTCAGGAAGTTGTGCGGAACTATGACGTCAACGGCATTATTTATGACGACCGCCTTCGCTATGGAGGCATCAATGCTGACTTCAGTGAACTCACCCGGGCAAAATTTGAAGAGCATGTCGGCAAAAAGCTCAATTGGCCCGACGACGTATTCAAGTTCACCCTCAGTCATTCTTTGACCCGAGGCATGAAGCCAGGACCGTATTACGACGCTTGGATGGCGTGGCGAGCAGAAGTGCTCCACGACTATCTCATTTCCGTAAGACACGCCCTCAAGGAAGTTCGATCCAATCTTCAGCTTGGCGTTTATGCTGGTTCTTGGTACGGTGAATATCCTGCGCTAGGGAACAACTATGCTTCTCCGTCAACGGATGCAGGGTTCTGGTTCCTTTCTCGAGCATATCGTAAAACTGGAAATGCTCCGCTTTTAGACTTCCTTATTACTGGGTGCTATTATCCAACGCCGACAATCTATGACACGATGATTCGAGGTCTTGGAATTGGCAACTGCGTCGAGTCTGCGGCAATGCTGACGAATCGACTCGTCCGAGATGAATGTTGGACTTATGCAGGGATCGCTCTAAGTGACTACAAGGACAATCCTGAGGGACTCCTAAACGGGTTGCAGGCAGCATGTGCTTCTTCCCAAGGAGTCATGGTTTTTGATCTTTCTCACGATGTAGAGCCCATGTGGCCCTATTTTGCTCGCGCTTTCGCTCAGCCGCGTCGAGCACCTCATTCCAGCCCCTCCACGCTGGCAGATGTGCGCCGAAGACGTCAGTTGTTAGATCGCCAAGGGCTCAAAGAACCGCCGGTCATTATTACAGCTGGTTCTTCAGGAACCGGACAATAATGCAAAGACTCATCGCTCTCGTAACCGACCAGGAGGTCCTAATCCGTATGTTCGTCAATCAAGGTAGAAATGTGTCCCCATCTCAAAACTTGACTAAAAAACGGACCTTCCCAATATGAAACTTACACCCCGGGCAACCGAAGCTTTGGACGAGTTATTGGAAGGAAATCGCCGATTTCGCGAAGGTGAGCCCAAAGGGTACAAGTATTCTCAAGACCAAATCCGAACGATTTCAAAGAACCAAACTCCACTCGCAGGCATCATCGCTTGTGCGGACAGTCGAGTATCTCCTGAACTAGTCTTCGATCAACCGTTAGGTTCCATCTTCGCAAGTCGCGTCCCGGCAAACGTTGCCAGTGATAGCGCGAAGTGGATGTTAGATATTGCAGTCAACGAATTTAGAGTTCCGCTCGTAATGGTGATGGGTCATACCGGTTGCCTTGCTGTTGGCCAACTCTTGGATGGTGACAAGGGAGGTGCCGGTGGCCTACATCGATTTAGCGTTCTGAGCGCAGTCTATCGAGCCAAAGCCAAACATCCTACTAATCTCTATCGACAAGCAGTCGAAGAGAATGTTCTACAGACCGTCGAACATTTAGCAAGAGATTCGTATTCCCTCCGAGCGGCTCTGATCGATGGCACGACCTCTATCGTAGGATCGGTTTACGATATGGAAAGCGGTGAAGTCGTGATTCTCGACTCTACATTGGAGGTTTACGGACGATTCTAGCCCGAAGTGATTCGGGCTTCGGCTATTTGGTCTTGACGACTTTGGTTTTGGGTTCGGTCATTTCATCCATCGCATAGCGGACGCCTTCGCGACCGAATCCACTTCGCTTGACTCCGCCATACGGCATGTTATCAAAGCGAAGTGTGGGGTAGTCATTAATGATGACGCCACCCACTTCAAGCTTACGGTAGGCGGTTTCGGCCTCGGAGAGGCTGTTTGTGAACACCCCAGCTTGGATTCCGTACTGGGACTGATTGACGATCTGGATGGCTTTCTCAAGGTTCTCAACGGATTGCAGGGTGAGTACTGGGCCGAAGACTTCTTCATGGCCGAGTCGGCTACTAAGTGGCACGTTCTCAATCAGAGTTGGCTGAATCATCCGGCCATTTCGGCTACCACCTGCAAGCAGATTTGCTCCCAGAGTTACCGACTCTTCAATCATCTTAGTGACTTTGTCGGCAGCAAGGTCGGATATAAGAGGCCCCACCACCGTCGATTCATCAGCCGGGTCACCGGTAGAGCACGCTTGTGTAAGTTCGATCAGCTTCTCGCGCATCGGGCCATAAACGCTTTCAACGACCAGAGCATGTTGAATTGAGATGCAAATCTGTCCTGCGTAAGCGAAGGCACCCGCGACCAAGCGCTGCGCGGCCCAATCGAGGTCGGCATCAGAGCAGACGATCGCGGATGCATCACCACCTAATTCGAGGGCGACCGGTCGGTCAAACATTAATTCCTTGAGTTTCCAGCCAACTTCTGCCGATCCGGTGAAGCTGAGCATTTTTATTCGACCATCAGCCAGCGCTTTTTGGGCCAAAACAGCCGGGCCATTCCAACCGTTGACGACTCCCGGAGGGCAGCCGGCTTCGTGAATTATGCGGAGAAGTGTCAAAGTGGAGATGGGTGCCAGGGGAGACGGTTTGACAACCACGGTGTTCCCAGTGGCAAGCGCGGGTGCAATTTTGTGCGCGGTGAGATTGAAGGGCCAGTTGTACGGAACAATGCAGAAGATCACCCCTCTTGGGAATCGTTCAACCGTGCATTTGTACGAGCCGCCCCGAGGATCCAAGTCTAACGGGAGGGACTCTAAGCCATAGCCATTGAGCGCGTCCGCAGCCATCTCAAAGGTAAGAGCTAAGCGAGCGACCTCTCCACGACTAGCAGTTATCGGTTTTCCGATCTCCAGCGTCAGGAGTTCGGAGAGTTCACTCTCTCGCTCACGGACAATTTCTGCTACTCGACGGAGAAGACTCTGTCGTTCGTGGCGATGAGCGTTCTTCCAGGTTTCAAATGCTGAGTGAGCCGCATCAATACAAGTTCGTAATTCGGCCCAACCGCCTTCGGCCGCCGTTCCAACTATTTTGCCGTCGAATGGTGATCGAATAACTTCCTTTCCAACGCTCTGGTCGCAAGGGCCACCCACGAAGAATCCGTCGATCAGCAACTCAGCATGCATGGACGAATCGTACCGGATTGATCCTTGAACGGTTAGGATTTTTGGAAGAGGATACAAACAGGAGAGTTCAGAGGAACGGCAGGCTTGTGACTGATCAATTTCCCCGTGATCGAATCGATTTCAAGTGCCTGGATGCTATGGCTGTCCTGGCCTCCAACGACCATCCACTTTCCACTTGGATCGATGGCGAAACCCCGAGGAGTCTTGACGAGCAATGGCTTGTATTCAACGATCTCGAGTAAACCAGTCGGGAGTACTCGGAAAACTGCGATGGAATCATGCCCTCGGTTGGAAACATAGAGCCACTTTCCGCTTGGATGAAGAACGATTTCTGCGGTGAACGAAGGTGTATTCCCATGATTATCCGGCAGCGTTTCAACCTGCTGAATTTGCTTCCAGTCGGCCTGGCTAGAAATTTGAAATACGGAAACCGTGTTCAGCAGTTCTCCGTTAACATAGGCAAACTTGCCATCTTCGGAAACTGCCGCGTGCCGAGGTCCGGTGCCCGGTTTGACATGAAACCTTGCGAGTTTCCCTTTTGTCGGGTCACTGGGTGCCACAAGAACTTCGTCCGTTCCAAGATCGCACATAACGATGGTCTGAAGTGCAGGCTCAAAGTAGGACGCATGTGCATGGGGTCCCTCTTGACGCCCAGTGTTGGGTCCTTTCCCGGAATTCGTTAGCGTCCAGTCGGCTGGACTTAGTGAACCATCGCCATTGACAGGCAGACGTGCAAAAGTTCCGTCACTATAATTTGCGACGAACACGCTCTGATCGACTGGTCCAAGCGATAAGTGACAGGGTGCTGCTCCCTTGCTAGATTGATGGTTGAGGAATTTTAACGTTGCATCCGGGTTAATCTCGAACGCATCTACCATCCCTTGGCCGATTTCGTTCACCGCATAGAGGTATCGCCCATATTGATCACTCGCCAAGAAACTCGGGTTGTTTGCCTGCGCGGATAAGCTTGGGGTCTGAATCTCACCAGTTTGCAAATCAATGGTCGAATGATAGATTCCTTGACTGCCATTTGGCGAAGTGTAGGTGCCTATGAAAAAAGACGCAGTCGAGTGATTAACCATGAGAGTGAAAAGTAGCGGAAGGAACATGGGCGTTGAATGAAGTCAATTGTGAAAGTCGGTGACAAAGTGCACGGGGTGATTGTCCGCGACCTTGAAACTGCTACTACGCAGGCGACGGAATGCAAGTGTCGTTTTGCGCAAGAAACGATGGACCTACACTTTAACTACCAAGTTGCCGGGCCTTGGCGTCTTCGAAACCGGGTTCGAAGTAAAGGTTTGCTCTCCGCATCTGAATAGCAGAGAGCAAACTCGTTTCTACATGAACGAAACAGCCTACATGGCCTGAGTGTAAACGGCCTTGATGACTTCGTCACAGGTTGTCCAACCCATCATGGCTTTCGCCTTACCGTCTTCGAGCATGGTACGGTAGCCCTGCTTTTTAGCTGCTTCCATGATCTGAACGAAGTCAGTGGATCGAGCAATAGCCGCTCGGAATTCAGGAGTACCAAGGACGAGCTCGAAAACGCCGACACGACCCTTGTATCCTGTTCCTCGGCATTCACTGCAACCTGCCCCCTTGGCAAATCGACCTTTTTCGAGATCTTCGGCAGACAATCCGAGAGATTCGATTTCATCGAGAGTCGGCTTATAGGGCTGGCGACACTTTGGGCAATTCAATCGAACAAGTCGCTGGGCCAGGATCGCAACCAAAACGCCCGCTACGAGGTAAGGCTCGGCGTTCATATCGACCATACGACCGATCGTTTCAACCGCGTTGTTCGTGTGGAGCGTGCTCATGACCAAGTGACCGGTAAGTCCCGCTTGAATACCAATCGCGAGCGACTCGGGGTCGCGCATTTCTCCAACCATCATGACGTCAGGGTCTTGGCGAAGGAAGGTGCGCATAACCTTAGGGAAGGTCATTTTTTCTGTTACCTGGACCTGCGCGATGTTTCGGTCGTATTCGTATTCGATCGGGTCTTCGACCGTTACGATGTTTTTCGTGCGAGCATCCAACGTATGGAGCGAAGCGTACAAGGTCGAGGTTTTTCCGGAACCCGTGGGACCTGTAACTAAGATCAGTCCGTAAGGCATCTGGACCGCTTTTGTCCACTTCTTCAACAGGTCCTCGGGCATACCTAACTTCTGAAGATCAACCTTCATCGCGTTAGGGTCCAAAAGACGCATAACAAACTTCTCACCGTTCAAACATGGGATACAAGAAGCACGAGCGCTGAGTCGTCGTCCTAGATATTCCATATCAATACGGCCATCTTGTGGCTCTCGGTTTTCGTCGATTCGCATTCCCGAAGCAAGTTTTAAGCGAGCAAGAACGTTGGTCGCTTGTTCGCTAGGCAACTGACCTGTATCATGCAAAATTCCGTCTTGGCGGTATCGGATCTTTAGCTGATCTCGTTCCGGCTGCAGGTGGATGTCGGAGGTGCCGGTGTCGAGAGCATTCATGAAGATGCTATCGGTAATTCCGACCGCAATCGACATGTCTTCGCCGCCCATCTCTCTGATGGATCCCTGCTCACGGAGAACGAGACGGAATCGCTTTGCGGCGCCGTAATTAGTTTGCGATTGATCGAGTAGTGCCATGGCTTAGTAGAGGAATCGTAGCTTGAATTGAACTGAAAATGAAAGACGTTTCAAGGCCAGTATAAGTCTTACTTGGCTGAATTGGGCTAGCTCATCCAATTCCTAGTAAAACTCAAGACTCAAATGCAACCCCATGACGGGAAGTGAGGTCGTTATGGTTCGGTTAGAAGGGGATAAGCATCATAATCTTAAGGTGACTTTGTCCCGGCGAATCTCTCCCAACTGGCCACTGATACTGGTCGTTCTGAGCTGGGGCTTTAATTTTGTTTCTTTAAAGGTCCTCTATCGGGAAATCGAGCCGGCGGCGGTGGCCCTGATGCGTTTCCTAGCTATGTGGTCCATGCTTGTCCCGCTCTGTGTGGCGCGTGGCCTCTCTCTACGATATCAGAGAACGGACGTTGTTCGAGTACTGTTCGCGGGATTCTTGGCAATGGGGCTATACATGGTCCTTTTCATGGAGGGTCTTCACCTGACTCATCCTGCCGAAGGGGCGATCATTCTTGCGACTTCACCGGTTTTAACCTACTTATTGGCATCTGCGTTGCGACAAGAGAAGTTTAGTTTTGCGGCTTTAGGATTCTCATGTATTGCGTTTGTGGGTGTGGCCATCGTCATCTTTGGAGGTGCTACTTCTCCTAAGAGTCCAGGCGGAGATACGGCCATAAAAGGAGATCTCGTCCTGCTCGTTTCGGCGGTCGTTTGGGCGACCACCGTCGTGACGATGAGGCCGTTATTGAAGAAATACGAAGCAACCCAACTGCTGACTCTCTCCATGCCTGGCGGCGCGCTCGTCATGATTCCATATGGCTTGCCAGCCCTCCTGAAGACGCCAGTTTCTCACGTTTCAAGCTTTGGTTGGTTGATGTTCGCTCAGGTTTCCATCCTATCCGGTGTCGTAGGATTTGCGTGCTTCTACCTTGGAGTCAAGCAAGTCGGGGCAACCCGCGCCACGCTCTACCAATATTTCGTGCCCCCTACCGCGGCTTTTTTTGCTTGGCTGGTGATGGGGAAGTCGCTCTTGCCTGTGCAGGTGCTGGGCCTTATTGTCCTGCTTGGTGGAGTAGTCGCAACGACACAGGTGCGAGTCGCTTCTGCCGCAGCGACTGAATTGAAATAGAGACTGAGAGAACAGTCCTAGAAAGGTAAAATTGTTAACCAATGCAACGGGAGATTCCGACGGCTCCTTCGGTTTTCTTTGACATGCCCCTTTCGCACTGGATATTGGACCCTACTGCGCGACGAAGCGCCCGGCTCGGTGAGTTTTTGATCTGCGACCGATGCCAACTTTTCAGTTTTGAAAAGTTAGCCAAAACGTTGGCTCAGGGAATGGTTGAAAGATGAGGAAGGATCCCTTAAATGACGGAGGGAAGTTAAAGAAATGGTTTGGAGCGAGATCGAGTCAGAAAGGAAAGGAGAACGACATTTTGTCTAGCGAGAAAATCGAAACAGAAAATACTGAAGAAGTGGCGAATGAGCAGGTCGCCGAACAAAGTGGCGAACAGCTCGGTGAAGTTGTTTCTGAGGAATTGGAATCACTGTACAAGGAAATCGAGAGTTTGACCGCTGAGCGAGACGAAGCTAAGGATCAAGTGCTTCGCACGCTTGCTGATCTTCAAAATTACCAGCGCGATTTTCAGAACTATCGAAAGCGAAATATGCAGGAGATGGCAAATCTTCGGCTGACGGCAACCGAGAAATTCGTGACGGAATTGCTGCCAGTTCTGGATAACTTCGAGCGCACCATTGCACACGTCGAAGCAGGCGCAACCGTCGAATCTCTTATTGGCGGTATTAAAGCGGTTGAACGACAATTACGCTCCGCTCTGGATACACAAAACGTAAAACGCGTTCAGTCTATCGGTCAACCATTCGACCCGGAAGTTCATGAAGCTCTCGGAACCGAGCCAAGCACGGAGCACCCTGACGAGACCGTAATCGTGGAAATTGAGCCTGGATATAAGATGGGAGACAAGGTCATTCGACCTGCCCGAGTGAAAGTGGTTAAAAATTAATGGCAAGGCAATATTTTGGAACGGATGGAGTTCGAGGGATTGCCAATAAAAAGCTCACTCCCGAACTCGCATTCAAGCTTGGCAAGGCTTCCGGCCGTTGGCTCATTCAAACCGGGCAAGTACGCCGCGCCGTTATCGGGATGGATACTCGTCGATCCGGCTCAATGTTGGCTGCCTCTTTAGCTTCCGGATTGTGCTCGGTAGGCATCGACGTGGTAACCCTTGGAGTCGCCCCAACTCCCACGATCGCGTTTGTTGCTCGAACGGGAGAATACGGTTTGGGGGCGATCGTTTCCGCAAGCCACAACCCGGCACCGGACAACGGCATTAAATTCGTCGGCCACGATGGATGCAAGCTTGCCGATGAGGTTGAGGAGCTCATTGAGTCCCTGATGGAGGTCGATGAGGCTGGCCCTACCGGCGCCGGAGTGGGAACATATACGGCTGACCGAAGTGAAATTGCTGGCTACATGAAGCTCCTTGAGAGCGTTGTGCCTGAAAGGTTGGACGGCATGAAGGTGGCAGTGGATGCAGCCCACGGCGCGGCATTCGAGCTTGGTCCAGAGATCCTCAAAACTCTTGGTGCAGAGGTCATCCTTATTGGTGCCAGTCCCGACGGAATGAACATCAATGCGGAGGGCGGGGCAACGAAACCCGATACCGTCCAAAAGCTGACTCAAGAAGTCGGCGCGGACGTGGGGGTTGCGTTTGACGGAGATGCAGACCGAGCGGTATTTAGCGACGATAAGGGCCGCTTGATCAATGGTGACCGAACCATTGGCATTTGGGCCGCTCACTATCAGAAGTCCAACGAGTTAAATCCTCCCGTAGTGGTCGGGACGGTGATGAGCAACGGAGGCTTCGAAGTCTACGTGACCTCACTGGGAATCACCCTTGAGAGAACCCCGGTGGGCGACAAATACGTTGCGCAAAAGATAAAAGAAACCGGCGCATTAGTCGGTGGCGAGCAAAGCGGTCATATCATCTTCCCGCGACGTGGGCCGACGGGAGACGGGTTGGTGACCATGCTCGAACTGCTACGCGTTCTCAAGCGTGAAGGCCGCAAGGCTTCGTCGTTCTACGACGACTACGAACCGTGGCCACAGGTGATGATCAATGTTGCGGTCGATTCAACGGATTCGTGGAAGAAGAAGATCGCAGCCGAGCTAGAGCACGCCGAAACCGAGTTGGTCGGCCGTGGACGACTCGTTGTTCGACCAAGCGGCACTCAACCCGTGATTCGTGTTATGGTTGAAGCGGATGAGTATGAGATGCGCGACCGTTTGGCCGATCATATTGTGGAAGCAATGGTTCGGGAAATGGGTGGCGAAGCGCACGGGCGCGTGGATCTGACCTATGCTCTTGGCGATTGATGTAGGGAACACCCATACGGTTTGTGGGGTTTGGGATGGAAATTCGTGGTGCGCGATTTGGCGCCGCAGCACGAACATCTCAACCACTGAGGACGAACTGATTGTGTGGCTCAAGGGGATGTTCGATCTCAGCAACATCCCTTGGGAAATTAATGGCGCGATCTGTGGTTCAGTGGTTCCACAAGTCGACGGACTTTGGGACAAGCTGTGTCAGCGATGGCTCGGGGTCAAACTCAAGTTTCTCAAGCACGGAGCTGCTGTTGGGCTTCAGGTGGATTACGATCCCCCTCACGCGGTAGGCGCAGATCGAATTGCTAATGCGCTCGGTGCGCTTGAGCGATTCCAACCACCCATAATCGTCGTCGATTTCGGCACTGCAACCACTTTTGATTCGATTGATCGAGACGGTCACTATGCAGGCGGCGCGATTCTTCCCGGAGTTCAACTTTCGAGTCGAGCCCTCTTTGACAAGGCGGCCAAATTGCCCCAAGTCGAGTTCGTTGCTCCTGAGCGAGCGTTGGGTCGGAATACGGTGGAATCACTCCAATCGGGAATCATGCTTGGCTATGCCGGAGCAATTGATGCCCTTGCATGCCGGATCAATGAAGAAATGGGGGGCAACTCGGTTGTCATCGCAACCGGTGGCCTGGGCGGCCTGTTCATTGGAATTTGCTCGTCGATTCAACGATATGAGCCAACTCTGACTCTTGAGGGATTGGTCATCGCTAATGAACGACTCGGCGATTAGCCGAGTCGATCGTTTCTCTCAATGAGATAGTCGATAAAGCGAGCCACTCCAGCTTCCTCGTTGGTTGGCATGATCATATTTGCCGCAGATTTGAGTTCTTCCACCGCGTTACCCATGGCAGCTCCAACGCCTGCCCATTGAATCATTTCTAGGTCGTTTAAGTAGTCTCCAATTGCGGCAGTTTCATGCTGTTGAAGCCCCATCGACTCGCTGAGGACCTGAAGCCCTTTGCCCTTGTTTGCTTCCGCCGAAAGGACTTCAAGGTATTCAGGTTCTGATTCGGTGAGGGCAGCGATGCGTTGGTCAAGGACCTTCTCCAGTTCAACCCGATGCTGTTTGATTTGGCTAGGTTGGTCAATGAGAATGATCTTGAGCACGTTCATTTGTTTGGCTGCTTCAACGGTAGATATCTCGGGCTTTACAATCCGAACCCGTTGACGATACATGTCACCCCATTCCGAATCACCCAGAAAATACAGTTGATCGCGCGTATAGACGCTCGTATGGACTCCCGCTTGACTGGTGTAGCCGAGAGTGATATCGATTGCCTTTCGGTCTAAGGAAAGGTGAAGCAGTTCCTCTCCAAGCAGTCCTTGAACATGGCCACCGTTACTACAGATCATTGCTTGATCAAGTCCCAGTTTGTCCGAGAAATCACGAACTGAAGCCGCGATTCGACCACTGGCGAGGACAATTTGGATGCCGGCCTCTGACGCCCTTTTGAGAGCCAAAACATTTTCTGGGTGGGGTGTACGTTCTCCGGTGAGAAGAGTGCCGTCTAAGTCGATAGCTAGCAGTCGGGTTGCCATAACGTGCTGTAGAGGTTACTTGACTGGAAGGGTTTGACAATGGGCACAGGTGAGATGCCAAAAGAGACCACCAATTGTCATGGTGATCTCTTTTTAGGAGTCGTTCGAGCTTGAAATCTCTCACGAAGGAGTAAATCAAACTCGAATCAGTACTTCTTCTCGATTGAAGAGGCGAACTGCAATCACAATCGCGATCGCTGCCAAGAAGGTGCTCATTCCGAATGTTATTGCGACCGCCATCCAATCAGTCTTGCCGAGTAGAGCGTTGCGAATGTTGTTTGCCGAATTGAGAACCGGAATCGTATTGATCCAAAGCTTGCTACCCAGGTCGGTGAGGCCGATCACTTGGCTGAAGACCGCGGGAAGGATTACGACGAAGTTGACAAGTGCCAGATAGGTTTGAGCCTCTCTCGGATTGCGAGCATAACTGCTGATGGCGATGAGAACGCTTCCAAACATCGCAACTAACGGAAGCAAGAGAAGGATAATCGTCCCCGCTGCAGCTGGAGTCACGCCGAATCCGTTCTTAAACATCTCCTCACTTCCGGGTAGTTTGGCGACGGAAGCGACAAACAATCCGATCAAACACGAGAAGCTACTTAGGAAGCAAACGCTCGCGAGTGCGATCACCTTCCCAAGGACGATGTGGTTTCGATGAACCGGGGTTATCAGCAGGGTTTCAAGTGTATTCTTATCCTTTTCGCCCGCAACCAAATCGGCTGCCATGCTCATTCCGCCGCTAAAGGCGAATAGAACAATCAGATAGGGAAGGAAACCAACGATTAGTTCGCCGGCACCTTGGCTTCCCACTTCAACCTTTTTGGGGTTGAGTTTGATGAATTCGGCCGCCGATTCGGGGATGTGTCGCTCGGTTAATGTGACCTTGAGATGGTCTTGGTTTTCCTTTGCAAGTGCTTGCTGAACTCCTGAAAGAGCGAGTTGGCCCATCTGTTGCTTAGGATCAAAATAGGCATCGATGATGACTTGGCCATCTTCTTTGGGTGGTTTGATGTCAAGAACGAGTTTGGCCTTGTCCTGTTTGATGAGCTTAATGCCATCTTCAGCAGTCGGAACCGACAGAACCTTCATTCCTGAATTTTCAAACGCTTTGGAGAATTCCGTTTTAGCGCCAACAAAGTAAATGGTTGATTTCGTGGCACCCTTTGCGGCTCCAATGATGAATCCGAAAAGCTGAACCATCATTAAAACGAGGAAAATTGGCATCACAAATGCGCCGAACTTAACTCGCTTGTCGCGGAACATTTCGCGTAACTCTTTGGCGGCAATCTTAAACGTATCGTTCATTCGGTCACCTGTTTCGCGCTTACGTATCCGGCTTGGAATTTTACTAACTGAAGGAAGGCTCGCTCGAGGCTGTGCTCACCGGTCATGTCCCTCATGGTTTGTGGCGACCCTTTGGCAACAACAACTCCATCGTGGATCACGGCTATGTCGTCGCAAAGGCGTTCGACTTCACTCATGATGTGAGTACTGAAAATCACGGTCTTGCCCATGTCCCGAGCCTCTTCGATGAACTCCATAACCGTTTGGCTGGTTACAACATCGAGACCTGCAGTAGGTTCGTCAAAAAAGAGCACAGGGGGATCGTGAAGAATCGTTCGAGCAATGCTCACTCTTTGCTTTTGCCCCGTGCTGAGCTTGTCACAGAGCCGGTCTTCGAACTCATGAATCTGGAGTTTGTCGAGGACATATTTGACCCTTTCCTGAAGTCGCGCACCTTCCAGTCCATAAAGCGATCCGAAATACTCAATCACTTCTCGAGAGGTGAGTCGACCATATAAGGCGGTCGAGTTTGACATGAATCCTATGCTGCTACGAACCTTTTGAGCATCAGTTACGACATCGGATCCTGCGACAGTTGCCGAGCCTTCAGTTGGTTTGATAACCGTGGAAAGCATCCGGAGCATAGTGGTTTTTCCTGCTCCGTTGACTCCTAGCAGCCCGAAAATTCGCCCAGGACTGGCTGCGATGTCAACGCCGTCGACTGCTTTTTTAATGCCGAGTTTTGGATCTTTAAAGTGTTTTTTAAGCCCGTGTGTCCGAACCATCACGGCTTATACGCTTAGGGCTTGGGAAAAGATGCGTGGAACTCAAAGTGAACAAACTTTAGGTTCGATCGAGCAGGTCTCAAATTCATCCGAAATTGACAATCAGAGTCTTATTGTTACTGAGTGTAGATGTTTTGAAAATGATATTGAAGACTAAATGCGTCAAAAAGGAACCTGGTAGTGATTACTAGGCTCAGTCTTCTATTCGTCATCACAATTTACCGTTTAAACAAAACCAAGTGATTTTACTTGCCTTTTTCGTGTATGGCTGTGGAACAATACAGTTAATACCGTGTCGAGAGGGGACGCGAGTTAAAAGGAGGGTTCAGTTACATGAACTTGAATAAGCTTGCATTTATCTCCGTGCTTGCGACTGCTACAACAGCAGCGATGGGGCAGGGAATCTCAACTCGACTTTTCACATATGACGGTTCTCAGGGCGGGAACGGACTTGTTACTTGGCAGGTTAACGTCGACGGCGTTAATGCCCAGGTTTTCAGTGGCTACATTGCTGGCACAACCTATGGCCAGAACGGCGTTCTCGGTGCTTCTTACACCAACGCACAGTTTCTTGCTCAGACGCTAGTCAACGTTGCAACTTACGTTTACGTCAGCGGTAACTTCGGTGGAATCTACAACGTTCAGGGAATCGGTACGGCAACTGACATTCAACAGACTAACGAAGTTGAAGTCCGAACAAACCGACCTCTTTCGTTCGTAGCAACCGGTTTCTACGGCATCGGCGCAAACTTCGGAACGATCAGCTATGCAATGTCGTTGTTCCAGGACTATCCTTCGAACGGCGTTCAAATCGGACCAACCATTACTGGAACCGATGCTGGGTTCAACGGTAGCACGCTCTATGTTCACCCAGGAATGAATCTTCCTTCCGACGGTCGAGCAACACTTAAGCTTCAGCGCACGCTCAGCTTGACTCAGGCAGCTCTCGGTGGCAAGCAGTACACCGCTGCTGGCTTCATCGCGATCGGCGTCAACTAACCTCGCGAATCGGAGAGGTTTTGCGATCGTGGCGGGGAAGGTTTCTTCCTCGCCACATTTTCGTTTTAGGGCCAGACAAGGTGTTTCAAATTTCCTTGACAATCTCCATTCATCGAACCTTTAGTGGAGCAGTCACAAGAGCTTCGTCAGCCCGCATTAGCAGAGCCAAACTTCGTAAGAATTGCTTGAAACCAGGCTTTTTAAAATGACTCGTTTACCCGTTTAACCAAGTATTATTGAGTAAGGGAAATCGATTACATCTGGGCACGAAATGCTTTCAGGTCCCTCGGTTTCTCCGGGAGAGATCATGTATACCAAAAACTTAAGAATGGCGCTAATGGCAGGAGCGATGGCAGTAGTCGCTGGTTCTGCTTTTGGCCAAGGTGTTACCAGTCGCGTATTTGCCTATGATGGCGGAGCCGGTTCTAACGGAATCGTTACTTGGCAAGTCAATGGCGACGGTGTAGGGGCACAAGTGTTCAGCGGATATATCGCAGGCACAACCTACGGCCAAAACGGAGTTGTGGGAGCAAGTTCCACTTACGGTCAGTTCCTCGCACAGACTTTGGTCAACGTTGCCACCTACGTCTATGTAAGTGGAAATTTCGGCGGAATTTACAACGTTCAAGGAATCGGTTCTGCTTCCGACATCACTCAAACCAATGACGTCGAAGTAAGGACAAATAGAGCGCTTTCGTTCGTTGCAACCGGTTTCTATGGAATCGGGTTAAACCTCGGAACCATCTCGTACAGCATGTCGATGTTCCAGGATTATCCTTCCAACGGCGTTCAAATTGGACCGACAATTACAGCCACTGATGCAGGATTCAACGGAAGCACACTTTACGTAAATCCCGCGCTCAACCTACCGGCGGACGGCCGTGCCACTCTCCGACTGACCCGAACGTTGAGTCTCACGCAAGCTGCTTTGGGTGGCAAAACTTACACCGCAGGTGGCTTTTTGGCCATCGGTGTGAACTAACAACCTAAACGGAAACAATATATAGGAAATGGCCCCGGACGCTTGTCCGGGGCCATTTTTAGTTGGTCGAGCCTATTGTCTCTAGTATGCGTAGTTGCCGTTGTGGGCATCTTCAAGATAGAGAGCCAGCAAGTCAATCGAAGCTTGAACATCGTTGATGTCAACCGTTTCGTTGACGGTGTGCACATAGCGAGATGGGATCGACAGAGTAAATGAAGGGATTCCACCGTGCAAGCGTTGAACGCCGCCCGCATCGGTTCCGCCACGAGGAAGTACTTCCATCTGGTGCTTGATGTTGTTGTCTTCAGCAAGCGTTCGGAAGTGATCCACGACCTTCGGATGACAGATCAAGGAACTGTCCATGATCTTGATTGCTGTGCCTTCACCCAGTTTGGTCACGTGCTCAGATTCAGGCACGCCTGGAATATCGTTAGCAAGGGTAATGTCCAATGCAACCACGACATCAGGATTGATAGCCGAACCAGCCGCCGTGGCTCCACGTAGGCCAATCTCTTCCTGAACGGTAGCGATGGCATAAACATCGACTTCGTGCTTTCCGAGCTTCTTGACCGCTTCAATCATGACAAATAGGGCTACACGGTCGTCCATGGCCTTGCAGGTAAGGTGGTTGCCCATCTGCATGAATCGGCCTTCCATAGTTACCTGATCCCCAATTCGCACTTTTGACTTGACGTCTTCGACGCTCATTCCTAAGTCAACAAAAAAGTCGTCGAGCTTTTGGCCCTGGGCCTTTTCAGCATCCGAAAGCATGTGGGCAGGCTTTGTACCGTACATCAACACGCCGGGGAAACTTCCACCTTTGGTTTGCACGCGAACACGCTGGCTGTTCATCTGTCGTGGATCCCAGCCACCCAACGGATTGAGTCGAATAAAGCCACTCGCATCGATATATTTGACGACAAATCCAATTTCATCCATGTGGGCGGCAACCATCACCTTCTTCGCTCCTGTACCTCGCTTGATACAGAATAGACTCCCCATTGAATCCGTTGAAATTTCACAGAGACCGCCTAGTTCGCGGCGAACAATCTCGCGAACGGCGTCCTCATATCCCGATGTTCCATGAGCCTCGGTAAGCTCCTTCAGAAGGTCGATATTCACCCGACTCTTTTACCTGGAGATTGTGTTCGTTCGTATCGTGTACAAGATATTAACGAGCATTTTGCCTATGGCAGGTATATCTGGTCGCAAAACCACTTGGAATATCGATTGGTTCTACAATAAGTGAGCACTCTTCTTGGGTTGAGTGGCGGACTTTTCTATGCCCTACATGTTTCCCGTTTTGATCACTAAAGGGCTGAGTTTCGCCTATCTAAATAGGACGCCGTCACTTATCGACTTCAATGTGTCGATCGAACCTGGCTCGATCCATGCAGTGGTCGGATCGAGTGGATCAGGCAAGTCCACCTTAGTCAGCGTTTTGACCGGGCAACTGGAAGCATCCGCTGGAACCATTCATATCCAGGGTCAATTGTCGGGCATCAAAGTTCTTAAAGATCCAATTGCGCTTGGAATTCGAACGGTCAACCGGCCTAGGGTTCTGTCTGGCAGGACGACGGTTGCCGAGGCACTTTGTCTTGACGCTATTCCAACGCGATTTGGACTGGTGGACACGAAGGAGCGTAATCGACGAGCCGCTAATCTCCTGTCAATGTATGGTTTAGCGGAAGTTCAACCTTCAGACCTGCTTTGTTCAATTTCGGCTGGGAAACAGAAACTTATCGAAATAGCTTCCGTCCTCCACAAATCCTGCTCACTTCTTATCCTTGATGACCCATCAGCTGCGCTCACCCATGCGGAAGCGGTCGTTCTTTACTCTCATTTGGCGAAATTACGATTCGCTGGCGTCGCGATCCTGTTTCTTACGACAAGTCCCGAAGAGGCGCTCGAAGTGGGTGACCAAGTATCGGTGTTGAGAGAAGGGCGTCTCGTTGCAACTCACGATCCCGACACAGTATTCGTGCATCAACTGCGAGGTGAAATGGAGGGGCGAGATCTTTCATTAGAATCCGTCGCAGGGAAGCGTCAATATGGACCAGAAATTGTCATTCGCCTCGATAATTTAGGGATTGCAAACGCGGTTGATGGGGTCAATCTCAAGGTCAAACGAGGGGAAGTTTTTGGTCTTCTAGGCTTAGCCGGAGCAGGCCAATCAGAAGTAGTCAGTGCGGTGGGTGGCGCCATTCCCGCCCATGAGGGAAGTTTGACTTTCAAGTCATCAACATCGGTGACTCGGTTTACATCGCCCGATCAAGCTCTGGCAATCGGCATTGGCTGGATCCCAGACCCTTCCAGTACCGTCTCCAAAGAACCTAAACAACCGTCTTCAAAGCCTTTGGCACGCCCAGTACGGGGTCTGAATGAGTCCAATCCTCAAAAGGCGGTCGTTATGGCGGCTCTCCAGATGAAAGCTTCCATCCTCGCTTTTGATCAACCGACCCGCGGGCTAAATATTGGGAATCGAGTTGAAATGTGGCGACTCATTCCCGACCTTGCCGAGCAAGGTCTTACGATCCTTGTGGCCTCGACAGACGCAGATGAACTAATCCGTATGTGCGACCGAATTGCCGTCATGCAAAACGGTTGGCTCATCAAAATCTTCGAGCGAGAAGAGTTCTCGCTCGAGAAGTTGACTGCTCTTATGAAAGGCAATTAATCGTCGCTCCTGGCGTTGGACCGGTCAGGATGTAACGATTTTGGTTATCTTGGGCTTCTAGCTCAGAACGATGCTGAGTGATTGGCCCGCCTTCACAGTTACCGAATCTCCTAAGTCGATGACAAACGTGGAACCCTGTGTTATCGTGCAGACTTTGATGGTTTCATGGCCAAGTTTGACGACGACATTAGAAGTGTATGGTGTATCAAGCTGAATGGTCCTGACACGCAATTTACCGTGGACCATCGAGATGGTTGCCTCTAGCATTCCATTAGTGCGTTTTTGCGTGTACGAGCCCCAGCCCTCTGCGGTTGTAAACGCTGACTTAAAGTTCTCAGGCGATAGTTTCGGAGAGAAACCAATGCTCTGGTTCGGCCCGTGATATCTGAATCCAGCCAGCGCCAAATAAACGCCCCAAGACGCCAGAGCCCTGGCATAGTGGTCGCTGCACTCAACTTCGTTATAGGGGTTGCGCTTGCTGGGGTGATAGCGCTCATGGATCGCTCTACAAATGGAGAGCCCCTCTTCAACCATCCCTTCCCAAACCATATGACCTGCGACTTGATATTCGATTCCGGTCCAAACTTCATCTCGATAGAGAACTGGTTCGTTTTCGCGACCACCGATTGGCCACGTACAGGTAAAGAGTCCACCTTCACCTGGCAGTGCAAACGGACGCTGTGGTGGCCAACGCTTGTTTTGACCTGCCACATCGGGCGCCCAATTGTATTTCCAGATGGATTTGAGCCCAGTTGCTACTTTATCGGCGGGATAGAGATATCCCAGACCAACCTGATGAGCCCAGCCTTGACCAAATAATTGGTCAGCAAGGCAGCCTGGTCCGTATTGGTATTTTTTGTACTTGGTCTGATCAACTTCCTGGATGAAGTATTCACCGTTCCACAGCCGTTTCATCGTTGCCTCACTTCCGCTCTTGAAAATGGCGTGACATCGGTCGGCGAATGCTTCGTCACCAAGATCTCGAGCCATTTCTTCTCCTGCTCGTAAGGCCCCCAGATAGAGGGAGCCGACAAATGTATTTGCTCCAAAGAACTCGATGTCGTAAGTATTAGGCTGGGCGTCTTCCAGGATGCCGTCGCCGTTTTGGTCGTGCTGGATTAAGTATTCAAGCGCTCTTCGGATGCGGACCCAATGTTCCTTCAGAAATGTATCGTCAGGACTCATTTGGTGCTCGCGATAGGCCTTGAGAATGGTGCCGCACTGCCCGTCGGCCGCATATTCTCGGTCACTACGCATTCCGACTAATCCGGAAGCTTCGTCATAACCCACTCCGAAATCGGTTTTAGAACGAATGTTTCGTTCAAGCTCAGGAAAGAGTCGAGCTAAGGAATGTTCGTAGTTCCAAACGTGTGTACAGGTTCCGTCGCAACATACGACACCTTCCCAACACCAAAAAAGATCATCCTTACGCCACTCGGTCACTCCGGTTGCGAGATTTCCTGCCGTCATGTGCAAACGATCCAGCAGCCAGAAGGGGAGTGTTGAATCGTAATAGGTATCTCGCCAAAGCTTAGTCTCTTGGCTCAGTCGTCTGAAATTCTTCGCAACATATTTGGCAACTGCTTGCGAATCTTCGAACCAGGCCGCATAGTTTCTGCCCTGCGGGTGGTGGGGGAAGTGCCAGGAGAGCACATAGGTGACGCTTGCGGACTTTCCAGGTTCGAGGGAGATGGCTGGAACGTTTACGTGTCCGACATACGGGTGATCGAATCCGTAACCTGGTCTTGCATCTGCCGAACCCAAGGCCAGCGCAGTGAGCGACATCGTTCCATTGTCTAAGTTAGCGTCGCCATGCCGAGCGCTGAGATCCTCTTTCGACTCAATCTTATCGGACTGAGAAATCTGATCAATATTGATATGCCCCCAACCACCGGTTGCGTTATCGACAATTTCGATTTTTGCCTTCTTGCCTGTGAATTCTGCGACGCTCCAGGTTTCCCACATGAGTCGTTCGTCATTCAAGCCGGTTGATGAGCGCACGATTTTGCCATCAATCAGCAAGTTGATGCATTCGTCGCCTGGTTGATTGCCACCCGCTATCTTAAAGTTGATAAAGTCTCTTTCAATCGTAAACTCGGGTGAGGTGAGCTTTCCGACTGTTTCATCGCCCTTAAAGAATGTGTTAACTAGCCCAGTTCCTACATAGCCTGACACGGGGTTTTGTCCGTCCAGCGTTCCCTTCGCGGGTCCTGGCCCAAATGCGGTGCCTTCAACCTTCCAGTCACCGTAAGTTGATCCCTCGAAGTCTGCAATTAAGAGTTCGGAACGAGGCTTCGCTTTCTCGCTCGGCATTTCATGCTTCGATAGGTCGGCGCGATGGGTCATGCAGGTGAATGCGTTTTCAACCATGACATGAGTCGACCGCTTGCGACTAGCAGAATTGGCTTCGCTTGAGCGAGCCACTGCGTTCTCAAGGAACCCAGAAAGCAAGATTTCTTGCCGGTGGGGGCTCATGTTCTTGATCTGGATTTCAAAGATAGTTGCCGGCAGGGCGGAATCTTTGGCGTTTAACGGAATAAACGGGGAATAGGCCGTAACGACTGCTTCAACCGGACAATCGGCATCTTTGTAAGTGACGGTCCCAATAGGGTGTGTACCATTGAAGATGATGTCCTTGAATCCGGACTTTTGGAGCTTCCAGGTCTTATCGCCGATGCCGAGAGTGAAACCGAACTGGACAAGCTTTGGAATTGGGCGGTTCGCGTAGCTGTAGGGACCTTGATGGTGATAGTCATGATGGTTGAATATCTCCCAGCAACCGAGGGTACCGTCACCGCATAAGTAAAGTTGACCGGTCGCAATGCCACCAATTGGCATTCCGATGGAATCAAGGTTATCTCCGCTCCAGATCTCCTTGTGGCCTTTCTCAACGAGTCCCGATTTCCATTCGGACGAAAGGTTTTTATTCAGCGGTACTCGGTGTTCTTGGACAACCAGGGTTCCGTCTTGAAGCACAGCCAGGATCTTGCCTGGGAATCCAAGGCCAAGGGTCGCACCCCCGGCCATTTTAAGCATTGTACGGCGAGTGATCTCGTTCATTGAGCTATCTCTATTCGTGGAATCGTCGTTGATTCCGGTCGTTAACCTTAGTCTTTTCGGACGCGTAACCTATCGATGGCAACGGAAATGACGATGATTCCGCCGGTCACCATTTGCTCGACCCAGTTGTCGAGTCCCATTTGGGAACAGCCAGTACTGATAGTTGTCATGATCCAAGCTCCAAGCAGCGACCCAAAGATCGAACCTTGGCCACCGTTCAAACTTGCACCACCAATGACAACGGCAGCAATAACTTTAAGTTCCAAACCGTCTGCCGCGGTTGGGTCACCAAGAGTGAGTCGCGAATACTGCATCAGGCCAGCAAGCCCGACAAGAAGTCCAGCCAAGCAGTAAACGCCAAGCTTGACTCTTTCAACGGGCACTCCGCAAAGTCGTGCTGCTTGTTCGTTTGATCCGACCGCAACGATGTGACGACCAAATCGAGTGCGCTTGAGCATCAGTGCGACGGCAATCGCTCCAATAATCGTGATCCAAACTCCGGTGGGGAGGATTCGCCATGCGTCATGATCGGTTGGCTGGCTCGTAAGGTCGTTTAGCCACGACGCAGGGCTATCAATCGTTCGGTTATGGGCGAGGCCTTTTGCCGCGCCTCGAACCAAAAGGTAGGTCCCTAGAGTGACGATAAACGGAACGACTTTCAATCGGGTGATGAGGATTCCATTGAATAGTCCCCATGCTCCGCCAGCACCCACACCCAATAACAGAGACACCCAAGGGCTCATATGCGCTTGGAGTAAAGCCGCGATAATGACGGTTACGAATGCGACAACCGAACCAACTGAAAGGTCAATTCCGCCGCAGATAATAATGCATGTCATTCCCAGCGTCGCAATCGCGACAATGGTGTCTTGACGAGCCATCGTCTTGAAGTTGTCGAGCGAATGGAAGTTCGGTGGGGCCTTCCACCAGAAGAATGCAAAAATGCCCATCCACGCAACCACGAGTCCCAGGAGGTTATAGATGCCGGAAGATTTGAGAAAGTTTTTCATGCGCCTGCGGCCTCGCGAATAATCTGCTCGGCATCGGTATCGGCAACCGCTCGGGTTTCGCCTAGGATTCCTTTGTGCATAACGGCGATTCGGTCACAAGTTCCGAGTAGTTCTGGGAGATAACTGCTAACCATAAGAATTGCTTTGCCTTGTAAGGCGAGTTGGTCAATCAACTGATAAATACTTTCTTTGCTGCCCACGTCAATTCCGCGGGTGGGCTCGTCCAATAGCAAGACATCGACGTCGTGATAGAGGAGTCGGGCGATGGCGACTTTTTGCTGGTTGCCTCCCGACAAGTCTCCAATGGGTTGGAGAGGCGTGCGGCACTTGACGCCAAGGTTCTTGACCCAGAGTTCGGCATCTTCGAGTTGCTTCGCATTGGAAACGATGGAAGGCAGTTTGGTCAGGGTCAGATTATCAGCGATGGTCATTGTGAGTGCAAGGCCTTCCAGCTTTCGATCCTCACTTAACATGCCGACCCCTTCACTCCATCGTGTAGCAGGTTTCGCAAACCCTTCAAATTTGCCGACTCGGATTTTTCCGCTTTTGACGGCATCGAGTCCAAAGAGGCAACGTACTAATTCGGTTCGCCCCGATCCGTTTAATCCGGCGATGCCAACCACTTCTCCCTTTCTTAACTTGAGGTTGGCGTTTTCTGGTTTTGTCATCCCATGCAAACCGGTGATTTCGACGACAACGTCGGTCGGGGTTCGGACGGATCTTGGGTAAATCGTATCGATCTTTCGTCCCACCATCATGCTGACAATGGTGTCAGTATCGACGTCGGAGACCTTTGCGGCTCCAACATTGACTCCGTCTCTCAAAACCGTCATGTGATCACATATGCGCTTGATCTCATCGAGGAAGTGGGAAATGTAAATGACGGCGGTCCCCTTTTCTCGGAGCGTGTTCACGACGCCAAAGAGTTTCTCGACGTCGGCTTGAGTCAAGCTACTCGTGGGTTCATCGAGGACGACGACATCAGATTTAAGGGCAACTGCACGGGCAATCTCAACAAGTTGCCGGGTTGCGATCGGCAATTCGCTTACGGGTGCATCAACATCGAGGTCCGTAATTCCAAGTAGTTTCAGCGCTTCTTGGGTGCGCTTTCGGCTTTCTTTGCGATCAATAATCCCGAAGTTCTGAAACTCCATCCCCAGGAGAACATTTTCGGCGGTAGAGAGATGGGGGCAGAGACTGAGCTCTTGATAGATCATCGCGATCCCCAGTTTCCGAGCTTCCATCGGATTTTTTGGGGAATATGGCTGGCCGTTTAATGTGATCGAACCTGAATCGGCGCGAATTGCACCGGAAAGGATCCTCATCAAAGTGCTCTTGCCAGAACCATTCTCGCCGACGAGGGCATGGACTTCGCCGCGTTCGATATTGAGTTCAACATTGTCCAAAGCGATGGTCGCCCCAAAGCGCTTGGAAATGCTCTTCATTGAAAGAAATGACATCGGTGTTTTTTAGAAGGCGTTTTGAATTCTGATAATTGTTGGGTTGTCATGTGAGGGGCGGAGCCGTGTGATCACGTTCTCCGCCCCGAGTCGATCCGATCGCGAGTTGAGCCTACTCTTGTGGAGGCGTAACCAGCTTGAGGATATCCGGTGTGTTCAAGTTATCCTTCGTCACCAGAGTGGCGCCGGTGTCTTCTTTAGCATCGAACTTCTGCTTCTTGATGACCTTGACGATTTGAACAACGCTGTCGTGGCCCATCTTAAATGGGTTTTGAACAACAAGTGCATCGATCTCGCCAGCCTTCATTCCGTCAATAAGCTTCGGTGAAGAGTCAAATCCAACGAACTTGACCTTGCCTGCCCACTTGTTCTCTTCGAGAACTCGAAGCATGCCGAAGGTAGTCGACTCGTTCGGGCAGTAAATGCCTTGCGCTTGAAGGGTGCCATCAGCGTTCTTGAATCCGCTTAGCAGTCCTTGTGCCTTTTGCTGAGCCGAGTCAGCAGTTGCCCCGCCTTCCTGGTTGGAGCTAAGAATCTTGATGCCAGGATTCTTTGCCATCACATCCAAGAAACCTTGCTCGCGATCCATGGTGCTTGCGGAACCGGTCTCGTATCGCAGAACGATGACGTTGCCTTTACCGTTGAGAAGCTTTACCATGGCTTCGCCTGCCATCTGACCACCCTTGTAGTTGTCAGTAGCAACGTAGCTGGATTGTTTGTCGCTCTTGAGGGAAGAGTCGATGACAACAACTGGGATGCCGGCCATTACGGCAGCTTCAGCAGGCTTCACGAGTGCCTGGTTGTCCAGAGGAGCTAACACGATTCCGTCGACTTTCGCGTTGACGAAGTCTTCAACCGTCTTAATTTGGTCCTCACGGTCATCCTCTTTGAGAGGGCCCTTGAACTGAATATCGACGCCCAACTCTTTACCGGCAGCGTTTGCGCCTGCGTGAAGAGCCTTCCAATAATCGTGAGTCGATCCCTTAGGAATAACTGCGATCGTGAGTTTCTTTCCACCGGCATCAGCCGTTCCAGGCGTCATCGGGGAATTTGTCGCTGTGTCTCCAGAGGTGGAGCCACCCTTGTCTCCAGAACCGCAACCAGCGGCCATGAGCAGGGCCATACCTGCCACTAAAGCTGCACTATAAAAATGCTTCATCAATACCTCCTGTTTCCTACCTATTAAGCCGAAGCTTATCTGTTCTTCAATTCTTTGTTTGCCAAAACCGAAAGTGAGACGGGTCCACGCCTCGGTTTCTGCAGAAGTCCCGCAAAGTTAACCCAAGTCTTGTCTGCGGTGGGTGATATTCAACTTTAATCTTCGTTGCCCTAGACGATTTTAAGCTCTTAATGAGTTTTTGTGCGGCTTGAAGGCTTTCAACCGATCTTCTCGATGTTTCTAGAGGAAAGCTTTGCTAACAACGGACTTGTATTGTAGCGGAGCGAGCCGCCTAGAAAGGAGGGCGAACATATGTGCGCACCCTTCCAGTTGAGAATATTCTCAAAGTCGCGCCTGGAGAGATTAAAGTGTGTGGCTATTCTTTAAGCCATCGGTTGGCAATCTCGACCTGATCGGCAGGGTCAGCTTGATAGCCTATACGATAGAGCCGGTCGTATTGCATTGGCTCAAGCTTTGCTTTTAATGTTTCCACCTGTTTGATGTATTCAGGCGTTTCTGCAGGAGAACGGGGAACATTCAAGGCTTCTCTCATTTGATCGGTCGTACCAAGCCACGATGCCGATAATTCATATTCTTCGGCCATGTAAGCAACGAAAGCCGCACTCTCGAGTGTGAGGCATACGCCCTTTTTCTCCCCTAATTCTTTGAACGTATCGAAGCTCGTCGACAAAAGAGACTTGCCGTGTTGCACGTCTCCAAGTTCGGCCCGAATAACGGCAAGACCGTTTCGGGTCATGGTTGACAGTATCAATCCCCCCACTTGATCGTAAATGTTTAATGCACGTTCGAGCGCAACTTGAGCTTCCAGTAATAAACCTTGGGACTGACAGACGCTTCCCAAATTGAGAAGTGCCACCGCTTCAATGGGCAAGATGCCCTGACTATTTGCATAAGTTATCGCTTGATGGAGATAACACTTTGCTTCTTCAAACAGCATCAGGTCATAAGCGGCCAGGGCCATGTCCACCAGGGTGTTCGCGGCGAGTACTTCTTCGTTAATGGCCTGGTATGCCGAGAGCGCTCGCTTGCCAAATTGAATCGCATCGGAGGTGCGTCCTTGATTTCGAGCCGATTGGCTTAAGTTCCGAAGTGCTCCTGCTGCACCGCGGAGGTCTTGGTTCTCTTCAAAAATCTTAAGCGCTTGAAGTTGATAAGCGTCACATTCGCTGTTATCTCCTTGACTCCAGGCAAGTGCCCCCAGTGTGTAGAGCGTTTTCGCATAGGGGATAGGATAGTCCTTGGCACCGGGAAGTTCGATCGATCGAAGCGCTGTTTCACGTCCCGCTGTCATTAAGCCCTGAATCCACCAATAGCGCATGAGCGAACCTGACATTCTGAGCGCATAGCTTGTTCGATACTTCGCCCCTTTGGCCCAGGAAAAGGCTGCCGGAATATTTTCGTATTCGCTGGTGATGCGTTCAACCCATTGCCGTTGATTGCCACCGGGCATATGAATCTCGGCTAGTTCGCAAAGCTCGGTAAACCATTTAAGGTGGCGGTCGCGTGTTTCATCAATGCTTCCGACTTCCGCCAGTCGATCAGACGCATATTGGCGTACCGAATCGAGGAGTCGAAAACGTGGGAAATCCTCTCGGGGATCCGACAACACGAGAGATCGATCGACGAGGCGTTCGAGCACTTCCAACACTTCGTAGGAGTCAAGGTTGCCATGAACTTTGGCCGCTGACTCAGAAGTCCAAAATCCCGCGAATACGGAGGCTGTTTGGAGTAGCTCCTTTTCCTGGTCAGAAAGAAGACTGTAACTCCAGTCCATCGTCGCAATGAGGGTCCGATGTCGTTCTTCGATCCCTTTTTCAGTTGTCCGAAGCAGTCGGAACCGATCTTCCAACAGGTTGGCTACTTGTTCAAGAGACAAAAGCCGTGTTCGGGTAGCGGCTAATTCAAGTGCCAATGGAACGCCTTCGAGCGTTTGGCAAATCCGATAGACCACTTTGAAATTTCGCGCGCTTAGTTCAAATCCACCTTTGGCCTTGGTGATGTACTGCACCATGAGCCGAACAGCATCGTTCTGCGCGACTTGCTCCAAGGTCGGGTCAAGAAAGTCGGGAACCGGCATGGGCTCGATTCGAATAATCTTCTCTTCTGAGAGCCCAACACTTGCTTGACTTGTTGCTAATATCCGGATACCGGGACAGGTGTCTAACAAGTTCTTAGCGAGAACACGAACTGGCTCTAATATATGCTCGCAATTGTCTAGGAGCACGAGGACATTTGCTTCGGCTAGTCGCTCAACAATTTGTCCCGGACTAGCTTGAGTGTCAGGATCGATACTTCGCGCCGCGACCGCAAAAGCTTCGTAGAGCCGCTCGGGGTCTCTCACCGAGAGAAGGTCCACGGCGACCGCTCGCTGGTGTTGCGATGCCGCAACTTCACGCATTATCTCAATGCTCAGGCGAGTCTTTCCAACTCCTCCCGAACCAACCAACGTGACCATCCTTCCGTCTTCGAGAGCCTGCAGCGCTTCCGCGAACTCACGCCTTCTTCCGACAAGAGGAGTGTTAGGTAAGGGAAGGTTCCCGCCTACAAACCGGGAATGATCGAAAGCTTTGGGGGTGCTGGATAGTAATTCTCGAACAAGGTCGGTTGTCTGTTCCGACGGCAGAATGTCCAGGTCTTGCCTCAATCGACGCTTGAAGTCTTCAAATGCCTTTTGAGCGCCGGACAGGTTTCCTGCTTTCACGAGGTTGTTGAGCAATCGACGGAAGATTGACTCATCGTGAGGGTCAATGGTTGACAGGAGTCGAAGGGCTTCTGCCGCCGCAGCATTATCGCCTCGTTCTTCAGCCCGGTCCGACTGCCGAAGCAAGGCTTCAAGCAAGTTTCTTTCGCGAATGGCGCGTTCAAGAGTCACCCATTCGAATCGCCATTCTGCCAGTAACGGCGCTCGATAGAGGGACACTGCATCGCTCAGTGATGTGTCTTGAACCGACCGAATCAATTGATCAAATTCAGCCAGATCGACCCATACCAAATCGGGGTCTAACTGAACGGTGGATGGTGTCGGCGATTGAATAGCAACTGAAGCACCTCCAAGGGCTTGGCGAAGGTCCGTCAGTGTGCGACGAAGACTATACATGCCATCGGATGGCTCGCTATCGGGCCAGATGGTTGCGGCAAGATGAGACCGGTCGACCGGTTTTCCTAAGCGGAGTGCCAAAATCGCGAGGATAGCGTTGCCCCGATGCGTGCGCAATTTGCGCATCGGTACTCCCTCGACACTGACTTCAAAAGTTCCAAAAAGTCGGATGCTTAGCGGTTTCAAAATAGGTTTGCCTGCCGTGCACGAAAGTGTGCACGGCAATTCCTATTTTGGTTGAATAGGTGTGATTGATTAGGCCTTATGGTGAGAAAGTATGGGCTCAATGGTCAATTCTCAAATGTAGCTATGAACCGTTCCAATCAAATCCAACCGCGTCTAAAAAGGCCTTCGCGATGACTGAAATGCCAACTTGATTGGGATGGACTCGATCCCAGGCAAGAGCGGCGGGGTACCAAGTCTTCAGAACCTTATTAAACGCTGCCTGCGTATCGACAAAGATAGCTTGATGCTTCTCAGCGACTCTCTTCACGGCGAGACCGTAGCCATCCATCTTGAATCGCATTTCGTCTTGCTGAAGGGGCTCGATATAAAAGGGCGACATGAGAACCAGACCTTTCAAGTTTGGCTTTGTTTGAGACACCAACTCATCTAACGTCTGTTCGTAGACCGCTAAATTGACCTGCTGTTCCGTCATCAATGGAAGGTCCATTTGTCTCCAGACATCATTGATGCCAATCATCACGACGAGCCAATCTGGGTGGTGATCAATCACATCGCGGTCCCACCTTGCCTTCAAGTCGAGGACAGTATTGCCGCTTAAGCCTTGATTAACGACCCGAATTTTCTTCTCATGGTAGACGGTCCCCAACAGTCCCGCAACGACGTTGACGTAACCGGTGCCATGGGCGCCAAAAAGTCCTTCTCCAGCCGGTTGTGCTCGTCCTGCGTCCGTAATGGAGTCTCCAATAAACAGGAGTTTGCTGTGATCTTCAATGATCAATGTGCGATGAGACATGATGAGCATTATCGCCAACGAACCCCATGAATTGCCTGGGCGAGCGATCTCAAGTAACGAGTAGATTAGGGCAATGATCGGCATCGCTGCGTTCGTCGTCTTTGCGGCTCCACTTATTGCGCCCCCATTGCCTTGGGCGTCCGGATTTTCGCCCGAAGGATCGTTAGGATTCGCGGCTGACATGGATGGAGATGGCTACGCAGACCTCGTTCGAGTTCAACCTTCCGGCGATGCGTTTATCGATGTCTCGATCAATGTCGATGGCTTCAAAGCCGGACGTCCAGAACGCGCACTTTCAAATTGGGGCAAAGATTGTAAGGCGGCAGCAGTAGGGAAGTTCGATGATCCAAATCGAGCGACCGTTGCAGGCGTTTTTGGCGGTCAAACCATCCGTTTGGCGCGATGTGATTCAAAAGGAAAATTCACCGACGTTCCCGATTGGATGAAACTTCCTTCAAAGTTAAGCAAGCCTCGTTTGGCGGTTATTGATTCGAAACTCGTTGTTTGGGATGAAGGTTCCGGGAATGGCTATTCCGTAGATGGCACCGGCAAGGTTGAAAAGCAGATTCACATTCCAAAGGGGATTGTGAGCCTCCAGAACCTACTGAGCGTCGATAGGAAATCGACTGGCAATTGGGTACTTGAATCTGCAGATGGAAGTGTTCGACTATCATCGTCAACGTCCTTCGACAAGCAAGAATTACTGGGGAAGGTGAAGAAAGGCCAGAACGCGGTTGTCGCGGGAGACAAGGTCTATCTTGATTTCGTGATCGGAAAACCATCGGTAACGGTGGTGGTGCGACCGACTTCCAAGTTGCCAGAAGCGGCTTCGATATGGGTTTCGGCCGACATGGATCACGATGGAGACGATGACTTGATCCAGTATCGGTTTGGGAAAGAACCCCACACAAATTTCGATGTGATGATGTACCGGACCATCACACCTGGAGAAGTAGATTCGGACCATGATGGAATCTCCAACGTCGAGGAGGACAAGCTAGGTACCGATCCATACAATCCCGATACCGATGGTGACGGCCTCATCGATGGTTGGGAAGTTAACGGCTATCGCGGACTGGACCTGAAAGGGATGGGTTGCGATCCTAAAAAAGTGGACCTCGTCTGCCTCATCTCCCGGTACGAGGATGTTAACGAGCAATTCGCCAAGGACACGTTTGATAAGGTTAAGGCTTACTACAAGTCGTTGCCGGTTCCTAACCCAGATGGATCGACCGGATGGATCTTGCATCCTGTGTTTCTCGATAAGGTCTCTGGCGAAGATATGAAGAACTCATGGTGGGCCAATCGAGACAAATTCCTACCTTCAAAGTGGAAAGGAATGGTCCACTGGATGCAGATTGGACGTGGTGGGGGAGGACAAGCCGACGAACTTGGCGACGGCGGTGGTTGTGGCGGTGGAGGCATGGCGCTCTACGCGACGTTCATCCACGAATTCGGGCATCAGCTCGGTCTGAGCCATAACGGCTTCTATGAAGCGGACGGCTGTCCCGTTTATCCAAGCTTGATGAACTACCCCTACAGCTACACCCTCAACGGAGACATCAAGAATATTGGATACAGCGATGGCCGCTTGGCTAATGTTCTCATCAAAGAAACGGACTTAGATGAAGAATTGCCGCTGCCTTATGAAAAGGTGAAGTTTCTAGAAAATGCTCCTTACCACTTCCACCTCAAACCAAACGGCAAGAGAACCCTTATCGATTGGAATTGGAATGGCGTGTTCGGCGAGCATCACGTAAAGGCAGACATTAATTACGCTTATTCGACAACTGCTGGCCGGCGTGACGATATTGAAAAGACTCAAGTAGCTCCCTGGCTTTTTACGCACAAAGGAAAAGCGTACATGCTGTTTGCAAGGGATACGGCTCCCGCAAATATCAAAGTAGATCCCACCCTTGGACCCGAGAAACCAGGCTCACTTCTGATAAAAAGACTCAAGAAACCATACGAGTGGGAGCAAACGCAAACAATTGATTACTGGGGCGTCATTGGCGATCCGGTAGCCGCAAGCTACGACGGCAAAATCACGGTTGCGTACCAGACGAAGGGTGGAGTCGTTGTCCGTGACGTTGAGGATCGAGGAAATTCGATGGACGTAGCTAAGGCCGAGATTGTTGATTCGAACAGTGCGCTTGTTCCCACCATCGGAGAATACGACCATAAGCTTTGGCTTTTCCTATGGGATCCGGCAACGCTTTCGGTTCAATATCGAGTCATTCGCGGTGGGACCAGCGCTCCCCAGTACTTGACTGAGAAAAGCACCATTCCCGTAGGGCCCGCCACCGACACTATCCGACACCAACTCATTTTAGGAATGGCTCAGGACAAAGATGCAAATCGGAAGTCACAATGGCAAATTCGACGATTTGATCTGAAAGATGGAAAATTTGTTTGCGTGAATCTGGATTGGGTTCAAGGAGAGAAGGGGGACGCGCACGGCAGATCTCGTCCAGTCGTGCTCTTTGACAAAGACAAGCGGCATGGTCCGGACGGCAAGGTCTACTTCTTCACACTTGGGGACCACGGGAAGGAGAATCCGTGGGCTTGTGGCTATGTAGCTGAGACGGTTGCGGACAAGAAAATCTCAGGTGGCCACGTCCTAAATGGCTGGATTGTCAAGCGATTCTATGATGAGTGGACGCAAAGTCGCTCGACAGTGGGAGCGGCATTCTTTGACGGGGACATCATTTACGCGTACCGTTGGATTGATGGCGGGCAAAGTCCTTCCGACAATCACATAAACGTTGGATATCGAGCGACTGGGATTGAAGATCGGCCTATTGGAGACTTTGACGACCTATCGTATATGCACGATTTCGGAATTCGGCATAGCATTCTCTATCTCAATCGACAGTATAACACGATCGTCGGCATGGGGAGATTCCTCATGCCGGATTCGAAGCTTTGGCCCGAACATTCTTTGCAACCAAGGCGACAAAGAGTCCGAAAACAAACGTAGCCATCATCGTCATTCGAACCAAGTTGATCGTAAAGTCGACGGTTTTTAGCTGCAGGGGATAAATTTTATGTGCTTGCAGATAGCTGTCGTCGACCTGCCTAACCTTGGACTTATCGGTTCCGAGTACCACCGCCTTCGGATCGTCAATGATCATCAATTGTGGAGATCCGATGGCGGTGCTTCCGTCTCCGAAGAGTGATGAACCCGCAGAATCCACTTGGACTCTTTGGGTGAGTATGGCTCGGCTCGCATAGGATTCCCGGATACTTGGTACCACTCCGAGCCCGAGTGCCGAAACAACTGCAATCGTTGTTCCGGCCACAAGCGCTAATTTCGCGAGTTTCGCCTTCTTACTCATGTTAGTTGGCGATGGCATAGGTGCTCAGGCTAATCGTGACTTCCTTAGCAACTTTTCCGGCTGCATTGGCAGGAATCGAGATGCCGTAGTCATCAAGCGAGATTGCGAACTTTGTAGAGAGTTGGACGACGTCACCGTCAAAACCTGCTGCTTTAGTAGCTGGTCCTTGTGCTTTGTAGCGAACTCGTACGGTAGTGGAAACCTTCTTCGTTACGCCATGAAGCGTGAAGTTTCCGGTGACCTTGTATTCGTCTCCTCGGGTCGGTTGGACTTTTACTGCTTCGAAAACGATTTGAGGATACTTTGATGTATCTAGCCAACCTGCACTTCTCATGTGCTCGTTTCGAAGGGGAATACCAGTGTCAATGGTTGCAGGGTCAACAACGATCTTGCCGCTTCCTTTCTTGGTAGCAGCATCGTAGCTAATCCATCCACTTACGGCATTGGTTTTGCCCGTAAACGTTTCAAAGTCGGCAACGCTCTCGATCGAAGCTACATTTCGATAGGCGAGTTTCTGGTTATCAATCACGAATTTCTTTGGGGCAGCGGCTGCTGATGAAACCAAGGCTGTGGCGAGAAAAATGGAACCGAAGGTTGGGTTTAGATTCATAGTCAAACCTACGTAACCCAATTCCAATTGTTTAACGACTAGGCAACACTCGGCCCCAGATGTTGATTATCTGCCAAACTCCCTAGTATGTCTGCCAGGAATTCCGGGGAACTTGTTTCTCCGAAGAGTGATCGGGAAGCAAAAAGACACTTGCTCCACCGTGAAGAAAAGAGCGTTCAATTATTCAGAGCAGGGGTGGTCGGAGTACTTGCTGGACTGCTTGCGGTGGCTTATCAACTCTCCGTTGCTCAGGTAGAGGCGCTTGCTGGATCTCTTGCAAATTTGGCAAAAACTTGGCCAGTCGTCGGACCGATATTACTAATTCTCTCAACCATTCTCTTAGGGGGCATCTCGTCGGGGTTAATAGCTCGATTTGCGCCTGAATCGGGCGGCAGTGGAATACCCCATATTAAAGCTGCGCTGCTGCATATACGTGTCATCCAACCAATCCGGTTGATTTTTGCCAAGTTCGCAGGTGGTTTAGCCGCGCTCATGACGGAAATGTCATTTGGTCGAGAGGGGCCAACGATTCAAATGGGAGCTTCCGTTGGAACTTGGGTTGGTCAAGTAATGAGGGTGCCCAAACGCAGCCGGGATTCTCTCGTTTCCGCAGGTGCGGGGGCAGGACTGGCGGCGGCATTCAACGCTCCCCTTGCTGGCTTCCTGTTTGTAATGGAAGAACTCAAGCGGGAAATGTCGGCGATAACGTACGGCTCTGCGCTGATCGCTTCGGTTGCTTCCGTCGCGGTAACCCGAATGCTTCTTGGCCAGCACAACTCTTTTTCTCTCGTGTTTCGAGGGGAGACACCCTTACGGGTCCTGCCTCAAGTAGCCGTCCTGGGGGCGGTGGCAGGAATCCTTGGCGTTCTGTTCAATAAGTGCATTCTTGGGGTTTCGGAAGTGAGAATCCGCTTACGAATGCCCAAATGGATGTTTGGAGGCCTTGTTGGCGGGCTGGCAGGCGCCGCGTTGGTTTTCTGGCCAGCCATTACTGGAGGTGGTAACTCGCTTGCCGAGTCCGTACTTTCAGGAAATCTCAACTCATCGCATCTCCTAATGTTTGCGATCGTTCTGTTTATGGGTAAGTTGCTCCTTACGGCGGGTAGTTATGGAACCGGATTGCCAGGAGGCATTTTTGCTCCGATCCTAGTTTTAGGATCACTGGTTGGTTTGGCATTCGGAATCATCGTTCACCAAGTGATTCCGGCGACACCCTTTAGCATTCAAGGATTCGCAACGATTGGTATGGCTTGTCTGCTGGCTGGTTCGGTTCGAGCCCCATTGACCGGTGTCGTATTGATCGTTGAGATGACCGGGGAATATGGACTCCTCTATGCGTTACTTGTCGGGGCGTTTGTCGCCGACTTCGTGGCGGGAGCCGTGAAAGATCATCCCATCTATGAAGCACTTATGGATCGCGATCTCAAGGGTTCGAAACTGGATGTTACGCCGGACGCAGAGCCGATTCTAGTCGACGTACTCATCGAGCCTCATTCTCGAATGGACGGTCGGCGGGTGAAAGACCTTCAACTTCCGCAGGGAGCGATCTTGGCAACATTGGAGCGAAGTAGCGGGCACGTCGTGCCGGGCGGACTGACTGTGTTGCGAGCCGGCGATATGGTCACGTTGATGATTGAAGGAGACAAGCCAGAATTAGGGAGATTTCTATACGAAGCTTCGAAAGGGCCGTCTTAGGTTCCTTTTCGTGTAAACCGGGGCTTTTGGCACTGGCAGAAATGCGGGGAATCTCTCAGTTATGGAAGAATCTTGAAGAATTGAACGCTGAAGCGATTCTTCGCACCGCTGACGAGAATGAACTGCCGGCTCTATTGGAGCTTTGGACAGCCGTTCTTAATCCCGATGTGTCTGTTTTTACGTCGATGTACGCTTCGGTTCCAGGAGTAAAACGAACGACGTTCGTCGTTGAATGCGACGGCAAGATTGTCTCCTCCGTTCAACTTTTTATTTTGCCGATCCGAGATGAGCTTTGCAAGGCGGTGCCCGTGGGTGCCATCGCAAATGTTTCCACCCTGCCTGAATATCGGAGCCGAGGATTTGCCAAGAAGCTCTTGGCAATGGCCTACGACGATATGAAGGCGGCAGGATGCGCTTGGTCGTTCCTTTTCACCGGCATCATGCCGTTCTACGAAAAGCTCGGTTGGAGACAGATTCACCGAACCTTCCTCGGCGTAAATATCGGCACGAAGGCAGATACCGATTCGCATTCCGACGTCATCCTGCAAGATCCTCCTGACCTTGAACGCCTCCATATGCTCAGCGAGTCGAGCTTTGTATCAGCATTGACTCAGATTCGGGGAGATCTAGACTGGAAGCATAAGATCCCGCCTCGGATGGGTGGCAAGCTTGTCTTCATGGGGGAAGATTCTTTCGCGATCGTGCAAACGGGGGGTGGCAAAGTGACGATTGAAGAGTGGGGAATGCCCGAACCCTCAGTAATCAAGTTTCGGTACCTTATCGACGCAGTCGCCCACTGGGCAGTGGAAAATGACATCCACCGCCTTATCGTATCTGCTCCAATCGTGGCCGAGGCACGACAGGTTCTTGAAACGTGCTTTTCTCATGTGGACGAAATCGATGTGGCCGATGCCATGGTCCGCCCCGTAAGCGGTAAGTGGCCCATGACGCGACTTGTATCGCTCTTCTCGCTACCTGAAGCAAGATTTCTTGGGCTCGACAGCTTCTAGTTCGCAACCACGCTAACGCCGATAATCTTCGAACACTTTGCGGTGCGATGAGCGAGGAGGTGGAATGGTGTCACTAGCACCTAAACTAACAGCTTGGTATGATGCTTGTTAATGAATAAACTTCCCGTCGTTATCGCTTTAACGATTGTTTCTTGTGCATCGATATTTGCGGCAGCCGAAAATGTTGAGAAGCAATTAGCTGCGAACTACAGTGCGATGGGAACGGCATTCAAGAAGAAGGACATTGAGGCTTATGGCAAGTTCTATCTGCCAACCTTTGTGGGAAAAGACCTGCAAGGTCATGATATCCCTTTAAAAATCGCACTTAATTCGTTGAAGCAGCAAATGGTTACGGCGACGGAAGTTGTCTGGAGTCGAACCATCAAGAAATGCAAAGTAACGGGAAACGAAGCTACCGTCACAATTGACGGCGTTTTCAAAGGTTCCGTACCCTTTCCCGACGGAAAGCGACACAAGGTTGAGGCATACACGACGGCGGAAAACGTTTGGGCCAAAGTCGGAAAGACTTGGCTATTGAAGAGCGCTAAGCCAATCAGTAACCGGTTGCTTGAAAATGGCAAACCGATGAAAGTGGGACGTCCAACCGTGACTCATCCTGTTAAAGCTGGCAACTAGCGGATTTGGAAGCGACCAGCACTCTACAGTTCTGGTCGCTTCCTGTTCCAATTCCAAAGCGAGTACATTTCCTTGTCCGATAGCTCTTTATCGTGAAGCCGAAGGGTGAGTTCCACCTGAGCCCGATGGTGGGCGTCATGAGCCACGATGTATCCAAAGAACTGAGCAGGAGATCTCGATTTGCCACTTTGGTCGAGTGAGCGAAGCAAGGCTTCGACACCCACGCTCGAGTGAAGAAGCCCCTGGTGGAGATCCTCTCGATTAGCGGTCTTCCAATCTAATTTGCTGACCTGACTGGCAACATCCGGAAGTTTTTCGGCAACCCATTGAGTTCTTACCTGGATGATGTGGACGAACTGGGACCTAATGGTCTTTCCCTTGCCCGGCTTGAGGTCAAAGGCATCTTCTGGGCAAAGGCGAAGCAACTCCAGGCAAAAGGAGTTGTTGGTTTTCCAAGATTCAACGAGGTCTTCGATCGTCATTTTCGGCTACATCGACCAGGGCAAGGCAAATTGATCGTGCTCGGACGACCATTTTCTTTGCAGGGTAAGGATTTCATCAACCATGCCTGGATCAAGGGGTTTCGGATCTTGCGTCGAATTGACGAAGGTTTTGAAGTTCGCCTCGGTGCTTGTCGATCCGACCGTTGCTTGAACTTGTTTGAAACTAAAAGCAAAACGGATACAGAATTCTGGCCATGAAAGGCAACCTGAATTTGTATATATCGGTTGAATTTCTTTCGCGCGGCTCGATAAATATCCTGGCGTTTTTGGATTTTCAATAAGCTTTTGCAGGGAACCGCCACAAACAGTCCGCATCGCAATTATTGGAATCTCATATTCGTGTGCGAGATCCCACAAATCATTTGACAAGAAACGCTGAAGTGGGTTCAGATAGAAGGTAAAAGCGTCGACGAGCTGTTGAGAATAGCCACCTTTTAGGGCGTCGATGGTCAGTTTCGAAGTCCAAGGCCACACTTCAAGAACGAATCCCTCCACGATGCCGGCTTCCTTAATTCCATTGAGAGCCGCAATCGAAGGACCTCCAGTCCTGAAGTCTTCCGCAAGTAGCCCTCCCAAACAGAGTTGACCAATCGTCATCGAGTTGAGATCGAGCGGTGAGATGTTTTGATAAATTACATCGCGAACCTGCTCGACCGAATCCCATCCGATTTTGAAAATCGACCTCGGCAATTTTTCACGATTCATGTCGAAAGCAGCTTTTAAGACCTGCAAAGCGTCGCCATAGGAATGGCTCGAGTGAATCCAAGCTCCGGAGTCAATAGCCGCGCGTGCGATCGCGACCCGCTCGTCAAACGGAATACTGCCATCTCCTAACCGAGTCGTTCCATATACGTACTTGGAAATCTCTTTGAGCGGGGAATCGTGCATAGCATCGTTCTTACCACGAATTTGGACCGCAGGATCAGGACAGGCACGTATTGGTTAGCAATCTCAAACCTTAAGATTCGAATTTTATGGAATGCTCTACGCCGTGTTTCTTCGCACTTTGCTTTTTTTCTTTGTTCTGCTTTTTTCGGCGAGTTGTTTGGCCCAAGACAACTACGAAATTCAGGTTTATGGCTCAGATACGGTGAAGAAAGGCACGACCATGGTGGAGCTTCACTCCAACTACAATCTAAATGGTCCAAGTACTCGAGTGAATGGAGTCCTGCCAACTCGAAATGCCCTTCACGAAACACTTGAGATCACTCATGGCTGGACGGAGACGTTTGAAACTGGCTTCTATGTCTTCACAAGCTACCGGCGCGATCAGGGTTACAACATTGTCGGAAGCCATATACGGCCGCGATGGCGAGTTCCTGAAAGCTGGAAATGGCCCGTAGGTGCAAGTCTTTCGTTCGAATACGGATTCCAGAAGCGTGATTTTGCGGAAGACGCGTCTAATTTTGAGATTCGACCCATTGTCGACAAGCAGTTTGGCAAGTGGTATCTGGCTCTTAACCCAGCACTGGAAAAATCGATATCAGGCGAAGGCGAATCTAAGGGATTTTCGTTTTCTCCTAACTTTAAGGTCAGCTACGATGTCACGAAGGTTATCACGGTCGGATTAGAATATTACGGTTCGGTGGGACCTGTCACCAATTGGGACACCGGTGCCAATCAAACTCATCAGCTTTTCCCAAGTGTCGATTTGAATTTCAGCGAGGATTGGGAATTTAATTTCGGAGTGGGTTTTGGCCTCAACAGTGGATCGCAACAATCCCAAGGCACGATCCTGAAGATGATCATTGGCCGTCGATTTAGCTTCTAATTGTAGAACGTTGGAACCGGTTGGATATGGAAATCAAAAGGGTCCTGATATATGGCGTGACTGGTTCCGGCAAGACAACTCTCGCCAAGAGGTTAGCTGAAAGAACGGGCATCCCTTGGCACTCGGTTGACGATCTTACATGGGAGCCAGATTGGGTCCAGGTTCCAATTCCGGAACAGACAAGGCGCATTGAGGCGATTTGTTCTGAAGAGTCGTGGATTCTTGACACCGCGTACGGGCATTGGTTAAGCGTTCCTCTAGGTGCTGCCCAACTCATTGTCACGCTAGACTATCCTAGTTGGCGCTCATTTGGACGCCTCGTTTGGAGAACTCTTCGTCGGATTGTCGACAAAAGTGCAATCTGCAATGGAAACCATGAGTCCTTGAAGACGATGCTTTCCTCCGATTCAATTTTGTTGTGGCACTTCAAATCCTTTCAGCGGAAGCGGGATCGAATGGCTCAGTGGGCCCAAAGCAAGTCAGGTCCAACCGTCGTTCGAATTCAGACTCCCAAACAACTTGAAGATTGGATCAATAGCATCGAACCAGGTCTCCGGCACCTCTCGCTGTAAAAACCCGCCATGGAGGGCGGCGGGAGCTACTGGCTTTTTTCGTCGTGATCATCAAGCAGGTAAGGGGATTGGCTTGGGTATTGGTGGGCTGGTCTTCGAGAAAGTGGATGATCTTCCCCTACGCCATATGGAAAATATGTTGCCACCACGTCGATGGACCCATGTCATCTGACCTATCAGGGTCCTAGTCGGGGAACAGAATCACTCCCAACTCCAGTCACCTCATACATAGCGAGGAGCATAAGATGAAGAGGATAGCGATCGTAATTACCAGTCACAAAGGGCACACAAGTAAGATTGCCGAGAGACTTGCTGAACGCTTCTCATTAAACGAAGTTCAAGCGGAAGTATTGAACTTGTTGGAGTTGGATGACACGTCGACTTTAGACCTGAAACTCTATGATGGGATCCTAGTGGGCGGTCCCATTTACTATGGGGAATTTTCTGAACAGCTTATCGATTTTGTGAGTAAAAACATGGAATTGTTGAGCGCCAAGTCGGTTAGCTTCTTCTCGGTCGGGTTGAGCTCTTCGTGCCGAGAAAATGTCCGACGATTCTTATCCGTAACCGGGCTTAAACCTCGCCAAGTAGCCTTATTTGAAGGCGCGGTTTCGTTTACTAAATCCGGCTGGATTGGTCGCTTGGCGCTCAGTTACTTCAGCAAGTCCTATGCCATCAAATTTGATCGTCGACAAGATCATGTGATGACGGATTGGGGCCTCGTCGATCAGTTGGCAGACGATTTCCTTTCGAATCGAATGGAAATGGATCGAGGCAGTGAAATGGAATCCATTCCCTGGACCGCGTTCGAAGTGCTTAACTCTGCGCGCTAGTCAATAACAAACGACGCAGTCCATAACCGAGAAAATATGGACAGCGTCAATTTTGGGTCTGCCCCTCAGTTAGAGTGCTGATCTCAGTGAGAGGCTACTTGAGGCCAACTCGACTCAACAGAACTTTGAACTGATCCATCGTCCGCATGTCGATCGCTTGTGCGGCGAGCTTTCCGTTGCGGTCGAAGATGAAGCTCTTGGGGATTCCATCGACTGTGAACATGGTGTTGACCTTGCGACCCGGATCCAGCAGAATTGGATAGGTGTACTTGTTCTTGGCGATGAATGGCTCGACCTTGCTCTTGTCTTCATCCGAGATCGCCAGAATGACCAATCCCTTATCCTTATACTTCTGATAGAGAGTTTCCATGTCTGGCATTTCCTTTCGGCAAGGAGGACACCAAGTTGCCCAGAAGTTGACCAATACGATCTTGCCTTTCAAATTGGAGAGTGTCCAGGTATGACCAGTGATGTCGAGCAAACTGAAGTCGGCCGCCTGACGAGCTTGATCCGCCTTTACAAAGCGGGCCATCGCTTCTTTGAAGCCTGCACTGTGATCGGTTACCTTTAAGTGCTCATATCGGGCCAACTGAGCTAAAGCTGAATACGCAAAGTTCGGCTCACCATGAAACGGTTGTTGGGGAGTTTCCTGGACCGCAAGATCGAGTGTCGTAGCGACCTCTTGCAAGGTTCCTTTTCCAAAATCTCCTTCGGTCGCGAGATTAGCGAGCCCGTTAGCCAACAGAACTTTTTCGTTGCTGGGCGCCATTTTGCGAATGTCGAGAGCAGCTTTCTTTGTCGCAATCGCTCGGTCAGAGTCTGACATCGTGCGCAAGTGCATCATCACGTCTTCGATCTTCTGCCCCGCAGCTGAAAGTTGCTGACCTTGACCTGAAAACGCTATTGACGCGAGGAGTGCGAAGCCGCCAAACGCGAATGCCCGCGCCGATTTCCGAAGAGTTTGTCCAGACATAAGTCAAAGATACCGGACTATTGCGAAATTGACAAACAGATTTCTTTTCGCTTCATTCCACGGTACTAAACCAGGCAAAGCAGGCGGAAGAAAATGCGACCCCGCTCCTAGGACATTCGGCGTATGCTCGTGGTGTCAAGGATACGTCAAATGGCAGACCAAGCAATAGATCCGGTTGTCGAAAGATTGCGAGCGGTGGAGTCCCATCTCCAAAGCATCAATTTGCGAGTAGGGGCGATCGAGCGCACCCTTGGGATGGCGGTTACCAAAGCTGTGGAGACGCCGCCCGTTGCTCCACCCGTGATTTTCGTTCCGCCACCTGAACCGCCTCGTTTTCAACCGGTGGTTACCAAGCTCAACCCAGATCCAAAGCCCACTCCAGTTGCACGTGAGATATCGGAAAAGTGGTCCGACGAGTTAGAGAGCAAAATCGGACGAATTGGACTTCGATGGGGCGGCGCTTTGATGATCGTCTTGGCGATGATCTACATGGTTGCCTTAGCAATTTCGAGGGGCTATATTACGCCAACCATCCAATTCGGTGGAGAACTGGCCCTTTGCTTTACCTTCATTGCAGTCGGGCTGATCAAACACAACGAGAGGGAAGAGTTTGGCCAACTGCTTGTCGGCATTGGATCGTGTGGCCTCTACCTTAGCTTTGCCGGTGGTGATTTAGCGAAGCACCTTTATGGCGATCGAATACTGGTGGGTTCGTTTGTCTTACTGAGTCTTCTGAACCTCGCGTTCTCTTGGTGGCGTTCTTCGCGCTCGTTCCTCGGAATTGGAATGATCGGTGGCTTGGTCGCTTCGGTCATGCCGATGCATGAACACAACCAAGTGATCAGCGTCGTCTTGCACTTTCTCATTTTGGTTCCGGCCGCCCTTACGGTGGCTAAGAACAGATGGATGCCGATGGCGGCAGCCATGGCGATTGCTTCGATTTTGGCGCTCTGCCCAGTCGTCTTCTACAACTCCCATTGGGAGCTTGCCGTCGGGGCACTTTTCGCTTCTGGGCTAGTCGGAGCGGTGACCTATGCTCTAGATTGGAAAGACAATCATTTCGATCCTATCTGCTCATTCTCAGGATTAGTCCTGTTCGCAGCGGGTGGACTCTCCATGGTGATCAGTCTTCCTCACCACAGCTCCTTACCGATTCTCATTCTTGCCATCGCGGCGGCTGCTATCGGATGGGTACTGAAGGGTTCAGAGGCCAGTAAGCAAGTTCTCACAATAAGTGGTTTGGCCCTGGCCACCATTTTAGGTCCAGTAGGATTTCATTCGTTCCCCGCTGGCCTTACATATGCGGCGATAACGATCGGGCTCGGTTTTGCGGCTGGGAAGGTTTCTCCGAAAGCACTGTCCATTCTTGCTGGAGTCGAATGGGCGCTATGTGTCGGGGCCTACTTTGTGCCGTGGTTTATGAACGTTCCTGCCTACACCGTAGGTGAAGAAACAATCTTCCTATTGAGCTTGGTTCTCGCAACCGGTGCATGGGGCTACGGCAGTATCAAGGCGGGCCCGAATACTGAGCATGTTTCATCAGGAGCAGCTTTACTCCTCTTTCCCATGGTCCTTCGGTTGGGATCCATTCAACTCCAGGCAACTCACAACCACTTCTCGCACACGGTTTCATTATTTGCCCCGGCGCTGATGTTCAGCGTGATCCTTCTCACGCTGGGCAAGCAACGGTCGTGGTGGGGATTGATCTCTCTCGGCGTTCTGGGAGTTGCAGGATCGATGGGAACATATCTCTTATTGGTTCTAGACGGCAAACTTACGTTGCTTCCTGACACCACGCTCTTGACGCTTCTACTTTTGTCTGCGATCTATGTCGGTCGCTGCCTATATTCGAAAGAAGGAGATACCGCTCAGGTAGTAATTTCCGGATGTGGCCTGGTGGTGAGCACTCTCATCTTTCGATTAGTATTTGTTTGGTCAATTATTCCTAGCCATTTCGTCGGATGGTCCCGAGGTTGTATCATCGCGGGGATCGTCGTTTCATGCATCGGATCCGCATGTATCTATCGCTTGAAATGGAACAGTCTCATCGCTCACATATGGGTAGCTTTGACCATCGCAGCCTTGATGGCTTCCCGCGTTCACCACAACGGCAATGAGCAACCGTTATTAGATGCTGCACTTGCGCTTTTGACCTTAGCGACGTTTTATCCCGTTGTCGTAACTACTGCACCCTTCGATCAAACGAAGAAATATGTGACCGGTGGGACCGTATTTCTGATTTGGCTCATCCTGTCGAAACTCTCGATTCAGATACTGGGGGCAAAGTTGATTGGCCTGAAACCAGACCCAGCAATGTCTTTCGGTTGGACCGCGTATGCCGTCACACTTATGGCGTTAGGCTTCAAATACAAAGCTCGTTATCTCCGCTACTGGGGAATCGGTGTATTTACTGTGACCTTGGCAAAAGTATTCATGGTCGACTTGAGCGCATTAGACTCTGGAATAAGAGTTGGCGTTTTGATGTTGCTCGGACTCGGAATGCTTGGTGCAGGATATTGGTATATCAAAAACCGTCCCAGCGAACAGGCGTTACCGACCAAGGAGGAAGCAATCTCGGAGCCTGAGGATTGACACGTCTCCATGCTCCCTGATCGTTTTCTAATCTGCTCGACTATCGTATTGCATAGCTCCTACCACGTTTCCTTCTGGGTCCTGGAAGAAGCACAGATGTCCGATTGAAGGGAGAGTGCATTTCGGCATAACGATTATTCCGCCCGCCGATTCAATGAGCCGAATGGTTTCATTGATTTCCGCAACTGCGATCGTGCACTCGAACCCTGATGGACGCACTCCCTGCACGAGTTCCCTCCGACCTTGGATCGAGCCCAGTATAGGAGCGACCACTTGGGATTCAGGCGTCATCTCGATCATATAGAAACCCGGGGGGCCGTAAGCATGATATTTCCAACCGAAGACGGTTGTATAAAATGTTCGAGCGCGATCTATGTCGTCAGCATTGATCGAAAAGTGAGCAAGTTGGTTTGGTACGGGTTGCTGCATCGCATAATTGTCTAAGAAAAGAGACTTGACGTATTAGCGGTATAACGGCAATTAATAGTGAATATCCGTCGCCACGATTCCGAAGAGCTAGTTCGAACTTATGGAGTCACCTTCTCACAGCGCGAACTCACGCCCCCATGCTCCGCAGATTGGAATCTATTGGTCTACGCGATTCGTGGGGTTGTGACCGCCAAAACCGAACTCGGTACCTGGGTCGTACCGCCTCATCGAGCACTTTGGGTGCCAGCGTCTATAAAGACCCATTTGGAACTCGGCGGCGTAACCGCATTGAGAATGATCTACATGAGGTCGCGCCTACCTGAAGAGACTAGCGAAGGACGCGCATTCGAGCCAACTACATGTGCAGTTTTCAACGTGACGCCATTATTGCGAGAGCTGATTTTGAAGGCGATTGCGATAGGGGCTCTTTTTTCGACGGAACCTCAACATTGTCGTATCGAAGGGTTGATGTGGGACGAACTTGAATCTATTCCAAGCGTCCCGCTGCAATTGCCTTATCCTCAAAGTGAAGTTGCAATGAGTTTCGTCTCCCGATTCGAAACATCAATTACTGAATCAATTAATCTGTCCGAACTCATCTTGGAGTCTGGATGGAGTTTGAGAACAATCGAGAGATATTTTCAGGCTGAAACGGGGATGAGTCTTGGCCAATGGATTCGTCGCCGCAAATTGCTTGAAGGATTGAAGATGCTAGTTGCTGGCACAAAAGTTGGCGACGTTGCCTTCCAACTTGGATACAACTCGCCGAGTAGTTTCATAGCGATGTTCAAGCGTGAGTTGGGAACCTCCCCTGCTGCCTATCTGAGTTCGAACTAGTCTCTGTGGATCGGGCAAAAGAGCTGGAGAGTGCCTATGCGGTCATATCCCAAGTGCGGATATAACCTTCCGCCGGCAGTGCTGGCGAGTAATACACTGGTCTTTACCCCTCGCTCACGATCATCCAAAAGCATCTTGCTCATTAGGGCTCGACCGTAGCCCTGCTTACGATATTCTTCGCGGACATAGAGGTTGGAGATCCAGGACGCATCTCGGACTGGGGTCGACTGAACCCACCCTAGAGCCTCGGTTCCGTCATCCTCCCATACCCCATAGGTGTGGGACTCGGGCGGATACGTCTTCACCCAGTTCTTGGTAGCGGGGATGCTTGTCGATAGAATCGGCCGAACCTCAGGCAAAGATGTGAAAGTGGGAATCTCGTGCATTTGATGCACGAAAAATCCTTCGGTTGACTTGGCTCGATATCCGTGTCCCTTGACCGTCGATCGAATCGCATCAAAATCAGCATCAAAAGGATGAATGAGCGATAGGAAATGCCATTTCAATCCGAACTCTCGAATTTGCCGGGCAATCTCGTCTGGATCTTCGTGACAGGCAACCACTTCGGTAACACGTGGCTCTTTTCGCCCCTCTGCGTCGCGCATGATCCAAAGGTTCTTATATCGGGTGACCAGATAGGGATGAACTTTGCTCTTACCGAGTGTAAAGCCCTCTACGAAGACATCAATGGCCGACATGAAATCCATTTGCGTTTTCGCATGCTACCTCTCGCTCAAGGACACTTTAGAGAAGTCCGTCCGAGTAGGCAAGGGAAGTATCAATGACCGTGAGTCGAGGATCGTCTTGAAAATACTGGATATTCGAAATCCCAAGAAGGCTCTTTAGAGAAGAAGCAGCGATGGTGATTGGATCAGGTGAAGTAGCCGTCTTAGGCGCAGGAAGTGGATACGCCGTCGATCGAGCGGAATGGAATGTGATATTGCCTTCGATTTTTTGCATCGACTGGTGAACGTGACCATTGAGAACCGTTACCGAGCCGAATCTTCGAAGAAAATTGAGTGCTCGCTCCCCGTCTCGCGTGCCCCAACCCCATTCCGAACAAGCCAGCCACAGCGGAACGTGACTAAACACGACGATTGGATTACTGTCTTTCAATGGAGCAAGATCTTTCTCAACCCATTCCAGTTGAATGCCCCCGAGAGAGGGACATTCTCCAACCTTATAATCCATCACGTTGACCAGTCCCACGAAATGAACACCTTTATGGTCAAAGCTGTACCAGCCGTCCCCTTTCGAATTCTTTCCGAAGCGGTTACGGTAACTCTTGCCGTTGTCTGGAAGAACGTCTCTCTCGCCGGGCACAAAATATCGCTCGGAGTGAAGTTGCTTTAGGACCTGGTCGGCCGACTCGAATTCTTCCTCACGGCCGTTATGGGTGATGTCGCCGGTATGAAGCACTAGATCGGGTTTTGTCTCGGATTTGGTTATCTTCGCAACTGCGCCGCTAAAGGTTTGAAGAACTTGGCGATTGGGTTCCGCGTTGAAACCAATGTGGCTGTCGCTTATTTGAACGAACGAGAACGAGGATTCACGAGCGGCATCATTTCCCTCGGAACTAAGCAAGTTAAATCGGTGAGGTATCCCGCCGTTCACGGTAAATAGCAAGCCGGACGCAGCACATGCCATCGATTTAAGGAACTCTCTTCGGTTCAATTCTTCGTTGAATTTCCCAAACTGTTTCTCTTCTTTCATAAGACGTCCTCTTGGATCGTGTAGCCACGTTCCATATGGTGATGTCTTAATATTCGTCAATATTCCCCAAAGTATTCTTACCAGGGTTTCAATTGGGTCTAATCGCGCTTTTGAAGCTAAAACAGTAGGGATATGGGCCCGTTAGAGACAAAAAAACCGTTTGGCCCAAACGGGCCAAACGGTCAAAGAGAATCAGAGTTAGAGTTATTTGTCGGAACTGGAAGTCGAATTGATAGCAAGCTGGCTTTGTCCGCCAGTCGCTGCAAGATATACCGCTGGTTGGGGTGATTTATCGAGTGCGGCAGCCACTATGAATTGTTGGGCGAGCGAAATAACGGAAGAATTAGCCATTGCCTGGAAATGTCCACTTCCAAAGTCGGCTTCGCCAGGACCATCTTCAAGAACTTTCCAAACCGCTAACTGAAGGGCGGCACATTCGTCCGCTGACTGAGCTCTTGAAAAGAATCGTGAAACAATATTCCCCGCGGCTGCCACGCGGCCACCCACCTTTACAGAGTTTGCAGGGTGAATCGTGCAAATTTGGCCTTGCATGATCGGACTCCTCACATCGGCGCAAACAGATAACCAAGTGCCGCTGTTGTCACGAAATCCGAGCTTGCCTGCAAAAGTGGAATGGACATTCTGCCCGTCCAGGCAGATCGTGACATTTTCGCCTACCGCCGATTTCATGAATTGGGCGTCGAATGGACGCCAGGTTGTCAGCATGTTTGCGAAAAGAATGAGGGATAGCCAAATTTGAGTCAAGGTCTCACCTTGTAACAGGATAACACAGGTCTTGTACTTGCACCTATCGAAAATTGACCAAAATTCGCCATGGAATGGGATTGCTCGATTGGGATTCCTGCGCCGAGCCTGCCTGCAAACGTATACTTTAAGGAGAGTAAGCGTTTCAAAAATGGATGGACTGAAACGCCCGGCGAAGCGGCCGGTGGACTTGCGTTGAATATGGATAACACAGCATCTCAAACCGAACCTGTCATTGAAGCAAACGAGCCGAATTCACCTTCGGATTTTATTCGTGACGCCATTAAGCAGGATTTAGCCGAAGGACGGTTTAATCACGTTCACACCCGCTTCCCGCCCGAGCCTAACGCTTATTTGCACATCGGACACGCCAAAGCAGTTTGGATTGACTATGGCATCGCAAAAGAATTTGGCGGCAAGTTCAATTTGCGATTTGACGACACCAATCCGACCCGTGAAGACCAAGAGTTTGTCGATGCAATCCTTGAGGACGTTAAGTGGCTAGGTGCCGATTGGGAAGAGAACCTTTACTTCGCCTCGGACTATTTCGATCAGATGTATGAATGGGCAGTGGACCTCATTAAGAAAGGGAAGGCCTACGTTTGTGACCTATCTCCTGAAGAACTCAGCAAGACGAGAGGAACCCTTACTTCACCTGGTATCGAGAGCCCCTACCGCGATCGAAGCGTCGAGGAGAATTTGGACTTGTTCGCACGGATGAAAGCGGGTGAATTTCCGGACGGTGCCCGAACCCTGCGAGCGAAGATCGACATGACGTCGCCGAACATCGTCATGCGAGATCCATTCATGTATCGCATTCGCCACACCGACCATCATCGTCAGGGCGACAAATGGTGCATTTACCCATCGTATGACTGGGCTCATGGCTTGGAAGACTCCATCGAAGGAGTGACCCACTCGCTTTGTTCATTGGAATATGAAATCCACCGACCGCTCTACGATTGGTTCCTCGAAGAGCTTGGAATCTATCACCCTCGACAAATCGAATTCGCTCGGCTAAAGCTGCCCTACACGGTCATGAGTAAGCGCCGATTCATCGAATTGGTCAATGACAACCATGTCGACGGATACGACGATCCGCGAATGCCGACGCTCGCAGGATTGCGACGTCGTGGCTACACTCCGGAAGCCATTGCTGAATTTTGTCGAAGAATTGGAATTGCCAAATCGGACAGCACGATTGAGTGGCATCTTCTGGAGGATTGTGTCCGGGAAGATCTCAACAAGCGGGCTCAGCGTGTTATGGCGGTAATGAACCCGATTAAGGTCGTCATCACAAACTATCCCGAAGGTCAGTCAGAGATGGTTGATGCAATTAACAATCCGGAAAATGCGGATGCCGGAACACGGAAGGTTCCTTTCAGCCGAGAGCTTTATCTTGAGCAGGACGACTTCCGCGAAGTGCCACCACCCAAGTTCTTCCGCCTCACTCCTGGTCGCGAGGTCAGGCTGAGATACGGTTACTTCATCAAGTGCAATGAAGTGATCAAGGATGAAAATGGGGAAATAGTTGAGTTGCATTGCACTTACGATCCTGAAACTCGTGGTGGGAACGCTCCCGATGGTCGTAAAGTCAAAGCCACCCTTCACTGGGTTTCGGCTGAACATGCTCTTGAAGCAGAAGTCAGACTTTACGAGCACTTGTTCGTAAAGGAAGATCCAGATGATGTTCCCGAGGGTAAAGACTACATCTACAATCTCAATCCGGAGTCGAAGACAATCACGAAGTGCTGGATCGAACCAAGCGTTGCGGATACCGTTCCCGGTGACCGTTATCAGTTCGAGCGCCTTGGTTATTTCTGTGTAGACAAGAGCTCGACCTCCCAGCACCTCATCTTCAACCGAACCGTCGCCCTACGCGATTCGTGGGCCAAGATCGAGAAGGCGAAGTAGGAGCTAGGGTCTAAGGAGCTACGCAGAGTATTGGATAGGACCGGATCTAGCCGGTCCGCGGATTTCAATCCGCATAAGGCCCCCGGAATTTATTCCGGAAACCACCCACCCGCCTTGATCCACTAACCGTCTCGATTTATCGGGACATTCTCACTGCCAAATTGCCATGTTACATGCAACTCGGGCCACACAAAACCGTGGCTCCGATCACCCCTTCTTTCCAACCACCAACCCAAGACTCCTGGCGATCACCCGATCAACGAACCGCTTCGGCAACAGCCTTGGCAAGACCCAATTCACAAACTTCCCCTGAACCGGCGCGTAGCGAACCTTTGGAGCCGAAGACGACAACGCCTCCACAACCAGACTGGCAACCGACTCCGCAGAGATCCCGCCTCGACCACTGGACAAGATGACCTTCATCGCCGCCTTGAGTGACAACGCGTAGGCGGTATCGTCGTAGCCATCCATGCCCTTAGTTTCCGCCTTGTCCCAAATGGGGGTAGCGACCGAGCCTGGACCAATGACAACAACGTCGATCCCGAACAGCATCAGTTCTCGGCGAAGAGACTCCGAAAAGCCTTCCAAAGCGTGCTTACTAGCCGCGTACCCGCCAAGAAAGGGGTGCCCAATGCCACCGGCAACCGAACTCATATTCACAATTCTGCCCGGTGCCCCCTCACGCTTAGGATCAAGCCCCAAAAGCGGAAGAAACGCTTGAGTCACCTGAACCGCTCCAAAGAAATTAACTTCCATCGTTTGCCGCAATTCGTCTATTGGCTGGAAAGCGAGAGGCCCACCAAGAGCAATCCCGGCATTGTTGACCAGTCCACCGAGATTCGTGTTGCCGAGCGACAACCGAACGTTTTCGACGGCTCTCTGAATCCTAGCACGATCGGTTACATCCAAGAGCAAAGGCACGACATTGGGTAGCTTCGGGGCATCTTCGATCCGCCGCACGCCCGCAAACACCTGCCATCCCGCTTCGGAAATTGTCTTAACCGTGGCGGCTCCAATTCCAGTCGAGGCACCCGTGATGACTACTGTTTTGTTCATGATTCCAGACCTGACCCTAGATGACGAAGGGAATAACTCCAATCTTACAAGATGATTTTGCTTAATTTGACTATGATCACCTTGGCAAGTAAGGCAGTCCATACGCTGCCGAATAGAGCAAGGACATTCGACGCGATTTCAACTGGATATGTAGGCACCGTAAATCCGCCTATCGAAAGTCTTTAACCGTGAGCTTGGATCAGAATAAGAGATTGAAATCCATATAAACGGCTTCGATCGAAAGGATTCTACATTTCTTTGTAACGGAGGCCCTTGCCGTCAAAGTTGCTGAGGTGCTCGCTCGACGCAAGCATTTTTCAGTGGTCTCACTGGAAGGGAAGCGAAACCAAGCGCAAGGAAGGTAAAATCCATTTTCCGTTGCCGGATAGCTCAATTGGCAGAGCGCCTGACTCTGAATCAGGAGGTTCTAGGTTCAAGCCCTAGTCTGGCAGCCAACTCTTTTAGGTTCAAATCCCTTTCATGCCGAGAGGGATTTTTCATTTGTCCGGGGCGTTTGTACGAAATGTGGGGGTTCTATTCCTTGGGCCAAGCTTGCCCTGAACTGTTCTGTTAACTACACTTTACTTGACGATCCAAGCCTGACCTGACCAATTAACGGCAATTCTGATAATCGGACCGGGGATCCGACCGGCAGTGCTTCGAATATAGCTTGGGTCCCTTGCAAGGTACATATTCGGAAGCATGTCGTCGTATACGATTTGACAATCAAAGGTGCCGACTGAGTCTATTGCGTGCTTTAAGCGGAAATACCTCGAGACTTCGGTCGGCAGGTCGATCCAGTGTCCGGGTTTTAAAGTCAAGACAGGTCCGATTGGGAAGGCTAGTTTCGGTACAGGATCCTGAGGCCTTCTTCCAAACATCCTCTTCGCTGCGGCCGGCAACATGAGATCAAAGCAACTTTGACTAGCTGCATAAACATGTTCCGTTTTTTTACCTCTGTTTTCGATACGCAACCAAATCACGGAACCAGGCGATCGACCTGCTCGGTGGCTCGGAGATAGGGTACAGGTCAATCTAACGTGCATAGATGATCGTGGCGCAGTCGTCAAATATGATTCCGCAATGAAGCCTTCTGAATTAACTTGGTACGAAACGATTAAGAGAGAGCCGAAATAATCCAGGTTTTGTCTGGAACGGAAAACACTGTCTTCAAGAACGCAGATCGGAGGGCGGATGAAACATTTCCGCCCGATAGAGCGCTAAGGCTTAGTTCTTCTCTGCGATCATGCGTTTAATTTCATCGAGGAGGGCTCGAACATCCTCGACTTCTTTCTCGGCTTTTACGTTGATTTCGTAGTCGAGTTCCGCTCGAAGATCGGCTTGTTTGGCTTGGCGATTCTGAGAAAGCATGACAAATGTGGAAAGAAAGATTGCTTCTAAGCTGACAATGAGAGTGAGAAGGCCGAACGGAAATGGATCGAAACCCTTCTTGTCCTGAATCAGGTTATACGCGATCCACACAGCAAAGCCGATGGCGTGGAGATAAACAAACGCCATGCTGCCAGAAAACGCGGTGATACGGTCTGCCCAAATATCTTGGATGTTTTGGATCTTTTCAAATTCTTCAGTTAAGTGCTTTGGCATGGTACTACCTATAGGGGGTATGACGTGGACCGAGCATGGAAAGATGCAAGTCTGTTGACTAGTCAGTCGGCAATAGGCTTTGTTCTAGGAAACGATTTGAGAATTTACGTGTAGGATCGAAATCCTGAACGAGAGCCTCGAAATCAGAAAGTTTGCGGTAGCTAGCGCGAATGGATTCCTTAGGCAGAGTAAAAAGCTTGCCCCAGTGTGGTCTCGGCTTGAAGGGAGCCAAGATCGCCTCGATTTGTGGCATCAAACCATGGACGGCTTCCCACTCCTTCTTCCACGTGAAGTGAATCGCAATGGAATCACGTTCAAATGCGGAGCTCATCCAAAGATTGTCAGCTGCGATCGCCCGAATCTCGGTGACGTGGACCATCGGAGCAAGTTGGGCTGAGATCGCGGATAGGGCTTGTATGGCCTCTGGGGCTTGCCTTCTATCGACGAAGTATTCGGTTTGAAGCTCCTCGCCGCTACTCGGAGTGAATTCCATTCGGAAGTGGGGAAGGCGGTCATTCCATGGTCCAGGAATTCCTTGCTGCTCAGTACAGTTTTCGGGCGAACTATCTCGAATGGGGTTGCGCTTTCCATCGGCGAGGGTTGCGCTAAAGTAGGTTGGCGAAGCCGGTGATCCATCATCCGTCTGAGTTTTTCTCCAAACCTGATCAAAGAATGGCCCTGTCCAGTAAGTGAATAGGCTCGTGCTGTAAGCCCCCGACATGATGGTGTCGAAATGTGCAAGAGCCTGGTCAAACGGCAAGGCTTGATAAACGTCCTGACGGACTTTGAAGCTGGGAACGATGTCGAGAGTTAAGGTGAGAACAATGCCGAGCGCCCCTAACCCAACCACTACTCCCTCAAAAATATCGGGGTTGGCGTGCCGATCGATGGTAACGATCGAACCGTCTGATTTGAGTATTTCCATTCGGCAAACGGAGGTGGCGAGGTTCCCATTGCCTACGCCCGAGCCGTGGGTTGCAGTGGCACAAGCTCCAACAACGGAGATATGGGGTAGAGAAGCAAGATTGGGTAGAGCAAACCCATGAGACTCCAAGAATTGGCCGAGCTCACCATATCGGACTCCCGCCTCGATCGTTACCGTCAAGTTGTGTTTGTCTAAAGATAGGATGCGACCGAAGTTTTCCATCGAGACGATCGCAGCTTGTGTGTCCGCGATTGAGTTGAAGGAGTGGCGCGTTCCAAGCGCCTTAACCTTGGAGTATTGGGTCACGATTTCGATCAACTCGTTTCGGTGGTTCGGCGCGAACAGGTGTTCGGCTTGATAGACGTGAGAACCGGACCAGTTTCTTCGATTTTCGCTCATAGGGAGTTAAGAGCATACTGCCATTTGTCGCCGTCTAGATCGAGGCTAAGCCTTTTACGTTCAGCTTCGAAACGATCTCTCAACGTGGGTGTGGGCCGATGCTCCTTCGACTAAAGAAGGGAGACTTCGAGAACGGACTCACTCGTCCAACGAAAGTCAATTTGGTCGGGGAGAGATCCCCGGAATTTGATAAATTCGCGTACTTGAGGATATCCCGCTTGGCTTACTCGAAGTGCAAATCCCTTTAGAGGCTGACCCGTGTTGGCGGAGATGGACATGGATTCGGTCCATCCAATCGGAGTGAAAACCAAGATTTTGGTTTGAGGTTCACTCTCGGTTGAAAAGGCAATCTGAAATTTGCTGGTTCCCGATTTCACGGCTTGAGCGAAGAAACTAAAGAAAAGGACCGCGATTGGGTTTTCGGACAGCAAACCCACCGCAATCTTTCGAGCGGTCCGGTGAGTTTGAGCGAGTTCAATGACTCGGGTTTGAAGCCGAAGGGGAGCATCGTCCAACGCTGACATTTCATCCAGCAAGTCAAAATGCAACCAAAGAGTCTCAAGTACGAGACGGAATCGAAGGCTTTGGTCAGGGTTTTCCAGTCTGCGCAAAAACCAGGTGGCTCGCTGGTCCATGTTTTGGAAAGGGCGAGTTCGAACGGACAAGGCTCGCTGCATGAGCGCGAGATTGCGAACCATATTCTCGGATACTGACTCTTGCAGTCCGATGCCTCTTCCCATCAAGCGCCATTCTACTGGATTAGTGAATTTCCATCCAACTAAGAGATGTCTGCTGAAAGCTTCAGAATAAAGCACAAAAGCCCGGGAAGCAAGTGCTTCCCGGGCTCAGTGCAATTTCTAAAGTTACTTGGAGTCGAAGTTGAAGTCAACGTGGCCCTTGCCACCCTTCACTCCTTCTTTCATTCCTTCCTTCATCGCTTTTTCAATGATGGGGCCAAGTTTTTCAAGTTCTTTCATATTCTTTCCGGACTCCTTCGAGTCCCCACCCATCTGCTTCATCGCTTCACCCAGCATGGCACCGATGTCAATCGTAACCTTCTTGGCGTTCTTAGGGAATTGCATGGGGATGTTTTCGCCGCGGGCTGGAACACCGAATTGCATTTCAACGACCGAATCATTGTCTGACTTGTTCTTACCGTTGACCTGAATCTTTTCGGGCAAGTCGGTGTTTGCGTCAACCAACATCTTGACGACCGAAGGTTCGTCAGGAGCTTCCATGGTCACGTGGTAAACCTGGTGGCCATTTTCCGAAGTGACGGGAGAAATCTGAATGTGGTCCTTTCCGTACTTCTGCTGATATTCGGCAAGCTTCTTCTTGAGATCCAGTTCCTTCATGCCTTCCGCAATGCCGGCCTGAACTTCGTTAGCAATCATCTCCGGATCCACGACGCTTCCTACATTGAGTTCAGTAAGCGTGTTCTCATGGGGATCGTAGATGCGCATGAGACCTTTGTTGAACTCCATTTGAGCTCCTTCGTCAGTCTTGATCGAGAACCGACCGTCGCTGCCCTGAATGGCAACCTTGGTCTCGTGACCGTTCTCGTGGCTGTTGACCGTGAATCGAAACGCATTGACCTGGGCCGCTGCTGCCATGAGCGAGTCGAACGTGTGAGCTGTTGCTTTTGATGGAGTCATCGTAAGAGTGACCACTCCCACCGTAACAGCGGCGGCGCCAGCGATCGCAAGACCAGGCTGCCACCAAGGACGCTTGGCTGGCGTGACCTTGCTTGCCATCACTCGAAGCTCACGCAAGAGCTGTTCGGAGGGTTCTTCCGTAATTGCACTCATCTTCATTGCCTCTTGGATATCTAAATCTTGATCTTTCATTTCGTTCATAACGCTTCTCCTGATTTGCCCAGGACTTGGGGGCCAAGCGCTTCGCGCAGGCTCTCTCGTGCCCGCTGGAGCAGGCTGTTGGTTGCGGCGAGGGATCGTCTAATAACGAGGCCGACTTCTTCGGTGCTTAGTCCGTTGATGTACTTCAGCACAAGAGCTTCTCGCTGATTTTCGGGCAGCTGCTCCAATGCGCCGCGAGTTGCCATCTGAATTTCGCTAAACATGGGAAGTCCGGCTTTCTCGTCTTGGTCGTTGAACGGTCTCTCCGCTCGGCGGTACTTCTTTCTCAGGCTGTCCGCAACCTTCTTTCGGGCGACTGCTAGAAGCCATACCCTTTGATCGGTTGCTCGCTGAATCTTTGCGAAGTCAGAAAATGCCGCCGCGAAAACTTCCATAACGATGTCCTCCGCGTCCTCTCGCTTAGTAATCTGGGACGCGGTATAGCGCCAGATGTCCCCGGAAAAAAGGCGGACTAAATCTTCTGGTTTTCGGGCTCTCGAATCGAGCAATACTTCGCCATTTTGGCTGCTCGACTCGTTGCTCCATGCGGGAGCAATCGATGCCGGTTCTACAGGTGTCATTCGCATTTGGTTTATTAGTGGTTCGGCAATTGCTTGCCGGTTGACCCCTCTGGCAGGCTAAGTCGCTTGATGATTATCAAATCTATCGCAGGTCCCGAATTTTTATGAAAATCAGGTCCGATTATGGATTACAGCGCTCAAAACCGGTCAATCGTTCCACCTTACAGAGTTTCGTGGTCAGCCCCTATCGTGCGAATATCGACTAAATCTCGGACGTAGAACCGAATACCTCCTATATCTGATCGATTATTAGTATCTGGATGGTGCACAGTGAAAACCAATGGGTATCAGTCTCTTACAGCCAGTACAGAAGCACGAGCATTTGCGCCAACTCGAGTCGGAAGCAATCTATACGCTTAGAGAGGTTGCCGGGCAATTTGAACGACCGGCCTTACTGTTCTCAGGCGGTAAAGACTCGATCGTGCTTGTCCATTTGGCACAAAAGGCATTTGCGCCGGGGGGCATCCCTTTCCCATTGCTCCACATCGATACCGGTCACAACTTCGAGGAGACAATCGAATTTCGAGATGAGCTTGTTCGGCGAACGGGGGCGACTTTGCTTGTTCGGTATGTTCAAGATTCAATCGATTCCGGTCGAGTGCGTGAAGAAACCGGGCCGTACTCCAGCCGGAATGGACTTCAAACAGTGACGCTTCTTGATGCGTTGTCGGAATTAAAAACTGACGCTGCGATTGGTGGCGCCCGACGCGATGAGGAGAAGGCTCGATCAAAAGAACGAGTTTTCTCTCATCGAGATGTATTTGGCCAATGGGATCCAAAAAATCAGCGGCCTGAGCTCTGGAATATCTACAACGGTTCGAAAAATCCCGGAGAGCACTTCCGGGTCTTTCCCTTAAGTAACTGGACCGAGCTAGATATCTGGCAGTACATCGTTTCCGAAGGGATTCCGATTCCATCCCTCTATTTCAGTCACGTTCGAAAGGTGATCCAGAGGTCCGACGTTCTGTTAGCTGATTCAGAATTCCTAGCGAAGCTCCCGGGAGAAGTCCCTGAACTGAGGCGCATCCGATTTAGAACCGTGGGGGACTCGACGTGCACGGGAGCGATTGAATCAAACGCATCTTCGCTCGAAGATATCTTGTCGGAGGTCATCAGCGCCCGAGTCACCGAGAGAAGCGGACGTGCCGATGATAGGCGTTCTGATGCTGCGATGGAAGACAGAAAGCGACAGGGGTATTTCTAATGGCAGCGGCTGGAATTCTTCGATTCGCAACTGCGGGAAGTGTTGATGATGGCAAGAGTAGCTTGATTGGACGACTCCTTTACGACTCAAAGTCCATCTTGGAGGATCAGCTTTTATCCATTGAAAAAGCAAGCCAGCAGAGAGGTTCTGGGCAAGTGGAGCTTGCACTCCTCACCGATGGCTTACGCGCCGAGAGGGAACAGAACATCACCATCGATGTTGCTTATCGTTACTTCTCCACGGACAAGCGGAAATTCATCATCGCAGATACTCCTGGGCATCTTCAATACACCCGGAATATGGTGACAGGGACGTCCACTGCCGATGTCTCTGTCATCCTCATTGATGCTCGAAAGGGAGTGCTCAGTCAGAGCAAGCGACATGCGGCCATTTCGGCATTGCTCGGCATTCGGCAGCTCGTTGTTGCCGTCAATAAGATGGATTTGGTGGATTTCAGTGAACACCGATTCGATGAAATCGCTCAAGAATTTAGTGCCTTTGTTGCCAAGCTCGGCATTCCTCAGACGGAGTTCATCCCCATTTCAGCGCTCTTGGGGGATAACGTGGTGGAACCCAGTGCATCGATGGAGTGGTATTCCGGGCCCACCCTCCTCAAGTTTCTCGAAGAAGTTGAACCTCATCAGAAGCCCTTCGAAGAACTTCGACTTCCGATTCAATATGTGATTCGACCTAATCAGGACTATCGAGGTTATAGCGGCCGAATCGAAAGCGGAGCGTTGAATGTAGGTGATACGGTAGAAGTTTCTACAGGCTCTACGGCGCGAGTTCAATCTCTCTACGTTGGTGGTCAAGCGGAGTTAGGAGCTATTGCGGGGCAGGGAGTGGTCGTCGAACTCGATCGTGACATTGATGTGAGTCGAGGTGATTTACTCTTCGCACCAACATCGCCGCCATTGGTTAGTGATCGAATCGAAGCGATCGTTTGCTGGATGACCGAGCAGCCCCTTGAATTGGGGCGTCGATATCTGCTTTTGCAGGGGCCAACTCGGGTTTCGGCGACGGTTGAATCCATTGTCCACCGAGTGGATGTGGATTCACTCGATGAACAACCGGTCTCGAGCTTGGGAATGAACGACATTGGACGAATCATCGTTCACACCGCCAGTCCCCTGCACTTTGACCCATACGCGGTGTCTCCGGGTACGGGAAGTTTTGTGATGGTCGATCCCTTTACCCACTCAACCGTCGCCGCTGGCATGATCCAGGAAGCGGTCTCGAAGAGCGAACCGGAGATTGTCACAGGCAAGTGGCTTTGGTTATCAATACCCATTGATGATGCTCGTTCATTGTCATCAGAACTTCGAAAGTTTGGGAAGGTTGTTGTGGTCTTGCCAAATAACCTTGATGACGTTCTGATAAAGGACTTCCTTCAGCAAGGAATCCACGTGATCTCCGTGGGAGGGAATCCCATGCCTGGATCGGTAAAGGTCGTTATTGAGGGTCAAGACACCCGACCCTTGACCCTCGAAGCAATCCTGTCACTCCTCTGAGCCGGCTCCTTTCACATGTGAGAGGAGCTTTCCTTGATCTTTCGATCCTTAGGTAATTACGGCTTTCAATGATCGAATCTTTTAATTGTCTATCGGATTGATAGAGTTTAGGGTCTTTTGGCTGATTGTGCACATTCTTCTGGCGTAATTTATAGGAGCGGCTAGGTCCGGACGGGCTCCCCGGACTTGTGGCCGTAACAAAAGTGATCATGGCGACAACCATCCATTCAACCATAGATGAACTGAACCGATGCTTACAAAACGCTTCGGCAGAAGATGTCTTGACTTGGTCGGCAAGCACGTTTGGTGATCAGGTTGCACTTGCTTGCAGCTTCGGTGCGGAAGATGTCGTGCTGGTCCATCTGATCTCGTCACTTGATCTGAAGATCCCCATCTTTGTCCTCGACACGGGGCGACTCCATGAGGAGACGTACGACGTTATGAATCGAATCCGCGAAAAATACCGCGCGACCTTCGAGGTTTTCAGCCCTCAAACAGAGCCGCTCCAGAACCTGATTCGGCTCAAGGGCCCCCAGTCGTTTTACGAATCGGTTGAGAATCGTCGCGAGTGCTGTGGCGTTCGTAAAGTCGAACCGCTTTCAAGAGCCCTTAAAGAAAGAAAGGCCTGGATCACGGGATTACGGCAAGGACAGTCGGTCACTCGAGTTGGATTATCCAAAGTCGAGATCGATGAGGCGCATGACGGAATTCTGAAATTAAGCCCGTTGGTGGATTGGACGGAACAACAGATTTGGGAATTCATTCGTGCAAACGACATCCCTTACAACTCGTTGCACGACAAGGGATTTCCAAGCATTGGGTGTGCGCCCTGTACCAGGGCCACCGTGCCCGGAGAAGACATTCGAGCTGGTCGCTGGTGGTGGGAACAGCCAGAGCATAAGGAGTGCGGCCTGCACTCAAGGCAACCGAGCCACTAACGAGAACAAGGAATTTAGGACGCAGAAACCATGAACGAAAACGAAAGAATTAAGAAAGAGAAAGACGGGCTCGATGTATTTGAAGACATTCTGGCTTATGCCAAATCGGGATACGAATCGATTAATCCGGACGATTTTACGCGAATGCGCTGGTATGGGTTGTATCAGCAAAAACCAAATGTCGGTCACTTCATGCTCCGGATCAAGGTGCCCAGTGGTTATCTGACGTCCGACCAGCTTAGGGCGGTCTCGGATGTCACTCGGCTCTACGCACGTGGGATCACGGATATCACGACTCGCCAGAATTTTCAATTTCACTGGCTTCAAATTCAGGACCTTCCCGATATTTTCGAGCGTTTCGCGAATGTTGGGATCAGTACGGCAGGCGCTTGCGGCGACATCTTCCGGAACGTCACCGGATGCCCGGTAGCTGGCATCGATCCCGATGAGGTTTTCGATGCTCGTCCATGGTTGAATCAGGTCAACAGCTTCTTCGAAGGCAATAAAGAGTTTTCTGACCTTCCTCGCAAGTTCAAAACCTCCGTCGCTGGATGCCGTCTCCATTGCTCCCAACCGGAAATTAATGATATTGGCGCGACTGCGGTGAGTCGAAAGCGAGCAAATGGGGAAGACGAATTTGGGTTCCAGATTCGGGTTGGTGGTGGACTTTCTGCGCGGCCGCATTTTGCTAAGAAGCTCAACATGTTCGTGCCGCCCGAGAAGCTAATCGACGTGTTTGCTGCGGTTACGGGCGCTTTCCGCGACTTTGGCAACCGTGATAATCGTAAGAAGGCTCGTCTGAAGTTTCTTGTTGACGAGTGGGGAATTGAACGGTTTGAGGAAGAGGTGCGCTCGCGGCTCAGCTGGACTCCCGATGCAGGGGAAGGATGGGAAGATCCACGCAGGAATTTCCGAGATCACATGGGTGTTCATGCTCAAAAGCAAGAAGGACTCTATTGGATCGGCGCTTCGATCTTGAGTGGTCGAATGAGCGATGAGCAGGTTGCAATTGCGGCTCGCATTGCCGATGAATTCGGTAAGGGAATTGTTCGAACGACCAATCAACAAAACCTCCTCTTCTCCGACATTCCTCAGTCGAAGGTTGATCAGGTTCAGAAACTTCTCGCCCAAGCTGGGCTGGCGGTTGAAGCCTCGTCGTTCCGACGAGTTGCAGTCGCCTGCACTGGAAATGAATTCTGCAATCTGGCCCTTACGGAAACAAAGAGCCTGATTATCGAAATCGTTGAGCATCTTGAGAAGACCGTTTCCATCGACGAGCCGATTCGGATTAACCTGAACGGCTGCCCGAATTCTTGTGGCCAACACCACATTGGAGATATTGGACTTCAAGGATGCGTGGTGAAGCAGGGAGCGGGAGTCTCCGTCGAGGGATACGATGTCTCTTTGGGCGGTCGCCTGGGCGCCGATTCAAAGTTTGTGCGACCGATCTGGCGCAAGGTGCCTGCGACCAACGTTAAGTTCGCGATCGAAAACTTGCTGAATGGTTACGTCGAAGAGCGGGAGGAAGAGGACGACTTCAGCACCTTCGTCGACCGTCACTCTGATGAAGAGTTAGCCGCGCTCATGAAAACGACGTTCGCAGAAGGAATCGATTCCGGGGCCGCATCTACCAACGGGTTAGTGGAGGTTTAGAATGGCTTACACCAAATATCATCCCGTTTATCTGGCCTTAGAAGGTCGGACCATTTTGCTCGTGGGGGGCGGCTTCGTAGCCACTGAAAAGCTCCAGTCGCTCTTGCCGAGTGGACCTCACATAACGGTGGTTGCTCCTTGGATCAACGATGAGGTTCGTGCGTTAGTCGATGCCGGTTCGATTCGATGGGAAGCACGTGAGTTTTTACCGACCGATGTTGTCGATTACTTCATGGTCATCGCAGCGACGAACAATCCCCAGCTCAATGCTGAAATTTATGAGTTGGGAAATTCGCTTAAGAAGCTTTCCAATTCGGTTGACGACCCCGAGCACTGCAATTTCATCATGTCCGCGATCGCGAAAAGTGGTCCGATGCAGGTGGCCATCTCATCTGCCGGTTGCAGCCCAGCTTTGGCTCAACGCGTTCGGAACCGAATCGAACGCGAGATCCTGACCGACGACATGGGGCAGCTTGCCGAGTTTCTGGGCGAATGGAGGCCGGAAGTCAAAAAGAGTCTGCCTACCTATAAGGTGCGCCAGGCATTTTGGGAGCAAGTTATCGATTCTCAACTTCCTCGAACTTTGGCATCGAAGGGAGTGGAAGCTGCAAACGAGTTATTCCAATCGATGCTGCGTCGAGCCATTCTTGCTTCGGCAGAGCCATCTTCAGTGGACCCGAAGAAGGTTTATCTTGTCGGAGCCGGTCCGGGGGATCCGGGCCTCATCACGGTTCGTGCAGTTGAGATTCTTAGGAAAGCAGACGTGGTGATTTATGATCGCCTCGTCAACCCGATTCTGCTTGGCTACGTTTCCCCCGGCGCCGAGTGCATCTATGCTGGGAAGGAAAGGGGAACACCTGGTCAACCGAGACAGGATCATATCAACACCCAACTCGTTCAATTCGCCAAGCAAGGCAAACTCGTCGTGAGATTAAAAGGGGGCGATCCGTTCGTCTTCGGACGGGGAGGAGAAGAAGCACTTGCGCTCGCCAAAGCAGGCATCGAATTCGAAGTTGTTCCCGGAGTTTCTTCGTCGATCGCGGCCGCAGAGGTAGCCAACATTCCCGTGACGCATCGAGGAATCTCGGCGGCATTCGCGGTGTTTGCTGGGCAGGAAGCGGACGACAGTCGTGGCGACCGAATTCCATGGAAGGCCGCGGCTAACATCCCTACGGCCGTCTTCTTGATGGGAGTCGAGCGGCTCCCGCTGATTGTTTCACGCCTCATTGAGGAAGGTCGTGACCCGAACACCCCGATCGCGGTGGTTTCCAACGCGACCATGTCCAATGAAGATGTGGTTGTGGGCACGCTGAGCACGATCGTTGACCTCGCGGTTGGGGTTCGCCCTCCCGCGGTTTGTATCGTTGGCGAAGTCGTTCGCGTCCGCGAACAGATAGCGAGTTTGCTCTTGGCAAGCCTTGGACAAGCTGCGGTTGCGGCATAGGGGAATCATGGCAACCGAAAGACAAAAATATCGGCATCGGCCATTCAAAGTGAGCCGAGATTTGATCACTGCGGGTGCGACAAGTCTTGGTCTTGTCATTATCAGCATTGCCTTTGGAGGTGCTCCTGATACTCATCGCGCAGGAGATCATCGGCTGCCGTTGCGTTTGGCGTACTTCCCGAATCTGACTCATGCCCCGGCACTTGTGGGAATTTCGAGGGGTGAATTCCAACGTCAGGCAAGTCATTATCGGATCGAACCGAAAGTCGTCAATGCGGGGCCGGAAGCGATGGAGGCGTTATTGGCGGGTGAAGTGGATATCGCCTATGTCGGGCCGAGCCCGGCCATCAACACCTACCTGAAATCGGGCGGGAAATCCCTCGAAATCATAGCGGGAGCATGTTCGGGAGGAGCCGAGTTGATGGGACGGGGGGATGAAAACTTGCATTCCGTAGCAGATCTCGATGGAAAGCGGGTTGCGGTTCCTCAATTAGGAGGGACTCAGGATGTGTCGCTTCGTCGCTTCTTATCGCTTAATGGCCTCGCTCCTCAAGACCGAGGCGGATCAGTAGAAATCGTTCCGGTCAAGAACTCCGACATGCTCGCTTTGTTTCTTCAGAAGCAAATCGATGCGGCTTGGGTGCCCGAACCCTGGGCATCAAGGCTGCAAGTGGAAGCGGGAGCGAAAGTAGCGGTTGACGAGCGGGATCTGTGGCCAAACCACGAATTCACGACGACAGTCCTTGTTGCAAGCACCCAGTTTGCTCGGGCTCATCCAGATGCGATACAAGCGATCCTCAACGCTCATTCAAACAGCGTCCATTGGTTGAAGGAACATCCGGAAGAAGGGAAAGACGCGGTCAACGCCGCCTTGAAGGCTCTGGTCGGAAAGGGGCTTGCGCGAGAGGTCCTCACTGAAGCTTGGAAGCGAGTGACGTTCACCGTCGACCCCAATCGAGCAAGCATCTTAGCGATGGCAAACGCCGCCAGGCAAGCCGGATATATAACGGGCAAATTCGATCTTAGCCATGCATTCCTAGCCAAGACGGTTGTGGCCTCCGATCTTAGGCGATCCAGGTGAGACGGTGAGTGCCAAGCTGTCCATCCGTAATGTCGCCAAGCGGTTTTCGGGGCAAGACCACCAGGTCAATGCACTGTCGAGCGTCTCATTTGATGTTCAGGCCGGTGAATTCCTGGTTCTTGTCGGCCCTTCTGGTTGTGGCAAGTCGACTTTGCTCAGCATCATTGCCGGGCTCGAGAAGGCAGATTCTGGGGAAGTCCTTGTCGACGGGATTCCCGTAACTCGACCCGGGCCTGATCGGGCACTGGTCTTCCAAGATGGGGCCTTGTTTCCTTGGCTAAACGTCCGTAAAAACGTCGAATTTGGTTTGAGGCAGAAAGGCGTAACGGCGGGCGAAGCATCGGATCGAGCGATCCATTTTCTGGAGCAAGTGGGTCTCGCTAAGTTTGCGGAAAACGCCCTTTACACTTTATCGGGCGGCATGCGTCAACGAGTGGCCATCGCTCGGGTGCTTTCTCTGGAGCCAGAAGTTCTCCTTATGGATGAGCCTTTTTCGGCACTGGACGCAATCACGCGCGAAGACCTCTATGTGGAGGTCCAGGAGCTTTGGCAGAACCGAGGCGCGACGATTGTTTTTGTCACCCATAACGTTCGGGAAGCCGTGACTCTCGGCGATCGAGTGATCCTGTTAGCTTCGGATCCGGGCCGAATTCAGCTTGAGGTGCCGGTTGACATTCTACGTCCGCGGCACATTGATGATGTCGATGTCGCTCGTACGGCTCAGCTTCTTTCTCAATCGATGCGACAGGGACGTGAAAACATTCTTCAGGAGGTTTGGAACGATGAACAGTTTACGGAGAACGATCTTCTTCGCGGCTTTGATCGGCTTATGGGCGATTATCGCCAGTAGGCATATCTGGGACCCGATGCTCTTTCCCTCTCCTTACCGAGTTGGGAGCACCTTGATCCAAGAATTTCGAGATGGAAGCTTGCTCAATGCCACGGCGATCAGCCTTCGAAGGGTCTTGCTTGGCTATTCCATTTCGCTTGTCATCGGTGTCCCGCTCGGAATTGTATTGGCCAGGGTCAAGTTCGTTGAAGACACCCTTGGATCGCTGGTTTCGGCATTCCAGTCGTTGCCAAGTATCTGTTGGCTACCCTTGGCGCTTCTCTGGTTTGGACTCAACGATCGAGCAATTTTGTTTGTGGTGGTCGCTGGATCGTTGGTTTCTATCGCGATTGCAGTTCAAGATGGCGTGAAGAATCTATCACCTACCTACGTTCGGGCCGCGTTAACGATGGGAACGCCAAGTTGGCGAATTTATACCCACGTTTTGCTACCTGCCTCGTTGCCCTCAATCTTGACTGGCGCCAAATTGGGTTGGGGTTACGCATGGAGAGCGCTGATGTCGGGCGAGTTACTTTTTGTTAGCCTCGGGCTAGGCCAGATGCTGATGCAAGGGAGAGAGCTTGCCGACATGAGCCAAGTTCTATCAGTCATGGCCGTGATCATGGGGCTTGGATTGTTGACGGACCGGCTGATATTCGGCTCGCTTGAACGCCATGTAAGACGACGTTGGGGATTGGCGGGAGCCTAATAATCTTCGCCCAATACCCTTATATTCGTTCATCTCAAAATAAAAGTCTATTAAGTCTATCAACTATTAACTTTTCGGTGAAGATATCGCGTAGATTATTACTGTTCAAGGCAGGTGAGCCCAAAACTGATGCCTTTGAGAAAAGAAGAATGAAAATCGATACCACCCTTTCTGGACTCCGCGCATCGACGGCAAGTACTTCGCCAAGTCGACGTGCCTTCACGCTCATCGAACTCCTTGTTGTGATCGCCATTATTGCGATCCTTGCTGCGATCCTCTTTCCAGTTTTTGCTCAGGCAAAGGAAGCGGCCAAGAAGTCCGTTTCCCTTTCAAATGTAAAGCAGTTAGGCGTTGCCTACGCTTTGTATCTGGGCGATGTTGACGACGTCTATCCCAATAGCGTCACTGAAAGGACCTCGCCGAACTACACCACGGCGACGGATGCCACGCAAGTGGAGCCTTTCCCGATTCGATTTAAACTTGGCCCCTATATCAAGTCAGGCAACACGCCTCCCACCGCGACCAACAATGTTGGTGGTATTTGGAAGGACCCAACTTCGCCCGCATGGCCAACTGCCGGAACAAGGCAATGGTGGACGGTGGACTATGGTAGCAACTCCAATGAAGCCAACCTGCCTGGAGCGATTCATCAGACCTGGTACCAGGCCAATCCTGATTTTGGGTTTAACGAAACAGTAACCTCAACGTCATTGGCATCTCCGGCCAACTTCATCGTGTTGGCTGATGCCGCTCGAGCAGACGGATCTCCTTCACGTGGAGGACTCTATCCACAGCCTTGGGCTTTTGACGATACGGTCGGTAACGTCACGACCAGCGGAAGTATCGCTAACCCTTCGGCGCTCCAATCTCGTTTGTGGCCGCGACATGGCGACCGAAAGATCACTTACAGCACGGGGACCAGCCCGAGTGGCGCATCCGGGCCGTACCTCGACATCCAGGGTGGCGTGAATATCGCCTATGGCGACTTTCATGCCAAGTATCGGAACATCAACCAAACCTGGCGTTCCTTCACCGACAACGACTGGAGAAGGAATCCTCAACCATAGGATTTACTTTTCCTGAGGTGGAATCAGAATGGTTTCACCTCTGATTCTTATATATATCGAAAGAAATGATCGAATTGAAAGCAACACCAAACGCAACCACGGCAGACCTTAAGCGCACATTTCATTTGAACCTGGCGCTACGAATTGGAGGCAGCTTTTACGCTGCATATTCCTTAGCGATGCTCATTAAGCTTGCTCTAAACGCAAAGCCAATTAGTCAGTCTCCAATTGATCTTTGCGTTACCGGAATTCTTGTTTTGTTCCTAGTGCTTGGGCTTGCGATGCTGGGACGAGTGGAGTCGTTCTCGATTAGTCCTTCGAATCAAACTTATACTCTTCGGAAAGGAGTTTGGCCTTTCGTAAAGCAAGTTAGCGGTCATACGAGCGAGATACGGTCGATAGCGCTTCTCGCGAACGATACTCCAATATCGGATGGAGATTCGGGGGCAATTCTCCCATTGCGAGTGGTGACCGCAAATATCGTTTGGAGCGACGATCGGCCTCCACAGCCTTTATTCGGTGAACGAGTTGAGGGAAACCGAATGCCGAGAGTTATCAAGCGCGCATCTGATTTGGCATCTTATCTTGGTTGCCAACTAGAAGACTTACGCTAAGTCGTCTGCATGGTCTCAAGATTGCGCCTGTTAGAAGTCAAATGAGAAAGGGTCCAATCGGTTCGCGTTGTTGCGCCACGTCCCGACGGACCCCACTCTTAGTCCACTAGGTCCCTTTGATTGACTCATCGGTCTCCTAATGTTCAGGCCACTCTCTCTCGGTGAAGAGTTCGAACGACCCGTCTGTCTTTTTGACGCGGTTTATAGGCGACGTATTCCCAACTAGGGACTAATTCTTATTTCCTAATCCGCCACCGGGAAGATCTCGAGATTTATCGCCCATCAGCTTCGACAGCGTTGGTTCCATCGCCTTGGCCCACAAAAGAGCGCCAGCGACACTGGGATGAAGGCAATCCGGCATCAGAGCTTTGTCCATCGATCCGTCTGGCTTGAGGAATGTTGAGCCAATGTCCAGAAAGAATACGTGCTTGTTATCAGCGAAAGTCTTGATAATTCGGGCAGTGTTTTCCAAGACAAGTCCTCGACTGTTAGCGTGAGGAAACTCGCCAAATGGAAATGGAGCCAAGAGAAGGATTTTCGATTTAGGGAGCTTTCTTCTCATTAAGTTGACGATAACCTTTATCCCATCCGCGATTTGTTCTGCAGTGTGGTGAGTTGGATAATTCGTCTCGTCGGCATTATTCGTGCCAATTAACAAGGTGACGACTTTGGGCGATTGGCCCGTGAGTTCACCATTCTCAAGGTTCCAGATGGTGTTCTCGGTCCGTGCGCCACTGTAGCCAAGGTTGATGGCGTTGCGTGGTTTGTAAAACTGATCCCAGATTGGTTGATAGATGGATCGTTCGAAATTGTGAGTGATGGAGTCTCCGACCATGAGGAGGTCGAACTTGTGCTTGGCTAAGGTCGCCACTTTATCTGCGTGGCGGGCCTCGAAGCCCCGTTGAGGAACTGGAATGGTAGCGGGATTCTCAGTTTGAGTAGTGTGAAAGGCAAGAACGAGTCCAAGTGCAAGCAACATAGCACTTCAAAAGATACCGGCAATCGCCCGCCTTTCTTTACCGGGCGGGCGAACGACGTAGACTACTGCTCAAAAACGAGAACGAGTTGGGGGCGCAGCCACTCTTTTGTTTCTGCTTGACCGATCAGCTTGTAAACAAATGCTCGTCCGTCGGTGCTCGGGTCGAGTTTCGAAGTTAGGCTCAAGTTGAGTTGATGATCCGAACCTGCCATAGCAGTGGCGAGCGCTTTTACGAAGTCATTTGGACCCTTTAGGAGATCCACCGAAATGGGTACCGGCACTTCTTTGGGAAGTTCTTTGGGGTAACCCGTTCCAAAAATCGCCTTGTCGGAACTGTCCGGATGGACTTTTGAGGACATCTCGAAGGTCCATTTCTTAGCCTCAAAGTTCCCAACCAACGGTCGGACCTCAATGGGGCAGCGCTTGGCAGCGTCAAGGGTGTAGCCGGGGTCGGGAACGTTATTAAGCATTAACTTGGCTGAAATAAGTTTCGCACCGGTTGGAAGGCTTGACACATCCCATTTCAACAAGCTGAATGAGAACTGACCTGCATCTTCGCCATCTGGTGGGCAAGATTTTCCTTCTACACCCCATGCTCGCAAGAATGTCCCGTCTCCAGGCGAACTCGCGTTTGCGTAGACCCAAACGGTCTCCTTTGGTACAAGAGAAATACTCTTGGGTGCGAGAAGGGCGAGAGCAAGCATCGACAACACCATATATGTATCTTACCGATAACTGAGAATGAGATGATTTTGAGCCATTCAAGATTTCTCTACTGACCCCTTCGTTTCCTAAATCAGACGAGCCTTCGATGGAATTGGCAACGGCTGCGAGATTAAGTGGGGGAATAAAACCAGCTGAATTTCGGCTGGGACGCAGACCGTTGCTTAATACCGTTGACGGGATCAAGCGGAGATTGTTCCTCTTTTGAGCTTAACTAGGTTCAAAGAGTTGAACCAGCCGATCGCTAAAGAAGGTGACAACCAAAGTTTCTAAACCATTCCAAGTCATGAGGCTTGGGTGGGCCTGTCACAATACAACTGAAATGCATGCCTTAAAGGTGCTTGAGATTGAAGCCATTGCGGAACGTCTCCAGAGTCGCTGCGAGACGTCGCTTGGTGTTGCTTTGGCATCGAGCATCCAGCCGACCTTTGATCCCATAAAAGTTTGGCAATTACTTGCTCTGACCGGCGAAGCCCACGAGGCATTGGCCAAACATCAAGTCCCATCACTGGGATCAATACGTGATTTGCGTCAACCTTTGAAAATTGCTTCCAAGGGTGGCGTCCTTGGCGGCCAAGAGCTCTTTCAAATTGCGGATGCCCTGAGTGGCATGAGAAATTTGAAGACTTTTCTTGCTGCCAGAAAGGTCGACATGCCAAAGCTCTCTCCGTATGGAGAAAGCCTTCCCGAGGCGCGCAAAGTCGAGGAACAGCTTTTCGACAGCCTTGATCCCGACGGAACGATTAAAGACTCTGCGAGCGTTACGCTTGGTCAACTCCGCCAGAAGAAGAAAAACACCACCGCGCGTATTCAAGAGAGAATCCAAAGCTACGCCACCGGCAAAACTCGCGATCTTCTCAGCGATCCAATCTACACCGTGCGCGATGGTCGCTACGTTGTTCCTCTCAAAGCGGAAAATCGAGGCAAGATTAGAGGAATCGTCCACGATACGAGCGCCAGCGGGCAAACGATTTTCGTCGAGCCAGAAGACGTTTTACAGTTAGGGAATTCCCTACGAGAAGTACAGGCGGCAGAAAGAACAGAAGAGTTGAAAATCCTGACTCAGCTCAGCACCAAGGTCGGGACAATTGCAGAAGAAATGACCGGGGGACTAGAAGCCGCAAGTCAAGTGGATCTTGCTTTTGCGAAAGCACGCCTTGGCTATGACATGAAGGGCACCATGCCTATTCCGCAAGGACAGGCATGGATCCATATTCAAGGCGGAAAGCATCCTCTTCTCGATCCAACCAACACCATCCCATTGGACCTTTCCGTTGGCATGGGTTCGAGTGTTCTCATTACGGGCCCAAACACAGGTGGTAAAACGGTCGCCATCAAGACGGTTGGGTTGTTTGTTTTGATGGCTCAAGCGGGCCTCATGCCGCCCGCACTCGACATTAAGCTAGGGCCTTTTTCACAGGTCTGGGCAGATATTGGCGACGAGCAGAGCCTTGAACAGTCTCTCTCAACTTTCAGCGGACACATTAAAAACATCGCGGAAGCTCTTCGGACCTTAAAACGAGGGGCGCTGATCTTACTGGATGAAGCAGGTGCCGGAACGGACCCAGCGGAAGGAGCCGCACTTGCGCAAGCCATCTTGACCGAAATGGCGAAGCGGGGTGGAGCGATCTTGGCGAGCACTCACTATGGTGAGTTGAAAGCATTCGCCTATAACACCGAAGGTTTCCAAAATGCGGCAATGGAATTTGACCCGAAATCTCTTCGGCCCACTTATCGACTGATCATGGGCGCGCCGGGTGCTTCGCAAGCACTTCGAATTGCAGAAAGGTACGGCATCCCGAAATCAGTAGTCGAATCTGCCCGGGAAAGCTTAGGAGTCCAGGCAGTTGACGTTGCGGTGATGATGGAGCAATTGGAGCAATCTCAGCGCCAGGCTCGAATTGCGCAGGGAGAAGCTGACCGGAGGTCCGATGAACTTCGACGCGCCGAAGCTAAAGCCGCAAGGAAGTTGGCCGAGGCGGAAGAGATCCGAAAGAATGCTCATAGCAAAGCCAACGAGGTGATCGAGGCAGCCCTTCGTGAAATTAGGCTCGAAGCGAGCCGCCTTTTCGACGAACTCAAGAATGCGCCGATCGATCAAAAGAACCGAGACAGCGTTCGAAAGAAACTTGGCGAACTTCAGGATGTTGGTAAAGACTTTGCCAACGAGTTCCTTCCTCGAAAGCCAAAAGCTGAGGACGTCAAGGAGGGCATGTTCGTTAAAGGGATGACGGTAAAGATCGACGGATATAGTCAGCCCGGCACAATCGTTGAGGATCCGAAAGGGAAGACTGCAGTGGTTCAGGTGGGATCGATAAAGATGTCGATCGCTCTTTCAAGTCTCTCTCAAGTTGAACCGAAACCAAGCTCAATGAAGCCTCGAGCAAGTATTCAGCTCAATAAAGCAATCAATGCGACGACGGAGTTGCACTTACGGCACATGCGAGCCGAGGAAGCACTCCGGGACCTCGAGAAATTTGTGGACGATGCAATGTTGGCAGGAGTGCCCTTTATCCGGATCGTTCATGGAAAAGGGGAGGGAATTCTCAGAAAGGTCACCCAAGAGTATTTAAAAAAGCATCCAGGAGTAGCGTCGTTCCGCGATGGTGAGCCTGCTGAAGGTGGCCATGGTGCGACAATTGTTCAGTTCCGGTAAGAGCTTATTTAGAGGGGATCCGAATGGCAACACTTCCAATGTCTGACTTGATTGAAACGGCAAAGCGTGTGAGGGAAAATGCTTACGCTCCGTATAGCGGTTATCGAGTGGGGGCGGCGATTTTAGATTCAAGCGGTCAGATTTGGTCGGGATGCAACGTTGAAAATGTCTCCTATGGCTTATGTGTCTGTGCCGAGCGTACAGCACTCTGCAAGATGGTGAGCGAAGGGCAACAAGAGCTCATCGCGGTGGCGGTCGTTACAAAAGATGGTGGAACGCCGTGCGGAATGTGTCTGCAGTCACTCCTAGAATTCACCAAGGATCCAACGAGGGTAGATGTAATCACCGTTTCTGAGCAAAGTAACCAGGTTCACTATAAGTTGAGCGATTTAATTCCGCATGGATTTCAAACTGGCGATTTGAAACGAACCTAATCGTTTCGAAATCAGTCAACTAAAGAGGAAAGCTAGACTCGCGTTTGCCTTGAGGAAGGTAGGAGTAACTTTGAATCAGAAATTAAAACAATTTTCAATCGTTGCGGCAGTAGCAATGCTCGCTGGCTGCGGCGGAGGTGGCGGCGGCGGAGGAGGAGGGACAACCCCTCCAAACTACACCGCCTACCAAGTGACCCTAGTGACGACTAGCAATACCTCGCAGATGGTTGACGCCGGAACGCTTTTCGTTGGAGATTCGATTCAACTCGAGATCACTGCCCGAGATAGCCACGGAAATCTAGTTGTTGTTCCCGCGAGCGGATGGGCGACAACCGCACCTCCAAGTGTGGCAACAGTGACCAGCAATGGACTCCTCACCGCGGTCGGACCATCAGCAGGTTCGGCTTACACGGTCTCCGTGCACGTCGGTGGTTCCATTTACCAAGTGAACATCAATATCGTCGCGAAGCAAAATGTGGTGACGGGGCTGGTTCGAAATACATCGAATACTGGTATCCAATACGTTGGCATTCAGTTCTACGATGCCACAAAGCATTTGCTTGTGCAAACGAAGACGACTCGCGACGGAAGATTCAGGGTCTCGGTGCCTTCAACCGCAGCTCGATTCACGATTGACATGTCGATTCCAGACCCGAGTAGCGCTTATTACTACACGCAATTTAACTATAATTCCGATGAATTTCTTGAGGGGACGGTGTGCTTGGCACCTCTTGGCATAACATTGTCGTCGGCGAACCCGGTTCAGATGGCTTCTGACGTTATTCCGGACCTAAAAACCTTCGGACCTCCTCCTCCTCCAACCGGATGCGTAGGGCCATAAAATGTCGATTAACGGTGTGAAAGTCTGACTCTCGACATCTTCTAGATATATTTAAGGATTGAACTCATGAATCTTGATTCCTACTCCCTTCACAAGGAATGCCTTAGTCGGCATAATAGAACGCGATGAAGCATGTTCACAAGTTTCTGGCAGCCTCGGTTGCGCTCGCTCTAATTGGATGCGGCGGCACGGGCGGAAATTCAAAGCCTGCCACAGGTCCAGTACTCAACATCAATCCGCGTGTTGAAGCGATCGTGGCGGTGCAACGGACCAATCTGATGCATCCGGATATGTGGACTGATCAGCAGTTGCAAGATCCGACCAATATGGCAGTTAAGGCTGACTTATTCGACCAGACCGTATTTGGTGTCGTTGATCCTACCAACGTTGCTACCGGCGAGCAGGTTATCTTCCAACTCGTCAATTACACAACTGACTCTTCCGGCAACCCTGTTCGTCACATTATTCCAGGCGTTGTATTCACAACGAGTGACTTTAATTCCACCTACGGAGTTCTAGCTTCCAACACTGGCCAGCTGACAGTAAGCAACAATGCGACTAGCCAGCCACTCTTTGTGACGGCTTCCTACACCGGCGGCACGTTCTCAGCAGAATATGACATCAAGATTCGACAGGTTCGACTTCTTGGAAACGTGCTTGACGAGAACACGAATCAGGCAGCTGCTCTCGCAGGATGCCAAGTTCAATTCTATAACGCGGCGAACGCGTTGGTTGATACCGTAACGGTTGCTTTTGATGGCTCCTTCCGAGCGTCAGTTCCAACGAACACGACAAGCTTCACGGTCAACGGAGACTCTCTTCCTTCGAGTTACTATCACTCGTTCACTTACAACACGCTCCGATACGATGTGAGCGTTGTCTCATGCTTTGCACCTGCTCCAAGCGGATTGCAAGTCGGGACCACTACGTTGCCAGGAACGATCTTGGTTACTCCTCGAGTAAATGGTGTACCAACACCTTCATCGACCGGTTGCCAGCAGGGCCCTGTTACTAAGCACTAGTAGCGGACGAAATACGAAACGAGGGAGTGGAGCTTTGGCTTCACTCCCTCGTTCCATTTCAGAACTTGAATCCTCAGTATCGGTTTTGCCGTTTGATCTGGAAGTTAAGCGATAGTAGAATTGTTCTGGACTCCTCAATGAATCAAATGCTTCAGCAAACCAATCCAGATCTTGATCTGAGCGACGATGGCGTCGAACAGATGTTGATCTTGGCCGAGCGCTTGCGTGAAGCTAACGGAGGGGAACTTGACGAGTCCGCCATCCTTGCAGTAGCAGAAGCTACCGGGGCACCGGTTGAATACGTTCGACTTGCGGTCAAGCTCCGTGCCGAGAAAGAAAAGAAAAGCTTCTTGGCAAACATGCGATCCCAGTTCAAAACGCTTGAACCGGGCACGAGACGGTATTTGCTTTCCGGGGTAGCTGCGACTTCCTCCGCGTTTCTCTGTATTGGAGACGAGTATTTTTCGGGTGTCGCGGCTGCCACCCACCATTCAAAGTCAAACTACGGGCTCTTCACGATGCTCGCTACTGTTTGCTTCGTGATCGGAATCTACAACGTAGCCCTGTCCCGTGACCTCAAGCGAGCGGCATTTTCGGGTGGCATTCTGGCGGGCGGATTCTACTTGATGCAGTCTGCGTTCCTCCTGCTCTATCAATTGCCCGCAAACGTCGATAGCAGCCTGTTTCCACTGTTTACGGCGATGGGTGCGGGCGGTGGCATGCTCTTGCATCAGGTGATGAAGAAATATCGTGATCGACTCGGTCTCCGAGATCCGGTCAAAGAGCGTCAAGACCTATTGCGCCAATTGGGAGAATTACAAGACAAACTTTCGTCCGGTAAGCAGTTGATGACGTTTTTGAGCGTGGATATCGTGGGCTCGACACGAATGAAGGAAACGTCCGATCCCTTGGTGGTGGAATATACATTCAATGAATATCACGAGTTCGTGACTCGGATCGCCAAGAAATACGGGGGCCATGTTCATTCAACGGCCGGCGACGGAATTATATGCGCCTTCGAGCATGCACAGCATGCCTTCGCGGCGGCAAAGAATATTCAAAGCGGGCTTCCTGAATGGAATACCTTCCGAAATCGCATCGGCATGCCCGTGCTTGTGAGGTGTGGGATCCATTCCGGCATGGTCATGTCTCCTCCGGGCGGAGATGTCACCGCCGTAAATTTTGCTCACGTCATCGATATGGCCTCCCATTTGCAGAAGGTTGCTCCGACGGGTGGTATCGCCGTTTCTGAGAGTGCAGCCGGCCAAATAACAGGTGGACACAACAGCATCGGTAAGGATTCGGTTCAAGTCCATGACATGCGGGCCATCCTATGGACGCCTAAAGTCTCTACCCAGAGCTCTTCGCTAGGGCCACCCAAATTACCCTTGCCACCTACGTCGTAGAATAGTCCGTGACAAGTTTGACGAGGGGCCACTATGGGTAGTCAGAAGCGACAGATCTTCTTTCAAGAGAGAGACTTTCAACAGGCTTGGAATGTAAAGTCCGCTCCTTCGGGATTCTTCCGCCGCCTAAGGAAGGAAGATCGTCTGCCTCGTCAAATTTTGAGTGAGACGGCCCATTTCTTGGGTGGTGCATTGCTCGCCCACGATTTTGTGCTTTTCCAAAATGGGGGATTACCTCAGCTAGAACGAAGAGTGGGGCCACTGATCGAAGAGATCCTTTTGCGCCCCGCACCCTCCACCAATTCAGACGGAACGGTTCCAATGAGAGTCTGTCTGCATCTGAGTCATTTGAACCTCCAAGCAAATCGCATGCGTTACTGGCCCTGTCCAACCCGTGCTCCTGCATCGGTTTCGAGCATGGATATTGGCCAGCTTGAAATTCCTCCCTGTTCCGTTATCTGGAATTTAGGGGAGGACCAAGATGTCCTGTCAGATCTTGTGGATTGGGTTCAGAAACTGGCTTTGCCGTGGTTTGAGATTTTTGAAAACGAAAGAGAGCTTCACCGGAAGTTGTTCCGAGGCGAGATTACTGGCATCCATCTAGACACCGCGATGGAACTGGTCATTTCAGAATTCGGAACGTTTGAGGGAGCTCGGTTTCTGGACCAATGCGTCCTTGCGGATTCCGAGATTGGAGACAAAGTACGAGAGCGTACTTCTCGCATTCTGAAGTCCAAAGAAAGGGGTGTTATGGGACACGACGTCATCTCAAATTTGGCTGCGTTGGCGGCTAGCTACCGAATGATTCGCCGCTAGAGAGTGGATACTTCTCGTAGAGTAAGGTGCCCGATTACTCCTCGGGCGGTGATCCACAACAAAGAGATTTCAATTTCTTGTGAAAGTTGGGGGTATCCTTACTAAGCCCATGGCACTAGATCCGCATCAAATCGTTGGCGAAGAACTCCTTCCAATTCTAAAGAAAGTGGAGGCAGGGGAGAGACTCTCTCGGGAAGATGGGATCTTGCTATGTACCACCCCGAATTTGACCGCAGTGGGGTACATGGCCAACATCGTCCGTGAGCGCAAACACGGCGGCAAGACTTATTTCGTCCGAAATCAGCACATCAACTACACGAACATCTGTAACAAATTCTGCAAGTTCTGTAGCTTCTATGCAAAGAAGGGCGGTCCTGCACCTTATCAAATGACGCTTGAAGAGGTGAAGCATCGATTGGAGTGGCATCGGGACGTTGCTCTTACCGAGATCCACATGGTCGGCGGCATCAATCCTCGTCTACCATACAGCTACTACCTTGACCTCGTCAGGACCGTAAAGGAAGCCCGCCCTGGGGTTCACGTAAAAGCATTTACAGCGGTTGAGATCGTTGAAATTGCCCGACAAGGGAAGGTGACCGTTGATCAGTGCTTGGCAGACCTGATCGAAGCCGGGCTGGATTCACTTCCTGGGGGCGGAATTGAAATCCTCAGTGACCGCGTTCATGCCGAGCTGTTTGGTAAAAAGCTAAACGGCGAAGAGTGGAAAATGGTGGCCCGAGCGGCCGCAAAACTGGGCCTCAAGCAGTATGCGACGATGCTATACGGTCACATTGAAACGGATGAAGAGCGAGTTGATCACCTTATCCAACTTCGAGAATTGCAGGACGAGACGGGTCACTTCCTAACCATGACCCCGCTAAGTTTCCATCCTGAAGCAACTGAATTGTCAGATTTAGCCGGGCCAACTGGGGACGATGATCTCAGAAATATCGCCGTTTGTCGTTTAATGCTGGACAACTTCGACCACATCAAGAGCTTCTGGATTATGAACACGGTTCCGATCACCCAGATGTCTTTGTGGTACGGAGCAGACGACGCCGACGGCCTGGTTCATGAGTACGAGATCACCTATAAATCAGGCGAGTTTGGCAACAAGAGTCAGTCACTCACCTACGAGAATATGGTGCGCATGATTGAGGAAGCCGGGCGAATTCCGGTCGAGCGAGACAGTCTCTATCGTGAGATTACTCCCGAAGAATTAAATGCAACTATTAGGCCAAAGCTGAGCCCTTTGCCGATGGCGACTGCGTAAAACTGCGGATAATAAACCACTTCTTGAGTTTTGGGCATAGATAGGACAGTGGGTCTTGCCTTAGCCAGAAATATCTAGTTAAATGAGGCATCGGTTGGGATCCCCATTTATGTGTGAATTTGTAAAGAAGCTTAAGACTCCAGCGGCTTGTGTCGTTCTAGCTGGATGTTTGGCCGGGACAGGATTTGGACAAGTTTGGAGACTTCAAAGTTGGCCGAGCTATGGTGGCAATGTTCAGCACACTGGTTTGAGCAATTTGCCCTCTGCTCCCCTCCAAAAGGTGCTTTGGACGACCCCAGTCGACCTGAACCCTCAATACAGCGGTTCTGACCTGTACATTCACTATGCTGCTCCACTCATTACTTACACGGGCAATGTCATTGTCACGGTGAAGACAGGCGCGGGTGGTGGATTTAAAGTTGAGGGAAGAAATGGCCTAACGGGCAATCTGATCTTTACCCAGAACACCGATTACATCCTCCCTCCAAGTGGTTGGACCCCAATCTGTGGTTCCACTTTGAATGGGCTTTACGGATTAGTGACTCCTGGCGCGGGTGGAACGGTTTACTTGCGATCTCGTACCGATAAGGCAAGTTCGCCGGTCACTCAGGTGGCTTTCTATGGCAACTCGACCTACCAGGCTAACGCGGCAACTTTTAATAGCAACGTCTACGTGTGTACTCCTCCGACAGTAGACAATGCCGGCAACATCTTTTTCGGGTTCCGTGTCTTCGGTGCCAACCCTGCGAATCTTACGAGCGGTATTGCCCGAATCAGTGCATCTGGTGTTGGATCCTGGACACCCGTAACAACTGCAACCGGAGATTCCGACGCATATTCAACCGTTTTAAACTGTGCACCTGCGCTTAGCAACGATCAGAAGACTCTTTATGTAGCGGTCTCGCGAAACTCGGGTGGCGGATACTTGGTTGGCTTAAACACAGCAAACCTTGCTTCGAAATATAAAACTCGATTGCTTGATCCTAAGTCGGGATACGATGCCATTTTGGAAGACATTGGGAGTGCGACGCCGATGGTCGGCCCCGATGGAGACGTGTATTTTGGTGTCATTGAGAACCCCTTCTACAATGACCGAGGCTGGATGCTTCACTATGACTCGACTCTCGGCACGACCAAGATTCCAGGGTCTTTTGGATGGGATGACACACCTTCAGTGGTCCCCGCTCAAGCAGTTCCTTCCTACCACGGCACGTCCAAGTATTTGATCTTAACCAAATACAATGAATATGCCGGATTCCCCAGTGGTGATGGAGTCAACAAAGTCGCTATCCTTGATCCGAACGCATCAGCTTTTGAGTCTCACAACGGATTCAACGCGATGAAGGAAGTTCTAACCGTAGTTGGTGTGACTCCTGATACCGGTTTCCGAAATTCTGGATATCCAAATGCGGTTCGCGAATGGTGCATCAATTCGGCCGCAGTCGATCCAAAAAACAAGTGCGCAATCGTCAACAGCGAAGATGGCCATTGTTACCGGTGGGATTTTGTGACGAATACCTTGTCCCAAGTTCTGACCCTTTCTCCAGGAATTGGAGAGGCTTATACGTCCACCGTCATTGGCAAATTTGGTGTCAGTTTCGCTATCAACAATGCCGTCCTGTGTGCAATGGGCCACAGCTAAGCATCGATCGTTTTCACCGACGGTCTCAGGAACTAATCTTAAGTTCTTGAGACCGTTTTTCTTTTTGTGATTCCTTTGGACCGATTCGGAAGAAGTGGCTCATCGATAGTCGGATACTAGAGATATGGCTTTGGATCGGCAGTTTATGATGGATCGGATCATGGAAAGCGATGCCGCCTATGATCGGGTCTTCGTAACTGGAGTTTTGAGCACCGGTATTTACTGCTTGCCCTCATGTCGAGCCAGGAAACCAAAACCAGAGAATGTTCAGTTCTTCTCAGACATCCAAAGTGCTCGAAATGCCGGACTGCGAGCCTGTAAGAAGTGTCGTCCAGATGAGTTCTATGCCGGTATTGATCTGGAATTGGAACAACTGGAAGCATGCGTCGCAAGGCTGAGGCTCAATTCATCTGAGTTCAAATCTGTCGATCAGTTGGCCGATCAGTTGGGGATGAGCTCCTCAAAGTTATACGTACTTTTCAAGAAGCATTTTCACTCCACTCCCGGCGATTACTGCACGAGACTTCGGGTCGAGAGTAGTTGTGTGCAACTCTTAAATTCTGAGGTTGCAGTATCTGATATCGCCTTAGATGTTGGGTTCGAATCGCTATCTACGTTTTACGAGCACTTTGGAAAGCAAACCGGAATGACTCCAAGCGCCTACCGAAAACTCAATCAGGGTGCCGAATTTCTGATCGACCTTCCGCCCTTTTTTCAGTTTGAAGTTCTTCGAGGGTATATCGGTCGAGATCCAGAAAGCCTCACTGAGCGCGTCAATGGAAGCGAGATTCAATTCACGGCTGTCTATGACGGAGCACCGCACACAATACGGCTCAAATTTGAAACCCACCACGCCGATTGCTTTGTAGATGGTCCGAACAAGGTGCAGGCTCATCGGTCGATCACTCGAATTCTTGGGCTCAATCAAGATCCCAGCGGCTTTGAACTTCTCGTTCGGAAACTTGGAATCGAAGAAATGGTTGGCAATCGCATCGGTCTGAGGATGCCAATGACGCCCGGTCTCTACGACGGTATCGTGTGGGCAATTCTTGGCCAACAAGTGAATCTGAAATTTGCCTATTCGCTTAGGCGGCGCTTAGTTGAGCTAGTGGGTCAGCCGCTTGAAAACGGTTTTTACGCTCCGCCTCAGCCGCACGAAGTGGCGAACCTGACGGTTGAAGATCTCCTTCCGCTTCAATTTTCTCGGCGTAAAGCGGAGTACCTCATCGATTGCTCGCGGCTGATAACTAGCGGAGACCTCGATCTAGAGTTGTTAACCCGAAGGTCTGCAACTGGAGCTGAAAAGCGGCTGATGGCGATCAGAGGATTTGGTCCTTGGTCGACCCACTATGTAATGATGCGTGCGATGGGCTTTTCAGATTGTTTGCCGGTAGGTGATACCGGACTCACAAGCGCTCTCCAAAAGATGTTCGCACTTGAAACTCGTCCCAACGTTGAAGAAACACGGGGGTTGATGGAGAAGTTCTCGCCCTACCGAAGCTTGGCAACGTTCCACCTATGGCAGAGCCTTAAATTTGAATCATGACGCAACCAACCTATTTTGAAGTTTTTGACACCGCTATCGGACCGTTGACGATTGTCGTGAACGAGGAAGGGGCCATCACCGACCTTTATACTTCCGATGCTGCGGCAGCCATGAGCGCTCGGAAAGGATGTGTTCCTTCAACAGGAAGAGCAGAAGAGCCGAAGCGCCAGCTTCGAGAATATGCGGAAGGCCGCCTTAAAGAATTTGATCTCAAATTAGAACCGAACGGATCCGATTTTCAAAAGTCGGTATGGGGACAGTTGGTCGAAATTCCATATGGAGAAACTCGGACCTACGGCCAACTCGCATTGATGTTGGGGAATAAAAACGCTTCGAGAGCGGTGGGGCGAGCCAACGCGACAAACCCGATTTCCATCATCGTGCCCTGTCACCGTGTGATCGGCACCTCGGGTGAATTGACAGGCTATGCAGGGGGACTTGCAATGAAGCAAAGGCTACTCGAGCTTGAAGGCGTCCTGAGGCCAACCTTGTTCGATTCGACCGACCTAGAATCGTGAAAAATCAAAGAATCTCCTTTGATTTGGGAACGGACGTCCTTGGGTGAATGGTTGAATTCAATGGGTGGGTAGACTCCCTCGACCGATGCTCTTTGGTAAGCGCGACACGCGCGAGTCCTTTGAACGCCAAGCCGAGAAGGTTTTCCCCTCGGTCTTGGGCACTGCGTTACGGTTGACTCGGTCACGTGAAGATGCTGAGGACCTGGCACAGGAGGCGATAGTTCGCGCCTATGACGCTTACGAGCGTTTTGACGGCTCGAATTTCAAAGCTTGGATGCTCCGCATCGTCACTAATCTGTATATTAATCGATACAGGCAGCGACAGCGCGGACCCCAGTTTGGATCTCTGGAAGAAGAGGGCGCCATTGAGCCAGTGTCGTTAGAATCGGAAATTCCCGATCGGTTATTGTTTGATAACGTTGTTGGTGCTGAAATCGAAGAAGCCCTGGGAAAGGTTCCCGAAGACTTTCGAATGGCAGTGATTTTAAGCGACATAGAAGGACTAAGCTATCAGGAGATTGCGGACGCCACGAATGTTCCCATCGGTACCGTAAGATCCCGATTGGCGCGCGGTAGAAGCATGCTCAGGCGAGCACTTGAGACCTATGCTGTTAAGGAAGGTTTTTTGAGAAGGGATGAAATTGAATGATTGATCCAATTGATCTTCACGCCTATGTTGATGGCGAATTGAACCCGCTTGAGCGAAGCGACGTTCAACGCCAAATCGAATTGTCTCCTGAATCCGGCAAAGAGATTGAGGCGATTCAACGGCTTAAGTCGCTTGTTCAGGTCCGCAGCGAAGAGGTTTCAACTTCTAAGGCTTGGTCCGATTGTGTTCGCCGTCTAGATGAGCTTGATAAAGCTCGTCGAGTAGAAAGGTTTGTCGGTCGATTTGCTCCTGCTCTTTGTGGAGTGTTCTTTATCGCAATCGTGCTCGGTGGTCTTGTGTCTCGACATCACGAGGCAGGCGGTGGAAGTAGTCGAAACTTAACCGCGATGATCGGCAGAATGCACTTTGATAAGACTGAAACGAACACCGAGAAATCGGAGTGGCTCAACAACCTTATTAAGGTTTCGAAATTGTCGACTCCCGATCATCTTGAGCCTCGCCAAGTTGACGAGTGCGAAATCGACGGCATGATTGTAAGACGGGTCCTGATGAGAGACGCCAATGGCGACCTATCCGTCCTAATGATTCCGAAAAAGATCGAGTTCGAAGGTTTCAGTTCTCTTCCTGGTCACCCCGGTTATCGGTGCGGGCAGAGTTGGGGCAGAAACTGTATCGTTCGACCTGATGGTGACCGGACTACCGTAATTACGGCGGAAAGGCCATACGAAGAATTGGCCAACGTGCTTATGCACATCAAAGTTCAGTAAGACTCAGAACGGGAAGTATGAATGACCTAGTTCTGAGTTCCGAAATCTTCCATGTTTCTTGTAATGGAAGATGGCAGGGGCGACAGGGCTCGAACCCGCGACCTAAGGTTTTGGAGACCTTCGCTCTACCAACTGAGCTACACCCCTGCGTGAACATCTATTTTACTTGATTCCTTAATTCTAATGGCAACATCTACACCCACCTTCTGGCAAACCTTTGTTGGCATAGGGCACAATGCCCCTATGCGAAGGGCTCTTCCTTTACTTCTCGTCGTTTTAGTGACAGGTGTTGTCGGCTGTGCCGAAAAACAGGTCGTCAATGTTAAGCGTCGTCCGAAGCTTTATCGGTCAATTATTAGCTTGAGCCCGAGCACAACTGAAATCATTCTGTCTGACGCCGATTCTTCAGCCGTGAAGGGGAGAACACAATCGTGCGATTGGCCGCCAAGCATGGTGAATCGAGTTCCAATCGTCGCAGGTGTGAAGCCTTATTACGAAGTCATCCAAAAGATTAAGCCAGATCTAATCGTTTTTGATCCGACTCTTTACAGCAAAGCGGATATCGAGAAAATTAAATCGAGCACCGGAGCAGATACTTTTGAGTTTCATGTCGATACCCTCGATGAATTTATTCAGCGAGCTCAAGACCTCGGCTCGACTGTCGCGAGTGAGATGCGATTCAACGACTACATCAATCGAATCATCACCGAGAAGGGCGCAGCTTCGGGTGGAAAGTTCTCGGTTATACCGAAGACGGCAATCATCATGCCTGGTCCCGGAAACACGGGAATGATTGCTGGTACGGATAGCTTCCTTGCTGATATCGTTAAGATTAGCGGCGGCGAGCTAGTCGGTCCAAAAGGCAAACTGTTTGTTCCTCTAAACGCGGAATCTCTCGTTTCGGTTAATCCAGATGTCATCATCGTTCCCGGAACGAAAAGCGACATGTCGGGATATACCACCATCATGAGTGATCCCAGGTTCGCGAGTACGACTGCGATCAAATCGAAGCGAGTTGGAGTAGTAGATTCGGATACGCTTCTACGACAAGGGCAGCGCATTGATGTGTTGATCAAAGCCGTGCACCGATTAATTGCACCTCCCGGCAATTAGTGGGCGCTGCAGAATCAGGATTTAAGATGAAAGAATTGGCAGAGATTGGCGTATTTGGTGGTTCAGGCTTCTATAGCCTCCTAGAGAACGTGCGAGAAGTTAAGGTGGACACCCCTTACGGTCCTCCGAGCGACGCAGTGTTTTTGGCGACGGTTGCGGGTAGGAAGATTGCCTTCCTTCCTCGACATGGGCGAAAGCATACGATTCCGCCTCACATGGTCAACTACCGAGCCAACGTCTGGGCCATGCGCTCACTTGGTTGTGAGTGCATTATCAGCCCCTGCGCTGCAGGATCGCTTCAAGTCCATGTCGAGCCTGGTCACTTTGTGGTTTGCGATCAATTCGTCGATCGAACCTCCGGAAGAAAGGACACGTTTTACGATGGTCCAATCGTGACTCACGTCTCACCGGCTGAGACTTACGATCCGATTCTACGGCAACTTGCGGTTGAGACCATTCGAGACCATGGGATCACGTGTCATGACAAGGGAACGGTCGTTGTCATTCAAGGACCTCGCTTCTCGACAAAGGCAGAAAGCAAGTGGTTCCACGAAGCAGGATGGGAAGTCATCAACATGACCCAATATCCTGAAGCCTATCTGTGTCGAGAACTTGGAATGGGGGTCGTCAACATCAGTTTGATTACAGACTATGACAGTGGCGTCCATGCAGGGACAGATGCGGTGAACGCGCACGATGTTCTAGAAGTTTTCAATTCAAATGCTGAAAAGATCAAGGCTGTCGTGCTTGACCTAATTGGACGATTGCCTGCCGATCTCTCGACTGTGAGCAGTGTGGCAAGCCTGGCATACACCCGAGGCGATGGACATGCAGAAACGCCAGAGGATATCCGACTGTTTCGCATCCTTGAGTAATTTATGAGCCTCCAAACCATGTTTCTGGCGTTTGCGTTGCTTGCTCAGCAAGCACAACCCCAGGAAGCTGGCAGTCCCACGGCGACATCGCAGACTCAATCTGCGATGTCGCCGGACGCTTTTTTCCCTGCGCCGCCAGTTGAAACCTTGACGCCTGAATTATTAGGTTGGCGTGGTTGGTCTTATTTGCAAGGAGCTCCTGCGGTTGCTGCCAAACCATTCGAATCCGAAGGTGATTGGACCGCCCTGAAAGCGAAATGGGCGACGATCAAGCCCGCAAAAACGGCGGTCTGGAAGATTCGGTTTGTCATCTTTACGCGTACGGAGTCCGATGATCGAGATGCCAATGGAGTTCTGCGAGAGCACCGCCAAACCTTGGAGTCGGTCCAACTCGCCCAAGTCCAAGCGGCTATAGAAAGGTTTAAGGCATGGACAACCACAAAGTTTGATGGAAGAGTGACCATCGTCGCAGATGTTCAAACCGAAACGGATTGGATGCGCGATTCCAAAGCCGAAGGGGGAGCACCGTTCGGGGTTGATTTCGCTCAGCGGTATCTAGAAGCTCGTGTGAACGGTGGCAGTTACGAGGCAGAAGACAAAGTTTTCCGAGGTCCTTACAACTCCATTATCACCATTCTTCCGGGCGCGAGCCCACGACCATTAGGATTCGGATCGGTCAATCTCACCCCTCTGGCTGAAGTCAATGCCCTGTCGACGGGGCCATTCGGGGAGCTCGTGAATCTAGACTCAGCTCTGATGTCCGCCTGGCTCTTTCAAGTGGAAACTCGCGCCAAGGCGCAGGGATATCAGGGCATATCGATCAATGCGGCAGCAAAATCGCCAGACGATATCTGGGCCGCTCTCACAAGCACCGACGAAGTTGCATCGACTGCCTACGTTTCGCACCTGGGTAAGACCTTGGAATTGGGCCCAACGGGTGTTGACCCTGCTCAGGCCCGAGTGCCTAAGCGCTTGGAAACGGAAGCATCTCTCGTTGCCGATCCAGACCGGGGCCAAGTTCTGAAATACCTGGAAGCGGCTGGATATCGAGGTGGCGGATTTGCGTTGCCGGTAAGACAAGATGGTAAGCCCCTTGCTGCTTTCGATACGGCTCCAACGCTATCGTTTCAAGTAAGGTCCACATCCGGTGATCCCATTTCGCTTCGAATTACTTCGAGCGACGGGAAGTTTGTTTGGGTTTCAATTGGCCCCGATCCCAAGCTAGTGGATTCTTTAGCGAGCGGTTCAACTTATGCCGTTCCATTTTCGCCCGATGGAAAATGGCAGAAAGTGATGGTGGATTTGAAATCCATTGGACAGAAAAATGGTTTGTCGGATGTCGTTCAAATCGCGATTGAGCCTTCTCCTAATTCAAAGTTAGCCGGGAAATTACGTCCAGAACTCATCGAATATGAATTCGATGAATTTAAATTCTCAGCGGATCCGGCTCAACCGCTGCTTGCAGACGTGTCTGCTGATGCTTCGTCGCTTGACCCTGAATCACGTGCACTTTTTGCGGCTCAAGCAAAGGGACCCAGTGCAGAACTTGGAGCGCTTTTACGAGACAAGATTGAGCTTGTTCGCTTGAACGCAACCGCCGCCTACACGAAGATAAAGGATCCAACGATTGAAGCTTCGTTAGTGTCTAACAGCCTTGACCTGGACCCATCCATCGCAGCAACTGCGATGAATGCGTTGATGTTTGATGGCTCAGATAACGCCGTCTCGGTGGTTCGGCAATCGGTGAGAGTGGCGTTTTCGGACTATGCCAAACAAACCGCAGCAACTCTTCTTGCCAAAACCAAAGATCCGAAGATGGCGGGAGAAGTCTCGCTGCTTTTGAGCAATCGAAGCTGGACAGCCAGGGTTGCTGGCGTCGAAGCGCTGGCAATAATCGGCACACCAGCGGCTGGACAAATCAGTCTAGCCTTCATCAATGGGACCGACCCAGAAATAAAGTTGGCTGTTACTCGCCACGCGGATCCAAGTCGCGATGCAGATAGTCGCACGTTGTTGTGGTCAGCTGTTAATGAGCCATACGATATGGTGCGTGCCGAGAGCGATATCAAACTGATTCAATCTCCGACGCCGGCCAATCGAACCGAGGGATATAAAGGAGTTCGTGACGATAGTAAATTTGTTCGACTCCACGTGCTCGAGTTCTTAGCCTCACAGCCCAAGGAAGAAAATCGGAATGCTCTGCGAATTGCGGTTGCTGACAAATCTGGTTTGGTTCGAGCAGCAGCACTCAAAGGCTTTGCCGCGCTGGAAGCGCCGACTACTATCGATGAGATATCGAATGTGCTCGACGATTCGGATTCCAATGTCCAACTCGCATTAATTAACTTGGCCATCAAGAAAAAGTTGAAATTGCCTCAAAAAACGATTGATGCCATGACTTCCAGTGCTGATCCACGCGTATCATTGGCTGCAAAGGGGCTAACTGCCTAAGATGACTACCGGATTTGCACGTTGTCAAACTCAAACGAAAGACATCCCGCAAAGGAAGGAACGCCGAACCGCATGTTGCGGCGTAGAATGAATGACCGGATTTCAAATATGAACGACACAACAAAGAGTGTTTACACGTCGCTAGGGATCGTCTTTTCGGTCGGCGCGATATGTCTCGGCTTGAAGGTTCGAGAAAGAACAGACATTGGAGGAATTCAAGCAACAACCAGGGTGGCTGGTTCTAGTCGAATGCTTGCTTCTCGATCGAACGATGTGAACGTGCCAGCGGCTGACTACTTCTATGAACTGAGTCAGAAGCTAAAGGAACAGTACGTTGAGCCAGTTGCCGATGACCAAAAGCTCGCGACGGGTGCGATCCGTGGCATGATTGCCAGCCTGGGAGATCCTGATTCCACATTCATGGATAAGGACCAGTTCAAAGCCTTTTTGAACGCCCGAACCGGTAAATACGAGGGAATTGGAGCGGATTTAGTTCTCTCCACTGAAAATCATACAACCGCACCTAAGACTCCGGGGCAACCTTCGGCGGGTGAAATTAGTCCCGAAGAAGCACTTGTGCTCGTTCGAGAGATCCCTCGCGTTCAAGTTGTCAACGTGGTACCAGGAGGGCCTGCGGATAAAGCAGGAGTTCAAGTGGGAGATACGGTTGATTCCATCGACGGACACTGGGTTGTTCAGTCCGATCTGATTCGCAAGTTTCGAATCGCATCCAAAAAATTCAACGAGAAGAAAATGTCTCGTGCTGATTTGGAAGCCTTGCGAACCGAGATTCGAATCAAGTTTGAGCGAGCCATTTTCCCCATGAAGGCGAAGGATAAGTTGTTCATGGGCAAAGCCGGTGACGTGAACGTCGTTTGGAATCGAAATGGCACTATGCGCAAAACGAAGATTACCAAAGGTGTTTCATCGTTATCGGGCTTCACGGTCAAGAATGACACCGTCATGTTGCCGTTCCAGGAAGGTAGTGCCGCACAGTTAAAATCCGCGATTCAAGGTAAGAGTTCGGTAACCATCGATTTGAGGCATAACACTCTCGGTGACATCCAATCGATGAAGCAGTGTTTGGAAGTAATCGCTCCTAAAGGTGAATATGGCTACTTCGTCACGAATAGACACGATACGCCAACTCCTCTAAATGTTCTCAAAGGCAATAGCAACCCACCGAAGATTCATGTTCTAACTGACAAAAGCACTCGTGGCATGGCGGAAGCATTTGCTTTGGCTCTCGACTCTAAGGGCCTGATTCCTCATGACAAATTCTTGCTTGGAGGAGATCGAACGAATAGGCAAATTGTTCAGCTTCCCGATGGATCTGGATATACGCTTGTGACCTCTGAATATCAGGCTAAATTAGCGAAATCGACCAAATCGATGACTGCACGAAAGGGAGGTGTCAAATGAACAAGGGCGGTCGGCTCCTTAGTTTTGGTGGAATCGTTTTTGGCTGTTTCCTTTTCGGATTTGCTTGGCCAGATCTTCAGCATGGAAAGCTTCCAAATGCCCACACCGTGAATGCACTTTTCGGCGTTCGGTCTGGAGCAGCCGCTTCGCCGGAGCAACAGTTTTCTCATGCTTATTCCAAGATTTTGACGGACTATATTCAGGCGGTTGACCCAACCAATCTCAAGTACGCGGGAATGGAAGGCTTGATGTCATCGCTGGGCGACCCTCATACGATCTTCATGCCACCCCGGGCTGCAGAAGCTTTTAACGACGAAACCAAAGCTAATTTTGGTGGTATCGGAGCTCGGCTTGGAGCAGACGCACTTGGAGCGAAAATATCAAACGTCTTCGATGACAGTCCTGCTCAAACAGCCGGCATTCGAGCTGGCAACATTGTCACCGCCGTCGATGGTAAGTCGGTTACTGGTAAGGAAATCGACGACATTGTCACGATGATCAAAGGCAAAGAGGGAACTCTTGTTCGCCTTACGGTTATCCAGAACGATAAGCAACGACCGGTTGTGTTGACTGTCAAGCGAGCCCGCATTATTGCTCCGACAGTTGACTCCAAATACATTGCCGCTTCGCAAGTCGGTTACATGTCGATTTTGTCATTCTCAGAACCGACGGCCGAGCAGTTTGACAAAGAACTCGCGAAGCTTGAGGCTCACCCGCTCAAGGGCCTTGTCATCGACCTGCGTGATAATCCTGGTGGCTTGCTTGATTCAGCCGTCGACATGCTGAGCCGGTTCTTCGAGAGCAAGTTGGTTGTGAAGATGAAGTTTCGCGATGGTCATGAGGAATCGGCTCAGACGATGCCGGGATTTATTCATGACTTCAAGTACCCAATTGCGGTTCTCATGAATGAGGATTCGGCGAGCGCGGCGGAGATCTTCTCTGGCTGCCTCCATGATTACGGCCGAGCCAAATTGGTGGGTACTCATAGCTACGGAAAGGCTTCCGTTCAGAACGTTTTCCCGCTAATAGACCAATCAAGCGCCAAGATCACGATTGCCAAGTACTTCCTACCGTTCACTCCGTTCTTTGGCCGAAAGGTCGATCAAGATGGTGTGTTCCTGAGTGGCGGGCTTGAGCCGGATGTTAAAGCCGAACTCGATCCAAAGTCGATTATTGACCCTGAAAATCCCAAGACTGACAATCAGCTTTGGCAAGCCATTCAGGTCTTGAACCCGACTCCATCTGAATCGACAAAACACTAAGCACTCTCGCCCGCTAGTAGTAGACCAAACCTTGGCCATTTCTGGCGGGCGTTTTTGTGTGTCTGGTAGGACACTCACAACGGCAATTCAGCCGAATAAAAGTCGATGGGCCCAATTTGGATGCTTTTCATGCGGTACAACGAAACCGCGGGAGTTCGAAACCAGTAGGGAAGGCATCTGTGGGCGAGTGGTATTACATTGGACACTATGGTCAGCTAGGCCCGCTAACGCGAGCTCAGATTGACGAGTTAATAGACAGCGAAGTTATCGCCCGCGATACTTACGTTTGGAAAGTCGGTATGTCCAATTGGTCGCCGGCAGGGCAAACCCCAGAGTTGTCCGTGATGTTCAACTCTCGGACGACATTTGATAGTCCTCCGCCTCCTCCTGCCCCCGCACCTTTCACACCCAATCCGGTTGTTCCGCAACCAAACTTGGGGCGAAGCCCGGCTTATTCCTCTTTTCCCCAGGCCTACGGAACCGTTCGGAGCGACAAAAGCCGAGTGCTTGCCGGAATTCTTCAGCTCGTTCTTCCCGGGGTGGGGCGAATGTATCTTGGATACGCCGCCTATGGAGTGCTGCAACTCTTATTCTCGCTTTGCGGAGTTGGTTGGATTTGGTCTTTCATCGATGGCATTATCATCCTCGCTGGTGGCGTCAAACTCGACGGATATGGTCGCCAGCTAGGAGAATAGGCCAATATTTGGACCTTAATCGTAATCTGTAGGATCGCTCGGGTAATTTGGACGTCATTAGGATTAGTCCGCTATGCGCCTTATCTTTGTTTTCCTACTTGGTCTCGCCCTTCTAACCTTCGGTGGTGCACAAACATACACACCCAAGGCAGGGGAAACCGTTATCAAAATGGAGATTGAAGGTCGTGGTAATGTCTTCATACTCCTTCACCTAAAGGAAGCACCCAAGACCGCGAGCCGGATCATGAAGCTTGCCTCAGACGGATTTTACAATCAGCAAAGATTCCATCGGGTTGTCCAGACTCCTAAGCCTTACCTGGTTCAAATTGGAGATCCTGCCTCGAAAGACGGAGATCTTTCCAACATCACGAACGGTGGCAGCGGAACCAAGATCGCATACGAAGAATCCGGCTTTAAGAACGTTGCAGGCGCAGTTGGATTGGCGCGAAACATTGACGACAAAAACTCGGGAGACAGCCAGTTCTATATGCTCCTAGATCGTTCCAGTTTCTTAGACGGGAACTACACGGTGTTCGGTCAGGTCGTCGCCGGAATGGACGTTTTGAAGAAGATTCAGAAGGGCGACAAGGTCGTTTCGATGGGAATCCTCAAAGGTTAAGCCCGCAACCGAGCATCCAGCCTCGATCCCGTGTTAAACTGACGGCCCGTGCGGCTTGTAAAGGCGATTCTGCTCAGGCTCCTCTTCGGTGCGTTTAGCCTGTTCTTTATATCGTTCGTGACGTTTGTCGCGGGCGAATTTGCCCCTGGCGACCCCGCCACGATTATCGCGGGTGAAAAGGCCAGCCTGGAGACTGTTCAACAAATCAGGCACAACTTAGGCCTCGATCAGCCCTGGCCCGGTCGCTATGCTCGATATGTCAGCAATGCGGTGCACGGCGATTTTGGCGTGAGCTATTACGGCACGCATGAACCGGTCAAAGACATCTTGGCAAGAACCGTGCCGATGACAGTGAAGCTTGCGACTCAAGCTATGGTGCTTGCTGCTGCATTCGGAATTATCTTTGGAACGATCGCCGCCGTTTATCAGCGTCGATTTGCAGATCGAACGATATTAACCTTAAGCACGCTGGGTGTTACCACTCCTAATTTCGTACTGGGACCGATCTTGGTTTACATTTTCTGCTTGAAAATGGACGTGCTGCCACTGACGTGGTCGACAACCCTTGTTGCGCCGGAATTCTATTATTTCCTGCTTCCAGTCGTCATTTTGTCGTCTCGACCAGCCGCTTTAATTACTCGATTGACCCGAGCCAGCATGATCGACACCTTGGATCAGGAGTTCATTCGAACGGCAACTGCGAAAGGCGTGCCGCGCCGAAGACTCTTGTTTAAGCATGCCCTTCGCAACGCCATCTTGCCGGTTATCACAACGATCGGAACCAGCTTTGGATTCTTGCTGACTGGGTCGTTCGTTATCGAGCGCTATTTCTTAATGCCGGGGCTGGGAAGCGCGGTCATTGAGGGAATTCAACAGATCAATATGCCAGTCGTTCAGGCAGGAGTTTTAGTAACGGGTGCGATGTTCATCTTCCTCAATCTTGCGGTCGATATCCTCCAACCCATACTTGACCCACGCATTCGGGAGTCGCAAGTTTGAAGAAGTTACTTGCGTTTACGAAGAAAGATCCCTTGTTTGTACTTGGGGCAACGTTCCTTGTGTTGCTCGTTATTTTTGCGACCTTCGGTCCGAATATTCGCAACGCGATGATTCACCCGGCAGGCAATTCCAATTTCTATGCCGTCTACGACCCGGTTTCTGGTCCACATGAGGTTGTGGGTGGAAAATATCTCTTGGGTACCGACGAGCAGGGAAGAGATGTCATTTCTCGAATTGCAGCGGGCGCTCGTATTTCTTTGACGGTGGGTTTCATCGTTGAGATCATCGCATTGGTCGTTGGAGTCACGATTGGTGTTTTGGGCGTATTCGCGCCAAAGTGGCTAAGCATGATTCTCATGCGGTTCACGGACGGTATGTTTGCCTTTCCAGACATCTTGTTGGCGGTTTTAATTATTGGTACGATCCCACCGACAAAACTGGCGAATGTTCCGCTTGGCAAGTTAATGCCGGTGATCATCGCGCTGTCTATTACTGCTTGGCCCTCCATCGCGCGGCTGGTTAAAGGGCAGGTAGCTACCCTTAAAGATCGAGAATTTGTCATCGGAGCGAAAGCATCCGGAGCATCCACGTTCTACTTGGTGACCCGGCATATCTTGCCGCAACTTACCGGGATTCTTCTTGCCATAAGCATGATTGACATTGCGGGCACGATCCTTGCGGAGAGCACCCTTAGTTTCTTAGGAATCGGAGTCCAGGCTCCCGAGCCCAGCTGGGGAAGCATGATTAATTCTGCTCGCGAAGGAATGGGATCTTATCCCGTTGCGCTTGTCTGGCCTTGTTTGATTCTTAGCCTTACGGTTTTCTCTTTGAACTTCGTTGGCGATGGACTTCGCGCGATGTTTGATCCAAAGAGCAAGTAAGCAAAGCGCTAGTGCATGCGCTCGATTCGTCGGTCCGGAACGATCCACATGATCGCGACAGTGACATAGCATGCGTACGCCCAGCAAGGTGCGACCCAAGTGATTCCGATAGCCGCGAGATAGATTGCAACCGAGGCTTTTCCCTTGAGGTCGTTACCAAGTGCGACCGCTAAAGCCGAATCTGCGCCGTCTGCCGCAATGAGGCACTTGGAGAGAATGTAATAGCTCACTCCGCACATGCACAGAATGAAGCCATACAAAGCAATCGGCCAGTGTGAGGTTGAGTGTTCACCCATCCAGTTCGTCACAAACGGTATGAGGGAAAGCCAAAACAAGAGGTGCATGTTGGCCCAAAGGGAAGCTCCATTCACCCGCTTTGTTATCTGCAGCATGTGATGATGGTTATTCCAATAGATCCCCAGAAAGACAAAGCTCAACAAGTAGCAGGCAAGAACCGGAATGAGCGGTTGCAATGACTCTAACGAGATGCCTTTAGGGGACGAAGTTCCAGCACCATGATGGTCATGATGATCGCGATAACCGCGTCGCTAAACGCCTCTAATCGACCTTTATGCATTAGCGGGGATTCTAGCACGGACTCGTTGATGGAGCTTTAACGAGTTGTTAATTCCTCAAGTACTTCCTTCTCGATCTCAGGATTGTCTTCTCCGTCACGGGTAGCAACAAGGTTTTTAGGAACGAGTAACAACAGGGGGAGAATAAGTGCATACACACCTGTCGTTGCAATCACGCAGTATAGAAACCCATTTGCCTTGTCTGAATCATAAATCTTGGTTCCAAGGATGTCTCCACCGCGGGAAGACAGAATGAGCATTCCATCGACGAACATCATGAGCGTGCCTTGAAGTCCGGGAGGGCAGGAGCGCATCGCCAGGTCGAAGTAAGCGGCTGAGGCAATTCCACCCATCAATCCAATCGGAATCGCCATAAGCTGGGCCGCTGCCGAAGAATGAACGAACAAGAGGGGGATCATCTGAGGAACGCCAATGACGGTTCCCCAAAGTAAAAGTTTGGATTGAGGGACGCGCTTGCACAGGTATCCGTAAATGATATACGTCGGAATAAATGAAGCGGCAAAAATCGCCGTGTAATTGGCGAATGCAGCATCGGGGAGGTGAAGCTGGTTCGTCAGATAGTATTGAAGAGGGGTCGAAGCACCTGGTGCGAAGTTCCAAAGGAAGTTGATGAGAATGGCACCGTAGATCGCTCGATGCGCAATCAGGCGTTTAACGTCAGCCCCCAGCGTTAGGTGCTGGGCTCGAGGTTGATCGTACGCATGGGTGAAAACCGTTCGTTGCTTCCAAAGGCCATAGATACCTAAAGCAAAACATAGGGCTGCCATGATGAGGAAGATCTCTCGTGGCTTGAGATGCTCGGTGACCCATCCGGAACTGTACGCGGCAAGCAATGCTGGGATGGCTAACGCGATGTTCCAAATGGTGGCCAGTCGACCCGACATTTGCTTTTCCTGTCCAATCAACGACATGAGACCCTGGTAGGCCGCCGTAACAAACCGGAATGTGATGACTGACAGGATCACTCCCAGGGTCAGAGATGTGATCTGGAGCTTTCCAAATGCAAGCCACACAAAAACCGCCCCGGTCATCGGCGCGAAGATCAGAAAATATCCCCGATCCCTTAGACCGAATGGATTCCAACGATCGCGAACAATTCCAAAAATGAACGCCACAAAGGCTGGTATGGCCGTCAAGAACCGAAAATTGGCAACCTGCTCGGCCGAAGCGTGCAGCTGGTTCTTCAGCATGAATGAGGTTGCGATGTCGACGAGATACCCTGTCGGAGTCGACATGTATATCAGGAGCGTAAGAAACCCAAAATAGGAGAGGATCTGGGCTTCACCTCCGTTACTCGAAGACGTAGGGGCCGGGCTGTGCTTGTCCGATCTCATTAAGAAGAACTTACGCGTTATTTTGAAATTTGTCAGCGAAAATTGGGATGAGTCGGTGAGCCAGCCTAAGATTGCTTCAATAAGCGCTTTAAGGCAGTCGTACCTCCGTTTATTTAGTGAATCGGTCCTGGAGGAACGTTCAAGTTGCCGAACGATCATGGTCGTTGAATCGAGGTTTGGGGTTCTTGATGCTAACGGAAAGGGTTGAACAAGTCGCTTTCGATAGGATTTCAAGTTGTTCGATAGACTCAAGCGCAATTGGTACCAAAATGTGCCATACTTGTTGCCTTGCGGAGGCATCTTAGCTTTTGATCTACGTTACAGTACAGTCCAACGAATCTATCGACAGCGCCCTGAAGCGCTTCAACATGAAGCTCCAGCAGAGCGGCCTTCTTCGTGAGCTCAAAGAGCATTCACACTACGAGAAGCCAAGCGAAAAGCGACGCCGACTCAAGCGACGACGACAGTCGCGCCAGTAGGTTTGAGCCTTTTCGGCCAATTTGTAAGTCTCTATTAGTTAAATGGTACGAGAGACTAACGTTTCGGGTTACATGAGTTTTAGAGTGGGGGCTGACCCGGCCCCACAAGCAACCCTGGCTACTTTGCCTCGGTGGCATTACGCGCTTGCATTTCTGAAATAGGCGCATGCCATCCCGTATGGAACCTCCCAGTAGCAAAAAAATTTCCGTCCTCAACGAGACCGAACGCTCAGTTCGGCTTTCGCCACTGAGACGTGCGGTGATGTCTGCTTTCGTTCTGCACGGCAAACCGGACGCGCATGCTTGCGTCCTGCTAACCTCTGACGAGCACATTCGGGAACTCAATCTCCAGTTCCGTGGTATCGACGAAGCCACCGATGTCCTCACTTTTCCCGCAGGTGATTTCGCAGGAAATCAACTGGGTGATGTCGCCATCGCTGTGCCCTATGCCGACCGACAAGCCAAGGCTAGAAAAGTTAGTCTTCAACAGGAACTTGGCTACTTAGCGATCCACGGTGCCTTGCATTTGATTGGGCTTGACGACCAGTCGGAAGAGGAAAGGGCAGAAATGGTTCGCCAAATGAATTTGGTAGCGGTGGAAGCGGGACTGAAGCCAGACCTCGAATGGGCTTCGCTGCTCCATGGTGAAACTCAATGAGCGGTCCTGGAAAGAAGATTGATATCATCAGCCCCTTCCGGGTTGCTCTGAACGGAATTGTCTTTACATTCCGAACTCAGCGCCACATGCGCTTTCACCTTTTCGTCGTTATTACCGTCATCTTGCTCGCGTTCTTCGTCAACCTCGGTTTGCGCGAGACGCTCGTTCTCCTGTTTACGATTTCACTCGTTCTGGTTGCGGAGATGTTTAACTCGGCAATCGAAGCGACGGTGGACTTGGTGTCTCCCAATTACAATCCCTTAGCCAAGTTTGCGAAAGATATTGCAGCCGGTGCGGTCCTTATTTCCACGATCATCGCATTGGTAGTCGGAGCGTTGTTGTTCTTAGGCGAAAGTCGCTGGGAAGCGATTAAGATCAACATGACGAGCGAAGGCTTTCGACTCTCTGCGGGTGTTCGGCTTCTGCTCGGAGCGACCGTGCTGTTCTTCGTGGTCATCGTAGGAAAGGGTCTCGGGCAGCGGGGCCGAGTCTTGCAGGGTGGTCTCGTGAGTGGCCATGCCGCCTTTGGGTTCTTCTTTGCAACGTCGGCGGCGGTACTAACCGATAATGCCCTGACAGCGGGAATTGCTATTCTCCTCGCTGCAATTATCGCTCAGAGCCGATTTGAAGCCAAATTTCACACGATCTTTGAACTGAGCCTGGGAGCTTTAGTGGGAGTCGTCCTTTCACTCCTTATCTTTGGGTTGGTGCCAAGGTGAAGAAACGCCTTCCCGATATGGAGGTCGTCGCTCGAATCGAGCGCAGCCTAGTTTTTGGCTTGGCCCTGACCCTCGCGGTTTGTTGGGTTATCGGCGAGCAAAACGTTCATCGAGGTTCGCAGGCCGATACAGCGCTCAAGTCCCCTGGAATTGGCGGAACACCGGTCATTGTTTCGATAGTCTTCGTCATTCTATTGAACGCATGCTTTGTGGCGGCGGAGACGGCCGTGAACTTGCTTCGATCCATTCATGTGAAGCAGGTGAAAGACACAGATGCAACGAAAGCAGCTCACCTACAGAACTTACTGGAATCCAAGCAGAAATATACAGCTGCTTGCCTGCTCGGAAGTCAGACCTCTCGCCTAGCGCTTGCACTCTTGAGTTTCTTGCTGGCTCCCGGACTCGCTTCTTTCCTGGAAGACAACGCACATTGGTCGTTCAACTACCTGACTCTCCTTGCCTCCGCATCCATCATCGCCTTGCTCGTGGCACTGGTCAATATGGTGGTTGGAGAGTTGGTTCCGAAGAGTTTTGCCGCGCTACATCCCCAACGCGTCAGCCTCGCGGGATACCGATTTATTCGACTGACGTCGGTCATTTTCTCTATTCCGGCCAACGTGGTGGTTGCCTTAGCAGGAGTCTTTACGGCTCGGTTTGGAGGTCAGGCTACATTAACGGTTGCCAACCAAGCTGAAGAAGAAATCAAGAACTTGGTCGCCTCAGCCGAAGCAACCGGCGAGATTGAGCAGGACGAGAAGGAATTACTCCATTCGGTTTTCTCTTTTACCGATAAAGTCGCTCGCGAAGCGATGACTCCTCGGGTGGACATTGATGCACTCCCTATCGAAGCGGACCCTAAGGAATTAGTTAGGCTCATCGAAGAATCTGGCCACACTCGCATACCGCTTTACGAAGGTACAGATGACCAGATCATCGGGATCGTTCATGCCAAAGACCTCTTAATGGCCTTGGTTGACAGCCCTGATACTGCGGATGTGCGCAAATTGATGCGACCTGCGCTTTTTGTGCCAGAAAATAAAGACTTGCATGAGCTTCTCAAGGAGATGCGAAAAGAGCGAGTTCAGATGGTAATCGTTCAAGACGAATTCGGTGGGACGGCGGGAATCGTCACCGTCGAGGACATCGTGGAAGAGTTGGTTGGCGACATTACCGACGAATACGACACCGATGCCCAAGAAATTGAGAGGGTAGGAGATGTCTACATCGCCCTTGGCAAGACTCATTTGGGTGATGTGAACCAGGCGGCAAACTCCCACTTTTCAAGTGAAGAGTTCGATACGATCGGCGGCTTCGTATTCGGGCTATTTGGACGGCAGCCAAAGCTATCGGAATCGATCGTGTCGGACGGCTGGAAGTTTACAATTGCTGACAGTGATGGTCGTCGCATTCTACGTGTCCAACTAGAAAAATGCGATACGCCGGAAACAGATCCCGACGACGAATAGCCTCAAACGAATCGCCTAGAACGAATCGCTCAGTTCAATCCGTCATCGAACAAGGGGGTTCAAATGATCTTAGGTTGCTTATTCATAATCCATGCCGTGGGAGTTTTTCAAGCCGATTCGGCAGAAATTCCGATCCACCACATGCGCGCTTCCAAGGCTTTGGCGTTCATGCAGAAACTGGAAACGGCGGATCCAAACAAACCAGTTTCTATGGTTGCTGATGATGCAAAGGGTTTGATCATCGCGAAAGGGAATCCGGACGGGATCAAAGACATTCGGTCCGTCGTGAACCTAATTGACGTTGCACGACGAAAGGTGCCGATCCAAGTCACGATCAGTTCCGAGATTGAGAAGATCTCCTACGATGCTTCTGCGACTGTTCTTAATACTCAAGCTTGGTCAACATCCGACTCAGATACCGGCGTAACGGCGTACATTCAGCCGAGGATCAACGATGACAGTACCGTGACGCTATATTTGGCACTGGGAACGGTCATTGGGAAGCCTGAATTAAGAATGGTCTATCGGATGAAGCCAGGGGAATCGAAAACTTTTTCTGTCGACAGGATTGGAATTGATCTTCGGAAGGATGCCGAAAAATCTAGTTCTGAAAAGCACGGACTCGTTCCTGATCTGAAAGTAAAGATCACGCTTGGGAAAATGTAGAGAACTCCAAGTCGGTGAGTTGGGCGTTCGTATCCGTATCAAAACGCGATGCACAAAAAAGGGGCTGTCTCACAAGTTGAGGCAGCCCCTTCTTTTTGTCTTCTTGTTTCGTCTTTAGTCTATGACATCGGTTAATCGTCGGGCAACTTTCAAGCCCTACACTCAGTCTCAACCGAGCCTTCTTCCTCCGAGTTT
>CAIUHP010000072.1 GCA_903899015.1 uncultured Armatimonadota bacterium | reverse complement strand
TTGGCAAGATCCGATTACCGATAAGAGTTGGAAATATCCCAAGTACCACGACACTGACAGTCGCGACTACCAGATCTTCGGCAACAAGTTCATCGGAACCGCAACCACCGTTATTCAGATTCGAAATACCAATCGCGTCAATGTCGTCAATAACTCGTTCAAAAACTCAGGCCCGGCTCTGAAGGAGTCGGGAGACGGTAAGGGGAACCAAATCGACCTCAGCAACGTGGCGGCGGGTCAGATTCCGCCTCGCACGATCTCTACTGGCGGACTGCCTGTCGCCGGAACCAGCGATAATCTGAAGGAATATTTGAGTCGATTCGACATTCCTTGGGCACCATTTGCGACGGTGGGTGAACTACAGAAGCTGAAGCGACCTCTTACAGAGGCCGAGCAAAGAGTCGTTGAAAGTCAAATTTCCGTCGCCGGCGGACATGCGGGCCAAAACGCATTCTTGAAGCCAGGGGCTCTACGCGGTCAGCGCTACATCCTTGTCGATCAATGGGGACCTTACGACTTTAAGTCTCCAAAGTTGTGGCCGCGAAACATTCTGAGCAAGAACAGTGACCGCTCAATGAAGCGACGCTTCGAGATCCTTGGTCCCGTCGGCAAATGGCATCTGAAGTCGAAGTCCGCCGGTATCTCCTTATCGGCCCAATCGGGAACTGTGCCCGGATTTGTCGATGTCGAAATGCCTGCAAAGCAAGCCGGATTGACAATGATTGAACTGGAATATGTTGGCGGCACAACCATCGACTTTCGAGGCATCGTCACCAAATCTGGAACCCCGGTGACTTTTGGTTTCAGCGAGTTCTTCTCCCCGATCGACTGGGATATTCGCTTCTTCAAATGGGACGAGTCCACCGATCCTCGGACGCAAGCGGAAGCCTTTAAAACGCTCATCTCCGGAGAACCCGTCAAGGAACTTCACGCCAACAAAGTCGACTTCGGCGGCGCGTCTTTCGATCCTTCTGTTGGCAACGATCACTATGCGACGGTCTGCAACGGTTCGTTCGAAGTCCCCGCTGGCAAGTATCAACTAGCCGTAACCACCGACGACGGTGCCCGAGTTTGGGTCGACGGCAAGAGCGTGATCACCAATGCGTGGAAGTATCAGGGTCCAACACTCTACAATAACGACCTGCAACTGTCCAAAGGCGCACATAAAATCCGGGTCGAGCACTTCCAAATCGACGGTTACGCGGCACTAAAAGTAACCCTCAACCCCATCCAACACTAGCCTTGCACGATGGTCGCGCCCTGCAAAGGACGCGACCATCTGGCTTGGTGCAGAAGATCAGTTGCTTTGAGTGGATCTTCTTTTGTGACTTAGTCCACGCTTGACCTCTCCGTAATCCACGCTCACTTTGGCTGGAAGCTTTTGGCCCAAATGCTTTCGGCCAAAAGAACAAATGGTTCGAGCGCTCAAGCCACTGCAGGATCAGATCACGTAATCGAGGGAACGGGAGATGCTGTCGATGGCAGCTAATTGACGGTCGGTAAGTTCGGCGAAGGTTGTTTTGTCGAGGACTTCGGAGATTGCGTCTCGAGCCTCTTTGAAGGTATTTCGAAGTGAGCAGACTTCGGGATTGGGACAACCGCACTCGCTGAACTTGGTGACGCTGACACAGCTAATAGGAGCAATCGGGCCGTCCATCGCTCGGACAACGGCACCCAAGGTGATCTCCTTAGGTGCCATGGCGAGCAAATATCCGCCTCCCGGGCCCTTTCGACTCGAAACGAATCCGGTCATCTTGAGAGCCACCAGGATCTGCTGCAGAAACTTAACCGGGATATTCTGGCGGTCGGCGATGTCTTGAATTTGAATCGCACCCTTTCCGTACTCAAGGCTGAGGTCAAGGATTGCTCTTGTGGCATAGCGAGCACGACTAGAAAGCATGGTAATAGTCTATTCGGTTGGTCATCTTTTTTCCACCGATTTAACCTGGCAATTTTATTCGCCAAGCTCCACGACCATGCGTTCCGATCGTGAGCCAATCGGTAACTGGGTTCGCCACAATCGAGAAAACCGGCACATTGGGCAAAACCGCGCCAAATCGCTTCCAGTTCTTACCCTTGTCGTCGGACACAAAAACTCCAATCGTGGTTGCGATAAACAAGGTGTTTGTGTGGTGTGGATCGAGGGTAATTGCTTGGATCGGCATCGCTGGGAGCGCACCCGACAGGTTCTTCCAGGTTCCGCCCGCATCCTCCGTCATCCAAATTCGATCCGGACTCCAACCACCCAGTGCGACATAGGCGCGTCGAGCGTTATGAGGATCGATGCAGATGTCGTTGACATACCCTTTGGGTAAGCCCTTACTGATTTCATACCAGGCCTTACCAGTGTTCGGTGTCACCCACACTCGACCATCGTTGGTGCCCGCGTATATCACCTTGCTGAGATTCGGCGCGATCGTAACCGCGGAGACCCGTGCGCCCAGTTTCGGACTGATTGCGGTCCAGTTAGCGGCCGCATCGGTGCTTCGGTAAACCCGCTGAGCGCCGGCAACCAGAATGTCAGGGTCACTGGGGTCGAGATTGTAGGGTGAGTAGAACAGTTTTCCTTCGGCAGGATCGATTCCGTTGGTCGCATCTTGCCAATTCTTTCCCGCATCAGTCGACTTTAGAAGCACCAAATTGACGTACTCCGTGTAAACCACGTCGGGATTTTTAAAGTTGACCCGCGTGACCCCGCCATCGCCTAAGAAGATATTTGTCCAAGCCGTTGTGCCGGTGAATTTGTTCGTGCCGTTGTCTTGAGTTCCACCGTAGGCGATATTCGGATCCGTCGGGTGTACGTCCACACTTTGGAATTGAACGGTGGCTAAGCCGTTACTCACTGACTCCCAGCTTTGCCCAAGGTTTCGAGTTCGAAAGGCACCGCCATCGGTGCATAGATAGAGGGTGCCTGGTTCGGTCGGACTGAATGTAAATGAATGATGGTCGGGATGGACCGGGCCACCGGCGTACGACTTGGTGTTGTCTTCCCACGTTTCGCCACCATCCAAGGTTCGGAAGGTGCTAAACCCGCCCACAAAAACAACGTTTGGGTTCGTTGGGCTCACCGCGATGCAGTTGCTGTACCAAGCAGAACCTCCTGCGTAACTGGGAGCGTTCGGCATGCGGAGCCATCTTTCACCAAAATCGGTCGATTTATAGAGACCAACCAAGCCGTTGGCTTTGCCATAGAGGCTCGCATAAATCACGTTCGGAAACGCTTGGCATTGATCCATCTGGATGCGACCAAGGTCCGTTGCTTTCTCAGGAAGATCTCGTGTGAGATGCGTCCAGGATGCTCCCGCGTCGGTTGTCTTGTAGAGTCCGTTCTTAGAGCTTCCAAAGGGCATGCCGATACTTGCGATCAACGTATCGGGGCTTCGAGCGTCGAGCAATAAGTCCGTTGCCGGACCACTGAGTAGCTGAACCCATGTCCCGCCGTAGTCGAGGCTTCGGAAAACTCCTCGCGAGGTTGCGGCATAGAGGAAGCCGGGACGATGCGGATTCGGAACGATCCTCGAAAACGTGTAATCCAAGAAGACATCGGAGGAGAGCAGATCCCAGGTCTTTCCTGCGTCTCTTGAGCGGAGGAATCCAACTCCGTGAAAACTGTCAAGACTGTAGTGGGGCTCGCCCAAACCGGCGTAAATGACGTTTGGGTTGAAAGGATCAATCGCTACCGCTCCCACCGACATCGAAGCAATCTGGTCACCAATGGGGTTCCAACTCTTCCCTTCGTCGGTGCTCTTCCAAATCCCCCCGGATGCAGCCGCCAAATAGAGGATGCGCGGGTCACGAGGATTGATCGCGATCATACAAGTGCGGCCGCCGTTGTCCATGTCACCCCAACTGTGTGAGATGACCGTGGGTCCCATTTCTTGCCACTTGGGAGTCACGCCGTTTTTGGTCTGCCACAGAGGCATGTGACGCACTTCAAAAAAAGCGGTTAGGCGCGCACGCGCAGCGGGCAGCGTCGAGCCATTGGCATTGTCACGCTCGAAGGCCTCGCGTTGAAGCTGCTCGTCGGCACGCTCTTTCTGTTGAAAGGCGGCGCAGAGAGTAATAAGGAGGCCCGCGCAGAGCCCCCCTAAGATTCGAAAGGACATTCGACTAGGCATGCAGGTCGCCCGGTCCCGATGGAACAGGAGGCGATCCCGCCTTCTCTGCCGACATGTAAGTTTCGTAGGTGTAAACGATCTTCTTGGTTACGCCAGGAGCTATTTCAATCTTCCACTGGATGTCGTTGATGGGGTTCGGTTCGCCGTTCAGAATCTGCGTTTGCTTGATCACACCGCCATCACCCAGAGCGCCCACTTTGCCACGCATTGTCTTGCTGATTGTCACCATTGCTTTCGTCGTTCGGAAGTTGGTGATGGTAAGCGTGCCTTTTAGTGTTACCGGGACGAAGTCGGTCTTGCCGATCTTGGTGGCAGTGCCTCGTCGGTCTTCGGCTTCCTGCTTTTCAACCTTGAGACCGATGCCTTGAGAAAGTCGTACCTCGGCTGTTCCACCCGCTGGGGTGTAGCGAACATTTTCCTGACCGAGCGCATGTCCATCTTCCAGGACGAAGACCGGACCAGTCGTCAGGGGTTGGCCACTCTTGTTGAGCAAGCTTAGAAGATAGAACACTTCTTCACCGTCAGCATTCCACTCAAAGCGAGGAGTTACCGGAATCGGAACATCGAAAATCGAGACCATTGCAACGTCACTCGTCTCAAGCGAGAGGCCGGACTTCTTGTAGTAGAAGAGTTCGCCTGATTCATCTCGAGTGAGGGCCGCCGAACTGACCGCTGGCACCATGTCCGCATCCGCCAACGCGGCATCTTTGTCTAATCGCTTCGGAACGTCTGCTTTTGCAGCTACTGCCGGCATGGCACCTGGTAGGTGCGCCATCATATCTTCGATTCCCCGGTTAGCCACGAAGGGAGAGCCTACAACGAAGAAAACATCGGTTTTATCCAACTTCTCGGTGGTGTTCTGCATCGTAGCCCGCAGGCTCAGGTTTCCGATTCCCTTCCGAACATCTAAGATGTAGCTTGGCTCCCACTTGATGCCCTCTTGCAGGTAAGCAACGCCAATATTGGCGACTTTGTTCGGCGTCTTTGTGTCCACTTTGATTCGAACTGGAAAGCCCACAAACTGGATCGACTTGATCTGGTCGTACGGAATCGCTGAGAACGCTTCGCCCACTTTTAAGAGCGTCATGTCGTCAAGAATCTTCGAAAGCTCACCTTCAAATCGCTGACTGGAGTGAGTGATCACGACAATCTTCAGTCCAACCTTGTCCTTGAGTTTGACCTTGATATCAGCCGGGCTGGTGAACGCGATTTTGTTCTCTTTACCCATGACGATCGTGTCAATTTTGTCGCCAGTATCCAGCGAGTAGAACCAGACGGTTCCCTTAACTGCGGTTGGCACCAAGTCAGTGGTTGCCCACCCATCTTCGAGCTTTACTTTGCCCTCGCGGGTGTAATACCCAAAGCCGTCCCGAAACACCGCGACGCTCTTGAGCGTGGTCGCAAATGTCATATTCTTGGGAGCAGCCTGACCGAACGAATTGGCCGTTAGAACAGCCGAAAGAAGACCTAAAGAGATACACATGGTCGGTTGAAAATCACGCGTTCGTGATAGCGTAATCGTACACTATCCGCGCCCCCCAGGTCCGCGGAATTCATTCCGCTCAAGGCCCCCGGAATTCATTCCGGAAACAACGAATCCCCAAGCCCTCGAACCTCTTTCTGTGTACTTCCCAGCATTTCGCACCCAACGCGACTATTCCAAACCCCCATATCTGCCCTAAAATATCCCAAACAAGACCCAAGACTCCGAATTCCCCGTTCCCCTCCGACCCAACACACCACAAAGCTCTGCCCCGCGAAGCCACCCCAATACTCCCCGAGACGCACCCCATGCCTGACATCACTTCTCTCGTTTTCTCCGGCCACCTCGACCAAGCCCATTCCGTCGCCGACCAAAAATCCGAGTTAACGATTCACGAAGCCGCCATCCTAGGCCGCTGGCAAACTTTAAAACAGATCCTTGACGCCGACCCGAGCCAGATCAGCACCCTCGGCCCAGAAGGCTTCTCCCCTCTCCACTTCGCCGGAGCCTTCCGTCATTTCGACTGTGCCGTTTTGCTAGTCCGATACGGAGCCGACCTAAACGTCCTTGCCACCAGCCCCTTCGCTCAAAACACTCCCACCGGAGCCACCGCCTTCGGCGGCGACCCCCAAATTCTCCACCTCCTCCTAGCTGCCGGAGCCAACCCCAACATCCCTGACACCGGAGGCTTCACCCCCCTACACCTAGCCGCCCAAAACGGCAACCAAGAAATGGTCGAACTCCTGCTCCGTTTCGGGGCGGATAAGGAAGCTTTGGCAGATGGCAAGAGTCCTGCAGACTTTGCGAGAAAAGCTGGGCATGAAGAAGTCGCCGTGCGCACATCGTCTTGCTAGAAATTAAGGTTTTCAAATGGTGTGGAGGAAGGCTTCTAGGTTTGCACGCACACAGTTAAGAGATTTACGTGACGTATGACGCGGGAGTGATACTTACATCTGAACCCCAAAACCTTCCTTTACTGCAATAATTTATATTTTCTGTTGCCGATCATTCACATTGTTTTTGTGGTTTTCCGATAACCTGTAATGAATGTCTCGTCTCAACAAAGGTGCCTACGATGAAATATTAACTGCTTCTCTCAGGGCGCAGGTTAACGAGCTTCCACCTGACCAGAAGGCACAAATACTAGACATTTCCTCTGCTGAAGCCATCGAATACTTGGCACGAAAAATTGCAGAAAGGGCTCGGCATCACCTGCAAAGCACCCTAGATTCTAGCGAAGACGAATATACGTTTAGTGAAGCTAACCGAATCCTGAAGGAAGTGGAGGGAACTGATCCCGTTGAATCGGCCATTCTCCAAGCTATCCATGATGCGGTAGCGCAAAAGATCCCGGCTCCACTTATTCCGCTATCCCAAAGTGCACTCGTTACTAACGATCAGGGCCTAAATTATCATGCCGTGCTTCGATCAGAGCTCGTTAGTGCGGATCGGGTTGATCTGATCTGTCCTTTCATCGGGAATCAGGGCCTAAACCTAATCCTGGACCTACTAGCAAACTTCGGCCCACGCCTACGAATTGTCACGACGACGTATCTGGGTGCTACAAATCAAAGAGCAGTGAACCGCTTAGCCGTGACGGGAGCTGAAATCAAGATAGTCTACGAGCGGTCAGACCAGAAGACTGGACTTCATGCGAAGGCATGGATTTTCCACCGTGACTCGGGGTTCACGACAGCAACCGTTGGATCATCAAACCTTTCACCCAGGGCTCTGGTCGACGGGCTTGAGTGGAATGTTCGTCTATCGTGCAAAGATGCTCCCCAAGTGCTTGAAGAGCTTGTTGTTACATTCAACCGACTTTGGGGGAATGATCAATATGAGCTCTTTGATCCTGATAGAGACGCAGAAAAGCTTAAACGGGCTCTTCGTTCTCAGCGTTCTGACCCAGGTGGAGTTACTTTCTTTGCTGACGTTCGACCCTTTCCTCACCAAGAAGAGGCCCTTGACGAACTGGCCTATTCGAGGCTGGAGGGCAAAAATAAGAACCTGATTGTTGCCGCGACCGGAACAGGCAAAACCTTGCTCGCCGCATTCGACTATAAACGCTTGGCGAAAGAGCTGGGAGGTCGTCCCAAATTACTCTTTATAGCTCATCGTGAAGATATCCTAAAACAATCTCTGGCAGCTTTTAGGACAGTCATGCGAGACTCCGATTTTGGTGAGCTCAACGTGGGAGTTGATCGTGCTGAGGCTTGGAAACATGTGTTCGCTTCGGTGCAATCCTTTTCGAGCCGGAATTTGGCGGAGGTTTCCCGATCTCACTTCGATGTAATAGTCATCGACGAATTTCACCATGCGGAAGCGCCGACATACATTCGGCTACTGGATCATTTCGAACCCAAACAACTGATAGGTTTGACGGCTACTCCAGAAAGAACCGATGGTCGAAATGTGATCGAGAGATTCGGGGCACCCGCTTTCGAGTTGCGTCTGTGGCACGCCTTGGATCGCCAACTTCTTTGCCCTTTTCACTACTTCGGCGTAAACGATGACACGGATCTTTCAAATATCGATTGGAGAGGGGGCCGCTATTCGGATACTGAACTCGACCGCCAATATGTTGAACATGGCATCAACCGAGCTCAGCTAGTAGTTCGCGAACTTCTAGAGAAAGTCGATGACGTTGAGCGTATGCGAGTGGTTGCATTTTGTGCGACGATACGCCACGCAGAATTTATGGCTGATTTCTTTGGAAGAGTGAATCTGAAGGCAAGGGCCCTGCACTCTACGATGTCAAGGGATAGTCGGCAGGAAGTACTTGACGAGTTTCGGAACGGTGACCTTGCCATCATCTGTACCGTTGACCTCTTTAATGAAGGAATAGATATTCCCCAGATCAACACGGTTCTCTTTCTTCGGCCAACCGAAAGTGCCACTGTTTTTATTCAGCAACTCGGAAGAGGACTCCGGAACCATGAAGACAAGGGCGCTCTAACGGTCTTGGACTTCGTTGGGTTACAAAATCGGAAATTCAGGATGGATTTGCGGTTCAGGGCAATGACTGGTATGACGCGCACTGGGCTCAAAAAGGCAGTTGAATCCGGTTTTCCAATGCTACCGCCAGGTTGCCATATTCGCCTTGACCGTACGACACAAGATCGAGTCCTTCGAAACCTACGAGACGCGATTCCTTCCAATACGAAAACGCTAATAGAAGAATTGAGCCGCATGGCATCTGCAGGAACAACAATAACGCTGAGTTCATTTCTGATGGAGACCGGAATTGAGTTAGAAGAACTGTACAAATCTGGCCGAAGTTTTGCGTCCTTAAAACATGCTGCTGGGTTATTGGCAGAAGAATTCGGGGACTCAAAGCGCGTTGGATCATTCATTCACATCGATGATTTACGACGGATACGTGCCTATCGTGATGTAATTTTTAATCGGACATCCGATATTCGATTTGAAAGGATGATTGCATTCACATTAACCAGATCGATGTCCATGATCGACCTAAGCGATGTTATGCGGAACGAGTTTATTGAGCTGCTTGAATACCTAGAACCGCGAACACGAGATCGCGTTGCAATCGCAAGTGATCTTTCCTTTTCGCTGCATGCTCATTACACCCGGGATGAAATCGTGGCAGCATTCCGCGATAACCCCGAATCGATGCGTCAAGGTACTTTTTATGTCGATGAACTTGGCCTTGATGTTCACATCGTTACACTTCGCAAATCGGAGCGGGATTTTTCCCCGACGACTAGATACGCCGATTACTTCATCTCCCCTGACAACCTCCATTGGGAGAGCCAATCTACAACATCAATTGCTTCCGAGACTGGTCAAAGACTCATTAAGGGACAGGGGCGCCATCTCTTATTTGTTAGAGAAGATAAGACGCAAGATGGCAGAACCGCGCCATTCATGTGCTTAGGGTTTGCCGACTGCATTTCTCATCAATCAGAGAAACCGATCAGTCTTGTTTGGAAATTGAGGCACCAGGTGCCTGACCACGTTTATGTCCGCCTCCAAGCAGCTGCTGGATAGTGAATGGAAGAACGTAACCCGATGTCTTAGAATTACCCAGAGACAAATTCAGTTCGGACTATAACTAAGTTGATCTGCGCTTACAGACTCCGATGTCTAATGAACTAACCCTAGCTTCAATTTCCCTAACACCGTGTTTGTTACTTGTGAATCGCTAGGCATCAACTTGCAGCTAGTTGTAACGAAAACTTCATTCGCTTCCAACTCACGCTCGTCGAAATCTCAGCAAGGTCTTCTCACACCGCTCGCGAATGAGCGGGCCGATTTGGGCTGAGATTGGGTCGTTCTGTAGTCTTGGGCTTTTGTCGATGATCCGGGTTGCGATGTCGGTGACTTGCCGCAAGTCAAGTGACTTCGAAAGGCCAGCATTCTTGACTAGTTGCTCAAAATGGCGAGGGAAGATCTTCGCGGAACAGAAGCGCGGAGTGATGGGTGGGAACGGATGTTCCGGAGCTGGAACGAGGTGATAGCTGGTGGCCAATCAACTGGTTTTATCGTGATTACAAGCAAAATGGAGGCACGAACCACCTCCGCCTACACAGACTCCCGAAGACGCTAGGAGGAGACCATCGGCAACGGCCCGGTCCGTCTTTCGGTCGCCAACACTCCGTCCTCGTTTAGCTATTTCCCTCTGATTGGGGGATAGGCCTTGGACGTCTTCGAGAGAACTATTTGGTGGATGCCAAAGAAAGCCCCCGCCGATGAACCCGACTGGCCGGTACAGGTGAACTTAAGGACGTGCTCACCCTTCGATAGATCAAATCGCCCAAGCGGATAGCCTTGAGGCATGAGAAGATCGTTCGCATAGAGGTTCATTGCGCCTCCCACCGGCTTACCATCGAGTTCTGCGGTGTAGTTGCCGTAATCGTAGCTGGAAATTAAGGTCGGCATGACTTCGTAACGATCTGCTTCGGTAACTTCGAATGGAATCGTGATCGAAGCTCCTTTGCCGGTGCCGCTAAAGAACAAGATGTTCTGCTCCCAGAAAACCCCCTTCTGAACTTCGACATTCCCTTTTTCAACCTTCACTTTAGGGAAAAGCGTTTCAGTGTCGATGACAGTCGCGTTTCCATAAGGGATGCGCGCTTGACCAACCGGCAGTTGAGGCAGGTCGGTGCGGAACGGGGTTTGATACCAAAACGCGACGGAACTGAAGTCGTCGGGGCGTTCCTCAAAACCGGAATGGACTTTGCCGCTAGGAGTATTTGTCCAGCCGGAATGCTCGATTTCAACGTGTAACCCTTTCGTAAACGGAACGGAATCAGGCAGTTGCCATCGGTAGGCGCTCGCTCGATCTCCAAGTGAGAATCCACCCGCAGCAGTCGTCCCATAATAGGCGCCTTGCTGTTCATGAAGGCCCCATGCGTCGCTGAAGAAGTCCTCCGTGCCGGTTCCGGCGAGGGAAGCTACCTTCTCTCCATCGACATAGAAATATTCGTCTCCTTCACCAAACCAGTTGTCTTCGTTATTGATCACGCTCAAAACGGTTCCGACATACTGCCCCCTTCCCTTCGTATCCAAAATCGGATAGTTACGGCCCATCACCGCTGGAAGCTCTTGGTGATAGAGAGCGTGGAAGTATAGGATGTCCTTTGGAAGCGACTTGTACGCGCGATAATCCACTTGCCAATAAGTCAATGCGGCAGGCCGCATTCCCTCGTTGGTGAGGGTCATCCTGACATGTTTCAAATACGGCATTTGCCAATAGCAATTCTTCGCTCGACCTTGGCTGGTGCATCGCACGGGAAGGGAGTTAACGTCCTTCTCTCGACCGTGCCCGGTCGCGAAGAAATCTCCCAGAGGAACGTCCACACTGGGAGAAGTTGCACCGTCGTAATAGACTCGCAAACGGAGTAAGCGGGGCCAGGCATATTCACTATCCGCAATGGTCAGCCACATGTGGGTCACCATGCCGGGTCCGTTTGCATCGATTAAGGTGAGCGTTTCCGAGGCGTTGAGTCGTCGCTCATCCGCGTTGCTCTTTGGGTCCGGATTGTGCGAGCCCTGCCGCATGGCCTTGAACTGGGCAGGCAAAACCAACGAATCGGGCATCGCCAAGTGTGCCTGGGTGGCTAGAAGAAGAGCGACCATTGAAAGCATGTCGCTCTCATTCTAGGCGATCCGATCTCGATTGGCTACTTCGATGGCACCTTGTGAAGGAAGTTCAGCGCGCTTGCCCACATCGCATGTTCCACTCGCACATTTTTGAGCACCTTCCAACCCAATATTTTGCTTTGATAACCTCGAACAGTTCCTTTTTCGTCCCTCATAGGATGGCTCCTGTCTTCTGTAGGAATGGGCATCCTCAAATCCACATGATCTCCAATCGGTGGCTTGAACGACATACTGATTCCGCACAGAGGCTGATTCCCGATATACCAAAACGCCTTGGGATTGAATTTCCAGCGAGACGTGTTCAATTGGTCGGGCGAATAAACCTGACTGCACGAATGTCCGACAACGCTTGGAAACTGTGTGAGATCACTGCTGGGTGGTGTTCCGGTCCACAAAATGACATAACCTCCAAAGTCATCCTTGATGATCGCTCGGAACTCGTTCCCCCCTCCGATCGGGGTGCGATTCTGCAGAATTTGCCGTAAGTGATCTGCTTCCTTGTCCAGGTCATAGACCTTGATGCCTTTGGGGGGCTCAAAGTGGTCTTTAGAAATCGAGGCGGGATATTCAGTGACCCAATAATCCTCCATCTTGCCATCTGGGTCGTAATACTCGGTCCGAAGCACGTGCGCAGTACTCGGATCCACATAGATCTTCATGTGCGTGTTCGAGACCTTCTCATTGAGGGTCCCGTGATAGATTGAGACGTCTTTGCCATCCAGCTTTCCCGATTCAGGTGAACTCACCTTGAGCTTAGGGTTCGACAGAAGGCTGTTCATATCGTAAAACTTGGTCCAAGTCGGAGCGACTGGGTTTCGAAGAGTTACTGGATTGAAGACTTCTCCATAAGTGCCACGTAGCAGGTAGGTTCGCTGCCCATCAAATCTTGAATCAAAGGATCTTGGAAGCACGAGGTTGGGTGAATTCTTAAGGTTTGAACTCATCGCCCGCTTTTGACCATCGAGCCAAAACTCATGAGCGACATACCATTTACCCGTGGTTTTATCCATCTCAAAATCCGTTCGGTGGAGTCGAATCGAACCGAGGGTCGCTTTCACTACTTCTTGCCAACCCATCGCGGGCCGACTGGGCCATATCACCACGACAACACCTAGACCTACCGCACTGACGGTTGCGACCGCTGGCAGCCACCGAAGCCCGGCTCGCCTTTGCGTCATCTTTTGCTGCAAGCGTTTATGTGCGCCTTCCTCTGGCACTTCAGATCGCAGTTGCTCGATCGCTCTCCGAACTTTTGCTTGGTTGGAATTGAATTCACTCATTCGTTCACCTCATCTTCTGAACAGGCCAATACTTGCTGAAGCTTCTTGCGGGCGTAATGCAACCGGGCCTTTATCGTGCCTTCTGGTCGGTTCACCATGGCGGCGATTTCTGCCACTGAGAAGCCGTGAACATCGTGAAGGATGTACGCCATCTGTTGATCTTCCGGCAACTGCTCGATTCCCTGCATCAGCCATTCACCTTCCACAAGCCGATCGGCTTCACCGGAGACGGGTCGCTTCGGCGGTTGCCATAGCTTCCTCAGTTGCTCTCTGCGCAATCGCTTTCGGTTGGCGTTGAGCGCAATGGTCGTAAGCCAAGTGCGTAGCGCAGCTTCGCCCGAAAAGCTCCCACCCTTCGTTTGGGCGATTAAGAACACCTCTTGAGTCAGGTCTTCGGCGTCTTCCCGATTGCGAATGAGGTGACGTAGAAGTCGATAGATCGGGTTGTAGTGAGATTCTAGAAGCGCATTTACGCTCTGGGAATCTCCCTTCGAAACCCGATGCATCAGTTCGACTTCTTCCCTCATCTTGGTCGCCCTGTATTGTCCATCACGCTATTTGATCCTCGACGACGGCAAACGGTTGGATACCGCGCGAGTATGATGAAAAACAGCGTAATGATAGGAATGAACTTGAAGCGAGCCGTAGTCTCAGTTGCCTTGATCGGAGCGATGATTGGCTTCACCTCCGCGGCTCCGGTACAGGATGCAAAATCCATTTTTCAGTCTCGATACGACCTGTTTACCAAGGCATTTCTTACGAAAGACACCAAGACGTTGGGCAACTTACTCGCTCCCGATTTTTACACGGGCCCATACGGCAAGAAGATCGATCGCGTGATGATGATGGCTTCCTGCTTAAAGTCGAACGGGCTCTTCGAAACCCGAAGCCGAAAAGTGTTGACCGCCGTGATCAATAACAACAAGGCGAGCGTCATGGTCCGACAGGTTTCGGAGCGATCGACTCCCGATAAGAAGACTGGCAAAGTCCACGTTTTCAGGCTCGAAATTGTGTGCTCCGACACGTGGGTAAAGAACGCGGGCAACTGGCAGATCAAGCACATGAAGACCGTTCGCGCCAAGGGCTTCCAGGATGGCAAGCAGTATAAGGGCAAAATCCTCACCTAATTGCGAGGTTGACCGTCTCCACTTTTAGGTAGACACATGCTAACATTTATCAATGATCGGTCGCCTTAGGGGTGAGTTGCTAGATGTTGAGAACGGCATGGCCGTTGTGGACGCAGGGGGCGTGGGCTATGAGGTCCAATTGCCGGATGCCGTCATCGTTCAGCTACCCATGATCGGCGAGCGAGTGGATCTGTTAATCCGTCAGATCTTCCGCGAAGATGGAGTTTCGCTCTACGGCTTCATGCTTCCTTTCCAGCGTCGACTCTTTGATTTACTCCTGAGCGTAAAAGGCTGCGGTCCCAAGGTGGGACTGGCACTCATTGGTCAAGTCGGTGAGGACGCGGTTGCAACCGCGATTCTGGGTCAGGACTCCAAGACGCTGACTCGTGCAACCGGCGTAGGAGCTCGACTTGGTGAACGCATCATCCTAGAGTTGAAAGATAAGATTCAAGAAGAATCCTTCCTGCGAAAGGTCACGGCGGCCACGGCCCCCGTCAAACGAGTCTTGCCTTCGGACGAGCTGGTGGATGCACTGCTCGGATTGGGTTACCGTCGCGGAGAAGCCGAGTCTGCGGCTGGTGAAGCCAAAGAACAAGCCACCGATGTCCAGGAGCAGCTTCGAATTGCATTGAGGCTGTTGAGTCGATGAGAAACAACGACCTTAACCCGGAAGAGAGCTTCGAAGATCTCTCGATGGAACTCTCCTTACGACCCAAATGGCTCAAGGAGTTCATCGGTCAGGATCAACTTAAGCAGAATTTGGCCGTCTTCCTCAAAGCCGCCCAGCAACGAGACGAACCGCTCGACCATGTTTTGCTTTACGGCCCGCCGGGCTTGGGTAAGACGACGCTTGCGAACATCATTGCCAACGAAATGGGCGCGACAGTTCACGTTACCTCGGGTCCCGCAATTGACCGTCCGGGCGACTTAGTCGGCATCCTCACCAACTTGGATCCGGGCGCGGTGCTGTTCATTGACGAAATTCATCGACTGAGTCGACCGGTTGAGGAGATTCTGTACCCTGCGATGGAAGACTCCAAAGTCGATATCATGATTGGAAAGGGTCCGGCTGCGCGTTCGATTCGGTTGGACGTTCCTCGGTTTACCGTTGTGGGTGCTACCACCCGGCAAGGTCTACTGACCGGCCCGCTGCGTGACCGATTCGGGATCATCTCTCACTTTCAGTTCTACAACCACTCGGATCTATTCGAGATCATCAGTCGGTCCGCAAACATCCTTGGTTACAAGATTGAAAAGACGGGCGCGGACGAAATTGCTCGCCGATCCCGAGGGACACCCCGAATTGCTAACCGCCTCCTGCGACGAGTACGAGACTTTGCACAGGTTGAAGACCTGCCTGCGATCGATCGAGCAATTACCGAAAAGGCATGTCGCGCCCTTGAAATCGACCACCTCGGTCTTGACCGAGTGGACCTTGCGCTCTTGCGTATTATGATTGAGCGCTACCGAGGTGGACCGGTTGGCTTGGACACCCTCGCTGCAAGTACAGGCGAAGATTCCACCACCATCGAGGATGTTTACGAACCGTATCTTCTTCAGATTGGCATGTTGCAACGAACTCCCCGAGGTCGTATTGCCACCGATCTTGCGTACAAGCAACTTGGCCTTAAACCGCCCAAACGAGCAGAGACGCCGGAACTTGAATTTGAGGACTAGTCCCAGAGCGCGTTCGAGACAGAACGCAACCTGGGGTGCCAACCACCCGTAAACCAAGAAAACCATGGCACGTCAAAACCGATCCAAGCAGATGCCTTACCTCACGGATTACATCCAGTGGGCGGTAAGTTGGAAGCGCGGTTGGCCATTACTCATTACGCCTACGACCATTTTCACCGGTCTGGGAATTAGCACAGCTGTCGCGGTCTTTACGTCATTAGCGACGGGTGGGGCACACGGATTTAACAGCGGGTTCTTCGCAGGCATGGTGTCGTTCCTGGGATACATGCTCGGAGCCTATGGCATGTCGGCTCGCCGCGTTCGGACCGAACCTGCTCACGCGCGGCTTCGTCGAGAGGCTCGACACATCGCCGAACGACTTGAAGCCATTTTAGACAAGCGACGCCTGCATCGAGATTTGAGCGTCGAAGTCGCAAGTCTCCTAGAAGAGTCGGCCCGAAATTGGCATCGTGCCCGAGCAGCCCTGGAATCGCCCTATTGGCAACGAGCAGATTTGCCGACTCACCTCCGATCCGCGCGGGAACAATCGCTGCTCGCAGTCGATCAGGGCATGCAAGAACTTATGGTCTTGTTTGCGACATCCATCCCGACGAAACCCAATCGATGGGCATGGACCGAGATAGTTGATGAAGTTGTCGGCCAGGATTTTCTGACCACGAAAGGTCGAGTGGATCACATCTCTCCCTTCTTCGAAGAAGGTCGCGGTGTCGCCCAGAAGCTTTTTGAGATGGCCGAGCAAGTAGAAGCCGTTTCTCGACGCCTCGCCGGTGAAGAGTTGATCGCAGGCGCCCCCAAACCCGGTAGCGCCCTGGAAGCCACTCTCGCCGAACTCCGACAACTGACAGAAGCCGAAGACGAACTCCGACAAGATCTTCGCGGCTGACTACTGGAACAATTGGCATTCCGTCACGTAGCAAGCCGATTTCAGCCAAAAACGGACCATTCGGGGCCATGTCCTAGATTCTATGGACAAAGAATTACCTGGATAAAATACGTGATTAAAAAGTAAAGATTAAAAGTCCCTCAGCCTCGTTATAGGCCATGACTTGTCGTCAAAAATGTCAAACGACGTGTAGAACTCGTTAGATACCATTTTAAGTGAAGTGCCTAACCAACACCAACTTAAGGAAGACATTGCCGAAGGCGGACTGGCCGCTACGGAAGTTTCTGCGGAAACTCTTCATGAGCTTTACACTGAGCTTGAAGACAATTTGACAGCGACAGTCCCGATTAGTCTGCTCGGCATTAGCCACCATACCGCGTCATTATCGATCCGAGGCTCGCTCGGATTGGCAGGCGAAAGCCTGGTACGCGTGCTCCACAAATTTACGGATTCAGGGTTCGATGAAGTTCTCGCACTCTCCACTTGTAATCGAACTGAGGTCTATTTCGTGGGTGGTTGCCGCGAAGTTGCCGAGCGAATTCTGCTCGAAGAATCGGGACTCTCCTTCGAAGAACTAGCCCCCGCCCTTTATTGGAAAGCAGGACCGAATGCGGTCAAACATCTTTTTAAAGTCTTCTGCGGTCTCGACTCAGCAGTGCTTGGAGAGACTGAGATCCTCGCTCAGCTGAAAGAGGCCATAACGGCTGCTCGACAAGAGAACTGTATTGGTCGACACTTAGATTTGGCGATTCGAAAGAGCCACTCGGCCAGTCGGCGGGTTCGATCTGAGACGGAACTTTGCCGAAACGTTACTTCCATCGGATCACTTGCGGTTCGCGAAGCTGCTCAGTACACCGGTGGACTCGAAGGAAAGACGGTCGTCGTGATTGGCGCAGGCAAGATCGCCGAGCGAATCGCGAAAGAACTCGCCAATCATCATCCATTGAGGTTAATTTTCGTCAACCGGACCCATGAGAATGCAGCAAATATGGCTCGACGGTATGACGGCCATGCTCGCACACTTGGTGAACTCGAATACACCCTGACCGAAGCAGATGCAGTATTTGCCGCAACGTCATCGGATCGACCCGTTGTCTGCACGGAAGCAGTCGCACAGCTCGGGGCTTTGAGAAACGATCGACCGTTGACTATTGTCGACTTAGGCGTTCCTCCGAACATTCACCCATCGGCGGCCACTGTGAACGGCATTCATTTACTGGATATGGATGAGATGATCGCTCGATGTTCAGCAAACTCGAAGAAGAGGATGGCCGGCATCCCAGTCGCGTTCCACATGCTCCAAGAAGAAGTCGATGAGTACCTAGCCGAATGCGAACGAAAGGCAGCTTCTCCTTCGATCGAAGCGCTCGTACGCTATACCGACAGCGTCAAGCACCAGAACTTGAAGTGGGCAAGCGAGCGGCTCGGCCACCTTTCTCCCCAAGACTTGAAAATTGTCTCTGACCTTGCCCACCGCATGGTTAAGGGATTTCTGCAATCTCCAATTCGGGAATTGAAGGATGAGAATATTGCACCTGAATCGCGCGACCTCGTGACCAAGCTTTTTCGAACGGAAATCGGAGGCGATTGTCATCAGTAAGGCTCAAACCATTCGGCTCGGCACCCGCGGAAGCAAACTCGCACTTATTCAAGCCCACACGATTCAAGCACTTGTTCAGAACAAATTCGCGGGTGTCACCGTCGAAATCGTTCCGATCAAGACCAGTGGCGACGGCGGCAACCGAGAAGTTCTCGGTTCCTTTGTCAAAGAAATTCAGGAAGCCCTCCTGCGCGGCGAGATTGATGTTGCCCTTCACTGCTTGAAGGACTTGCCGACGCGCCCCATCGAAGGTCTGACATTCGCCGCAAATTTGAAACGAGAGGCCATTTCGGATGCACTTATTTCGAGAGAAAAGTCGTTTGACGAATTGCCAGAAGGTTCCGTCGTAGGGACTGGTAGCGTTCGACGTACGTCTCAGCTCGCTGCTTTGCGTCCCGACCTACAATTTCGACCACTCGTTGGCAACGTCGATACTCGCATGCGCAAGCTTCAGGAAGGAGTCTACGATGCGATCGTTCTGGCTTCGGCTGGACTCCAGCGATTAGGCGTACTTGATAATTGGGCAGCGTCGGACTATGCAGACCTTCACGTAGAGCCTCTTCCCATCTTGCCCGCTGCTGGCCAGGCAATCCTCATTCTCGAAATTCAAACCGGGTCTTGGGTTACGGAGATGATCTCCTCATTCAACCACCTTGAAACCGAACAGGCTGGCATCGCGGAAAGAGCATTTCTCAACCATTTCGGCACCGGATGCTCCATGCCCGTAGCCGCCCAGGCGACCGTTCTTGGTGGAACGCTAACACTAGAAGGTTTAGTCGCTTCACCAGACGGCAAGACCGTGATGCGAGGAGTTGAACTGGGCGAAGCCTCATTAGCAACCTCCATCGGAATCGCCCTGGCGGCAAGGCTTTGTGATCAAGGAGCTCGGGCTCTTCTTCCCGAGGTCGTTGGGTGAAATCAGCTTGAGCAGTCCCCTCGAAGGCAAACGGATTCTGGTTACGCGACCAAGAGGTCAAGCATCTAAGCTCGTCGATAAGCTTGTCGAGTTGGGAGCCATACCTATTCAGCTTCCTGCGATCGAGATCGCTCCCCCGACCGACTACGAAGCCTTTGACGCCGCGCTTCGCAACCTCCATCGATACGATTGGGTGATTTTCACGAGCGTGAACGGAGTTTCCGCAGTTGCTTCTCGACTCAACCAAATAAGGGTTTCTCGTGAGGGAATCAACAAGCTCAAGATGGCGGTCATCGGACCCGCAACCTGCGAAGTCGCTACTAAAGAGTTTCGCGAACCCGACTTCGTTCCCAAAGAGTACGTTTCTGAAGCAATCTCTTCCTCTATCGAAGAGATTAAGGGCAAGCGGTTCCTGCTTTTGCGAGCGGACATCGCTCGAAAAGAGCTTGCTAACGAACTGCGTCAGAAAGGTGGCGATGTGACCGAAGTTGCGGTCTATCGCATCATTAGCGACCAGGAATCGAAGCTGAAAGCGAATGAGGCGGCACCCGATTACATCACGCTTACTAGCTCAGCCTCCGTCCACGCTACGCTTGCCAAATTGCGCGAGGCAGGGCGAGAGCGCTGGATGCGGACGGTCCCCATCGCATGTATTGGTCCAATAACAGCAAAGACCGTTACTGACCTTGGATTTAAAGTTGCGGTCGGTGCCGACGAATACACCATCCCCGGTTTGGTGGCTGCGATCATCGCCCACGCCGAGGGAAAGAGATAGTTATGCCAAATCGATTAAGACGAATGCGACGCAATGAGTCGCTTAGAGCACTCGTCCGAGAGACGAGCGTGCAAGTGACGGACCTCATTTATCCGATCTTCGTTCGGGAGGAAGCAACCGAGCCTGAGCCGATCCTTTCGATGCCGGGACAGTTTCGTTGGCCACTCTCCAAAGTTGCGGAGGTCGCCAAAGAAGTCTCTGCTCTCGGTATTCCCGCGATTCTGATCTTCGGACTTCCCGCCGAGAAAGATGACATGGCTTCAAGTGCGTACGATGCAAATGGCATCGTGCAGCACGCAATCCGAGAAGCCAAAGAAGCGGCGCCGAATTTGATCGTCATGACTGACGTTTGCGTCTGTGCGTACGTACCGCATGGACACTGCGGCGTGCTAAATGGACATGAAGTCGATAATGACGCAACTCTTCCACTCCTTGCGAAGATGGCGGTATCGCACGCTCAAGCAGGAGCAGACGTGGTTGCACCTTCGTCAATGATGGACGCACAAGTTGGCGCGCTGAGAAGCGCGTTGAACCAGGAAGGATTCAAGGATGTAGCGGTCATGGCCTACTCCGCCAAATTCAGCTCCGCCTTCTACGGACCGTTCCGGGAAGCGGCCGATTCCGCACCTAGCTTTGGTGATCGTGCCTCCTATCAGCACGACTATGCTAACGCCCGCCATGCCCGCCGCGAACTTTTGCAGGACGTGGAAGAAGGTGCCGACATTTTGATGGTCAAGCCTGGATTGGCCTACCTTGATATCGTTCTAAGAGCTCGAGAATTATCGGACCTACCGATTGCGGCTTATGCCGTGAGCGGAGAGTATTCGATGATCAAAGCCGCCGCAGAGCGCGGATGGCTTGATGAGCGAAAAATCGTTTTGGAGACTCTAACTGCCTTTCGAAGGGCAGGAGCGGATCTCATTATCACCTACCACGCTAAGGAGGCCGCAAATTGGCTGAACAACAACTAAACATCTACGCAACTTACGCATACACAGACGCCTATTGGGCACTCTCCGATGACGACCGCAAGGCGTTTCGGACCAAGCTCGTTTCTGAAGCACAGTCAATTGCTCCGGGAACTCACTTCTACTCAGTTTTTCCTTGCCGATCGGATACGGATTTCATGCTCTGGTCCGCGTTGGTTGCGGAGCAGCCAGAGGTTTCTTCCGCGGCTTTGATCAACTACAATCGCGTTTCGGAAGGTTGGAAGCGGTACATCAAGCCTGTTCAAGTCCTTTGGGGCTTCACACGGCCGTCCATGTACTCGCGTGGTAAGAGCGAGCAGGACATCGATGCCATCGAAGGCGAGCGAGAGAGATTCTTTGTCGTGTATCCGTTTACCAAGACGAAAGAGTGGTACATGAAGACCCCTGACGTCCGCCAAGGCATGATGAACGAGCACATCAAGATTGGCAAGCAGTATTTTGACGTTAAACAGCTTCTCCTATACTCGTTCGGGCTTCAAGATCATGAATTCGTGGTTTCGTACGAGATGGATAATCCGGTCCGATTCTCGGAATTGGTCAATGCTCTTCGAGGCGTCGAGGGTCGACTTTACACCGCCGCAGACACCCCTCTCGTTACTGGCGTCTATTTGAAGCCTGAGGAGTTCATTCGCTAATGTCGTCGACACTTCGCCCAACCTCCGAGGCGCTTTTCACCGAGGCATGTGGCTTGATGCCGGGTGGCGTCAATAGCCCCGTTCGAGCATTCAAAGCGGTCGGTGGCACGCCAGTCTTCTTCAAGAGTGCGGAAGGTTCTCACCTGATTGATGCAGACGGAAATCGATACGTCGACTACGTTTCATCTTGGGGTGCGATTCTCTTGGGACATGCCGATCCTCGCGTGGTCAGCGCGATCTCCGATGCAGCGTCCCACGGCACCAGCTTCGGGGCACCCCACGAGGGCGAAGTACGACTTGCACGCGAGATTATCAACCGAATTCCTGCCGTCGAGCGAATCCGATTCGTAAATTCGGGCACCGAAGCCACCCTCGCGACGATTCGCTTAGTACGTGCCGCAACCGGCCGTAACAAGGTGATTAAGTTCGAAGGAAACTATCATGGAGCGGTTGACAGTCTCCTGGCAAAGGCCGGTTCTGGAATCGCAACTTTTGGCTTACCCGACAGCGCGGGCGTACCAAACTCGATTACCCACGATACGCTCTTGGCTCGCTTTAACGATGCTGAGAACGTTCAGGCAATCCTCGAAGCCAATTCGGATGAGGTCGCAGCCGTCATGGTTGAACCAGTGGCAGGAAACATGGGACTGATTCCACCTGACCCAGGTTTCTTGCTCAAGCTTCGAGAGCTCTGTGATCACCATGGTGTTCTCCTTGTATTTGACGAGGTCATGACTGGCTTCCGCGTGTCGAAAGGTGGGGCATCGGTTCGCTACGGAATTGAACCCGATCTGCTTTGCATGGGCAAAGTGATCGGCGGAGGACTACCCGTCGGCGCTTATGGTGGGCGTAAAGACCTCATGGATTTGGTCGCCCCTCTTGGACCGATGTATCAAGCAGGAACCCTTTCTGGAAATCCCCTCGCGATGGCGGCCGGATACGCGGCGCTTTCAAATTGTGACGACGAAGTTTATGAGAAACTCGAGCTTAGCGGTGCGCGATTAGAAGCGGGTCTCAACCAAGTGTTCTCATCCGCGCAAATTCCAGCTCAAGTTCAGAGAGTCGGATCAATGATCAGCGTTTTCTTTGCCGATCAGCCGGTTCGCAATTTTGATGAGGCAAATGCATCGAATAAGAACTACTTTGCTCAACTGTTCCACTCGATGCTCAACAAAGGCTTTTACCTACCTCCGAGTGCCCTTGAAGCCTGGTTCCTAACTGCATCTCACACCCATGAAGACATCGACCGAACGGTCGATGCGTTTGCCGAAAGTATCAAGGAGGTGTCGGCATGAAAGACACTCGATTTTTAAGAGCTTGTCGAGGTGAATCGGTCGACCGTCCTCCCATTTGGGTCATGCGCCAGGCAGGTCGTTATTTGCCTGAATATCGTGAAATTCGTAAGGGTATGACGATGGTCGAATCCGTAAGCCATCCCGAAGTTGCAGCTGAGATCACGCTTCAACCGATTCGAAGATTTGGGTTTGACGCCGCGATCTTATTCTCAGACCTCACCGTTCCATTCACCCCAATGGGAGCTCCTTTTGACATCAAAGAAGGTGTCGGGCCTGTTGTTGAGCATCCCATTCGAACCGCACAAGATCTTGCGGCTTTACGATTGTTTGAACCAGAAGAGGGCCTCCCATTCGTTCTGGAAAGCATTCGGATCCTCAAGAAAGAACTCAAGGTTCCCCTCATTGGGTTTACGGGAGCACCCTTTACCCTCGCGTCGTACCTTATCGAAGGCGGTCCCTCGAAGGACCACAAACTCACTCGCAGCCTCATGCTGATGGAGCCTGAGTTTTGGCATAACTTAATGGCTCTGTTAGCTGAGAACACCCTCCGTTACTTGCGGGCTCAAATTCAGGCAGGAGCCGATGCGGTTCAGCTTTTTGATAGCTGGATTGGAGTTCTGGATGAAGCCACCTATCGAGAATTCTTGCTTCCTCATATGAAGCATATATTTGAAGGCTTGAAGCCATTAGGAGCGCCTGTCATCCACTTTGGAACGGGAAGCGCCGCCCTCTTAAACGTGATGCAAGAAGCAGGCGGAGACGTCATTGGAGTGGACTGGCGCATTAGTTTGTCTCACGCCGCCAAATTGGTACGCCCGACCCCGATGCAAGGCAATCTTGATCCAGCTGTCTTGCTCACAAACCCTGAAATCGTCCGCAAAAAGGCACTCGCGGTTGTGGAACAAGGTCGAACTCTTCCTGGCCACATTTTCAATCTTGGTCACGGCATCTATCCGCTTACCCCGATGGAGAATGTCCAAGCACTTGTGGAGGCCGTACAGGGTTCTTAACTTCGCGAACGGAATCTGTTCGACTTCGTAGAATTGCCCAAACGAAACCTACTATGCCAAAAAAGCACGCTTTACTTGTTATGCATTACGGCACTCCCTCGTCGATTGACGACGTGTTGCCCTACTACACCCACATTCGACGCGGTCGCCCTCCTGAACCAGAAGCTTTGCAGGATTTGATTGATCGCTATCAGTCGATCGGCGGCCCATCGCCCTTGTCGCACATTTCAGAGAATCAAGGCCTCGCAATTCAGAAATCACTTAAAGCACGAGGGATTGATGCTGAACTTTATATCGGAGCCAAGCACACGCATCCTTTTGTCGCTGAAGTTGTTGAACAGATGGCAAAGGATGGCGTAACGGACGCAGTCGGCATTGTTCTTGCGCCGCACTACTCCAGCTATAGCGTTGAAGCCTACAAGAAATACGCCTATGATTCACGAGACAAAAATGCTCCAGAAATGAAGCTCTCGGTTCTGGAAAGGTGGGGTACCTTGCCTGCCTTTATCGAGGCTGTCGCGAACCGAGTTCAAGACCAGTTGAACGGCTGGAATGCGGAAGAAACACTTGTGATCTTCTCGGCTCACAGTCTTCCTCAGCGAATCATGGCGGCCGGCGACCCTTATCCGGAAGAGCTTATGGAGACCAGTAAACTTGTGGCAGAGAATTTAAATCTTCCCCACTGGACATTTGCCTACCAGAGTGCAAGCACAACTGGCGAGCCCTGGCTTGGGCCAGATGTTTTGGAAGTTATTTCGGCCGAGGCTCCAAAATACAAGAATATTGTCTGTTGCACGGTTGGCTTCGTTTCCGACCACCTAGAAGTACTTTACGATCTTGGAATTGAAGCCCGAGATCGTTGTGCGGAGTTAAGCCTCAACTTCCGACGAGCAGAAGTGATCAACGTCGATTTGACAGTCATGGATGCACTCGCAGGAATCGCGGCAGAAATGTTCGAATAACATCGAGCCGCTCTGTCGGATCACATTGCCTGCCCTATCTTCATCGAGATGGGGCAGGCAAATTTATGTATATGATCGCCAATGAATTTTCTGCCATATGACTTACAGATTGTATTGTCTCACGGCTAGTACTCTAAGACAAGTGGTAAGTCTCTTAACATTTTATGGAAAAAAGGAACCTGATTTGGGCCAATGTGCTTAACAGACCTTAACAAACAGTTAAAAAATGTCATGTATACAACTAGTCCTTCGTGGCACTGGCGTCGTAAACTTGCACGCAGTGCACTGAGGCACATTCACAATGAATTTTTCTAGAAAGGCTTTCACTCTTATTGAGCTTCTCGTCGTTATCGCGATCATCGCAATTCTTGCTGCCATTCTCTTCCCAGTTTTCGCTCAGGCAAAGGCTGCCGCAAAGAAGACTCAGGCGTTAAGCAACTGTAAGCAGTTCGGCATTGCGTTCTTCATGTATAACACCGACTCGGACGACACGTTCTTGACTCAAAATAATGATCTGGACGATAAAGGAGAATTTCAAACGATTCTCCAGCCGTACATCAAGAATCGGGGCATCGTCTATGATCCAGCCAGAACCCGTACCGGATGCGATACCTCGTTCGATCCAACCGGCCGATGCATCGGATTCGCTCCAAACTTTGGCATCTACTCCTATCAAAACGGCACCGGCATCTTCCATCAGCGAGAGGACGATCCTCAAGGTGGATCGATGTGGCGTGGCCGCAACATGGGTGACTTCGCTTCACCAGCTGACACGATCATGATTGGTGCGACCAACGACACCAACATGTACACGCTATCGTTCTACTTCCAAACGGGTGATGGAAACACAGCGTCGGCACTTCGACACGGTGGTCAATATCCGTTCACCTTCATTGATGGCCATGCAAAGGTCATGAAGATGGATCGTTATTCTTTCCAAGCGGACGGCGACGCCTTTGACATCATGCCTGCAAACGGCAACGACATCAAGAAGTATTGCTACGATGTAGACCAGGTTCAAGAGCGAAACGGCGGATACGGCGTAGGTCAAAAGTGCGGCGTCGTTGCTGATATGATTACGAGAGACCGCGTTAAGCTATGAGCCCACGCATTCTTCGCAACCTCAAATTGGCTGTATTATCAGTCTTCGTCGTTTCTTGCTTGGTAGCTTGTTCGGCTCCTGCCGATACCGCTACAACAACCGTCGATAAAACAACTAAGAAAGATAAATAGACTCGACAAGATGAATCCGCTTAGCCACTTGTGGGGCTAGGCGGATTTTCTTTTGAGTTTGAAGCTCAAGGGCAGAGGTACACGTTCGCGGAAATGGCCTTTGCGTGAGCATTCTTTAAGAAGCGAGACAGGCTTTGATCATCAACGAGATCCGTTTCCACCGCAGCGGCATAAGCCCACATCGATCCCACTGATCGAAACCAAGATTCCCACAAGAGTCCAGGGAAATTCACCGGGTGTAAGTAATCCGAACCCGTTCGTTTGACAATCCAGACGATCTTAGCGTCAGCGGTTGGCAAAATCCTTCTCGGCTTTTCGTGCTTCCAATCCGATACGTAAAGGTGAACGTATCGGTCAGAAGGGTCCGTGAGCCTTCCTACAATTCGTTGACCCTTAAGTTTAAGAGCAATCGTTTCAGGCCATTCTTTCTCGGAATGAAGATAAATTCGCAGCGCATAACCGTGTCCTAAATTTCGATAATTACGAAATTGATCCACGCAATCAATTCGTTGGATGGTGACAGATGCGGATTCACACTCAATGTCGTTTGGTTCCACATGATGAGGCAAATCGTAGATAAGAGCAGTTGCTTTCATCTTGACTGCATCGTGGTTCGCTGATCTGTTGGCCAGTGCGACGGATTGCAGCTTATAAGCTTTTAGAGCCAGACTGTTTCGAGCAAAATCGGGAATCTCAACCACTCGACGCTCGGCGCAAACTGCAGATATTATTAGCAGAGTTAATAATTGCGTACCCAGAGACACAAATTTAACCGGTTGTCTGTAAAATTGCATCCACTAATATCTTAACAAGGAAAATGGGCGAAGAGATGACGGTTCGATAAATTAGGGCCAATTACTTGTCTAACTTGGCGAACAATCTTTTCAGGGTCCCTATCTCGCCGATAGGCGTGATACCATTGAGCAATGCGTGCCAGCAAGGTCGCTTTAGGTTGCATAGTGGTCTCGCCATGGGTTCTTCTCATCGGGACATCGGCTGCATCCAAAGCTCCAACCCCTAAGGTTGACTTCAGTCAAGAGATAGCTCCCATTTTCCGGGCTCATTGCCTCCAATGCCATGGATCAGAAAGCCATATGGGTCGACTTCGGCTGGACACGGCGGCAGGAATCCTGAAGGGCGGCAAGAATGGGCCACTGTTCATCCCTGGGAAGTCAGCCAGTAGCCTAATCATCCAAAGGGTTGTGGGAACGGAACTAGGACCTCGCATGCCGATGGGTTTCAGTCCATTAACACCGGTTCAGATCGCAACCATGAAGCAATGGATTGATGAGGGGGCCCATGTAAGTGCAAATGGTGCTGGAAAACATTGGGCGTATATTGCGCCTGAGCAACATGTTCCAAAGGTTGGTCCAACCGCTTGGATCAAAAACCCAATCGATTCGTTCGTTTTGGCCAAGCTTTCCTCCGAGCATTTAACTCCATCCGCACCTGCTCCCAAAGCAACCCTTTTACGACGGGTCTACCTCGACCTAACCGGACTGCCACCGTCCGTTGAAGACACCAATCGCTTCCTCGCCGATAATCGGCCGAATGCATACGAGTTGGTTGTCGACAAGCTACTCGACTCCCCCGCATACGGTGAGCACCAAGCAACACCTTGGCTCGACTTAGCTAGGTATGCGGACTCAACTGGATATGAAAAGGACCTCAATCGCACCATGTGGCCCTATCGCGATTGGGTGATCAAGGCATTTAACCAAGACATGCCATTCGATGAATTCACGATTGAACAGCTAGCAGGCGATCTCCTTCCCAACGCGAGTCGCGATCAGCTTATTGCGACTGGATTTCACCGCAACACGATGTTCAATACGGAAGGAGGCGTGGATAAAGGAGAGCAACGATGGTTGACCCTAGTCGACCGAGTTGCCACCACCGGCAGTGTATGGCTCGGTTCAACCCTTGGCTGCGCCCAGTGTCACAACCACAAGTACGACCCATTCAGCCAAGAAGACTTCTATCGCATGTTGGCGTTCTATGAGAGCTCCAACGAACCTACTTTGGACCTGACTGATCCAAAAGTTCATGAGATGAGCGACGAACTTGCAAAGCTCGAAAAGACGTTACCCAAGCTAAAAGGCAGCCCCGAAGACTACAAGGCGGTTTCCGATGCCGCTCAACAGTTACGCGGGAAGATCAATGAGTTGTCGAGCGCAAGCGCATTGATCCTTGAAGAGAAGAAGGGAGAATATCCGCCCAAGACCCCAATCCGAATCAAAGGAGGTTACCTATCTCCAGGCAAGATCGTCACCGCAGATGTTCCAAAGATTCTTCCACGGCTCGCTAAAGATCTTCCTCAAAATCGACTCGGCTTGGCAAAGTGGCTCGTCAGTCCAGAAAACCCTCTCACGGCTCGAGTTCGAATCAACCAGATGTGGGAAAGCATCTATGGAATCGGCTTGGTCAAGACCGTTGAAGACTTTGGCTCCCAAGGTGAAAAGCCCATTTATAAGGATTTACTCGACTGGCTCGCGGTTGAATTTATCAACCGACATTGGAGCATGAAGGCGATGTACCGACTCATCGTTACGAGCAATACCTACCGTCAGTCATCCGTCGAGACCGTAACCATGCGAGAGAAGGACCCGGAAAATCGGCTACTTTCTCGCGGCCCCAGATTCCGAATGACGGCAGAAATGATCCGAGACTCCGCTCTTCAAGCATCAGGTTTGCTCAGCAACAAGATCGGAGGACCGAGCGTTTACCCTGACCAGCCAGACGGCATATGGAACACACCTTACAACGATGAGTCTTGGCAACTGAGTCCTGGAACGGATCGCCTAAGACGCGGTTTGTACACCTTTTGGAAGCGAACCTCGCCTTATCCATCGTTCTTGAGTTTCGACGCGACCAGTCGAGAGAGCTGTACGGTTAGGAGATTACGAACCAATACACCGTTGCAAGCGCTCACTTTGCTCAACGATAAGGTCTACCTTAACGCCGCCCACGCCCTCGCGGACCGAATGATGAAGGACGGCGGCACCGAAGCCAAAGCACGATTGGATTTCGGTTTTCGATCGGTAATGGTGCGCAAACCGAGTCCCGCCGAAACGGCTCGCTTAGAGGTTTTGCTCAGTCAGCAGGAGGTCCGCTTTGGAGCCAACCCGAGTGAAGCAAAGAAGCTACTTTCATCTACTACCGACAACCCCAAGCTGGCTGTCGAGGCTGCTTACACCATCGTCGCCCAAGTTATTTTGAATCTCGACGAAGCAATTACCAAGGAATAGTCATGAGCATTAACGACAATATCGACCAACTCGTCCTTCGGGAAATAACTCGTCGCAACCTGCTCAAGACTGCAGGCTACGGAATCGGCTCATTGGCCTTGAGCGCAATGCTCAGTGAATCTGGCTTCGCCGCGTTTCAAAAGCAGAAATCCAAGCGAACCGATCCGTTCGCTCCTAAGATGCCGCACTTTGCTCCGAAAGCCAAACGAGTGATCTACCTATTTATGGCGGGAGCCCCTTCACAAATTGATCTGTTTGACATGAAGCCAACCCTTCAAAAGCATGATGGCGAACCGATCCCGGCTGAATTCATCAAGAACGAGCGCTTTGCCTTTATCAAAGGAACCCCCAGACTTCTTGGCTCACCCCACCAATTCTCGAAAGTAGGAAAATCGGGTCAAGAGATCTCGAACCTTCTTCCCGGACTGCAAAGCATTGCGGACGATGTGACGATTGTGAAATCGATGCACACCGACCAATTCAACCATGCTCCCGCTCAGCTGTTCATGAACACCGGTAGTCAGTTGCCTGGCCGGCCAAGCATGGGCTCTTGGCTAACCTACGGCTTGGGCAGCGAGTGTGAAGATCTTCCTGGATTTGTCGTACTCATCTCTGGACACAACAACCCGGACGGGGGCAAGTCTTGCTGGAGCAGCGGCTTCCTTCCTTCCGTGTACCAAGGAGTCGAATTCCGATCGAAGGGTGATCCTGTTCTCTATGTTTCCGATCCTGAAGGAATCTCAGCAGATACGCGCCGTCAGCAACTCGACTCTATTCGCGATTTGAACATGATGCGTGAAAACGTGATGGGAGATCCTGAGATCGAGACTCGGATCGCTGCCTATGAGATGGCATACAAGATGCAAACCAGCGTGCCGGACCTAATGGATATCTCCAAAGAACCACAGGAAGTGCATGACCTTTACGGCACCAAACCCGGAGAGGCCTCGTTTGGAAATAACTGCTTGCTAGCCCGCCGCTTAATTGAACGGGGCGTTCGATTCGTTCAACTCTACCACCGCGGTTGGGACCACCATGGCGAAGCAGAATTCGATGACTTGAAACATGGTTTGCCGAAGCTTTGCCAAGAGACGGACAAAGCGGCCACCGCACTCATCATTGATCTGAAACGTCGCGGACTGCTGGAAGATACGTTGGTCGTTTGGAGCGGAGAATTCGGGCGAACGCCAGTAAACGAAGCACGAGATGGCTCGAAGTTTTTGGGACGAGACCACCATCCCCATGCTTATAGTTGCTGGATGGCGGGAGGCGGCATCAAGCCTGGAACCACCCTCGGTGAAACTGACGACATAGGCTATAACGTGGTTAAGGACCCAGTTCACGTACACGACCTGAACGCAACGATTCTCCACCAAATGGGCTTGGACCATACTCGGCTTACCTACAAGTTCCAAGGCAGAAACTTCCGCTTAACGGACGTCCATGGCGAACTCGTTACCAAGCTACTAGCTTAAAAAAAGATCCGGAGCCAACAGCGATTGTTGGCTCCGGCCCAAGTCTTTTCCAGCGAGATCAGACTTTCTTCAAGAGCGTTACTCGGCCGATCGGAACCCATTCGGCAACGAGGATATCTCCGTTGTGAAGGAAGATGGCGTCGTGCGGATGAATGAACTTACCGTTAATGAACTTTTCTCGTGGAGCATCGCGTAGTGCGGATGGATCACCATCACCGAGCATTTCGATGACCTTGTTATCCTTGTCGAGCAACGTAACGACGCTGCGAAGATCAGGAACAAGCATGGTGTCATGCCGGAAGAAGTTGTTGCAGGGACGGCGCATGCCGTCGGTCGCGAATTTCACAAACTTACCGTCGAGGGAGAAGTATTGGAGGCGATGATTCTCACGGTCCGAAACAACTAAAAGAGGCTCATGGCCGCGAGCATCGAGCCAAAGACCATGGGGGCATTGAACCTTGCCTTCTTCTGTTCCTGAACCACCGAACGTCTTTTCCCAAACCGCATTCTTGTCGTACTTATGAATGAAGCCTGATCCGTAACCATCGGAGATAAAGAATCCTCCGTCTGGACAGAAAGCGACATTGGTTGGAACAAAGGCGGCACCGTTCTTGTAGACACCCGGCTCTTCCGGTGTTCCTTTCTCCCAGAGAACTTCTCCATCAAGAGTGGTCTTCACAACTTGCCGATGAGCAGTATCGCAATGGTAAAGGAACTCTTGATGCCCTTCTTTGCGTAGGGCTAGACCATGACCGCCGCCCTTAAATCGAGACCCCCAGGACTTGATGAATTTGCCGTGCTGGTCAAATACGGCAATTGCGTCCGAGCTTTGGCTAGTAGGGTGAACCGTATGGGAGATGTAGATATGCCCCTTCGCGTCTTGTGCAACTCCTTGAGTATCTCCGAACTTAATATTGTCAGGGAGTGTTAGCCAATCGTGATGGCATTCATATTTGTTGCTTCCCGTTCCCAAGATGATGGGAGCAGTTTGTTTTTCCGTAACGCCAAAAGCAGGCATACGTCCAACTGCCAAGGTGGCGGCAGCGATACCAGTGGTTGTAATAAATTGTCTTCGTGTCAGATCGTTAGCCATGTGGGGACTCCTCAATGAGCAGGCTACTAGTATATGCCAATGCTCGCAACCCTGGAACCGAATCGTTAGTAAGTCTAAAGTGAACGTTTTCTTAGATGCTTGTACCAACCTTTTGCTTTTAATCCGCGTCAACAACTTAGCTATCTCAATGCCTTCATAGTCGAATCAAGAGATCCCGATGCCCAAGCCCCGATTAACCCTTAAATACGCCTCGCTGTCTCTAATGTTGCTCCCGATTCTGGCGCTCTCCCAGAACGGAGGTAGCTTGCCTGCTTCGGCTGGAAAGCAAGATAAGCCAGGCAACCCACCACCTCAATCGGGCACGACTCAGGCGCCACCTGCGACAAGCGTCAAGACCGGTCCACAAGGTCCGGGCCTCACCACTCCCCCAGTTCACGCCACAATTCCCGATCCGGGCGACGCATGGGACAGTCTAAAGCTGGATTCAAAGGTTCGTATCAAGCTAGATTTCCGAAACGCGAATGTCGACAACATTATCGCGATGATCCAAAAAGCCTCTCACGTGACGATCGTCAAAGACCCTCAACTAACGGGCAACATGACGGTTACCACCGCCGACCCGGTGAGCCTCACGGAAGCCTTTCATGTTTTCCAATCCGTTCTTAGGCTTCGCGGTTTCGAATTTTCTCGTGATCGAAAGATCCTAATCATCACGCTTACCAAAAAGCCTCAGCCACCTCCGCCGCCACCTCAACCGATTATCCAGATGACTCCGCCAGTCGATACTTCGGTCCCGATAGTGAAGTTTTATCCCTTGCAGTTTGCCAGTGCGACTCAAGTTGCACGCGCGATCAACGAAGTTTTCGCTGCCGCCGGACCGCCAAACCCTCAACAATTCGGCATGGTTTTTGGACGCGGTGGTCAGCCACAGCCCGGCGGCGCTCCCGGACCATCGGTTCGCGCGTCATACGAAGAGTTCAGTAACTCCGTGATCGTTCATGCTCCAGCCGCTCAACAAACCGAAGTTGCGGACCTGATTAAGCAGATCGACAAGCTACAGACCCAGCCGCTCAAGACCAAGTCGTACGATCTTGTGTATGCGACCGCGACGGACGTTCTTCCAACCGTGCAGAGCGTTCTCGAGGCAAATGCATCAAAGGGCAAGGGCTCCAAAGATAGTAGTAATAATTTCTTCCCATTTTTCTTTGGATTTGGAGGAGGAGGGCAAAACCAAGCGGTTGCGGACTCTCGAACCAACACGGTCATCGTAACCGGCACCGACGAGCAGATTGCATTGACGGATAAGCTCATTGAAGGCTTAGATCACAGGGTATCGGTTGTCTCAACAACATTTGTTTTCCCTCTCCAAAATGCACGAGCCGATGCAGTTGCAAACCTCTTGACTGCCGCATTTGGGCCGAGGCAAGGCGTTCAACAGCAGGGTCGGAACACGCCGATTACTCCGACGAACAACGTCTTTAACAACACTGCTCCGTCGAGTACCACCTCTCGAGCGGGAGGGGACATCGGAAACGATAAGAACCTGGCCCTGAAGATGCAGGATCCGAACGCGGAAAGTGGTGACCTTCTCACATCGGTTGGTGTGACTCAGATGTTCACCCAAAGCTTTGGGTTTGATGGAGGCGGAAGCTTTGGTGGAAGAGGACGAGGCCGCAACGGTGAATCGGTCGGACATGACACCAACGGTAAGGTCGTCAATATCCACGATCTAACTGGCCAAGTCACGGCGATTGCCGATCCCAATACCAACGCGGTTATCATCGTGACCAACCCTGACAATGTGGAACTGATCCAGAAGGTCTTGGACCAATTGGACAAGTTGCCCGAGCAGGTTATGATTCAAACGATCGTCGTTGAAGCCACTCTTGACAGGTCCAAGCAATTCGGAGTTGAGTGGAATTTCGCTAAGAGCAAAATCCTCGGCAATCAGGGAACCAAGGGGGTAGCGTCTCAAACGTTTGGCCTGCAAGGAGCCAATCCCGCTCTCCAAGGATTTAGCTATGCCCTTACCGGAGGCGACTTAACTGCCTTCTTTAACATGCTCCAAACGGATACCAAGTTCCAAGTTCTGTCGACGCCTCGAATCTTCACGACGAACAACATGGAAGCCCAGATCAACATTAGCCAGAAGATCCCCTACATCGTGAGCACGATCCAGAACATCAATGGCACGAACAGCTTCAACTACGGCTTCCAAGATGTAGGAATCGTATTGACAGTGACCCCTCACATCACAAGCAATGGCTATGTCACGATGGACGTTCTTCAGACCGCGAACGACCTCCAAGGCTACACCACCTTCAACGCGCCTATCGTGAACCAGCGTGAAGCGGAGACAACCGTTTCAGCGAAAGATGGCGAAACGATTATCCTCGGCGGAATGATCCGCAATCAAATCACTTCAACCATGAACAAGATTCCCCTTCTGGGTGATATCCCTGTTCTGGGTTCCATCTTCCGAAACCACACTTCAGACAATCAGAAGACTGAATTGCTCGTGTTCTTAACGCCTCGGGTCGTTAAGGACCCAGCCGAAGCCAAGCGACTTCTTGAAGAAACGAAGAAGGATATGAACAAGGACACCTCCAAGTTGCTCAAACAGGACGGCAAAATCCTGTCTGGAAACCACAAAGGATCCTAGAGCTACTTCCAGAGCGAGCTTATCGGAACACCGATAATTCGTTCGTCCAAAGGCTGAATCTCGTTACCGGTGTAAAGGACGATCCCTCTAACGAAAGAGGGACCGACCAATTCGCGCAAGTAACGCAGCCCCTCGGCGTCGTCTTCGTGCAGCGTGCTATTTGCTCGAACCTGAACGCCGACCACATCTCCGCGCCGCGATTCGAGCACAAAGTCCACACTCAGATGTCGAATCGTTCGAAGATGAAGCAACCAGGGCTTAACCTCGCCAAACGAACATTGCTTTTGAAGCTCCATCGCCACGAAGTTCTCAAGCACCGGCTTCAGACGAAGCGAATCTCCCAGCAGTGACCTTGCATCCAGATTGGCAAGATAGCAAAGGAGCCCCGTATCTACCATAAATGCCTTGGGGGCCTTGGTGAGAATGCGGCTACGATCCGAAGACCACGTATTGACAAGGCGCACCAAGAAAATGGTTTCTAGCAAGCTGATATAGCGCTTAAGAGAGGTGTAGGGAATGCCAGTCTCGGTGGCAAGTCCCGCCGCGTTGAGGGTGCTACCCGAGCGAGCGGCCAGCAAACGCAAAAGCAAAGGCATTTGCGCCAGCGCATCGATATTCGCAACGTCCTTCACATCGCGTTCTAACAAGGTGCGAACGTAATTGGCAAACCACGCATCTCGACGGCTTTGAGAACTGCGCAGACTCGCCTCCGGAAATCCTCCTCGAACGATGCGATCTACCACTCCTCTCAGATCTTCCTGATCAAAGAAAGGCTCAAATCGATCTTGAAAAACTTGGTCCACGAAGGAATCGGAGGTCAGCTCAAGTTCGCCTTGGCTGAATGGAAGGAGATCAACGATCTCCATACGTCCCGCGAGCGAGTCTGCGAGTTTTGGAAGATTCAGAACGTTTGCGGATCCTGTAAGGAGGTACTTCCCGGCTTTTCGATCACGATCCACTTGGAGTTTGATCGCCATAAATAGCTCAGGAGCCCTCTGAACTTCGTCAATCATGACCGGCGATGGATAGGCCTCAAGAAAAGCCCTCGGATCGCGTCGAGCTAAGTTCAAGGCGATTGGATCATCTAGCGTTACGTATTTTCGATCCGGCTCAAGGTTTTGGCCAAGAGTGCTCTTCCCTGACTGCCTGGGCCCATGAATCAAAACAACCGGCGTATCTCCTAACGCCTCAAGCAATGCCTTCCTAGCATTTCGCTCAATCATGTATCGATTCTATCAGATTTATCGCCATCCAGTGGAGAAATTTTCACCACTGAATGGCGATTCTTTCTCGTAGTTTTGATAGTTGGGTTTATTGATTAACGTCGTGCTGCCACAAGGAGCTTGCGCCAGCCTCCTGAAAGGTAGTCAGTTGCAACTTGTCCCTTTCCGTGCGACGCATGGATAAAATATCCGCGTCCGAGATAGATGCCGGTATGACCGATCTTGCCTCGTTTCTTCTCGTAAAAATAGAGCCGATCTCCCGAGCGAAGATCTTCCAGGCGTTCAATGGGAGTGCCGACGTAAGCCTGTTCCGCTGCGGTGCGTGGGAGATTGAGTCCGATCGAGCCTGCGATTTTCTTGACGAACCCAGAACAGTCCACACCACTTGTTAGGTCCGTGCCGCCCCACTCGTAAGGAACTCCCTGAAAGTTCATCGCAAGGTTTGCCATCGCACTTCCACTTCGCGACCCGAGTGTTGAAGACCGAGTGCCGGCAGTGCGATAAAAGGTGTAAGGCAAGACCGCAACATTGTTGGCCGGAATGTAACCGAAGGTTCGATCCTTCAGCATCACTTTAAACCACTCAGGGTTGTCGCTATTCCTGACCAGCAGTTCGACGAATGGTTTGACTCGGAAATACATCCGAGCATGTCGACTGGGCGAAGAATAAACCGCTGTATTGTCAGTCGTTTCTCCGAGCTTTCCAAACGCAACCCGATTCTGCGCAGGAGCTACAACTGCCAGCACAGTGAGAAGAAAGATCGGTATGGTGCGAGAAAAACTCATCCTAGGCCGGATTCATTATAGTCTTTGGACCAAATCTTACAAGTTAGAAGCTATTAGCTTCAACCCATTCAAGATGGCAAAGCCATCGGTTGAGCCTAAAAGTGCTCGAGTCGCCCGCTCAGGGTGCGGCATCAATCCAAGGACGTTGCCCGATTCATTTAACACGCCTGCAATACTGTGCGCCGATCCGTTCACGTTTGCTTCGTCCGACTGTTCACCACTAGCCGTGACATACCGGAAAGCGATCTGGCCGTTTCCTTCGAGACGGGCCACCAATTCATCGTCCGCTACATAGCGACCTTCGCCATGCGCAATCGGAATTCTCAGTACCTTATCGACTCCCCGAGTCCAGATGGAAGTTCGATTCTCAGCCTTCAGATAGACATCTTTACAGATAAATTTCTGCTCGGCATTCAGAAGGAGAGCACCTGGAAGTAGACCCGACTCGCAAAGCATTTGAAAGCCATTGCAAGCTCCGATGACTGGCTTCCCTTCTTTGGCAAACCGCTTGACTTCCTCCATGACAGGTGCTCGGGCTGCCATCGCTCCACAGCGCAAATAGTCTCCGTAGGAGAAGCCGCCGGGAAGAAATACCGCATCGAATCCCGCCAACGAGTGAGATTCGTGCCATACGTATTCCGCTCCGATGCCCAGATCGTCCCGCAAGGAATGAAAGGCATCTTGGTCGCAGTTCGAGCCAGGAAAGCGGATGACCGCAACCTTCACGAAACCACCTCGATTTGGTAGTCCTCAATCACCGGGTTGGCCAGCAATTTATCGCACATCTCTTTCACTCGAGCATCGTCGTAATGTTCAACCTGGAGCTCAATCAGTTTGCCGATGCGAGCCTGAGTTAGCTCTTCGTATCCGAGCTTTTGAAGGGCACCTGCAACGGTACGTCCCGCAGAATCGAGAAGCGATGGCTTGAGAGTGACGTACACACGGACGGTGGTCATACTAGATTTTGGCACAGATCGGCATCTCGGTTGCTGGAGTCAATCGGTTGAACGTTCCGATGGCATGGCTACCTTCCTAAGATTCTTTGGGCAGCGGTAGGCTCCGTTGGTTTTGAGGCATAACGCGTCTTGATAGCTTGAATTTCTGCCCCGGGTAGGATTCCGACATGTTCCTGTTCTCGATCACGCAACCAGTCCGGATCGAATCTCCTAACCATCGCTTGGTCGTCCAACTATTTGGAGATGACTTGTCGTACGATGTCCAGCTAAACGGCAAGATCGTCATCAAACCATCGCATCTAGGATTGGAGTTCTCCGATCGGTCAAGAATAGGGAAACAGTCTCAGATCACTGAAACTCAATCTATTCGGCACAGAGGTAGCTGGGAAGACTCGTTTGGGCCAAAAAGAAATGTGCCCGACAACTACAACGGTACGATCCTTCGTTGCCAAAACGGAAGACACGAATTTTCGATTGTGTTTCGGGTCTATGATGATGGGTTCGCGTTTCGCTATGACCTTCCATCGGGCGCTTACGGCATCACCCAAGATCACTCAGAATTTGCGTTTGCGGGCGATTACCCAACCTGGGGCGGACAATTTTCTGTCGCAACCGAAGTTCAGTATCCCGAAACGACTCTCGATAAGCTGCCTACGAGCCCGTTCTGCCTCCCGGCGGTTGTCAAAACTCCCGCCGGTTTTGCGGCAATTTCAGAGTCGGACCTTCGCAATTGGTCAGGCATGTTCCTGAAAAGAGGCGGAAACGAAACGCTTCAAGTTTCGATGGCCTCGAGCACTGACGTGGAGGGCCCATGTCAGAGTCCTTGGCGAGTGGTACTGGTTTCAGCGTATGCCGCGGGGTTGATCTCGTCCAGCCTCATCAAGACGCTCGCAGAGCCATCCCGTTTGAAGGATACAAGTTGGATCAAGCCCGGAATTTCCGCCTGGGATCCTTGGTGGACAGGCCAGAATCGGACTCTGCCGCAATACACCGGGCTCGGAGCAAGGGGCGACACTCAAGCTCACAAGAGATATATCGACTTCGCGTCCGAAATGGGTTGGCAGTATCAACTCATCGACTGGTTTTGGTACGACATGGATAGCAAAGATCTCGATACGGCTATGAAGCCATTGTCCCATGTCGACGTACCTGAACTGATTCGATATGCCAAATCCAAGCAGGTGAAGCTGTTCTTGTGGGTTCACAGCAAAGATGTAAAACAGGCGGGTGCCGATCGGCTTTTTGAACTCTATTCCAAATGGGGAATTGCAGGGGTGAAGATCGACTTTATGAACAGTGACGATCAGGCAACTGTTCGATTCTATGAAGAAACACTCAGTGCCGCGGCCCGCCACCATTTAATGATTGATTTCCACGGAGCTTACAAACCGACTGGGTTGGATCGCACCTATCCCAACTACATCACCCAAGAGGGAGTTTTAGGGCTGGAGTACAACAAGCTTCAAGGGGAGCTATTTACTCCCAAACACATGATCACACTCCCGTTTACACGGGGGCTGCTCGGACCTGCAGATGTAACTCCAGGTGCTTTTCTCAACAAGGCGAATTCCGAATTCAGAACCAATTCCATCCCGACCGAAACACGAGGCACCCGTTGTCGCCAGTTAGCCCTTGCGGTGATGATGAGTTCTCCTTTTCTTGTGATGTGCGATGCACCCGAGAATTACCGGAATAAGCCCGGGATCGAGTTCTTCCGTGGCCTTCCCACCGTATGGGATGAGATAAAGGTGCTTCAAGCTGACTTTGCCGAGAGCCTAGTGATTGCTCGGCGAAAGGGCAATGCTTGGTGGATCGTTGGCATGAACAGCGATCAGGCCAAATCCATTTCGGTTTCTCTTTCTTTCTTAGCTCATCGTAAATATCGCATGGAAAGCTTTGTGGATGGTCAGAGCATGGAGGATGTGCTGGTGAGCAAACACGAGATTAGTCGTGAGAGTCAGTTGACGATTCAAATGGCGAACGCGGGAGGCTTTGCAGCGCGGCTCATTGCTCAGTAGTTCGCTCGCGAAATCAAACCGGTTGTCGTTGCGTAAACCTTTTCATGGTTGCAACATTGATCACGTTCGTTCTTGGGCAAACCGCCGCAAAGGATGTAAAGCTCACGCCACTCCCCGATGGTTTCGTACAAGTGACATCGAAGGCCTACACCGTGGAGGTTCCAAAGTCTTGGACGGTTGGAAGTCAGACTCCTTGGGGTGCTAGAAGCATCACTCCTTCGCTTGGCAAAGACACTGAGCTTGGTGTGATGACGGCAGGTGTTACCAAGCAGAGTTGGGATCAACTTTACAAGACATCGTTGTTCTTCATCTATCAGCAAGAGCCTGGCAAAGCTACGCCGTATCGCTTAGGCAAAACCAAGACGGGTTATGAAAGCTGCTCGTTTGAAGTTGCCAACAAGGCCGGGTTTGTGAAGCGTAAGTTCGTTTTGCTCAAGGACCAACATGGCGCCGCAATTGCGTTGAGCGTGATTATTGGCGACCCAAAGGAAGAGAAACAGATTTCATCGTATTTCAAGCGAATGGTGGAATCGGCCCACATCATTGACCCAAGCTAACTGTTGAGCATGTTACTGCCTCGAATCAACATTGATTCGAGGCAGCTTCAAGTTAGGACTCTAGACAGGATGAGGATGACGTCGGGGGAAAGTCCTTCGGGAGGTTCGATTGAAAACGGTTGGTCCGGTCGGGCAACGAAGGATTCCCCCTGCACGACAAGGTTGATTGGAGACATCCATTCGAGCTTGTAGTGGGTTCCCGGAGCGGTCGGAATCCAAATTTCAAGCGCTTCTCGCATTGGCAAATAGATCATGACAAGTTGCCAATCTTCTGTTCTCATACAGCATTTGGCATGGGCTCCGGAGCCTTGTCCACGTACGAACACCGATTGATCAGGCATGCGGACTTGTTGATCGAAACGGTTAAGAAGTTTGCGAAGCTGACCAACATGGTGGGCGCCGGGACGATCTAAAGCGGTTTTCCAATCGAACTGGGGCCACATGATCGGTTCGCGACCCTCGCTCCAAAATTGCCAAACGCAGTGATGACCATAAATAACGCCGCACCCGCCCGCAAACACCGATCGATAGCATTGCTTGCGAACATCGTATTCGTCAAAGTATCCGGATGCGGGATCCCAGGTCGGCCATGGACTTACGGGATGGTCCTCGTAATTGGGTTCCGCATCCAACGTTGGTTTTGCTGGTCGCATGGCATAGTCCCGCCCAATCCAATCCCAGATCGGGATATCGTGACCGCCACCATGACCGGATTGGATCATATTGATATCCAGCCAGTCGGACTTGTGAATCAACTGGGACGTTGAGAGTGAACCTCCTTGAGGGTGAAACGCAAAAAGCGCTTCGGGAAGCACTTGGACAATCCCCTGCGACATTGCTCGCCAAAGCGGCTCCCAGTCCGTATCGACAGTAAATCCTGCCTGCCACGGGTAGGGCCAATCCAATGCAGTCTTTGAAAGGTTTGCGGGGCGGTCTCCGCCGAGAACCCATAGGATGTTGGAGTGGTCTTTGAGACCCTCTGCCAATAACTTCCCGAAGTCGAAACATTTGGCTTCGTCCCCGACTTCAAAGATTCGGGGCCCTATGCCCCAAGGAGCGGTCATTTTGTCACCCCAAGTTGGAAGTAAGCCAACGAAAATGCCTCTTTGGTTGGCTTCCGTTAACAAGAATTTGACCAGATCTAGATACTGTGCATTGATCTGTATGGGTTCGAATGAATCGAGGGGCACGTGACTTTCTTGATTGGGCACCCTCAATCCATCGAATTCAGACAGGAAAACCGTGCAAATCAAGTTGAATCCCTTCGCGGCTCGGTTATCCAAATAGTATTGGATTTCGTCTCGTGACAGCCTTTGCAGCAACTGCCAAGCGGTATCTCCCAAAAGAAACATTTCAACACCGTCGGCACTTCCGAGTAGATGAGGATTTTTAGGGTGAATCTTTAATGGAAGCATGGTGGAACGTCTTAAAACCAAGGTCAATAGGCGATGTACGGACCGGTTCGGATAGAGGATGGATCCTCTAAAAGACTGAGCATGTAAGTGGCGAGGTCTGCACGTCCGAGTTCTCGACCGCCGCGTGGCAGTCCGTTTGGATCGGTGCGGAAAGCCCCTTTCGCAGGAATATCGAGCAGTCGCGGCGGGTGAACCACTGTGTAATCCAAATCGGACGCTTCGATGATCTTCTGCTGGGCTCCCGAGTCGTTCATTGGATTCTTGAGGAGCGTGTTACGAATGATGACGAAAAAGATCTTTCGTCCAAGCGTCTCATTGCACATCGGGTCGTGAAGCGCGCCTGAGGCACCCAAGATCACGATGCGTTTGACGTTGCAAACTTGCGTCGCCTTGATAATGATGTGGATGGTTGTTTCTTGAAGGTTGGTCTTACCAAGGTCGTTGGACCCCAAGCAGTCAATAACTGCATCCACATTCTTTAATGCGGTCTCCACCTGTTTCTGATCGAAAACGTCAGCTTGGACAATCTCGATACCTTCGATCGTGGCGACCTTCTGAGGATCGCGGACGATTGCTCGAATTTGATGCCCTGCTTTGACTCCCAATTCACAAATAAGCTTGCCAGTCCGTCCGGAAGCACCAAATACTGCAATCGTCATCGGATGGATTCTATCTCGTTTGTTGTCGAGAGGTTGACCTTTCGTTACGACCCTGAATCAGTGAAACACGGTTATGGGGTGGAACAGTTTATCAAAGTACTCATCCACCTTGAACAAACGCTCCTCTCAAAGACCACGATCATTCTTGGAAACTCAACATGAGCACCATCTGGATCTTTTGACATTGCTCTTGAGACCGAATCTGCGTAAGAACGTCGAAGCCTGGTTCATCCAGCAGTTCTAGCAATTCAAAGGGCAAACAACTTCATACACGCGGCATAAAGGTGAGATTTAGCAACCTGACAATGGGTCTCTCATCGCTGCAAATCAACATGCACCGTTACCTCCCGGGCTCGAAGGAACTGCCACAGATGTCGTGATCCATTTTAGTAAAGGAACTCACTGCCAAGTTCGTTGCGAAGGCAGTAGACTCGTTGGCACGATGTGTGGCCTGCTTCCTCTCATTGCCCTCGCTGCAACTCAGCCCGATACTCACCAGCTAATGGGATTTGCGGCTGATCATGCGAACGCTCAGATTGCTCTCGAAACCAAATTCGATCAGTCTCTCAACCGTGCCGACCTACCCGTTTTCCTCAAGCGGTTATCCGCCAAGCCACATCACGTCGGTTCGTCCTACGGGCTGGAGAATGCTAAATACGCGGAATCACTTTTCAAGAGCTTTGGCTGGGACGCCCACATCGAACGATTCAACGTGCTCTTTGCGACCCCCAAAGTGCGGCTCTTGGAGATGCCTGGCTACAAAGCCAAACTTGCCGAGCCTGCACTCGCGCAAGATTCCACTTCCACTGCTCCCGGTGGTTTGCCGCCCTACAACTGCTACTCCTGCGACGGTGACGTGACCGGAAAGTTGGTCTATGTTAATTACGGCATGCCCAAAGATTACGAGACGCTTGAAGCGCTCGGTATCAGCGTTAAGGGAAAGATCGTCATTGCACGATATGGTGGTGGATGGCGCGGTATCAAGCCGAAAGTTGCCGCCGAGCACGGGGCAATCGGTTGCTTGATCTATTCTGATCCCAAAGATGATGGCTACTACCAAGGTGAGGTGTATCCCTTCGGGCCCTACCTCAATCCGAATGGCGTTCAGCGCGGTTCAGTGGCCGACATGCCCGTCTACCCCGGCGACCCAACCACTCCCGGAGTAGGCTCGGTGAAAGGCGTCAAGAGAATCGCGATTAAAGATGTCCAGACGATCACCAAGATCCCTTGCCAGCCGATCTCCTACGGCGATGCCCTTCCCTTGCTGAGAACTCTTCGAGGTCCGGTAGCACCCGACGATTGGCGAGGTGCCTTACCCATCACTTACCACGTTGGTGCCGGAGATACCGACGTCCACCTCAAACTCAAATTTAACTGGGACTTCGTCGAAGCGCGAGATGTCGTCGCCCAAATCAAGGGAAGCGAACTTCCCGATGAGTGGGTCATTCGAGGCAACCACTACGACGGTTGGGTGATGGGTGCAGAAGATCCTCTTAGCGGCGCGGTTTCGCTCCTTGAGGAAGCCAAAGGGATCGGAGCAATGCTCAAGACTGGATGGCGTCCCCGTCGAACCATGATCTACTGCCTTTGGGATGGCGAAGAGCCGGGACTTCTCGGTTCTACCGAATGGTGCGAGACTCATCAGGACGAACTCACCAAGAAAGCAGTTGTGTATCTGAACACCGACTCGAACGGTCGAGGATTCCTCGGAATCAGTGGCTCCCACAGCTTGGAGAAGTTTATCAATGAGGTCGAGCGATCCGTAATCGATCCAGAAACGCAGGTTACTTTGGCAAACCGAGCACTCGATCAGAAGATTGTTTCAGCTAGCCCTGCAGAGCGAAAGAAACTCCGAGTGAATCGGGACATGGAGATTGGAGCGTTAGGCGCAGGCTCCGACTTTAGCGGTTTTCTTCAGCATTTGGGAATCTCGTCACTGGACATGGGTTTCGGTGGCGAAAACCCTGGTGGCGTATATCACTCAACTTACGACTCATACAATTGGTACACCCACTACGGCGACCCTGGCTTCCACTATGGCGTAGCGCTCGCCAAGATGTCGGGGCACACCATGATGCGGTTTGCCAATGCCGATATCCTTCCATTTGAGTTCGTCCGCCTCTCGGAGACGATCGACAAATTCGCACAAGAGCTTCCTAAGTTGGTGGATGCCATGCGAGAAGAAACTGCAGAACAGAATCAACTAGTCAAAGACGGCACCTTGAAAGCGACATTCGATCCGACGAAATCACGCGTGCTTCCAAAGATCAAGCCAGACGTTCCTTCGATCGACTTTGCACTCATGCAAACGGCGTTAAGACGATTGAAAAAGGTAAGCGCTGAGTATGAAGAAGCTTCGAAAGACGGCGTTCCTTCGGTTGAGCTAGACCACGCAATGATGGCCACCGAGCGAGCCCTGCTTGGCTCTGGACTTCCTCGCCGGCCATGGTATCGACATATGATTTACGCACCCGGTTTCTACACAGGCTATGGCGTCAAGACGATTCCGTCCGTCCGTGAAGCAATTGAGCAGCGCAACTGGTCAGAAGTGAATTCTGAAATACCAAAGGTAGCAGCCACCCTCGACCGGCTATCGGACGCAATTGAAAAGGCACAAGCCGTTCTTGTGAAGTAGTCGTTAATGGCGAAGCTAAAGCTCCAAGAGATGTTAGCGATCGACTAAAGGCGATCCAAGAATAGCCAAATCGGTAATGCGATGTACGCGGATAAGAAGCAGGTTTGCGAGGAAAGCCAATACGTCCTTTCAAGACAGATCCCAGGTAGGGCAGCTGAGGATTGGACAAAGCACTTTTTCTTAGAAGACAGAGAGAGATGGCTGAGCTGGCTAAACAACTCTGGCGATCTGACTTTGCTTAATCAGCTACGAGCAGATCTCGCTGCATATGCAGGGTGATAGTGAGTTCACCGGTAAACTCTGGTCTCATGTCGAAGAAGTACACGATCACCACGCCTATTTATTACGTGAACTCGGTTCCGCACATCGGAACGGCGCTCACGACGCTGGCTGCGGATGTAACCGCACGATACCAAAAGATGCGTGGTCGAGAAGTGTTTTTCCTCACCGGTACCGACGAAAATGGCCTCAAGGTCAAAGAAGCCGCTGAGAAAGCTGGCAAAGACCCGATGGCATTTGTCGACGAAATCTCCTCCAAGTTTAAGGAAATTTGGCCTGGAATGTTCATCGAATTCGATGACTTCATTCGCACGACCGAGCCCCGCCACCGAATCGCGGTCCAAGAGTTTTTCCGCATCCTGCAGGAAAAAGGGCACATCTACACCGGCACTTACGAGGGCTGGTATGACGTATCGAGCGAGACATTCTACAAGGAATCGGACCTTGTCGATGGCAAGAGTCCCGACGGCAACGAAGTTCGCTGGGTGAAGGAGGACAACTACTTCTTCCGCATGAGCTCCTTTGCAGAGCCCCTGATGGCTCATATTGATGCGAACCCCAACTTCATTCTTCCTGAAACCCGAAAGAACGAAGTCGTCTCGTTTATCAAACAAGGACTTCGAGACGTTTGTATTTCGCGAGCCAACCCAGGCTGGGGCATTCCGGTACCAGGAGATGACAGCCAAGTCGTTTATGTCTGGTTTGATGCACTGATCAACTACATAGCGGCGACCGGTTGGCCAAAACCAGGTTGGGAAGACTATTGGCCCGCGGAAGTTCAGTGGATGGGCAAGGATATTCTCACCCGATTTCACGCCACCCTATGGCCAGCCATGCTTCTCGGCGTGGGCTTACCTTTGCCAGAAACACTCGTCGGACACGCCTGGTTATTGATGGGCGGCGAGAAGATTTCCAAATCAAAAGGCAATGTCGTGGCACCGCTTGAATTGGCCGCAGAACTTTCTGAGCGATCAACTTGCGCACTCGATGTTGCGATAGATGCGGTGCGATTCTATATGGCCGCGACGCTTCCGGTGGACAACGACTCGGTCTTCACCTACGAAGAGTTTGATCGTAAGTACAACACCGATCTTGCGAATGACCTCGGCAATGCGCTCAACCGCAGTCTCGCGATGAGCCATAAGTTTGTCGGCGGTTCCGTTCCTGGTGGATCCGTGGAAGAAGAAGCCGTCCAAGCGATCGCGAAAGCGAAGGCTGATTTTGAGACCGCTATGGTCACGTTCCGAATCGACCATGCAACTGACGCCGCTTGGAGCGTTGTTCGATTCTTGAACAAGTATATCGACACTCGCGCTCCTTGGGCCCTCGCTAAGAATAATGATCCTGCCCTGCCAGGAGTCATCCGGTCGATGCTCCTGTGCTTGCGCACGGCCGAAGGACTTGTTCGGTCGATCATGCCAAAAACCGCCGACGCAATTGCCGCTCAACTCGGTTCCTCCCCGCTTACCGATTGGTCCCAAATTGGAACGGAAGGTTCCCTCATCGAAGGTACGGCCCTGTCGCAACCCAAACCAATTTTCCCTCGCCTTGAACTGACTAAGAAAGAAGAACCAAAGAAAATGGAACAGCCAAAACCCCAGCCAACTGCCACGCCAATTCCCGCTCAGAAAGAGGAAGCCGTTGCAACTGAAATTACAATTGATGATTTTGCGAAAGTAAAACTTAAGGTCGGACGAGTTCTCGAAGCTGAACCGGTAGAAGGCTCCGATAAGCTTATGAAGCTTCAAGTGGTTATCGGCGAAGAGCGCCGACAAATCGTTGCCGGAATTCGAAAGAGTTACAGCGCTGAGGATCTCATTAGCCGACAAGTCATCGTTTGCGTTAACCTTAAGCCCGCCAAACTTCGTGGCGTCGAGAGCCAAGGCATGCTCCTCGCCGCTACAGATGCCGATGGAGGAGCGATTCTGCTCCAGCCAGATAAAGAAGCTCCCGAAGGCACCGGCGTCAAGTAGCCCTCTCGGAATGTTGTCAAGGGCGCCCGTCGATTGGATGGGCGCCCATTTTCTTGGCACTCGCAGTAACTCTGCGATATGATACAGGTCATGAAGCGCGCGGTCGCCTTGCTCATGCTATTGGCTTTGGGGGCTCTTGCGTGTGCAGGCGGTATGTATGCAAGCCTTGGTGGAATTACCAAACCAACTCTTCCCTTCCATCGAGGTTTAGTTGTCCAGAAAGATGGGCAGGAAACCCTAATTATTGAGTCGGTTTTGAATGGTGAGCCTGGAGATTACGCGTGGATCGTCCCGTTACCAAATCCCCCAACCAAGATTTACGATGTCGCAACCGGTTGGTTTGACCACAATTCTCGAAGATTCGGCCCCAGACTCGATAGGTTTCAGCCATCGACTTTATACCTTTCCATTGGAGTCGTATTCTTTACTGCCGCCTTATGGGCTTCTTGGCAACCTTCTCGGAAGAATGCAGGTCGGCTTGCCTTAGCTGGCTTCCTCTTTCTAGTTCTGCTAGCGGTCTTCTTCCCTGTTTACGCCCAAGTCAGTTCGCGTGGCACTCCCGTCCTGAGGCTCGAGCAGATGACCGTTGGTAATTACAGTGTTGAGATCGTGAAATCAGAAGATGCGAAAGCTCTCTCAACATGGATGAGGAAAAATGGTGGCCAACTTCCTGCGGAGGCCGAGCCGGTAGTCGCTCAATATGTTAAAGAAGGGTGGTGCTTTATGGTTGCCAAATTGCTCAAAGCGTCCGGACACGGAGTTGCGCAGCCGTTGGCGATAACGTTTCCGTCAAAGCAAGCGATATATCCGCTTAGGCTGACGGCTGCCCAAGGGAATCGAACGACCCTCGACCTCGTCGTTTTATCAGACGGAACAGCCACCGCAAAGCCATTACAAATTTGGAATTCATCTCGCTTCCCTGAGAGCCGCGTTGTTAAATTTAGTAAAGATACGTTAATCTACGAACCGCTCGAATGCCTGGCATGGAAGGGATGTAATATCACTCGACTAAGGGGTGATTTGGGCCCTGAACAGATGCAAAACGACATCGTTATCGAGAATTCTCCGTTCCAAGAGCAGCGCATCACGATTGGCGATCGTGATGCATTCGACACCTGGGCCCGAAATCTGAGCGTTCTCATGATTGGCCTGAGCAGTTTTGTTGTCAGCTTGATATGCGGGTTCATTCCAGCGAGTCGAAAGACCACCCTCTTAGCTCTATTAATCGTGGGAGTGATCGCCGCTTGCTTGACCTCCGTTAACACGCACGCGGGAATCAAGCCGTTTGGAGAAAAGATGGTTCAAGTCGTGTGAAGAAGGTTGTCCGGAACTTTCGACACATTTAGTTTCCTTTGCGAACAAATACACCACTGACTCTCGACTAAATGTGTTGTAGTCTGGATCTTCTTTTGGCGACGACAACACCGTTTACGCTTGGTCCTCCGATAAGAATCCTTATGCCATGTCTCCAGGAGGACCATTGCGATTAGGGCTAAGACAGTCAAGGTCAGTTCTAAATCTGGCTTGACTGTCTCGGCTAATTTCGGGGGAGTCACGAAGGCCGCGAGTCTAACGGTCTCGAAGTAAACGCTTCAATCCCTACTTAGCAAACTCGGCGAGCAACCTCACGTAGATCGCCTGATAATAAATCGCTGGTTCACTGAGTTCCCAACTGCTTTCGGGCCAACCCAAGTTGAAATCAGCGTAGGCCTTGCCCCTTGGTTGACTTCGGACCCAATCGAGGGAGGGTTTGCCGGCCGGTGACTTACCGCCAAAGCTCTGATTGGGTCCACCAACAACATATCCGGGAGGAGGATTCTCTGAGAAGGCAGTCCCGAAGCCGTAACGCTCATGGTAGATATATTTGAGGGAATGTTCGGCCCCATAGCTTCCCATATTGGACAGGTAAACCACTCCAAGCGGATTGACACCGTGGAAGGAGTGGAGCATGTCGGCGGCACGATCGAGGCAATTTTGCTGGATCTGTTTTTTCGTCGTGCCGTTCTTAGCAGCGAACAGTGAGACCACTCCCCAGCTAGCACGGATGGTATTGCTTCCCCAGTGATAATTCGTGGGCTCCATCCAAGCGCGATAAAGATCAGCCTCTGGCTTCGGTGCGAAATGATCGCTCAAAGCTGAGGACGCCAACTTCTCGCGAATTTGCTTGACCACGTCTCGATCCGCACCGGGAACGGTTAAATAGTCAACGAGTGCTTCCGCTGCCCCGGTTTCGTAGGGGCTCCAGTTGTATTCAGAGAGTTGTCGGGCTTTCGAAACCTTCTTTCGAATGATCGCCTGATACTTCGTGTCTCCCGTCAAAGCAAACAGGTGAATTGCGGCATAAGCCTCCATTCGGTCCTGCTCGTCTGCAGACCGATTCGCAATGCCTGATTTGATCTCACCGGTATCCGATCGGTAGGTACGGGGATGAGTCTGATACCAATTCCAAGCAAGTAGTGCCTTTGCTCGGAGGTCGGCCGCATATTTATGCCAGGCCGGGAATTTGCCATAAACTCGGGCGGCATGAGCGAAATTCGCACAGGTATAGATCGTTGCCCCAGAGTCCTTTGGCCCGTAATATCGGGTGCGCATATCCTTACTGAGAGGCTGCTTTCCGTTGTAATCAATATTGCCCATCTTGACTGGCACAGAGCCATCGGGAAACTGCATTCGGATCAGCCAATCGATTTGGAACTTCACTTCGTCGAGTAAATCGGGAAGTCCATTCCCTGACTCTGGAATTCCGAAATCGTCGGTAAAGACTTTGGGATTTGCGGTGTAGGCGTACAGCAATGGGTGAATGACGTCACCGTTGAAGGGCGGGTACTTGTCGGTATCTCCTGCATCCATCCAACCACCAACCATGTTGCGTTCCTGACTGGCGTCACCTTTAGCTAAAACGGATCGAGCGTGACCGTCTTGAAGATAGGCTGGTCCATCGACCCACGAACCTTTGGAGTAAGGATTCTTGAGCGCGACACCAAGCCGCTGGTAGTAAAACATTCGAGTTGCCGCGGTCAAAACGGGCTTGAAGACCTTTTCTCCAATTCGAAATAGAGGTGACCGGAGCTTCGTGGATGGATCGTAAATATAATAATGACCCGGTTTGGTCAGCGAAGAAAAATCGAACCACCATCCTCGGTCACCCGAATCTTCATGCGTTGCACCGTCTTTCCACGCCAACGGATGCCCCGAAAGGACGGTCTTGCCGCTCCTCTGTCGGACCTCAAGGGTCTTGCCCGGCGTGTAGTGATCATCCGCATTAAATCCCTTCACCGGGTCAGAGATCACCGCGACCTTCTTGCTCGCCAGGAGGTAACCAAATTGGTCAACACAGAGGTGGCTGGTTACGGCCGGAAGACCCGCGATGGTCACTCCAGATAGCGGTCGCACTGAGTACGCCGGATAATCCTGAGCAGCAATCCCAAACGACAATGTCAAGGTGAGCAACATGTTGCGAGACTACCGCATAGGCTGATTAGAGGGGAAAGAGGTTACAAAACCTGATACTTAACTCCCAAACTTAAAGCTTCGCTTTGAGCGGTTTGTCACCCGACCAAGTGATCGGTTTACGGCCATTGATGGTTACTTCAACCGGATCTAGCGGGCCGGATCGATTGATTTCGATCTCTTTGTGAGTGGCCCGGATACTGAGTACGAGACCGTGCCAATGAATCTGGTCGATCGTGAATTCTGGCCAATCTTTCGGAAGCCTTGGGCTGACCTCAAAGCCACCGCCCTTTGGCTCGAACCCCAGGAAGCCGTCGAGAAGGGTTTGAGGAACGAGGATGCTTTCGGTGAATTCGCTATCCAAACCGAGCCCGCCAGGGGTGCCTCCTCCTTGAAGGTGTCCTTCGTGGCTACCGTTGTAGTATTGGCGATACCCGCCCGCAGCTTCGACTTCGGCGTACCAGAAGGCAATCTCCCGTAGACGATTCCAAGCGTCTTCAGGGCCTTCTATCTTGAGCCGCGACATGATGTCATGGTACGACCAGCCGAGCACCGCCCCACCGTCCTGAACTTGATCTCCCCAGGCGAGGGATTCCGGCCCACTCCAAGCCCAGATGTACCAATCAATGTTTCTACGCGTGGTCGCACGTGGGGCAAAACGCCAACGGTAAATGTCAGTTCCGGTTGAAGTATCACTGCCTACAATTCGCTCTCCGCGAATCCATTGCATGATCTTTTCAGCGTGCCGATCATCGGCGAAATCGTAGTAAATGGACTCCAGGTTGAGGAACGTGTAACCGTAATCGTGCGGTTTGTTTGCGGTATCGATGCAAGCGATAAAACGCTCCGTTTTGGGGTCCCAAAACAGTCGATTGCCTTCTCGTTTAACCTCGGCAGCATGAGCTTCCAGTTTCTCAACAGAAAGTGATCGAGGCGGGGCTTCAATGCCCCACTCCTTGTGTTCGCGGATCTCTCGCTCAAGGTCGGCTACATTCTTAAGCGATCCGTAGTATCGCAACGTCGCATAGGCATCGAGATTTCCAAATGGGAGGATGTCCCAGTAGTTATCGCCAATCCCTTGTCCTGATACGATGACCTTCTTGCCATCTTCAAATTGGATTCCGCTCTTCCCGTTATGACCAACCCAATTGGTCTTAATGACCTTCTTTTCGAGCCCTTGCTGCTCGTTCATCATGTACTGGAGCGCGATTCGAATGCGTTCAATATTGAACTTAAGGAACTCGATGTCGCCGGTCCAGCGAATATACGATGCGCAACCGTCAATAAAGCTCGCGTTGTTGACGTTCTGCCGCGTGTCGTATTGAGTGAAAAGGGCCTGAATCGTTACCGATGCGCCTGTCTTGTTGTCGAACCCAAGGCGCAAACGAGTAGCCGTACCCGTCCACTCCTTGTGCAGGTACATCGGGATAACGGTATGCGTCGTCGCATCGGCCCCAGCGGGATCGAAATACATCCTTCGAGACTTTGAAAAACCGGACTCCGCTTCGGTAGCCCACTCAATGTAGGGATGGGCGTTGGTCAGGCCAGTTGCTCGCCAACGCAATTGGATAAACGGAGCTTGGAAAGTGTCAATAGGTTTGAACGGAGTCGAAACGACTGCTCCCACTGAATCAAGCTGAACGTTCCAACCGTCTGCGCTCATGCTGACGGCAGTTGCTCCGGTCAGTTCCCAACCAACGATATCGCTCAGCGTTTCTGGTCGCCATGGTGGACCGACCGTGTCTTTAAAGGAAAAATGCCAGCCGTATCCACCCGTCCCTTGCGACCAGAACGGGAAGGGCCAACCTAGAGGGTGGGCAATCGAAGCGTGTTGATGAGTTGAGACGTACCCTTCACTATCGAGGATGCGATTTGAAAGCGCCTGTTTCCATCGTTCTCGAATTTCAACCATTCGAGCTTCCGTAGAAATCGCAGGCCACAAGGTCGGGCTCGGAATCCACTCGTCCCAAAGCGTTGCACCCGGACCCGCCTCGGAATAGTGACGCCAAAAGAGATTACGCAAGGCGTTCATCTCAGGCTCATGACCTGGGACTTTAAAATGAGGGAAGTCTTTTGGCGGGGGCCCGCTGGCAAACGCAGCCGACCATAGGAAGATCGAACCAACCCAAACACCAAGTTTCATCAGATGTATTGGAATTCGATTCTTTCCTTTCATTCGCGGGGCTACGCTGCTCATGCGACTTTCCGTTTCGAAGCGAGAACGTGTCACCCTCGCGCGAAAGAATAGTTTAATGTGAATCGTTCTCTTAGAAACGCCAAAAGTGCCTGATTTCGCCTCGTTGAGGATGGTTTCTTCGCTTCTTTCCCAACATTAAGCGTTTAAGTGCCCGTCTCGGGAAACTTTGAGATGCGGACATACCAGGTTTAGGGCCTAGTCCCCGGATTGAGTCAGGGACTGCAACCCTCCCACGTATAGGAACGAACTGGTAATGACGCAAGTGCGTTTGGAGGAAGTGATGTTCATTCAAGGCGACGTTTTGGCCTTTGTTTCTCTGCTTATTGGGACCTGTTTATCGGCCTGGGCTCTGACCGTAACTTATGGTCTGTTGTTTCCCGATCGAAGTGAAATCGCAAAGGCAATCCTGAGTGCAAACCCCGGCAAGTGCGTCGGTCGTGGAGCGATCATCGTTGCCACCTTGGGGGTTCTTGGTGCCGTTCTACTTGCAGTTCCGAACCCGGTGGTAAAGCTGGTTGGCTGGATTGTTTTGCTCGTGATCCTTTCAGTAGCGGCGTTGGGCCTAGCCGGAGCAGCGCGAATGGCAGGAGACCGGATGCAGAGCATGGCGCCCGAAATGAACCACTACGCAGCATTTTGTCGAGGGGCAGCGTTTATGATCACTGGTTGCATCGTCCCATTCGTCGGCTGGTTTGCTTTTGGTCCCGTCCTCTTTCTCGCAGCCGTCGGTGCAGGTTCCAAAGCAGCCGTGCAACGCGCTTCGCGCACTCCTTCCATTTCCCAACTTGAAACGGCATGAGCGGTGTTTCCCGGCGTGACTGCCTTCGAATCGGGCTCATGGGTAGCGCAGCAAGCGCATTGGGTGGTTGCGCCAAACTGGCCAACCACTTCGTGGAGCATCAATACGATTCGGCCTTGCCCGCAGGAAAAACCGATGAGACAGCTCGTCTCGTACAACGATTGACTTTTGGACCTCGCCCAGGCGAGATTGCGGCTGTTCAAAGCATGGGACGGATTACTTACGTCGACTCACTCATTCGCGCGGACGAAAAGGAAGACATGCGCCTTCAGTTTCTGCTGAATCGGCTGGATGTTTTTCAGATGGACCCGTACGACACCCAAGATCTCCCCGAACGAGAAGTCCTTCGCCAACTTCAGATGGCAGCAATCCTCCGTGCTGCCTATGGAAAAAATCAACTTCACGAAAGGATGGTTGATTTTTGGACGAATCATTTCAACATTTACGGTCGGAAAGGACTTGCCGCTTTCCGGAAGGCCACCGACGAAACGAATGTCATTCGTAAGCACGCACTTGGCTCTTTCCCAGAAATGCTCAAGGCCTCGGCCCACAGCCCGGCAATGCTTATCTATCTCGACAACCAAAGCAATGTCTCCGGTCGGGCAAATGAGAATTACGCACGAGAAATCATGGAACTCCACACGATGGGTGTGAAGGGCGGATACTCCCAAAAAGATGTTCAGGAAGTTGCCCGGTGCTTCACCGGTTGGACGATTGAGCGACGATTCCTACACCATCGATGGGCTTATATCTTCGAGGAAGAAAAGCACGATAATGGAGTCAAACACGTCTTGGGCCATACCATTCCTGCCGGGGGAGGCAAGCAGGATGCCGAGCACGTACTGGAGATTCTTGCGAACCACCCTGCTACCGCTCACCACCTAGCAACCAAGCTCTGCACCTACTTTTTAGGAGCGGATGGAGAGAAGTGGGTCGATCGAACGGCTCAGACCTACTTGAATTCGAAGGGAGATATTCCTTCAATGATTCGACCGATTTTGGTCTCAGACGACTTGATGAATTCTCCACCTATCCTCAAGCGACCGTTTGACTACATCGTGTCCTCAATTCGTGCCTTGGAAGCCGATACGGACGGCGGAGAAGCGATTCAAACCCACCTCGCCGCACTGGGTGAGCCACTTTACCAATGGCCAATGCCCGACGGATATCCTTCGAACACCGGTGCGTGGACCGGCACGATGCTCCCGCGCTGGAATTTTGCCTATCAACTTGCCTCAAACACTATCCGAGGGACCGAAGTGAATTGGCCCGAGTTAGTGCGAGAAAATAATCCTGAGAAACTCTTCGAACTCACCCACGCTCGACGAGCAGGCAGCCAGGACCGTGTGCTTCTTCAAAAGCTCACGCAAGAAATGAGTCACGGCACAAAGGGATATGAAGGGGCCGGATTCCTTTGTTTGGCTTCACCGTCGTTCCAATGGCGATAGCGTGCCGATTGAGTGAGAAAAATGAGTCAAGACTGGTTCAGTTGCACCGAAAATAAACTTTGGCAGGCTCTTCAGCAAGCTAAGCCAACTCGACGAAACCTGCTACTTGGAGCAGGCTTCAGCTTGGCCGCCTGGGCAGGAACACGATCTTCGTTGGCCGAGCTAAAAGTCAGCAAAGTAGGCAAAAATCGCCCCCATGATGTACTCGTCAATGTGTTTCTGCGAGGGGGAGCCGACGGGCTCAACATCGTCGCCCCGTATTTCGAGGACGCCTACTATCGCAAACGACCCAACCTATCCATAGCGTCACCCAAGGATAGACGGTCTGGAGTAGCCGCTCGGCTACTGGATCTAGACGGCAAGTTCGGCTTGCATCCATCTCTTGCTCCCCTTCTCAATTTCTATCGGGAAGGCAAGCTGGCTTGCCTTCACGCTTGCGGTTCCCAAGACGCTACGCGATCACATTTCGAAGCGATGGCCGCGGTTGAACGAGGTCTGGCAGCCGAAGGTCCTGGCCCTGCGAGTGGATGGATAGCACGGCACATGGCGCTGACGGAGTCCCCAACAGACTCACCGTTGCGAGCAGTCGCATTTAGCGGAACCTTGCCGGATATGCTTCGTGGAGCCGCAAATGCGGTCGCTTTAGAGTCTCTGGCAGACTTTAAATTGAATACTCCCGAAGACAAACAAATCCACTTCGAAAAGGCTCTGCTAGACCTCTATAAAGGTGACAAGGATGAAGTCGCCCATGCCGGACAAGAAACGCTTGCCGTTTTGAGCTCGCTTCGTAAAATCGATCCTAAGAGCTATCAGCCATCCAACGGAGCCAAATATCCAACGTCGGACTTGGGCAATGGACTTCGTCAAACAGCATGCCTCATCCGTGCGAACCTTGGATTGGAAATCGCATCCCTTGACCGAACAGGGTGGGACACTCACTTCGCACAAGGAAGTACGGTCGGTATTCTGCCCTTAGCGCTTGATGATTTGGGGCAATCCCTTGCAGCGTTCGCAACCGATATGGGAAGCGACATGAATCATGTCACGGTGGTCGTCATGACCGAATTCGGCCGACGCGTTGCCGAAAACAGCAGCCTTGGCACCGATCACGGACGGGCTAGTTTTATGATGCTGATGGGAGGAGGAACAATGGGCGGGCAAATCTATTCCAAATGGCCGGGCCTTGAGGACCACCAACTAGACGAAACTGGAGACCTTCGAGTCACGACGGATTACCGAGACGTACTGTCCGAAGTCGTGAAAAACCGAATGAGAAATGACAATCTGTCCGAAGTTTTTGTTGGGTACCAACCCCAACCGGTTGGACTCACAAAACCGATCTAATTCTCCGGTTATTCACAGCGCCGTTGCGGTAAACCTTCAAGCATGTACATCGGTCTGAGTCCAGGTGCTATTGGAGTCAAAGTAGAGAACATTCAGCAGCGCATCGCTGCTGCCAAAGGTCATGGCTTTGCAGGGGTTGAAATCGACGTCTATGAAGTTGCCGACCTTATCGACGCTGGCGGCGCAGAGTCGGTGACTTCACTTTTTGAGCAAGCCGATGTGATTGCTTGCGGTTGGGGCTTACCGACCGACTGGAGATCCTCGGAAGAAAACTGGAAAAGCGATTTACAAAAGCTGCCGCGGCTCGCAAAAGCAGCCGCAGAAATTGGATGCTTCCGCGTTTCAACTTGGATCATGCCTGCTTCAAACGACCTAGAATTCGATGCAAACCTCAAATTCCACGTCGAGAGATTCAAGCCGATCGCAGACATCTTGGGTGAGCACGGTCACCGATTAGGATTGGAATTCGTTGGCCCCAAGACCCTTCGGGATAAATTCACCCACGAATTTGTCTACGACCTTCCGGGCATGATGAATATGGCGAACTGGATCGGTCCCAATGTTGGGCTCCTCCTTGATAGCTGGCACCTTTACACTTCCCACGGCACCAACGACCAAATCAAACAACTTAGTGAGGCCGATGTTGTCTACGTGCATGTCAACGACGGCCCGTTGGGTGTTCCAGTCGATGAGCAATTGGACGGTGTTCGTGGACTTCCCGGCGAAACGGGTCTGATTGACATGAAAGGCTTCCTCAACGCGTTGAAGGAGATTGGCTATTCCGGCCCGGTTGTCGCGGAACCATTCAAGAAAGAGCTTAGCGACTTGCCCAACGATGCCGCACGCCTCGACATCGTCGCTGCCAGCATGAATAAGATATTCGAATTCATTTAAGAATCAGGTCTTTTTAAACTTAAAGGGATGCTCAGTCGAGTGTCCCTTTTTTGTCGCTGGGTTAAAGTTGAGCCTGCCTGCTTCATGATGGGCTTCGAATTCGTCCACTCTTTGGTAGAACCCTTTTCCGTGACTAGATGGGCGGATTTGTACCAGGTATTTTTTGGTGGAGAGGAATCAAGACTGGCCCCGTTGCGTCTGAAGCGACCTCTCCAAGGCGAAGTAGGAGGAGAGTTATAAGTGGTCTTTAGTTCACAAATATTCGCTTTCTACTTCTTACCCTTGGCCTTGGCGATCTATTACTCGCTTTATAAGGCTCCGCAACGTGCTCGCAACCTTTGTCTAGCGTTGCTTGGCTACGTGTTCTACGGCTGGGTGAACCCTAAGTTCATCTTTTTGATGTTCGGCACCACGTTTCTTGACTGGTTATTGAGCCTGGTCATCGCGTACAGCTCCTGGCGTTTTTGGAAAGATTGGAAGCCGAAATTGGTCGAATTACCGAGGACCGAGCGCTCGAAATGCCAGCGAACTGCCCTCATCATCTCGATTGTCTCCAATCTGTTGATGCTTGGGTTCTTTAAGTACTTCAACTTCTTCCTCGACAGCTATAACGGCGCGGTACTCGCGGCTGGAGCTTCTCAGCTTCATTGGGATACGTTCTTCCGCGTGGTGTTGCCGCTTGGAATCAGCTTTTACACCTTCCAATCACTCAGCTACATCATCGACGTTTACCGGGGCGACGCAAAGGCGATGCGGAATTTCATCGACTTCTCCTGCTTTGTGTCGATGTTCCCTCACCTGGTAGCAGGTCCAATCCTCAAGTTCTCATTCCTAGCCGACCAGCTTGAGAAACGCTCCCTGACGATCGATAAATTTGCACGCGGTTCAGCCTTCTTTATGCTGGGAATGGCCAAGAAGATCTTGCTGGCAAACCCTTGTGGAAAGGTCGCCGATACCGCGTTCAACGCTCATAGTATTCACCCACTTGATGCGTGGTTTGGAGCGGTGAGCTACTCGTTTCAGATCTTCATTGACTTCAGCGCTTATTCCGACATGGCAATTGGCCTTGGCCTGATGTTCGGATTTGTTTTCGCAAGAAACTTCGATGCGCCCTATCGCTCGCTCTCAATCACCGAGTTTTGGCGACGCTGGCATATCTCCCTTTCTACATGGCTCCGTGAGTACCTCTATATTCCATTAGGGGGCAACCGCAAAGGCAAGACTCGCACCTACATCAATCTGATGGTGACGATGCTGCTGGGCGGACTTTGGCACGGTGCCTCTTGGAACTTCGTGATTTGGGGTGGACTTCACGGAGGATCGCTCGCGGCAGAAAAAGCACTTGGAGATCAGCACCCTTACTTCAAACTTCCGCATCTCATTCGAGGCGCCATCACGTTCTTTGTCGTGCAGGTGGGATGGATCTTCTTTCGAGCAAACGACCTGGGCAAGGCGACCTCCTATTTGAGCTCCATGTTCGGACTAGGGCCAAGATCTGCGAATGCCAGCTTGGTCAGCGGATTGATCTACAAGCCGTACTACTTACTTGCCTTCGCAGTGGCCGCGATCATGGTTTGGTTCGTACAAGACACATGGGAGTGGACCCAAAACTTCACTCGTCGAAAGGCAGTCTGCTGTTTCGGCGTCTTTCTGCTCGCGGTTGTCGTTTTGGTAACCCAAGAATACAACCCGTTTATCTACTTCATTTTCTAACGTCATGAGCCAAGTCAATCCAACCAAAACCACCGGTCGGCTTCACAAAACTCGTGAAGAAGAAGCGGATAGATGCCTTAACCACACCGAGTTCTCCAAAGGAACTCAGTGGCTCACAGCGGCGATGTTCTTAGCCGTGATTTTTGGAATTCCAGTGGCTCAGCACGTGGTGGAAATTCGTCAAAACGAGGCGAAACGAACTCGATGGACGGCCACAAGCGGCCAACCAGAGCCCTCACTGCTACCCCAAGTGTACGACGTATTCAAGCTGCTTCCGAAAACCGACGCAATCGCCCAGGCGAATGGGTTCTGGGGATATTGGAGTCTCATACCAAGTGGCGAGAGCATCAGCGCCTTTGAGACGACACTCAAGGAGAACTCCATCCTTACGAAGTCTCTTCTTTCGCCTACTCAAGGGGTGATGACCGGAGTTTTAGGGGTTGGCAACGAGAAAGCGTTTGTAGGCGTCAATGGGTGGTTGTTTTATCGACCGGACGTCGAGTACCTAACGAACGGACCTTTCTTGGCCCCGGAGACGCTCAAATTACGTTCACACGGAATCTCAGCAATCCAACCCAACCCGATTAAAGCAATCTCTGACTTCAACGACCAACTGAAAGGTCGGGGCATCGAGCTAATTGTCGTGCCGGTGTCCACTAAACCGATGATTTACCCAGAGATGTTAACTGGGCAAGGCGAAAGCACCAGCGCGCTCGAGAACGCATCGTTCAAGCCTTTCGTTCAAAAACTATCCAATCTTGGAATTAAGGTCTTCGATCCCACTCCGACCTTGCTCGAGCAAAAGAGGAGCACAAGTCGGAAGCAGTTCCTTGCGACGGATACTCACTGGACGCCCAATGGCATGGAAGAAGTCGCTCGTGGGTTAGCCAAATCCATATGGATGGACAGTAAATTGCCTCAAATTGACCGTCCGCGTTACGGCGAGCAGGAAGTGAGCGTATCGAATTTGGGAGACATTGCGGAGATGCTGAAATTACCCGAAGATCAGACTCTCTATCCCAAGGAATTGGTTAGCTTACTTAAAACGAATATGCCTGACGGATCACCATGGCGAAGCGACCCCAAGGCGGACGTGTTGCTCTTGGGCGATAGCTTTTCCAACATCTATTCTCTTGAGGGAATGGGTTGGGGATCCAGTGCCGGGTTTGCCGAGCGCTTGAGCTATCTTCTTGATCGACCGATCGACAAGATTGCGATCAACGCAGGTGGCGCTTTTTCTTCAAGACGTGCCCTGGCTCAGCAGCTTGCTTCGGGAATCGATCGACTCGCAGGCAAGCATCTGGTCATTTACGAATTTTCAATGCGAGATCTTGCGGAAGGAGATTGGAAGATGATTCATCTTGCCCAGCCTCCCAAGCCGGTCGAAGAGCCCCATCCAACCACTCCCCACGTAAATCCTCCTGCAGCAGTAACTTCTACCGGACCAACTCAGCCTGGTGTAGTGAAAAAGCCTGGTAACGCAACGCCCGTTCCCGCAATCGTTAAACCTAAACCTACCACTCAGGGAGCAAAACAGCCGACTCCGGTTCCTTCCACCAATCAAGTCGGGACCAAGCCGCCCACCACTGGCTCGAAGCAACCCGTGAAACCAGCTCCACCCGAGGGCCTGTATGTCACGGGACGAATCGCATCTCGAGCAGTGACGCCTAAGCCAGGTTCGGTACCCTACAAAGACTGCCTGATCGCACTCCAGATAACGGACATCAAAGTTTCCGGAGGGACGGTGAAGGGTCCAAACATTGTCGTCTACGTTTGGGGAATGAAAGACAATCAACTTGTGGATGGTGCGTACTCAGTGGGACAGATTCTCAAATTCAAGCTAACACCGTGGGCGAATGTCGAAGGGAAATACGGAGGTCTGAATCGACAAGAACTTGATTCTGATGACTCGCTTTCTTGGAGTGCGTTCTGGGGAGAGGTAGGCAAATGACGAACATGAAAACCAAAATCACGACCGGGTGTTTGCTCGGCTTACTCTCCGCATCTTTGTTGGCAGCCGATGGAGTTGAGGACTTTAAGAGCGCCCTCACTGCCAAACTGGCATCCTATAAGGAATCTGCACCAACCGTCATTCCCGGAAAGGACGGATGGTTGTTCTTGCCGGGCGAGCTGCGTCATTTGAGTGTGGGTCCATTTTGGGGCGAAGCAGCATCCAAAGTTAGCAAAGCGACGAATCCCGCCGCCGCAGATCCGTTGCCAGCAATTCTTGACTTCAAAGCTCAACTCGACAAAGCCGGCGTGGCGCTGATCATGGTTCCGGTGCCCGCCAAGTCCGCGATCTATCCCGAAAAGATTGTTGATGGTGCCATCAACTCACCCACTCAACGTCTGGATGCAGCCGATGCCGAATTCAACACGATTTTGAAGAAGAACGGTATCGACGTCGTTGACCTTGCTCCGCTGTTCCTCAAGGCTCGAAGCGAACATCCGGAAGAGTTGCTCTATAGCAAAGAAGACACCCATTGGTCAGGCTACGGAATTCGAATTGCCGCCGATGAAATCGCCAAAAAGTTATCGTTATTGCCAGGTTTAACCGGTAAACCTCACGCAAAGTTCACGGGGACTTCGCAAACCATCAACGTCGTGGGAGATCTTGCGAGCCAGCCCGGCGATGCCAAAAGCAGCCCGGAAACTTTGGTTCTGACCAAGGTTTCAGATGCCAATGGCGCACCCGTTGCTTCGTTCCGACAGAGCCCGATCGTCCTACTCGGAGACAGCCACAACCTGATCTATTCCATCGGAGAAGATATGTTGGCAACCGGTTGCGGTTTGCCGGAGAATTTGGCCCTCAAGTGCGGCATCAGCCCCGATGTCGTTGCGGTCCGAGGCTCTGGAGCCACGCCCGCTCGAATGAATTTGGCTCGGCGAGGAGACAACCTCGCGGGCAAAAAAGTTATTGTCTGGTGCTTTACCGTACGTGAATTCACGGAGGGCCAAGGATGGAGGCGGGTTCCAGTAATTCGACCCTAGAACCCCCTTACTAGATATCATGAATGTGGAGAACCCGTCTTAATGCATCGTAACGAATTGAAGAACCCGTTGAAATTGGCCGCTTGTGCCGTGCTCGCAGCCATCGCAATGGTCTCGTCGGCAACGTCACTCAAGAGCCAAACCCCCGATACCATTGGTATTTTCGATCTGAAGGCCATCCGATCTGTTCCTCTGGATGTGGAAACGATTTCAAAGACGAAGCAAGGCGACGTCAATATTGAGGAGATTCGCTACACCTCCCTCCCCGGCGTCCGAATCTACGCGATTCTAACTTACAAGGACGGCGCCAAAGCTGCACCTGGAGATGTCGTGGTCGAACGATTCCGGGTAAAGCCCTTGATTGCGGAAGCAACCAATGGATTCTTTGGAGTCGCGGTTGCTCCACCTACCGGCAACACGGACCCTACTAAGAAGGATTCAGTTGGCGGTCCGAAATACAAGCAGCCATTCAGCATCAACGAGCAATTCACCGAAGACAAGAATCAAAGCTACATTTACCATTACACGGTTGCGCTGCTCCGGATGATGGATTACTTGTCGACCCGCCCCGAAGTCAATTTGTCATCCACCATTGTCACCGGCTACTCATGGGCGGGAACGATGGTGGGGCTTCTCCACGCCCTCGACGATCGGCTCTGCTGCTACTTCATCTACCACGGGCTGGGTTACCATACCGACGAAGACGGTACTTCAGGCGGGCAACCGGCGGTTCTATCTCGAAAGCTATACGAGATGTATTGCCCAGCGGCCTATGCCAAGTACGGCACCAAGCCCATCTACGTAGGAACCGCGCTCGACGACTACTACACAAAGCTCGACTCCATCATCGAGATGTATGACCAACTCAAATGTGAGAAGCGGTTTGTTTTAGTTCCCAATCGCCACCACGAAGAGACTTCTCGCAAAGAGTTCCGCGGCTATACCGGTTGGCAAGCTCATTGGCAATTTGGAGGCGAGAAGCCAACTTCGCTTGGTGATGGAGCGATCAAGGTAGAAGGCAATAAACTCATCTATGTTTGTAGCGTCGATTCGAAGGTGCCGCTCACCCATTCGGAAGTCCTCGTGAGTTACGGCAAAGCCGGTGACTGGATGGGACGCACATGGCATCGAGTGCCGATGACCAAACAAGGTGAATCCTACCAAGCTGAAATTCCGGTCTACAGCCCTTCAGTGCCAATGTATCTTGCCGCCGAAGTTGAGACCGAAAAGTTTGGAACGATCGCCAACGGACCTCAGTACATCGAACCTTCAACTCTCGGAATCGCACAAGCAAACGCGACGTACCCGACTGTTCTGTTTGATCCATCCGAAAAGGATGATCTTTACATTCGCACCGGCGATATCACCTGGAGCACCGAAGGTCCTGAAGGCAAAGGGTCTGCGATTGTAACTCCCGGCCACGAAGGAACGATCACTTTCCAGAACGTCGATGGCGTCCTTTGGGGCAACAAACAGACTTTCAATATCTGGCTGAAAGGCGATGGGCTGGCTGGTCCAATCAGTGCTTACTTTGCGTTCCATCCCAACTACTATGTGGAAATTGGCAAAGCCAACTACACGCAAGTCGACTTAGTACCGACCGGTAGTGTCTTTGCCAAAGGTTGGAAAGAGTATTCCGTTTCGCTGAAGAAGATCAAAAATCTCGCTCAGGTTTCCACCCTCTTCCTCGATCCTAACAAACGCAATCTTCAGATTGGCTCGATACTTGTGAAATGATCCCACTCGCCATTTTATCGGTTTGTCTTTCGGTTGGTTTCTCTCAGGGTCCTGCCAAGTGGCCCTTGGTGCCGAACTCATTGTTTGCGATCAACGGAGTCGCAACGGGTTCGGCAATGTTACAGCATGTCCAGGTGTCGCTTCAAACCACCGCTCCATCTCCTGAAAAGGTGGCCAAGAACGAGCCAGCAGACCCGACCACGTCCAATATTGCTCTTCCTAACGACTCTTCGGCATGGAAGTCGCTTCAAATCCTTTTCACCACCACCACCGACGGAACACTTGCCAAATTCGGGGGGCTTTCCCTCGCGGTGAAGAATGGCCACCTTTGGTATCTCAAGGAATCGAGCCAACTGGATATTGGAGCCTTGCGTCCCGATGGGTTGAATGACATCCAATTCGTCAAGCATTACGATTCGGTGTTGGCCTCCATCAATGGTGAGCGGGCACTGCAGACGATCACCCCTACCAGCCCTCTGCTGCCCTTGCAAGTAGGAATGGACAGTTGGAAAGGAGCTATCATCGGCGTCTGTGGCTATTCCCGAGAACTCACCGAAGACGAAATCGTTGCCAATCTTCACGCTGGCCAGAGCATGGCCAAAGCTCTTAATGCCGACACGAAGACGGTGACCATCAATGCCGAACTCGGGGCCCTGACTCCCGTTCCCGAACTCGATCGAATTGCTCCTTACCGCACTGCTTTGGTTGCTGAGGAATACACCATTACCAGCATTCAATCGGGACGAATGAGCGCTCTCAAACCGGGAATGAAAATTCGAGTGTTTCGATTCGGACTGATCGCGGGCAAGAAAACCGACGTAGCCAACGCGAAAACCGGCGACAAAGCCCAGATGGTGATCCAGCCCCTCAGCTCAGACCCGAAGTTTGAAAAAGAGTTCCAAGTTGACAATCTGGATGGCGATATCTCCGCCCTCTATTTCGTGGATGTAACGCCCACCAAGTAGATCAGCCTGCTTATTTCCCGCTTTGGTGGGATGATCAAATGCAAAAAAAGCCGGACTCCCTTAGAAGAGTCCGGCTTTTTGATCGATTACTTCTGGAAGCCGCTTGAGATAATAAGCGTCGGATTGAAGTAGACCGGATTAGGAATCGGACCTCGGAATGAGTATCCGCCGCGCATTTCAAGATTGACCGACAGGGCCAGTTTCTTGTAGACATACGCAATTCCGGGACCAGCTTCAACGCGGTTTTCAGTGCCGCTAACACCTTGACCTGCCGCCCAGCCTTGGCCGACGACATAAAGCCAGAAGTAGTTGCCGTCCTTATCCTTCATCAGCGTCTGACCGCTTCGGAATCGGATATCCAAGAACGTGTCTCCTGCGATGGGGATGTAGAACAGTTCCCCATAAACGTCGCTAAACCACTTTTCGTAAACCCAGTTGGTATAGCCCACAAGGCCATAACGGGTATCTGTTTTGCCCTTGTTCGGTCCGCTGAGGGTATCGCCCATCTGGAAGGTCGCAAACATCTGATGCTTAGGGAACCAGTGTCTCGCTTCAAATCCAACCGTGGTACCAGTGACGGCCTGGGGATAAGGAAGTCCCGTTCCGCGAGTGTCGAGCGAACTGTAGCGCCCGAACGCAGTCAGGTCATCGTCGCCATAAGCAACACCACCGTGTACGATCGCGTCACTGAACAGACCGATCAACTTCTCGTAACCCAAATCGAAGTAACCCGATTCAATGAACTTGAGAGTTTGCTTGGGGGGTGCGGGGGCTACCTTAGGAACATCGGTCTGAGTCTGCTTTGAAGGCACCGAAGAAAACGGAGCCGCAGGCTGAGAGACGTTGCCACCGGTAGTTGAAGCTGTTGCTGGAGAAACGCCAGCATAACTAGCTACGATTTGTGCAGAAGCGAGAACGGTTGGGATCATAAAGTAAAGATTCCTCGCGAATCGAGTTTTCCTATGTTACCAGCGAACGTAGTGGTCATCTGACATCACACGTTTACGTGACAGACGTTCCAACTCCTACTCGTTGACCCGCTTTTTGCCAAACGGGCCAACGTTGTTGGGAAGTTAGCTAATTGTGGTCATAGAAGCGCCAGGTTGACCGGGTGTCTCGGGTCAAGGGGACGTTTTCTAGAGACGCACGGACCATCTCGATAGGGATGGCGTTCTCGTGCAAGATCGCGTCGTGGAACTGCTTGTTAGTCATCTTCCCTGAATCCACCAGTTCGTGGCGGAGAGATCGGATCTGAAGGCCCCCCAACATGTAAGCCGCTTGGTAAAGCGGTTCGTAGGATCCTCCAAAGGAGCGGCGAACTTCTGCAGCCGCATTGTCACGCTCGTGGCCAACGCGCTCGACTAAGAAGTCCACGCACTGCTGAGGAGTCATCTTTCCTGTGTGGAAGCTGAAGGAAAATATGATGCGTGCGCAGCGATGCATGCGCCAGAACAACATTCCAACCTTATCTTCGGGCGTCTTCGGAAAATGGAGATCCCAAAGGAGCATCTCCCAATAAAGGGCCCAACCTTCCACCCAGAAAGGGGTATCGAATAGACCGCGGTAGGTGCGATAACGCTCCTGCATAAACCCTTGCAGGTGATGGCCAGGAATCAGTTCATGGAAGACGGTCGCGCGGGCGAAATGACGGTTGTTGCCCCGCATGCTCATCATTTTCTGCTCATGTGACATCGTGTCCGTCGGGTAGCTCACTTGAATTTCCTCGCCACCCAGAAAGAACGGATTCACTAATTGGCGCTCAGGCGACATCATGCTCATCCGATAACCCTCTATCGCCAGCGGCGGAACGGTGACAAGGTCACGATCGACCACAAATTTCGTGGCTTCTTCAGCCAAGAACTTAATCAGCGCGGGCTGCTTGCCAGGCTCGACGTACTGCTGCTTCGTGTGCTCAAGCGCTTTCTTCCAATCGTCGCCATAGCCGAGTTCATGGGAGGCTTTCTTCATCTCCGTCTCGCACCAAGCAAATTCCTTATTGGCGATCTCAATGATTTCACTCGGTGAATAGGGGATCATCGCATCTTCCAACTCTTCGTGGAGGGCAGCATCACCGATCGGGTCGCCAATGATCGTTGTTTTATCGTCTGGCTTGATGCCTACCAGCTTGTCTCGTACGAGGTTGGTGTACTCCTCTAGCGACTTGGCCACCTCTTTGTACGGCTCAGATACCCACCACGAGAACATGGGATCGTATCCGTTATAGAAGCCGAACCAATCGGCAAAGGATCTTCGCAAACGCTGGAGAGTTCCGACCGCTCGGTTGGCCACCACTCGGTCTGACTTTTGGCCTTTCTCAATGGCTTTCTTAGCTTCGTCGATCTGTTTGAGAAGGTCGTTAAGCGTGGTCGCCACCTTCTGCGGTTCGACCGGCTCCATCGCTTGCCAGGCCTCTTCCAACCTGACTATCGTCTTGGCAAACGGAAGAATCGGAAGGAGTTCGTCCTGCTTCTGTTTGGATTGAGCCAGTCGCTTCAATTCATGCCGAAGGTTGTTCTTGAAGAGTACATAATCCACCTGCCCCGCATGGCTCATCGAGTCAAACGGCTCCTTCTCTAATCCATTCAGCCATTCGTGATAAAAAGCTTCCATCCGTTTCTGATAAACATCAGAGAGCGGAACGGTGTACTTGCTTCTAAGAACCCTCAGGTCCGCTTGAATCTTCTCCAAAGGAAAACGCATCTCGCTCGCGGAGGGATCGGTAGTTTGCGCTGAAGCTTGCATTGCCAGGAACGTTACCAGAATGATTGAAACTTGAATCAATCGCATCACCAAAGAATAGCGCGTTCGGGACGAGTAGTGCTTTAGCACCTTCGATCGAAGGCCCCGATTGTTAAGAAACTCAGGCCGCACCGGTCGGATTCTTTCACTTTCCAAGCTGAGATTCCGATTTCCAGATTAGGCTCAAAGCCCGTTCAAGGTATTCTAACTATCCCGTGCCCGAGGTTCAATCAAAACCAGAAGTCCAGCGCCTTGCGGCATACGGGCTGATTATTAAGGAAGGCAAGATTCTGCTATGCCGTCTTACGAACATGACTGGTTCGGAAGGCATGTGGACGCTTCCTGGTGGAAAGGTTGAGTTCGGCGAACATCCAGACAGCACGGTCGTTCGAGAAGTTCTTGAAGAGACCGGTCTTAAGATTTCACAGCAAGGTGTACTTTCCGTCAATTCCGAGCTCTTTCACTTTACCGACGCTCGTATGCACGCGATCCGCTTAATCTATCGCGTCAAAATCGAAGGTGGTACGACCCTCACTTACGAGAAGGGGGGCACGACCGACATCTGTGAATGGTTCACGCCTGACGAAGTCCGACACTTGCCACTCGTCTCTCTTGCCAAGCTCGGTATGCGTTTGGCCAGAGAGCATGGGTTGTTCTCCTAAGTCACAAAGTATTCGGAGGAATGAGCCTTGTCCGCGAGCCGTCAATCTTGACGGACTTGGATGTGGAACTCAAGTCGAGCTTCGTACGGTCGCGGCCATGGGAGCCAAACCTTGGCATCGGTCAGACCGGTGAACTGATAATTTCGGTCGCCAGCCGTAAACGTCTTCCCGAGAAATCCTTGATCGAAGAACACCCTCAGGTGCTTCAGAAGGTCTCGCGAGACATAGGTGTTCACTTCGTCCCACTCGTCTCCGTAAATCTCTTCGTGATGACCGGGTTCGATCAGAGCATACGCTGAAGGTCGAGTGAACTTGTGATAGGCGTAGTCGTTGATGAACCGGTGAATGAGGAATTCACGCTGAGCAACTTCGCGAACTAGCGGGTCAACATCCGTTCGTTTGGCAAGCAGATAGATGTTGGCAGCGGGAATAGAAGTTCCGATCGTGTTGCCGGCGGTGTTCCAGCCTGCATAGGAAAGCAATTTGGTGAGACGATCTTGTTCCCAAAGTGCCTGGAATAGCTCAGGATCGGCGGTACCGTCATTGCCCAGGTTAATATCGGCTACGGCGGTCGGCTCCCCTTTATCTAGGTCGCTCTTCAGGTTTTCAAGAAACTTCTTAAACGTCGATTCTCGCCGATTAGGAGTATTGAGATACAGCGTGTAGTCGTACTCTCCATTCTTTCCGACCGGGCGCGCACCGCTCGCCAACAACTGTTCCGAAAGGCTCTCGTCAATCTTCCTTGACTCGTAATTGGCGTAAGTGCTTCGAGCGGATTCGTCAGAATAGACCACTCTCACCCTTGGAGTCCAATCAACTTCTTTCAAGAGCGCTCGGCTCAAAAGAATGATCGAATGTTGGTCCACCCCTTCGCAGAAATAGACCTTCCAATTGAGTCCGTTCTGCCGCACGAGCTGCCTGAGATCCAGGGTCTCGGCGACGTGAGGACCATAGGGTCGCGCATCGTCTTGACCAATCACGAGAAAATCGACCAAAGAATCTTTCGTGAGCTGGACCAGGAGCTTCTGGAGCTTGTGATTTCGCTGTCGAGTGAGTTCGTACTGTTCAATCTCGCCGACCGGGATCTTCTTGTGAAGCGTGATCATTTCCGGCCGGGCTTTGATATCGCCGGTCCGGTTCGCAATATCCTTTAACTCTTCGTAGCGAGCGATCTTCAGCCGAAACTTGGAAGCCTTGAGGGTCGCGGTTGGCGCAAGGCGCATCGTTGAACTAAATAAGTACAACTTTGTCTTGGGATACTTACGCTTTATATCCATCAAGCGATTGATGCGTCGTGCTGCAACAACCGACGAGACATCATAAATCCTCGATGCAATCAGCCCGCCGTAGCAAATCATGTCGGTGCTGGCGATGATCGAAGTCACATCGGACATGTCTTGATTCTCAAGCCAGTCCAGAATTCGATCGGGGTTGCCCGGAGTCGTAAAGCGGCCAAGTGACTCAAACGGAGGCATTCGAACATCGACGCCGTCGATACGCCCAATCATCTGAGCGAACTGACCTGGAGCCGGTCGACTATCGAGGGGAACAAGAAGGATACGGTTACCAAACGCAACCGCTGTCACCAACAGAAACAGCAGAGACAGTAACCCCTTCATTCGACTTGTTAGGGTACCCCCTATTGGCCTAATCATAAGCCAATCGAGGCAACTTCGCAAGTCCGATTTTCAACATCGGCGCCCCATCGCAACTTCATAAGCCATGTCACTACGCTTTTGAGCGTGATCGACTGCGGAGATAAATCGCAATGGAGTTCAGGACGAGCAAGGCGACCATCAGAACCAGGATCGCGGTAGCTGCGTCCTCGTTAAAGCCTCGCTTTGCTTCTCCTGCCCAGTCAAATATCTTGATCGGCAGAACGGTATATCGATCGCCGACGCCATGAGGCAGAGATGAAACATAGGCGGCAGCGCCGACGACGATTAGGGGAGCCGTTTCTCCAATCGCACGTGAGATGGAGAGGATGATGCCAGTGAGGATTCCGGGAGCGGCCGCCGGGAGCACTTGGTACCGAATCGCTTGCCATGTTGTCGATCCAAGAGCCAACGAGCCGTCTCGGTAGCCTCGGGGGACCGCTTTAAGAGCTTCCTGCGTGATGATAATTACCATCGGCAGAATCAAAAGACTCATCGTCAGGGCACCCGAGATAATGCTCTCCTTAAGTGCCATCCACCTTACAAAAACGGCGAGGCCGAGCATGCCATAAACTATCGACGGAACGCCCGCGAGGTTGGCAATATTCAGCTGAATGAATTCCGTTAAACGGTTCTTACGCGTGTTGAATTCTTGAAGGTAAACAGCGGCTCCGACGCCCATGGGTACCGCGATGATCCCGGTTAAGGTCATGACGTAGGTGCTGCCAATAATGGCCGGCCAAATACCTGTGCGCTGGGGACGAGACGACAAGTTGGAGACGATAAAGGTCCAACTCAACCTCACCAAACCGTCGGTGACGATTTTGTAGAGGAACAGAACCAAAAGCAAAACGCCCAACCCGGCGGCAAAGAAGCATAGGACCTTGAAGATCGCATCCTTGCGCTTGCGCATGCGCATGTGCTTCTGGCTAGCGGCAACCAGGCTCATGAATACACCTGCCGGAACTTCTTAACCAGTCGCGTCGCAATGAGATTCATCACCATCGTGAAGAAGAAGAGGGTGACTCCTACCGCAAAAATCGAGTTGTAGCGAATTGTGCCAACCCCGGCATCACCTTTACTTGTCGAAACGATATAGGCGGTCATTGTCTCAATCGCTTTCGCTGGATTGAAGGTTAAAACGGGGTCAGATCCTGCGGCGAGGGTGACTGCCATCGTTTCGCCCAAAGCTCGAGACAGGGCCAGGATGAAAGAGGCCATGACTCCAGAAAGGGCGGCTGGAACGACGATCTTCGTCGTGACTTCCATTTTGGTCGCTCCCAATCCGTAAGCGCCTTCTCGAAGAGCGAGGGGAACAGCGGTCAAGGCGTCTTCGCAAAGTGAAGAGACGAGCGGCAAAATCATGATTCCCACCACGATCGCACCCGATGCGGCGTTGGAACTCTGAATTTCTGGAATGAAATGGCGTAATAGCGGGGTGACAAAGAAGATGCCGAAGTAACCGTAAACGACGGTTGGGATACCCGCTAGAAGCTCAAGTGTTGGCTTCAGAAAACCTCGTATGCGCTTGCTGGCGTATTCGCTCAGAAAGATCGCGCTCAGCAATCCTAGTGGAACCGCAATGATGCCTGCTCCTACCGTAATCATCAGAGTTCCAGTGATTAGTGGCAGAACGCCGAATTTGCCAGGCTCAGGAGTGGGAGCCCACACCGTGCCCGTGAAGAACTTAACCGGCGAAACTTCGCGGAAGAATGGTAGTGACTGACTCAGCAAGACGTAAACAATTCCAAACGTCGTGATGATAGAAACCAGTGCGCATGCAAAACAGAGCCACTTGACAATGTTTTCGCTCACCCCGCGCATGCCTAAGCCCTTCCTCAATCGTGAAGAAGGGCTCGGGTTTGACGGATCCGCTGAAAGAGGAACGCCGGCCATGTTTATTTACTTGACTTTCGAATACAGATCCGCAAGCTTGGTGCCTGGAGCAACTGTTGCGAATAGGGTACCGGTCTTCTCGTCCGAAACGTGCTTCAGAATCAGATCATGAAGATCCTTTGGTAGAAGAACGTAGCTCGAATCGGTGACCGCTTTGTTTCCTTTCTCGCCAAGAGCGAATTCAACGAACGCCTTAACCTGAGGTTTCGTATCGTAAGCCTTCTTACTCACATAGATGAACAAAGGTCGTGAAAGTGGGGTGTAGGTTCCGTCCGCAATGGTGGCAGCCGATGGAGCAACGGCTCCCTTTCCTGCATCCACTGGAACAACCTTGACCTTGTCCTTGTTCTGATCGTAGTAGTTGAAGCCAACGTACGCGATTCCATCCTTGTCACCGTTCACTGACTGAACGATTGCGTTGTACTCTTGGTTCTTCTGGCAATCGGCTCGAAGGTCATTCTTCTTCTTGTTGATCGCCTCAGTGAAGTACTCGTAGGTTCCGTGGTTATCGGTTGGACCGTAGAACGTAATCTTTTCCTTAGGGAATGTCGGTCGAATGTCGCTCCAGAGCTTAACCGTGCTGGTAGACGACCATGCCTTCTTCAACTCATCGGTTGTGAGGCTAGTTGCCCAATCGTTCTTTGGGTTAACGACGACTGAAACGCCATCGTAAGCAATCGGGATCTCGATGTAATCGATGCCCTTAGCTTTTAGGTCGGCATCTTCCTTTGGCTGGATGGACCGCGAAGCAGTGGCGATGTCGATTTCGCCTCGGACGAACTTCTGGAATCCGCTTCCAGTTCCAGACTTGTTAACCGTGATGTCTGAATCAGGATTGTCGGTCTTGAAGTCCTCACCCATCTGCTGAGCGATTGGATAAACCGTGGTGCTGCCGTCAATCGTTAGCTTTCCGCTGACCTTTGCAGTGGTTCCAGCCGCCGGTGTAGTCGCTCCTGGAGCCGGAGTTGCTTCACCCTTGTTGTCGCCGCCGCTGCATCCTACAAAAGCAAAGCTTGATGCAATCAAGATGGCTGCTGCACTTGCCGAGTTAATGGATATCTTCTTCATGTTATTTATCAATCTCTCTCGTTTCAGTATTTGAAGCTACCAATCGTCTATTAAGGAATTGTTAAGAAACGCATGGCAAGACATCCGGGGAACACACCCGCTCAGGTTCAAATGAGCCAGAAAATCAATTGTTAAGACGAGGTTTTCAACAATAAAAAATCCTCGATTTCGGCTAACGATTTACGAGCACAAAACCGTCTGAAGTCAACCGAGTTTCGAAGCAGGAGTCGGCACGTGGCAAACAATCGTTCGGACACCTTTTGTATCCTGGAAACTGCTAAATCGACCGCTCGGAGCATCCGACAAGATAAACTCTAGGCAATATGAGACGGGAATGGAGTAGCTGGATAAAAGCTCGCCAATGGAGCGAGTTTGAAAAGCTCGCGAAGGAAGATCCTAGCCAAAGTTTGGCGGACACCATCGCGGAGCTTGAACTTGGCTTTCCCGAAAAGACCGATAAGCGGGCCTTGAGAAAAGTTTTATATCTTCTTTCCCAATCTGGCATCGAACCCCGTGAAATCGAGGAGTTTGCCCATGAAGTTCCCGCTCCTACGCCTCCCATTGAGGTCGCCTTCATGGTTAGTTCCGACGGCCTGGGCGATTCGATCATCACCTATGGTCGCGAAGAAAAGGGACGGGTCCACTGGCTCGTTGCCCATATCAACGCGAGGACTGGTGTTACGCGAGCGGTGGAAGACGCAACCACTCTGGATGAAACTCACACCAAGTTAATCAGGCTGCGAAACATGGTTCCGACTCCCTACGTGGCAGCGGAAATTCCTCTTGAGTTCGCTTTCTCACGCCTGGCGGAAGCCATTTCAATCACTAAGAGTCTGCCGCCGGTTATGGCTTACTGGCGCTCGTCGTTGCCCAAGCAAATCTTGCCAGGGCATCCAACGGACTCCATGCCTCGAGCAAAAGTCACGGAAGAAGATTTTGAGAAGTTCCTAAGTGAAGATCCTTCGACTCAGTCCTGGCGTCTGGAGTTAGGTTCCTTGGCTCCAACCGTCATGGAACTCACGGATAGTCGAGTAGATGGCGAAGAGTCTGCTCCCATCGATAAGGAAAAGTGGAATGCGGTCATGGACTCCACCCGCAAACAGTTGTTCTCCGAAGAAGTCATCAAAGATCATCGTCTACGCCTCCTCGACCTTGCCTATCTACATGCATTGAAGGGAGCAACCCACTGCAACACGATCCTGGCCCTTGCGGACGATCTTCTTGAACTCGGCTCAGAGAGCTTTTATGCCAAGCAGGTGTCTCTTCGCTCATTGATGATGTACATGCATGCCTTGAAAGCCGCGAACTCTAAGAGTCGAGAACGTGTTCAAGATAATAACCCTCGCTCCTAGGTCACCGATTTGCCGAAGCCAAACAAGAAACCAGAACCAACGCGTCGCGATGTCCTTCGTTGGGCATCTGCAGGGGCAATCACCACCCTCTTCACGACGTCGTTTGCAAACTATGAGTCGAGTTGGCTGAGTGTCGAGCACCATGAATTAGAGCTTCCCCATTGGGATGCCAATGGGTTCAAGGTAGCCGTTCTAGCCGACCTCCATGTCGATTCTGTTTGGGATGCCGAACACACCGCTAAAGCGATGCGATTGGCCATTGCGGAAAAGCCGGACTTGATCGCCATTCCTGGGGACTTCATTACTTTGGGGCCAAAGCCGGATCATGCGCTGGTTCTGAAATCGCTTGAACCGCTACATGATGCCAAATGTCCGGTCGTAGCCACGCTCGGGAATCATGACTACGACATGGGTGGAATCACCCGAGTCGCCGATACAATCAATCAGTCGGCCGCAAAGCTGTTGAGGAATGAGATATTCGAACTCGATGGAGTGTCGATCGCCGGTATCGACGACGGGATTGCCGAGAAATACGACACGAATTTTCTCGGGAAGAAACAATTCTCAAAGTCGCTGCTCGCTCTCTTCCATGAGCCCGACTACGTCGACTTCGTGCCGACCAATGTTAGTTTGCAGTTAAGCGGGCACAGTCACGGAGGGCAAGTCTGCTTGCCAGGCGGAATCCCAATTCACATGCCGCGAGGATCGAAGAAGTACTACTGCGGTTTCTACCCGGATGCTCGAGTCCCACTTTACGTCACAAGAGGAATCGGAACGAGCGGCCCCCGGTGGCGCCTGTTCTGCCAGCCTGAAGTCACGATCCTAACGCTGAAGGGAGCCTAGATCTGAAACCATCGCCCCTGAAGGCAGGTACAACCTAACCATGCGCTTACGAGATTTGGCATTTTTGGCAGGGGCGGCAGGTGTGGCCACCCTGGTTTACGGAGCGCTTGTCGAAGCTCGAAAGGTTGTCGTTGAGCGAAAGACTTTAGCTTTACCTGGCTGGCCCGAGCGATTGAGCGGTTATCGAATTGCTCTTCTGTCGGACTTGCATATTGGCTCACGGGCATCCATTGATCTTGCCTACCGCGCAATCGAAAAGGCGCTTGACGAATCGCCCGATATGGTTGTCATAGCGGGAGACTTTGTCGAATCTTGGAATCCGAGTGTGCCTCGAATATTGGGGGACTGTTTGGAGCAACTCCTGCTGATGGATGGTAACGTCGTTGCGATTCCAGGCAATCACGACTACTATCGAGGCGACCCCGAAATCCTGCGCATGATCTGCGACGAACTCAACATTAAGTTGCTGCGCAACGAAGTTTGGCGACACGCAGGCATCACCTGGGTCGGTATCGACTCAGCTTCTGATGGTCATGCCGAGCCTGCCTATGCGATGTCGCTTGCCGACGCGGATCCCTGTATTGCGCTTTGGCACGAACCTGACATGGTTGACTATCTGCCGCGAGGATGCGTCCTCCAGCTAAGCGGCCACAGTCACGGTGGCCAGTTCCGCTTCCCAGGGGGATTCACCCCAATGCACACCGAGAATGGGCGCAAGTACCCTCGAGGCTTCTATCCCGACGCCCCCACTCCGATCTACGTCTCGCGAGGGATTGGTACGACGTTCCTACCCTCACGACTGAACTGCGCGCCCGAAGTCGCGATTCTCACGCTCGTACCTGCAGAAATCTACGCTTAAGACTTCTTCGGTGGTTTAGGTCCCCGAGGAAGCAGGGTGAGTGCGCACGCAAGATAGTAGGAAACAACCGCATGGTTGGTGGAAGCCTGTACTAGATACTCTGGAATGGCCTCTTCATACCGATCAAACTGGGTGTGCCAAACATGAGAGTAGTTCTGACGCCCTGCCTGACGGACGCTCAGCCCCGGAATTCCAACGTAGTTGAAGGGAGCTTGGTCACTGCCTCCGTCGTTCGCCATGTTGCTGTAAGTATCGAAGTGCTGAGGCATGTCGGGAAACGCCTTTACGGTGGGAGCGTAAGCCTCCTGTAGCATCGGTTTCATCACTGCGTAGCCCCAGTAACCGCTCTGGTAATTGCTCCCATCGTCGTCGTTTAGAACCGCAGAGATCTTGTCCCACTCCGATTCATGGTTCTTTACGTAGGCGGTTGAACCAAGTAAGCCTTGCTCTTCACCCGACCAAAGAATAAACCGAATCGTCCGTTTTGGCTTGGCATGAGCGGCGGTAAGAATTCGGGCGGCCTCAATCGCGGTAACGGTTCCGGTCCCATTGTCATTCGCACCTTGAGAACCAGGAGAATTCCAGGAATCTAAATGACCGCAAACGATGACGACTTCATCGGGCTTTTCGGTGCCCTTAATTTCCGCGACGACGTTGTACTGGGGGATCGGCCCCTTGAACCATTTGTTTTCGGCTTGGAACTCCAAAATGGGTTTCCGACCAAAACGAATGTTTCGGACAATTCGGTCGTAGTCCGGCTTGCTCACAACGATTTGAACTTCTGATGGATACTTGGTGATCGTCTTTCCAGTGTAGGAACCGTGAGACCAAACTCGTTCATCTTGCGAGCCATAAATGCGCCCCGCAATGCCGAGCGCATCGAGCGCTTTCTTGATCGCCGCGTCTTCCGGCTTTCGAGGTCCGCCCATTCCCACCCCATCATAGAAGATGACCCAAGCCCCCTTTAGGTCGGCCTTGTTCCTTTCGAACTGCTCCATCGTCGTCGGGGCCAAAACGGCTCGGCCCCTAACCAGTCCGTTGGTGCCGGGCATCCAGTTCATGGTGGTAAAGGAGATGTTTGACTCGAATGGTTCCACCATTCGACCAATCTGATGATCTCCTCGCTCGAACCCTACTGGCACTTCACCCCACTGCTCCAAGTGAATGTTGGTCAGTCCAAACGATTGAAATTTCCCCATCGCCCATCGCTGGGCTTTCGCCAGTTTGGGTGAACCGGTCACGCGCGGGCCGATATCGAAACAGAGTTCGTGCAACCGCTTCATCACTTGGTTGTGGAACTTCCCTTGCTCAATAATTCGATCCAACGTTTGAGGATCTCCTTGCGCAAATGCCGAGCCGGTAAGTGCGAGAGGAAGCAGGAAGAAGAGTGACTTTGATTTCATGAATAGAAGGGGGATATCAGCGCAGATTGGAGGAGGAACAATCGCATCGCGATTGAATCCTCCTGACGTTCGATTCCGATAAGTTAGCTACCGCTTACGACCGGCTTGGGTTCTCTCGGCAACATCGTTTCGGCACAAGCGAGGTTGAATGAGACCACCGCATGGTTCGTTGCACTTTGAATCAAGTACTCGGGAATACATGTCTCAAACCGGTCATGTTGGGTGTGGTGGACGTAGTTGTAATCCAGTTTGCCCGTCTCTTTGGTGAAGAATCCCGGAACTCCAACCGCGTTGAAAGGTGCGTGATCGCTTCCTCCGCCTCGAGGCATGCGCGTGCCACTCAGTACCGTAATGGATTCCGGAAGGTCTGGGAAAGCCTTAGCCATCGGCTCGATCGCCTTTTCCATCATGTCCTTCATCTGAGGCAGAACGGAGTAGCCACCCTGATAGTTCCCTCCGCCATCGTCAACGAGAACGGCGCTGATCTTATCCAACTCAGATTTGTGCATCTTTACATAGTTGGTAGAACCAAAAATGCCCTGCTCCTCACCGGACCAGAGAATGAATCGGATCGTGCGCTTGGGCTTTGCGTGGGCTGCGCAAAGGATACGCGCGGCTTCCATCGCCGTCATCGAGCCAACACCGTTATCCTGCGCCCCTTGAGAGCCAGGTCCGTTCCATGAGTCAAAGTGACCGCTCACGATCACAACTTCATCTGGCTTTTCCGTTCCTTTAATTTCCGCGATAACGTTGTAGCAAGGAATCGGTCCCTTAAACCATCGATTTTCGGCCCCAATCTCCAAAACGACTTTGCGCTTGAAATCCAAATTCCGTGCGATGCGCTCGTAATCGGAACGGCGAACGGTAACGGCAGGTGAACCGGGGTGTTTTTCGAAAGTTACGGAATTCCACTTTGGACCGCTTGTAAGAACGGTTTCGCCGCGACTTCCTGAGATTCGGCCTGCAATTCCAATTTTCTCTAGCTCGGTGATGACGTCGGGGCTAACGCCACCTTGAGCACCTCCGCCGCCGGAGCCTGATCCTCCCACACCTGATGCGCCACCGGCACCGCGACTGCCTCTTCGGCCCGTGCCTGCTCCCATCGGAGTTCCTGGACCGCCTACATTTTGTCGGACCGGCATCGTGCCCGGTGAGCCTGGAATGGGAGCAGTACCGCCTGGTGCCGGCATCAAGATCCACTTGCCTTTGAAGTTCGACTCGTGTCCTTTGATCTCGTCGACGCTACTTGGAACACGAACAACTTCTGCTTTCACCAAACCATTGGTGCCATTTGACCATGCTGGCGTAGTGAACTCCATGTCGGATTCAAAAGGCTCGACCATGCGTGCGACTTGAAGAGGTCCGCGATCGGAACCGACTGGGAATGTTCCCCACTGCTCGAGGTGGACGTTGGTGCAGCCAAACTTCTTAAATTGGGATAACGCCCACTTTTGTGCGGTGAATAATTCAGGCGAGCTCGTTAAGCGAGGACCAATATCAAAGCACAGGTGGTGGAAACGATCGACGATCTGACTGTGATTTTTGCCTTGATCGAGGATCCGTTCGATGGTAGAAGGGTCACCTTGTGCATGGGCTAGGAGACAAGCAGGAAGAATCAGCGAAAGTGCAGATAACCTAAATAAGGAGGATGATTTCATACGTCGTACCCAGAAGCGACATGCGCCGCATACAGGTTTATACACTGTTCAAGGTTCTTTGCCCAGTCTTAACATCCACATGAATTGGCTGAACTCGCATGAAACGCCCTAACTGGCATACAATGAACCTACAATGGCTGTGCAGGATAGTGTCAAGGCGCTTGCGGATTTGGGGTTTACAAACCTGGAGGCAGAGATCTACTCCTTTCTTATCCAGGAATCTCCCGCAACCGGATACCGAATCGCCCAGGCAATCGGCAAACCTGCCGCCAATACGTATAAGGCCATTCAGACCCTTGAACAAAAGGGCGCCATCATCGTCGAAGATGGAACATCGCGCATGTGCCGGGCTGTTTCTTCCGACGAATTACTGACTCGACTTAGCCGCGAATTTGAGTCCAAGCGTTCACTTGCTCACCAGAGTCTCAGTCACTTGAACCAATCTTCTCCAGACGACCGAATCTACCAAATTAGAAGCAAAGAACAAGTGTTCCAGCGATCGAGAGAGATGATAAGCGGGGCCCAAAAAGTAGTACTGGGCGTTATCATTGGACCTTTCACAACTCACTTTGCCGATGAATTGCTCGCCGCGACCACTCGTGGGGTCGATATCGCTCTTAAATCAGATCATGCGATTCGAATTGAAGGAGTCGAAATTGTCCCCGATGAAACCCAAGATTGGGGTGGCCAAACTCTTCAGTTGGTAATTGATGGCGACCAGACTTTAGTGGCAGGTTTCGATAGCAAAGGGAATCTGACTCAGGCTATTTGGAGTCGTAATCCAGTCCTCGCGATTACCCATCACAAGGGTCTCGCCAGCAGCCTCTGCCTCACTAGCCTAGCCAACCGAATCGAAGAAGGCGCCGGTTCCAAACGAATCGCCCGCACCCTCGCATCCCTCCGCCTAGCCTCTGATACACCCGGATTCCGGCGCATTCCCAGTTAGCCTTTGACCGGTCCCCGGATGTTGACCCACCTAGAGTGTTAGTGCCTCTGCCTCCATTTTAACTAGATTTGCTTTGTAAGTCGCGGGAGAGATTCCTCCAAGTGCCGAGTGAGGACGACGTTTG
>CAIUHP010000071.1 GCA_903899015.1 uncultured Armatimonadota bacterium | reverse complement strand
TCCTCTACCAGGGCGTCACATGAGAGGTGGCCAAACGGTCAACCATATTCTCCACATGGATGGATCGGTTGAAGCTCGCGTGGCTAAGTAACCGAGTCTTTTGCTCGAAGTAACTCTTTGCGCTCCACAGTAAAGTGCCACCAGGGCCGTGCGGGACCCCCGTTTGCAAAGGACACCACTGACATAAAAGTGTCGAGCACACAAGGATCGTGCCTCTTTCCGGTGATGGAGCAGAGGTTCTCGAACATCTGAACAGGGTCTTCACCCCGCAGGTCTCCAGGGACTCGATAGCCCAGCATGTACAAGTCCTTGGCACATGCTGGACCAATATTAGGCAGAGTTTGAAGCGACTTCAAAATCTGCCGTTCAGTCTGATCGGTCATGCGCGAGGTGTGAGCTTGTCCCGAACGCGCTTGAATGCCTGCAGGGCTTCCGCCAAGTCTTCCTGGGTATGGGCTGCCGACGGCATGGTTCGGATGCGGGCCTTGCCCCGGCCAACCGTTGGGAACACGATCGATAGCGCGTACACGCCCTCGTCCCAAAGCGCTCGTTCCATTTGTTGAGCGGCCGCTTCGTCTCCGACATAAACCGGCGTGATGGGAGTCTCTGAGCCCATGGTGTCGAAACCTTCGTCCTCAAGTGCCTTCTTCCACCATCGGGTGTTATCCCATAGTCGCTTCATCGGCTCAGGATCGGTTTCCATGATGTCGAGAGCGGCAATGAGGGCAGCTGCAACCATTGGAGGATGCGCGGTGCTAAATAGGTAAGGTCGACCACGGTTGATCAGCCAGTCCTTCAAGGCCGCTGAGCCGGCAATGTATCCGCCGACAACACCGAGGGCCTTACTCAAGGTCCCGAGTTGAATGTCGACTCGACCGTACAAGTTGAAGTGCGAAGTAGAACCCGCTCCGTTCTTGCCAAGAACGCCGCTTGCGTGAGCATCGTCAACCATGACAAAGGCGTTGTATTTTTCAGCGAGTGCGACGATATCCGGCAGGGGAGCAATGTCTCCGTCCATGCTGAAGACTCCGTCGGTGATAATCATGCGCTTCTGAAAGCTCTGAGTGTTCACGAGAATCTTCTCGAGAGCTTCCATATCCTTATGCGGATAGACATAACCGTCTGACTTTTTGTACTTTGCTGCGCTGAGGCGGACCCCGTCAATGATCGAAGCGTGATTGAGCTCGTCGCTAATAATCACGTCTTTATCGGTGACCACTGCGGGAATCGTGCCTGAATTTGCGGTAAATCCACTTGTGAACACCAGAACCGCTTCCGTGTGCTTGAACTTAGCGAGCCGATCCTCAAGTTCATCGTGAATGGCCATCGTCCCGCCAATCCATCTGACCGCACCGGCGCCAACTCCCCAATCTTCCACTGCCTTTAGCGCAGCCGCTTTTACTTTGGGATGGTTCGCAAGTCCTAAGTAGTTGTTGCTCGCAAGGTTGATGACTTCCTTGCCGTTCATCTGAACGCGGCCGCCAGCAGGAGACTCGAGAATCTTCGGAACCTTATAGAGGCTCTGATCTTTTAACGATTGAATCTGTCCGCCAAGCCAACTCTGCAATTCTGCATTCATGCCTCTATTTTACGGTCCCACCGTAAAACCTTGCTGAACAAGAACGGCACTAGTAAGTGATCGGAATGAATTTGCGATCGCGAAAGGCCGAAAAAGACCTTAGTGCTCGCCGAGAAAGCGTTTCGCCAACGATTACGCCAACCGCGAGAAAGACGAACATATAAATTCGAGCCACATCGGGATTGCGAACGAGATAGCCCTTCATGCAGAGCCAAAGAAATCCATATGCAACCGCCAGGCTAACGCCGGTGGAAATCACGCGGTACAGAAACAGCCTGAGCTTTTGTTTGGTTTCGAGGCCCGGCATGGATAGCCGGCATGAACAACAGATCAAGTAAAAAACGACCAGCGACACTGAAAAAAGATTACCGTGAGTGGAAATTGAATTCTGGGTGCTGGCACAAGTCTAAGTTCCATGGCAGATGGGTGGGAGACGCTCAACACCAGAGTTAAAGGTACGCTGACACCATGCTTCAACCATCTTTGAAGTCACCGGGTGCCACCTTGCGGGCCATGATGGCGAACGATATCGTCGTGATGCCAGGAGTGTTCAATGGGATCAGCGCCGTTTCTGCTCACAAGGCGGGTGCTCAAGCCCTCTATCTCAGTGGAGCTGGCATCACAAATGCGGCCCTGGGAGTTCCTGACATTGCCCTTGCGACCTTAACAGAATTTGCCCAGCAAGCTGCTTACGTGACACAGGTTGCCCCGGTCCCGGTGCTTTCAGACGCGGACACCGGTTTTGGGGAAGTTTTGAACGTTGCTCGAACAGTTATCGAGATGGAGCGAGCAGGACTTGCGGGGATTCACCTTGAAGACCAGGTCAGTCCCAAACGTTGCGGACATCTGGACGGGAAGTCATGCATCGAACCGCAAGAGATGGCGCGTAAGGTCCGAGCGGCTGTCGACAGCAAGCGGGATTCCTCATTCATGATCGTTGCCAGGACGGATGCGCGAGGCGTGGAAGGACTTGAATCTGCCATCGAGCGAGCAAAGCTCTACCAGGACAACGGGGCAGATGCGATTTTTCCCGAGGGTCTGGCATCGGAATCCGAATTCGAGGCATTTCGTGCCGCACTCACCGTTCCGCTGCTTGCAAACATGACGGAGTTTGGTAAGACCCCGCTGATTCCGGTCGGTCAATTTAGAGATCTGGGCTATCAGATGGTGATTTTCCCTATGACCGCTTTCCGAGTGATGCTGAAGGCTCTCGACGACACATATTCCTGCCTACTTGAGACGGGAACCCAAGCGAGTTTCATACATCAAATGAGAACTCGACAAGAACTGTACGAACGAATCGATTACGCTCACTACGACGCACTTGACCGCAAGTGGAGTGGTTAAGCACGTCGTTTGTGGGATCTTAATTCGAGGGAACACCAGCTTGGAGTCTCGAAGCAAGGACGGAGTTTTCAATTCTGCTTGAAATGAAGAGAGCGCATTAACTTGATTTGAGTTATCGGGAGGTAGACTTCGCTTCCGTAACGATTCGATGAGGCACACGAATGAGCGGCACCGCTACGCAGTATCCTAATTACAGTCCAGGCCTTGAGGGAATTCCCGCAGGCATTAGCAGTATCAGTGAGATCGACAGTGATCGGAGTAGTCTTCAATACCGAGGATACGACGTTCACGATCTGGCCGAATTGGGTTCTTACGAACAAACTGCTTTTCTTTTAATCCACGGAAAGCTTCCTAACCAAGAAGAACTTACCGCTTTTAATGCACGGCTTGGTGCAGAACGACAGGTTCCAGATGCGGTTTATACGGCACTGGCAGCCCTTCCAAAGGAAACCCATCCGATGGACGCGATTCGAACCGCGTTTTCTGTTCTCGCGCCGTTTGACCCAGACTATCTCGAACCATCCACCAACCACGAAGCCAATATTAGAAAGGCTGAACGGATCGTCGCCAAAGCAAGCACGATGGTTGGAAATGGTCACCGCATTCGACAGGGCTTGGCGCCCATCACTCCTAACCCAGCTCATGGTACGGCAGCGAACCTGCTTCACCTGATGACCGGCGAAGAGCCCGTTCCTGGAACGGTAAAAACGATGGATGCGTCCATGACTCTCTATGCAGAGCATGGGTTCAACGCTTCAACCTTTGCCTGCCGCGTAACGGTCAGTACTCTCAGCGACCTTTATAGCGGAGTGGTAACTGGAATAGGCACCCTCCGAGGTCCTCTTCATGGTGGTGCAAACGAAGAAGCGATGAAGATGATTCTGGAAATCGGTTCGCCCGATAATGCAGAAGCCTGGATTCGAGACGCGCTTGCAACCAAAAAGAAGATCATGGGCTTTGGTCACCGTGAGTACAAGAAAGGCGACAGCCGAGCGATGTACATGACGAAGGTGGCGAAGGAACTCGGGATCGAAAAAGGCAACACGAAGTTTGGTGAGATTGCAGACATTCTCGAGGGCATCATGCTCAAGGAGAAGGGAATTTATCCGAACGTCGATTTCCCGGCTGCATACGCTTACTACCTTCTTGGTATCCCCATCGACCTGTACACCCCGATCTTCGTGGTCGCTCGTGTTGCTGGCTACACCGCCCATGCGATTGAGCAGCTTAGTCATAATCGGTTGATCCGACCGAAGGCGATTTTCGAAGGACCTGCTAATCTAGCGTACGTTCCTATCGCAGATCGATAGCCCCACCGACGGGGTCTTCGATCTACAATGGGTGGATTTCTTTTGGAATTTGGGCTTTTGGCCCAAATTCCAGCGGATGTAAAAATTCAATTTCTACTCTGCGCACGTATTAGAGATTGAGATGCGTCCTTTACAATAGGGACACGACTCCGGATTCATGAACAGCCCGCCCAGTACGCTTGGCCAGTATCAAATCATCAGAGAGATCGCGCGTTCGAATGACATTGTCTACGAAGCGTACGATCCACTGATGAACCGCCGCGTCGCCATTAAAGAATTGGCGATGCCGCAAGGTGCTTCTAGCCAACAGCAAGAGGAGCGAATCAATCGCTTCAAACGAGAGGCTCAGGCTGCGGGAACGTTAAACCATCCCAACATCATGACCGTGTTCTCATTTGCTGAGGACGCTGGCCGAACGTTCATGGCGATGGAGTACCTCGACGGGGGCACGCTCCGAGCTGAGATCGATTCGAAAGGATTCATTCCCATTGATCGGGCGGTCGAGATAACCTATCAAATTCTTGAGGGGCTCGCGCATGCACACTCGAAAGGTGTCATCCACCGCGATATCAAGCCGGACAATATTCAGATTCTGGCGAACGGTACGATCAAGATCACGGACTTTGGAATTGCTCGATTAACTTTCCAACCAAACTTGACGATGGATGGTCAAGTGTTTGGCACTCCAAGCTACATGTCTCCCGAACAGGTTGTGGGACGGGAGATCGATCCTCGAAGTGACCTCTTTAGTGTGGGTGTCGTCCTCTACGAAATGATCTCTGGGCAGAAGCCATTCGCCGGAGACAGCGTGGTCTCAATCACTTACGCGATCATGAACGCGGAGCCCGCCCACCCTCAGCAAGCTAATTTTGCGATGTGGCAGGTGCTTACAAGGGCTTTGGATAAGAGCCCTCAAATGCGCTACGCGAACGCTGAGGACATGATCAAGGCACTGAAGGATGCGGTCAAATCTTCTCAGACCGGTTCTATGGGTGCGACACCACCTCCTGTCACCGGTTCCTACGGTGTCAATCCTTACATGACGCCGCCACCCGTTCCGGCTGCGCAACCACCTATTTACGCCTACAATCCCTACCAGCCGCACCAGTTTTCACCGCCGTCGCCCTATCCGACGACTCCGTACCAGCCGGGGCCTCAGTATCAAGCGGGAGCCAGCATGCTGCCTCCGGCGAGCATCCCGATTTACTACCCGCCCCCTCCTCGGCGCCCCATGTTCAAGCCGGAAACTGTTTCCTTCTGGAAGCGGGTCGCTCTCACGTTCCTGATCGTGGGCACACTATTCATTCTTCTGATTGTCGGGATCAATGCTCTGGCAAGCGGAATCAGTAACGCTGGTATCCGTAAGAACGATCAAGCAATTTCTGCCCAGATCGAAAACCTTCCTGAAAACATGCCGTTGCAAGAGCGACTTCAGACTTACCAAGAAGGACTCGTCAAAGCAAAGGATGTGGGCGTTCAGGCCGAATTGCGGCACCGAATCGCGGCTTTATATGAGAAGCAAGGGAACGAAGCGCTTGGTCGTGCCGATGTACGGACGGCGGAGTTCTGTTTCTCGCAAGGCACGGAAATCGACCCGAACAATGCCGCGCTTTGGAGTGACAAGGCCCAAGTCTTGGCAAGTCAGTTTGACGCAACCGACCCGAACGACCGAAGTCCGCTCCTGATTGACGCTGGCACAGCTTGGGAGAAAGCAGCCCGGCTTGAAAGAGATCCGGATCGCATGCAGAGATTTGGAAAAGGAGCCGCACAGGCTTACTTAGCCTATGCCGAATCCGTCCTGAGCACGGGAGATCGGACGAAGTTCTCTGACGCGAGAAACCGACTCTACGCGGCCAAAGAACTTACATCCTCCGATTCTGAAATGCAGGCAAAGATTGCCGACATGCTGGCGAAGCTTAGCTAAGCGATCCCTTTGGTTAGCCCGCCATCGACCAACAGGTTCGTTCCAGTGATGTAGGCTGCTTGCTGGCTGCACAGGAAAGTAACTGCCGACGCGATCTCGTCTGCACTGGCTAATCTTTTCATCGGAATATCTGCCGCTTGGCGGATGAGCGCTTCTTCTGGTGTGATACCTTCACGTTCAGCTCGAACTTCAGCAAGGTGCTTTTGGCGATCGGTGTAGGTGTGTCCCGGAAGCACGCCATTTACAGTGATTCCTTGTTCGGCAAATTCGGTCGCTTGTAAACGGGTCAAAGCCATGATGCCCGCTCGAAGGGTTGAGGAGATCGGCAGCATTCGGCTGGGTTCTTTGGCGACGAGAGACGTGATGTGAACGATTCGACCCCACTGACTCTCAGCCATCAGGGGTTGGACACTGCGCACTAACCGAACGATATTCATCAGCGTGCTATCAAATCCGTCCTGCCACTGCTCATCGGTGATTTGTTGGATCGAGCCAGCAGCCGGACCTCCGGTGTTCGTTACGAGGATATCGACGCCTCCAAGATCCTGAACGGTCTGCTCGACCCACCAATTCAAATCCTCGGGATTTGAAACATCCACGACGTACGGACGAGTCTCTTCACCGATTGAAGCCGCCGCCGCTTCAAGCGTTTCCTCATTTCTACCGCAGATTGAAACGCGACATCCTTCAAGCGTGAGTTGCTTTGCGATCGCATACCCAATGCCTTTGGATGAGGCTGCAACCATCGCGACCTTTCCACTAATACCAAGATCCATAGCTCATTATCTCCCCTTTTTGCGTTGAGCCGCATGACAACAAATCAACAACTCGACAACTTATGGTGAGAATCAGATACCTACTTTTACACATTTTTCTTCTATCAAAGCTACAATGAGACGGGCGTACGCGATCGGTTCCAAGGAACTGAGGAGAGGAAGCAAGGCAGCTTAAATCTTGATCGTTCGTTTAGTTGTCGAACTCCTTCAAATTGGTCAAAAATCGGATGCCTTCAAATCGCCAAAAGACGCGCTACTTACTTATCTTTGCCTATGGTTTGGCCTGTCTGGCTCTCTTCGCTGTGGCATGGGTTACGTTCAGCAGTTCCAACCGATTTGTAAAAAGCGCGAACCGATTTGAATCTGCAACCCGAGAGATTCAGCTTGTAAGTGATACCGAAGCGGTCCTCACACGCGCCGAGTCGGAACAGACTCGCTATCTAGTCACTCAGAACTCCGCTTACCTATCGGCATTCAACACGGACTCGCTCGATTTTCTAATGAAGATTCGGCAGTTGCATCAAGCGGCCCAAGGCGTGCCAAAGCTTGCAAAGACGGTGGATTCAGTAGAAGTGCTTGGAACCAAGCGCCTGACAGAGATGCACCGCGTTATCTCTTCCTATCAAAAAGAGGGGTTTCAGTCTGCGCTTAGAATGATGAGGTCAGATGCGGGATTGCATTTGATGGAATCAGTGAGAAATGAACTTAAGGTCCTGCGCTCGGACCTTGATAGTCGGCTCTCGGAACTTGCAGTCGAGAACGAAACGAATCGAAGTGCTTCTCAACTTTGGTTGATCGTCGGCATGGTGATCGCAATTCTGGCGGTGGTTGGTGCGGCGCTCTTGCTGACGAACGATCTATCCAGTCGTTTGGAAATAGAAGCAAGCCTGAAACAAGTTAACGCCCTGCAAACCGCCATTTTTGATTCAGTTGGAAGCGCCATTATCGCAACTGATTCTCAGGGATTGATCACCGTATTCAATCGCACGGCGGAAGAGTTATTGGGATATACGGCAGCTGAAATTGTTGGACATTCGACGCCGGACATCTTTCACGACCGTGGCGAAGTTGAAAAGCGAGCCGCGGTTCTCAGCAAAGAACTCAAGCGAAAAGTGGCACCTGGCTTCGAAGTCTTTGTTGCGAAGACGCTGATTGGGGGATTCGATTCCAATGAGTGGACTTACATTCGAAAAGATGGCGCTCGCCTTCCCGTGAACCTGGCGGTCAGCACCGTTAAGGACACGACCGGCGAACTCTTGGGCTTTGTGGGGGTGGCTGTCGACTTAACGGACCAAAAGCAAACCCAGTCCAAGCTCGATACGTACGTGGCTGAAATTGAAGCCGCGAACCAACTTGCCTATCAGCAGAACCGAGAGCTGAAGCGACGGGCCGACGAGCTTAAAGAGTCTCGTGACTCAGCCGTGGCCGCAACTCGCATGAAGTCAGAATTCCTGGCGAATATGAGCCATGAAATCCGAACTCCGATGAACGGAATTATCGGTATGGCTCACTTGATGCTAAACACACCGCTCACGGAGAAGCAGCAAGGATATGCTCGCACCTTACGCGAGAGCGCCGAAAGCCTACTTGCCATCCTGAATGACATCCTCGACCTTTCGAAGATGGAAGCGGGCAAGATGACTCTGGAAAACTTCCCATTTGACTTGAGGCTAATGCTTGAAGACCTATGCGACGTCATGGCCCCGACCGCGCATTCGAAGAAACTGGAGCTCAACTGCGTCATTCCTCCAGGCATGTATTCAAAGGTAATTGGTGATCCAAGCCGCCTCAGGCAGATCCTCACGAACTTGATGGGCAATGCGATCAAATTCACGGAACGTGGTGAAGTGAGCGTCGCGGTCAAAGTTCTCAAGGAAAATCCTAAGCGGATCACCTACCGGATCGCCGTTCATGACACGGGCATCGGTATTGAAACCGATCGTCAGGAGCGTATCTTCGAGAGCTTTACTCAGGCTGATGGAACCACGACCCGGAAATTTGGCGGTACGGGTCTCGGTTTAACGATCAGCAAACAGCTTGCCGAACTCATGGGCGGCGAAATCGGCGTGAAGAGCAACGTGGGTGAGGGTAGCGAATTCTGGCTGGAGGTTGCCTTCCAGAAACAGCCCGCGCCGAAGGTGGATCCCGAAGAGCAGAACAAGAATCTGGCGAGCATTCGCGTTTTGGTCGCCGACGACAGTGCGACCAACCGATATATTCTGCGCGAGATGCTCCAATCCTGGAATTGCCGAGTCGAAGAAGCCAGCAACGGAACGGAAGCGCTCTCCGCACTTACGTTAAGCGGGGCAGACCTATTCTCCTGTGTGATCATGGACCTTCATATGCCGGGAATGGATGGTCTGCAGGCGGCGCGTACGATCAAGCGAGATGTTCGCTACAAGGACCTTCCGCTGATCCTCTTGTCTTCATCTGGCTTCACGCCTCCGGATACAGAGTCAGCTTCTTTCTACTCGGCTGTTCTGTCTAAGCCGGTAAGAAGCACTCCCCTCTACAATGCCCTTTCACAGGTTGCGGGAATCCAATCTTCTACCGAACCAGACCGAAAAGAGTCGGTTGCAGACTCGGGGCAGATTCTCAAAGGCATTCGCATTCTGGTCGTAGAAGATAATCCCGTTAACCAGATGGTCATGTGTGAGCTTCTCGACATTTGGGGCTGTAAGGTTGTAACCGCAAACAATGGCTTGATGGCAGTGGATGCCACCGCGAAAGAGAAGTTTGATGCGATCTTAATGGATGTCCAGATGCCGGTTATGGATGGTTTTGAGGCTGCCGCCGCCATTCGAGCACAAGAGGCTCTGACTAACTCGCACACCGACATCATCGCGATGACCGCAAATGCCATGACGGGAGATAAAGAGCGTTGCCTGAAGGCGGGAATGGACAGCTATCTCAGCAAACCCCTTCAACCAGCGCTTCTCATGGAGAAGTTAGCCGCGGCCACAGGTAGAGATATCGTCACACCTGAGGCGAAGGCGGTCGTCGAGCCTGAACGCGAATCAGTCTTTGACGTCAAGCGTCTGGACGAATCGTGCAGCGGCAGTGTTTCCCTTAAACTACGAGTCATCGATCGGTATTTGGCGACCTCACTTGAATCCATGTCTCAGATTGAGCAGGCAGTCAGCGAAGAAGATCTCAAGATGTTGAAATCGTCTTCTCACGCTCTGAAGGGAAGTAGCGTCACGATTGGGGCGACCGTCGTGGGAGCGCTGTGTCAGGGCCTCGAGACCGAGTCGGCGGCTGATAAGATGGGGCCGAAAGCCTTTGCGCTAGCAGAGTCGTTGAGGAAAGAGCTGAACTTTCTTCACGGAGACCTTAGAATCTACGTCCAAGAGATCAGTAAGACAAACCCATGAGAATCCTGGTTGCAGACGACGACGAATTATCAGCTGAGATTCTCATTCAGAGTCTTCGGTCGATGAACCATGACGTAGTTTTTGCGAGTAACGGCGCGGAAGCTTGGGATCTCCTCCAGAAAGAGCCGTTTCGGCTCGTGATTTTGGACTGGATGATGCCGGAGATGGACGGCATGGAAGTATGTCGCAGCATCCGAGCGATGCAGGCTAACAGCTACACCTTTATCATCCTGTTGACCGGTCGCACGGACCGCAAAGACCGACTGGAGGCCTTGGAAGGAGGTGCCGACGACTTTCTCACCAAGCCACTCGATAATGGCGAATTGGTTGCGCGACTCAACGTTGCCAATCGAATTCTTGAGACAGAAGAAGCCGTTCGGCGCACCAATCGGGAACTTCAGCACGCCCGCCAGAAAGAGATTGAGCTTGGTGCAACGATCCAAAAGCGCCTACTTTACACCCCTCCCCCTCGCACGACTAACGCCATTGAGACCGCGAGCTTGAGCATTCCCTCTCAACACGTTGATGGCGACTTCTGCGACTTCTTTACCCACGGCGACAACATCGTCGATGTTTTTGTAGGGGACGTCATGGGGAAAGGTGTTCCTGCAGCGATGGTTGGCGCGGGCGTAAAGTCGGGACTTCAGCGGTGCATGATTTCGCTGTTGACTCAAACGGTTCAAGCAGGGCTGCCGAGCCCCGATTGTCTCATTCAGAAGCTGGACGAACTCGTCTGTGCAGAATTGATCGACCTGGGCACATTCCTCACGCTTTGCTATGCCCGATTCGATTCTCTCACCGACACCTTGACCTACGTCAACTGTGGCCATCCCAAGATTATTCTTTGGGAGTCTCTCACCGGGATTAGCCGTCTGCAAGACACGACGAACGTGCCCTTAGGTTTTTCTGACAGCGAGTCTTATCAGCAACATAGCGTGAAGCTTGCCCCCGGCGACTTACTCCTTTTCTATTCAGATGGGGTGACGGATCTAAAGCTGCCTGATGGCAAACGTTTGGGAATGGCCAAATTTGCCGAATGGGTGGAAGATCGTGGCGATTTGCCTCTTGATGAGTTTCTGAGCGAGGTCGAGAAGCTTCGCACGGATGGCTTAACGGGTACGGATACCGGTGATGATTTTACATGCGTCGTCATCCGATATCGAGGCACTGAGGTCGTTCGGGATGGGGTACTTCGGCTCTGGGCCGATCAGGGCAGCCTGCGCAAGGTTCGCAACTATGTCAAGAAGGTCGCGTCCGATCCCGCCCTTGGTTTCACTCCTGAAGAAATCAGTGCCCTGCTTTTGGGTGTGCAAGAAGCAGCAAGCAACGTGGTGCGTCACTCACGGCCAAATCACAAAGGTATCCCTATTGAGGTTCGTGCAATAGCAGAGAATGGTTGGTTTACGGTAGATTTGCTGTACCCGGGAGATCACTTTGACCCTCAAGATGCTCCTGAACCGGTGCTTGACGGCACTCGCGAGGGCGGATTTGGTATTTCTATCATTAAAAAGTGCGTCGACGAGGTTGCATATCAAGTTGTAGGCGACCAAAATCTAATGACACTCAGAAAACGGGTAAACGGACTAGAATAAGCTATGACAATAACTCCAGAATCGATCCAAAACGGAAGAGCCTTAGTGCTTCGGGTCAACGCTGACAGTCTGGAGACGGACAATGTGGCCGCATTCCGCACTGCCATGAATCCCCTCCTCGATAAATCGGCGCACTTTGTCATAGACCTCAGTGCCGTTGAGTTCATGGACAGCACCGGACTTGGCGCAATGTTGTCGTGCCTAAGAGGAATCAAGTCCAAGGGCGGAACGTTACGACTTTGCAGTTTGTCGTCAGAAGTGAAGCAACTCTTCGAGATGGTGATGATGGATCGAGTTTTTGAGATTTTTGACACACCAGAAGCTGCTCTGGCGAAGTAAACTCTAAAAGATACGGAGAGATGGTCGAGTGGTCTATGGCGGCGGTCTTGAAAACCGCTGGGCAGCAATGTCCCAGGAGTTCGAATCTCCTTCTCTCCTCCAGCTTTTTGCCTGAAAGTTCAGGTTAGTTCTCTGAGCCACCACCACTCACGGCTCTGGCTCTACTCCACTCTTTGGGCACTTAGAGTTAAATCAGAAGCGATTGTGGCTCTACGCCATTCGTGGGGGCACCCCCTCAATTCTTCTGACCTTACGAGCACATCACCCTCACTCTTAGTTGGTAGTTTTGAAAGTTTCTAAATCCGTACGCTTGGCGCGCGAGTGTCTCCATTTTGTTGTGGAATCCTTCTGTGATTGCGTTGTTCTTTGTGAACCTCCACATCCTGGCTATCTCTGGTTTTGTGGATCGATTTTCCTGCGCTCATTTGAAACTTGATTGCAACGATTTGAACCTACTGTGTCTTTCCACATTTGTCCGGCAAGGCTTATCGATCGCACAGAATCTGGCAGAATAATTCTCCCCCTTCCAATAAAAATCGGAGCACGATGTCCAAATCGTCGAGTTGGCGGACGTCATTCATATGTCGGTGTGGTGTCGACGAGGAGGCTTGCGATTCAATACATTCTTTTGCTCTATTTCGACGAATCGGGATGGTTTCGGTTGACACCTGAACAGAAGGCGACAGGATTGGCCGCTTATGAAGCTTACACGAGTGCTTTGAACAATGCGGGGGTGTTGAGAGGTTCGAACAGCCTTCAATCGAGCGCATTGGCGACACAAGTTCACGTGGAGAGCGGAAAGACCATGGTTCTCGATGGTCCTTTTATTGACTCTAAGGAACAGCTTGGAGGCTACTTTGTGATTGAAGTTCCGGACCTTGATGCGGCAATTACGTGGGCAGCCAGATGTCCTGGCGCGGAGCATGGTTCCGTTGAAATTCGGCCGCTTGGTTGGACACCTCCGGAGGAGCAATCATGATCAAACTTACATCGTTCATCAGCGTTTCTGCTGATGGCTATTTCACGGACGCAAACAATGACATGAGTTGGGCTCACGGCGCCCCAACTGATTCGGAATGGAATGCATTCGTTCAAGAGAATGCGAAGGGTGGCGGCGCGCTTATGTTTGGACGCGTCACATTTGAGCTAATGGCAAAGTTTTGGTCGACCCCGATTGCGGCACAAATGAATCCGGTTGTTGCGGAGCGGATGAATGCTATGCCCAAGTACGTCCCATCTAGGACTTTGAGCGAACCCACGTGGGCCAACACGACGATCCTGAAGGGCGATCTGCTTGAAGAGGTTTGTCGGTTAAAAGTCGAAGCGGAAGACGATATCTGTATCTTAGGGAGCGGGAGTTTGGTGTCTCAACTAGGCTCCGCTGGACTGATCGATGAGTTTCAAATCGTCGTCATTCCGATCGTTCTGGGCGCTGGCAAAGGGCCATTTGAAGGGGTAAAGGAACGATTCGGACTCAAGTTACTCGAATCCAGATGTTTCCAAAATGGCAACGTTTTCCTGCGTTACGATCAAATAAGATAGTGTTGGTCTGAACGAGTTAAGGTCGGCAGCTTTGAACCCAGTTGAATCTAGAAAAGGTCACGATTTGGCGGACTTAGTTGCCCGGCGAAGCTATGGAAGGCTGGTTGCCTTCCTAGCTACCAGAAGTTGGGATCTGACTTTGGCGGAAGATGCACTATCTGAAGCCTTCCTCGCGGCCCTTGCCGATTGGCCCAGAAACGGTTGCCCCGCCAATCCCGATGCTTGGCTGATGACGGCGGCAAAACGAAAGATGATCGATGCCGCCAGGAGCCGAAAACGAGATCAAGCCGCGATCGAAGCAACGGTTAATTTAGTCACTGAGCCTGACCTACCTGAAATCCCTGACCGACGGCTTTCCTTGATGTTTGCTTGTGCTCACCCGTCCATCGAGGTCGGGATTCGAGCACCCCTCATCCTTCAACTTGTACTTGGACTGAATGCGAACGAGATTGCATCTGCCTTTCTGACCTCGCCGGCCGCTATGGGAAAGAGACTCGTACGAGCAAAGGAAAAAATCCGTATCGCAGGAATACCATTTCGCATTCCGGAAACCAAAGAGCTTCCTGAACGACTAGGGGCCATCCTCGAAGCTATTTACGCGGCTTACTCAGAAGGCTGGATTGACCCTGCAGGAGTGGATCCCGGTCGGCGAAACCTCACAGAAGAAAGTATTTACCTCTCGAGGCTGGTGGCAGAGCTCTTGCCAAAAGAGGCAGAAGCGCTTGGGCTCTTAGCGTTGCTCCTCTATTCGCACGGACGCAGTCGTTCTCGTCGATTTCAAGATGAGTATGTACCCCTATCTGCACAGGACCCGAATTTGTGGGATGCATCGATCATTGCGGAAGCGGAGAAGACTCTCCTTCGTGCACCGAGTCTGGGCTCGATAGGCCGTTTTCAGCTGGAAGCATCGATTCAATCGGCTCACATTTTCCGACGTGTCACGGGCCGGGCAAATCAAGCCGATATTTGCCAGCTATATGACGCGCTCTTTCAGATCACCCAATCGCCGGTTGTCGCACTCAATCAAATTTTAGTCCGAGCCGAATTGGATGGCCCCGAGAACGCTCTGAAGTTGCTTCAGTCGATCGTAATGGACTCCCGACTTCGAGATTATCAACCCTCCTGGGCAGCGCGAGCGGAATTGCTAGCCAAGGCCAATGCTTTGCAAGAGGCTTATCAAGCATACGAAATCGCCATCGGTCTCGAGCACGACCCTGCGGTAAGGCGCTTTCTTCGCAAGCGTCAAAAAGCTTTGAATTCGAACGCATGAATCGCTCGAGAATGGTCTCGTGAGTGGTATCTACTCGCGCACGATTTCTATGAATTTGGATTCTTTGTTGATCGTGACTTTGTATCCCACCGGCTCGTAGGTATCTGAATCGATGTAAAGATCGACGCGATTATGGCTCTTCTTGTCCTCCCTACCGATCCAAATGCATAACCGATGTTTGATCGTCTCTAATTCGGTAAGTTGTGGTTCAACGTTGTTACGTATTGGGATGGTCAAGGACTCCTTCCACGGCCATTCGAAAAGAATGGCTCTATGAACTTCTGTGTGGGCAATCGCATTTGAGTGGCGCTGTTCTTCCTCTGATTTGAACCTCTAGTGCCCATGCGCAGGTTCAAATCAGAGGAAAACAGCGTTTCTGATCCGGCCAGAACCATAGGTTGAATC
>CAIUHP010000070.1 GCA_903899015.1 uncultured Armatimonadota bacterium | reverse complement strand
TCGTTTTGCGACTCAACCACGCCTTTGTACCATTCTCCGTCGAGGAAAAGCTGTTCCACCTCCGCACCGACAATGAGCTTCAGCACGTGCTCGTACTTCGTCCACCGCCCGATAGGCCATTCGCCTTCACCATCTAGGACCTTGTGCAAGAACTCGATTTCCGGCGGTGGATCCGAAAATATTCGGGTTGTTTTCTGCAATGCAACGTATTGTAGGTACAGCGACGATCAGTTTACGTTCGGAAAAATGTACCAAAAACTTGAAACGACAAAAGACCTTTTCGGCCGGGCTGCCATTCGACTTCCCTCGGGTCGCTCGACCCCGTTCTTTCTCAAAGATTTCACGAGCCTGATGATCAACATGAAAGCCAAGGGTCAATTTTCTTTGTATTCGCGCAAGCATGGCACGCAGTTTCCGTCACCTCGTTATCAGCTGATGAGAGCTTGTCTAATTCTTTTTGAAGATACTCGAGCCGATCCTCCTCTGCTTTCCCTTGAATCTTTCCTTGTAGCTCAAGGCAAAACAACCCGGCAATCGCCGAGATTCCGGCGTCTTGACCGGTTTTGATAACGCCGCCAGGGCACAGGACAATCGTCTCTTTCAGCTGACCCCGAAGAGTCTCTTCGATCTTGTTGAATAGTGCAAGCTCATCAGGTGACCCAATGACTTTGTTCAAAGAAGGCGCCTTTGCGTTCATCCTGCCAGCTGATACTAGTGAAATTGTCATGACTAGTCGAGTGGCGATGTTCGCGCGGTGGGGTCCGGAAATTGGAAGTACGGGCCGTCTCCGGGTTCATGCAACCACATCGAAGTGACGATTTGGCTAGTGCTAATCATTGATTTATCCGGCATTCGTTGAATCTACTACTACGGTTATGTTTGTTTGTTTCGACTTTCAACGTCATCGCCAATTAATTTCATGAGTGTTTACGCAGGACTCCAATTTCTAAACATTTTCAAGTAAAGTGACCGCAATGGTTCATGGCCGCGACTGTCAATTTGTGCTCAATATCTCAGGCGGCCCCCCACCAAAAGATCCTGACAATACGAATATCCCTCGACTCGGCGCTTCCACCGTGGCAACGACGTATTGCTTGAAGATGGGAAGGTCCAATGAGGCTGGGAATATCGAGTTCCGAGCAGACAGCAACGTTCTTGGTGAATTTCGCGACTCGACTGTTTTAGCTGCTTTTGTGTGTGGGGACCCTGACAAGCTTCCATCTGGCCATTTGAGGCAAACAATGGAAAATATCGCTGGGACTCCTGGGAAAGCGCGAAAGCCCGTCGATCTGAATCACCTTCCGACCGGTGATTTAGTGTTCAAAATTGTTCGCCGCAAGGACGAGGGGATCACTCGAGACGACAGACTGGTGTATGATAGCATCGATGCGTCGTCTCTTCTCATGCAGAGCGTTTTCGATGAAAAACTTTACGCTGGAATTCAACATCCAGCCTTCGCGGTTGCAAATGTGCGGGATCTGATCGATGCAGGCAACGGTTGCTCATTCGTGAGCCCTCCCTATCGTTGGCTTCAGTATGTGATTG
>CAIUHP010000069.1 GCA_903899015.1 uncultured Armatimonadota bacterium | reverse complement strand
TCGTCCAAACTCGGAGGAAGAAGGCTCGGTTGAGACTGAGTGTAGGGCTTGAAAGTTGCCCGACGATTAACCGATGCCATAGACTAAAGACGAAACAAGAAGACAAAAAGAAGGGGCTGCCTCAACTTGTGAGACAGCCCCACAAGTTTGAAGAGTGTCTTTTTTAGCTAATTGCCTTTCTTCTTGTCATCTTTTGATCCACTAGAATGGGAGCTACTTCCGCTGGAGCGAGACGAACCTGTGGAACTGGTTGAGCCTGATCCTGTTCGGCCACGAGTTCCGGCTGACGAACCGGTTGAGGAACCGGTGCCACGGGTACTTGTGCCACGACCGTCGCTGGAGCCGTTGTTTCCGGTCGACCTTCCATTGCCAGTAGAGCGAGATGTATTCGTCGATGAATCATTGGATCGGCTGTAACCACCTGTTCGGTTTCCATACGATGAGTCCGAAGAGGAACCCCGAGTGACTCCTCCAGATGTTCGTCCGTATCCACTTGTCCGATTGTCAGTTCCGCCGCTCGACCGACCAAAACTCCCGCCTGAATTGCCAGTAGGGCGCCCGCTGGAGCTAATGCCAGTTGACCTTCCGTATCCACCACTGCGAGTTTCTGTACGTCGTCCGTCGGTTGGTCGACCGTATCCTCCGGTCCGAACCTGATTGCTAGGGCGTCCAACTTTGCCACCGTACATTACAACCGGGCGTCGATCGATGAATCCGTGGGGAGCAAAAGCGACAGGGCCATGGTGACCGTAAAATCCGTCGTGGAATCGCTCTCCGTGATAGTAGTGCTCATGCCAACCTGAGTACAGACCGAAGAAAACGGTTGGACCGTACTCAACGCCAAATACCCAGCCGCCGTAAGGTCTTCCAACGACGACATATCCCGGCCATGGAGCATAGACCACGAACCGCTCAAAGACTTCGACTCGGTCTTCAACGTGGTAATCGATTCCCATCACCTGATAGGGACCATCACCTTCGATATGAAGTTCTGGATGTCGATCGTGCATTTCGTCGGCTCGCTCAAAAAGAGCTCCGAGCTTTTTGTCACGCTCGTCTGCCAGACGGTCGAGGTCATCGTTGAGAAGATCGCTTTCCTTGGTCGCATCTGCTCCATCGTCTACATTTTTTTGGAACGTGTCTCGGTCATTGGCTACGCCGTCCGCGTAATCTTTCTCGATCTCGATACGTTGCTGAAGGTTTGCATCGCGGTCGAGTCCGATCCGGTAAATGTGCCGCACGCCTACCAGGAAGTAGACACGTTCGGCATTCGCCATAGCTGGAGCCATCGCGAGCGTCATCGTTCCGATTAGGGCGATGAGGGATTTGGTGAGCAGTTTCATCCTATGTTGTTCCTATGTTCGTGAGTTGCTTAATCTGGCAACTGCTGATCTTTGCTTGTTTCGGATTCTAGCAAAGCTTTTCTTATACGCAAATGATAGTGCGGTTTGTGTCGAATAATCCTGAGGTTCTTCGAAGCATCAGTCGGTTAGCTGAGTGAGGAAGTGCCGAGGGCCGCATTCGTTGGGCACCACACTTTAACGCCTCAATGCCTGACACTATTTAACGCTTGAGTTGCTCAAGTGTTACGCCATTTTGACGAACCTATTTGGCTATTTGTCAGTAATGAAATCTGGAATGAATAGCAACGGGGTCGAGCTATCATTCGCCGAATAACCAACCAGTGCGTTTGGCGAGCGTGCATACAGTGGGCTGCCCATTCGCGTTCCGTTCATGCCGAGCAGATCTCCTAGTGTTTCAACTGTTTGTGTAGGTGAGCTTTGGGCTCCGTCCGTCTTCTTACGGGCGTTGACATGAATTTCGAGCCAGTTTTGTTTCCAAACACCGTCGTAAATGGCAGGTCGAACAAAGATTCCTGGTCGGATTTCGGCCCAAGGGCAATCAGGCGGGTTATCAATTTTCGGCAACACGAATAATTCGTTGGGAAGGAAAGCCTGAAAGATGGATGAGGGTAGATCCGCATCCTTTATAGATTTCGCGAGGAGGTATCGGCGACTTCGGTACAGCATAGCGGCGTGCTGGCCATTATCACCCAATGATTCGAGTTCCTCTTCGAACGATTTACCCCCGAGGAATAAGCTCAGATTACGGTATTGAGCGTGAATTCCATCAAGGAAGTCGCGCTTCAAGCTACCTTCATATTCCGGGATGAGACTGTGAATGACTGCTTGGTCACCCTTGCTCATTTCCGATAGAGGAATGCCTGCGGAGATTCGCCAGCAGATTGCGTTTAACTGGGCAGGCGCGATGCTCTTAATCGTTCCAAGAACCATAAGTTGATTGACGACTTTGGAATACCGGCCCGATAGCTGTCCTAGTCGATATTGTTGTCCGTCGCCCGGCTGAGCTTGACCAAACATGAGACCGTATGCGATTACTGGAACCGCATAATTTCCCGGTGATAACGGACTTTTCATTGCCTGAGCAACCTTGAACGCCGAGTCAAAAACAACAGGATTGGTGAATTGAAACCCACGACCGTCCGCTTCAGGGAAAGCCATACTATTATCTAGTCGGTAGGGCTCACCGCCTTCCAGAGTTTTGGCAATGAGTCGGTCAAGCTGGCTATTAACATCAAATTGGGCTGAAGCGCATGATGCCAAACCTATGCAGATGGCGACCGACAAATATTTACATCGAGTCGAAAATTGGCGTTCTATTGAGTTTGCTTTTGGCATGTCAAGTTGTGCTGGAAGGATACAACGATTCAGAGTCAAAGCAACCTTAGGTGTTTGCCAAGTTTAGACAAGCCCTACAATGCGTCTGGTTGAGGATGGTCAACGTGAACGCTCAAATGCGTTGTTGCCGACTCTGGTTTGAGCGATTCCAGAAACGTTTGATAGCGCTTTCTTAAGACGGGAGATGCCGCGATAATCGTGGCTTTCGTGACGAGTAACTGGTCTGTCGATAGTAATTCGAAGATCTGTCTTTGTTTCCGCCGATCTTGTTCAATCGAGTGAATAATCGCTTCGACAGCCCGCGGCCTGGCAACGGAGAATGCTTGTTCAAGCAACGCTCCCAGTCGAGGACGCTCCAATAAGGATCGGGCCGCATTTGATAAAACGATGGAATCGTGATCGTTCAGAGCCGTAAAAAGGGTGGGCGTTAGCTCGTTCCAGGTTAGCCTACCGATCGTTTGAGCAAGAGCCGCACGAACTCGAAGCTCCTTGTTGGACACAAGATTCCTCATGTATGAAACGAGTTCAGCTCTCTCAATTTGCGAAGCATCCTCCGGAATTAAACGGAGCGCCCTCACGACCTCGTTAGGATCCTCGGAAATAAGGCCGGCTAAGACCTGCTCAAAGGGTACGTTTTGAACCAAAGTCCGTGACTTCTTGACATCTTCACCGCCCATTTGGCCGATGCCTTCCAGGTGCATCGTGTTATCCCATCGAACGGCGGCTTTTCCACTTCGCGAATCAGCAAATACTTTTAGCGCTCGGAACGAAGCGAGTCCGTTCAGAATGTTGCCAACGATCAGTCGAGGCACTGACATTAGGCCCTGCGCTAGTCCGTAGGTAAGTCCAACCCAGGTGATGCGCTGGGTGATTCGTAGGACCATAAAGAAGGTGCAGAAGGAAACCAGGTTGGCCAGTGGCTCGCCGGCGACGAGGGTCGGCAAGAGCTGAAAGGGCACTAATTGGAAGTACCCCATCACGTAGAGTATGTTGTAAATGAGGACGAGATAGCCTAAAAAGGATGCCGAGGCTGCGACGAAAACCTTACGGTCTTTGACGAAGTTTTCCTTCATCAGCCAACTGCCCGTCCAACCTGATTGTTCCCACTCTTGAAGCGAGATACCAATGATCCAACGGGATTTTTGGCGGACGGATCGAGTCCAGTCCATCGGGAAATACGACCAGTTAGAGATGAACATTGGCCGCTTACATAGCGGTTTCCACCAAGGAGAATCGTCATCCCCTAAAACGACATTCACGAACACAGAACGCATTCCTGCCTCGCGAATTTTCTTTGACATGGAGTAATCCTCCGTCATTGAAGATTCGTTAAAGACGTGCCCGCCATATTCATCGGCAAGAAATTCGATGACTTTTCTAGAAAATCCCGTGCCCGTTCCTGCATAAGGTACGAATCCAGAGATCTTCTCCCGGACAGGTACATCCTTCATGTGGTTCTCGCTGAATTCGTCGGCATAAATCCAATGAATCCATTTGTTCCACTTCGCGGGAAACGGAAGAATGGGTAGCTGAACGACATCTATCTGAGGGATGAGATAGTTGTGGACCAGGAACTCCTGGGGGTGAACCCAGTCCTCAGCATCGTGCATGAGAATGATGTCGTAGTTGATTCCTTCCGCCTCTTCCTTCGTTCGGATCGTCGCGAGAACGTTGTGTAGGCAGTCGGCCTTGGTGGTGGGTCCTGGTCGTGCGGTTACAACCTTGATGATCTGCGGATATTCTTTCGACAAGCGATCAACACAAGCCTGCGTCGCGGGATCGTTTGGATATGTCCCAACGAAAATCGAGTAATTGTCATACTCCACTCGCTTAATGATGTTGTCGACCATGCTGGCGACGACTTCGCCCTCATTCCAAGCGGGAACCATCACCGCAATTCGCTGTTGATCTCTCGCCCGTAGCCGCTCAAGCGTGAGTCGTGGCTTTTTGCGATAGGTGAATTGTCGCCAGAACCTTAGCCAATAGGCTCCTACATCGTAAACGAGGTCTTGAGAACCGCTCAGAAAGTAGACAACCGCAACGATCCAAGTAATGCCAGCAAAGAAATCTCGCAGCATCAACAGCCAATCGTATTGGTCGAGTTTCAAAGTGTTTGTCCTAGCCCTTTGGTTTCTTCTTCTTCACGAATTTGCTACCAATAAAGAGAACGACAAGGCCGATTACGACGAGAACGGCCGTCATCCCGTACTGCATCTGTGGCTTATATCGATGCATCTCGTCTGATTCCAATTTGTGACGATCCGTGGGTGACAGCGAGTCAAAGGTGAAGAGCTCACCATGAACGGTGAATACCGCTACTTGCCCTCGTAATGCGCCTTCAGATTTAGGATCGGCAAGGAACGCAGCAAAACGATCAAGGGCTTGATTTGAGGATCCTAAGACAACGTAAGCAACTCCGCCAGACACTTTGTGAATTGCCTGGACTACGACTGAGTCTTCAAGTGTGGACGGCAGGATAGGAACGTTCTTGTCCACAATCGGAACTCCAGACTTCGAAGGTTTCACCATCAAGAGATCGGCAATTCGACTGAAGCGCTTGTCTTCGTTCATAAGACCGATCATCAGGTCTTCATTTCCGGTTAGGTCTTTGGTCGTCGCGTTCCAATCCGGCACACCATGGTTTGATTGAGCTGCGAGAGCCGCGCTTGCGGCGATGAATGAAAGGATCTAGTCGCTTGGATTGGGGCCAAGATTCACGGTTAAATCGTGGGGTAGCAAGCCGTCTTTGTCTCGCTCGTACGGAAATCCTTCGAGATAAGGAACGCTTGGAAGAATGCCATCTCGTAGCTCAAACTCGGATGCTCCCAGAATGGTGGTCCAGGCAACATCCTCGTAAGTCTTGTCGCAGTCAATTGCGCCAAGTTCGTTGTGGGCGGTAATCATCACACTCCATTCGTTACTGTCCACCAGGTTTATGGGGACCGTACAAACGAGTTCACCTTCATTTGCATTTTCGGGTGTGAGAGCGACACTTCCAACCGCTTGGTTGTTAATCGTTACAGAGAGCATCGACCGGGCCTTTAAAAGGACCGCGGCATGCCTAAACCTCAACCTTAATTGAGCTCCTCTTCCGAGTCGAGTGGAAATCGGACGCCTAAGAACGATCGTCGTGCTTTGGTTTCCTATCCCCGCAAGGTTGATTGCAGAATATCCAAGCTCGTTGAAGCTGGCGATACCAAGGCGAGTTTCTGCGTCTTGAGGCTTGGGCACATAATCGATTGCGCCAGCGGCGTAACCTCGCATCTGACTCGCCGTCGCTGGATTACCGAGTGTACGAACCGCAGAGTCAAGGCGCGAGCTATTGAATCCGGTGATCCACAATCCACTCTCATGAACTTCAATGGACTTCTTTTGCTTTGGGTTGTCAAGTTCGCTTCGTAAGCCCAAGTGGATCGCTTGCCCTGAAATGGGATTGCGAGTTACTTGGATGATGAGCGGCTTTTGAATTAAGCGACGTCCCCAACTCGCGGCAAGATTCAATGCGGAGGAAATTGTAGAATCCGACGCATTTTGTCCAAGCACAATCGGAACAGCAGCGGCGGGCTGATTCATCCAATTAATGTATGGATAAGGATAACAATTAAGTGGAAACCTACTGAGATCCTCGAGATGAAACGAAAGGGTAGAACTGGCTCTAAACCGAACCCAGTTCCGCATGTCATCTTCTTCAAGGCAAGGGCCCTCAATGGTTCGGCTACGAGTGACGACCGTGAGTTCGTTAAATCCTGGTCGAAAATATCCCTTTGGGAGATTGATCACCCAGTGCCATGCTTCAGTGGTCGATGGCTTGACGACGCGAGAATCGATCGGTTGACCATTGAAAAGAATGGTCATACTCTCGCGTATTCCGTTCAGATCCGATGAGGTGTCGTAGTCCAGAGTGAAAGCGCCATCTCTCGGAACTTCAACACCTTTCGGCAATTCAAAGAAGTATCTCCACCGATCACTGTTGGAGTGAGCGGGTTTATCGCTTAGGAACGGATGAATCTGAATATCTGCGCCAGATCCGATCGCCGTTAGCGACCCCAAAAATAAGATCGCTACAAGTCCCTTTATTGGAGGCTCACCCCGGTAACGCGTGTATGTGCGAGTTCGTGAACATCGAACAAAGAGGTTGCTTGAAGCGTTGCTGGATCGACGACCATTGCGCATTTGAAACAGTATCTGAGGCGTGACCAAACTCGGCGCCGGTGGAGATAGGATCGGTATCGCTCTGCATGCGTGTCAAGGAGAAGGTTGTCTTCTTGATCTGCAAGCTTGAGCTCACCTCGCCATGTTCTTACTGCGATGACTGTTGCTGAGCTAAGAACGAGAATCAAAAATGGAAGGGATGGAAGTGCACCCGTCAGTGCAAAGTAAGCCACTGAAAAAACGATTACCCATACCAATCCGAAGGCGATACTATTTCGCAAGCCAATGCGTCGTCTATGCGACACGGGGCGATCCGGACTTTGGGGCGCGGAAACCCACTCCGCTAAGTCGGAGGAGAATTGATAAGAAGGCGTGGAAATAAGTTCGCCAAGTTCAGCCATAGAGGAGATCTCTTTGCTTCCGCAACGGGGGCAACAGCCAAACTGGGCTTGATCGAAGTGCGCTTGTTGTATCATTAATGCAATCCTTGCAACTAGGAAGTAAGTAAAGCGATCCTGCTTTACGTTGACCATCCATCCATGGGTGGTTTAACAATCCTAAATGTAACAACCTCTTATAACACAATTTGACCTTCGCTGGGAAGCAAAAGCCATCAAGAATCCGTTCTTTCCTAGTAATTAAACTAGGTCGGTCATGAGAGAAATACACCTGTCAGTAAAGACGAACCGGTAAACCAATTGATTGCAGCTTTTGAATAAAGTTTAAACGGTTAATCGACCGCCCATTGTGAAGGCGTGTGGATGGGTGGATATCGGACCATACATAGGTATTCTCGGCGGGATGGAAACTGCCGAAGATGCTGTGGCTCTGGTTGGTTGGACACTGGATTACAAGTCACTTGTAGCCGGTGAGAAAGTCGCCGATGAAGCGATTGGACAGTTTCCTGAGAGCGCAGATTGTTGGGCCATGGTGGCACTGACAAAACTTTGGCGTGGAAAGCTGGAGGAAGCCCAATCTGCGATGAGCCTAGCACTGGGGCGAGGTGCAGACAGCCCAGTAGTGAAAGCAATTGCGGGTGAGATCGAAACCTACCTTGGCAATAAGAAGGAAGGGCTCGCCTTTATTGACGAAGCTAGAAGAGAGGCGCCTGAACACTGGACCGTGCTCCGACAAGCCGGGATCTATGGACTAAACGGCCAGGCCGATCTCGCACGTCAAATGCATCTGCGTCGCATCGAACTCGACCCTGAAAATCCAGGGGCACTCAGCAGTTTCTGTTCGCATCTGATGACTCGCAACGAACTTGGTGAGTTGGAAGCGTTCCTCGATGGCACGCCTGCCAGCTATAAAACGAAATGTGGTTATTTCCGCAATCGAGCTTCGATCGCGATTAAGAAACGGGATACCGAAACCGCTGAGAGATATTTGAGGCAGGCAGTCGCGGCTGATCCTGAATCAGCCCTTGCATGGGCGGTTCTATCGAGCTTGCTCGTTAATTCTGGCCGCATTCAAGAAGGGATCGACGCTGCCCACTACTCTCTAGAAATCAATTCCCGTTCGACAACTGCTTACCAGGCTCTGGCTACTGCATCACGGATCAAAGGTGACAAGGCTAGCCAAGCTCGCTACGAACAGAAAGCAAAGGAGGCGGTTCCTGGTTTGACGGGAAATCCGAACTATCGTCAGGCGACGCAAGCCATGCGCGACGGTAAAGGAAAGAAGGGGATTGCACTGCTTTCCATTGAGCCAGCTAATGAACTTCCGCTCCACCGAGGAATGAGGCTTCGATTCCTAGCAGAAGCACTTCGTCGCGAGAAGGATTTCGTAAAATTGGAACCGGTCATAGCGGCTCTTGAAGCTGACCACAACTCTTCGGAAGAGTTTTACGGAGCAAAGTCTGCTCTCCTGAGCCATCAAGGCAAAGCCGCTGAAGCTCTCATTGCTCTCGATAATGGAATCAAGGAATTGGGTTATTCCATTTATCTCCTGGCCGATCGAGTGACCATTTTGAAAGCATTAGGCCGGACAAAGGAAGCGGATGAAACGGCCGAATATTTGATCACCCAGCCTATCGGGTCGAGTCTGAAAGCCATCCATGCGATTGTCAAACTATCTGAGGCTGGTTATGGCGACCATGCAAAGACTCTTCTGACTCGGGCCGAGCGAGAGACTCCGTCCGTCGAATTCAAGAAGATTCGCTGGTTCATTGACCTAAAGGATCGACCCGACGCCGTGAATTATCTTGCCAAGCGAATCCTTCAAAAGCAAGGCATCTGGGGAGTGATGAAAATGACTTTCTTTGTGCTGTGGAAGAAGCTTAGTAAGAAGTAGTAGATCTAATTTTTACTTGACCTTCGATCCAAACTGTACTTGAGGAACGAAGTGATGCCGGCGAATTTGAATTCGGAGTCTACGTAATGTTCAATCACATAGAACATGAAGTAGTACCAACGGCAAAACGCCCAGACTGTGATCGCTAGCAAGGCAAAAACCTGCATACTGGGAACGAGGATCAGCAAGCATGAACCGGCAAGGATTCCCAGAGCGAGGAATAGCCAACCCTTGAACAGAATGGCGCGATGACTGGTGAGATCGTCGGAAAGCCGCATGATCGATGGACGGAGCATGACGGGCATCGGTTCAGTCGGCACTTAGACGTTCACTGAAAACGTTTGACCGACAAACTCAATTTGCCTTCGAGTCACGATAATTCCTGTTTCGTCTTTGAGTGCGTAAATCGGTCGACTGAAATGTTTCCCAAACTCCAGGATCGCGTTGGTCATCTCGGGAGATTCGTCAAAGTGAGGTACGACCGTGAAAGGCACGAGGTCCATACCTTCTTGATCTGGATCGCCGTGGCGGCATACGTCACCGCAAATCATGGATGGGAAGAGAGTGGGAGTCATCAAAATTGAGCCCGCACTCACTCCAATCAAGGTTCCCCGCATACGGGCATATTGTTTAAGAACAGAAATGAGGGCCTTTTTCTGAAGCCAATGGTTGAAATCGTAGGTATTGCCACCCGTTAAGTGAATGGCATCGCATTTCACGAGTTCGCCGATCACGTCCATGCTGTAATGCATGGCTGGATCGAAGTATTTCAGCTTGAGGTTCAGCCGATCGTAGTAGGCAACTCGTTCGTTAAAGAACTTTCGATCAGGATCGGGCGATGAGGGAAGGTATCCAATGACAGCGCCTCTTCTTGGGAGCATCTTCACGAGTCGTTCATCGATCTCGTCGGTGACGTTTTGAATCTGATCGCTATAAAGGATTAAATTCGCCACACCAACTATGCTCCTATTTCCGATAGACCTCGAATTCAAAGACAGAATACTGCTTGTCGCGTGCACCTGGTTTCTCGCAATCGAGTCGAATAAATCGTGCCCGTACCGGACCGAACGTGTGGGTTGCCGTTAATCCGTTGCCAAGCGCCGTAGAGGCAACTTCTTTCCATTGATTACCGTCCACTGAAACGGAAACTTGATAGGTGGAAGCATAAGCATCGGGGACCCAACGGATCATAACTTTTCCTACTTCCGTTAGAGTTCCAAGATCGATCGTTGCGTGTTGAGGGCTCTTTCCATTAGCGATCCATCGGCTAGCCGCTCGGCTGTCGAGCATCATTTGGACGCCAAAGTTACCGCTTTGACCGTCAGAAGCGATTGCGGCCTTACCAGCGGCGAGGTTGCCTGGCTGAACGATAACCTGCGGCTTTCGGATGAACACGCCGGGGCCATCGCCGAGAACTTTTGCATCAGATTGAAATGCAGGATAGGATCGAACTTTGGGCTGACCACTCCAAAGTTTTTCGGCTAACGTCGGCATAGCGGGTTGCACTAGCTCGTGAACATCTTCTGCGGAGTAGGGATATCCAACCTTATCGTTCCAAACCGCGAACATACCGCCAAGGATGTGGGGATCAGAAGGATCAAACGACTCGTTATCAAACGTGTGGGGCATCCAAGTCGAATAGAGGAACTGGGTATTGAGAAACTGGTAGTAGTAGCCCGCAAACGGAACGATATATAGGTAGCCATCTTGAGTGTTGATCAAGTTGTATCCTTCTTTAACGGCATCTTTGGGGTCGTGATAGCCGGGATACCAAAGGTTAACCACGATGTCACGATCAACGCCTTCAGCACCTCCACCAACTTTCAATCCACCCCACATACGCACTTTCTTCCCTCGGCTCTTTATAAACGCAGCCGTCTGATTGATGTATTTCTTGTAATCCGCGTGAGCTGCTTTGTCCGAGGAATACTCGTCTGCCCCAATGTGGACATGAGGAGAAGTGAACCAAGGAATGAACTCTCCCCAAACCGAATTTAGGAACGTTTGGGTTTCTGGAAGTCCAAGATTGAGGTGATCTTTCGGATATTTGGGGCTCACAAGCTCGGGCTTAAATTGAGTGAATGCCAATGCATGGGCGGGAGCGTCGATTTCTGGCGTGATATTGACTCCGCGTTCGTTTGCAAGCTTTTGCAGTCCTTCAAACTCTCGACGAGAATAGGAGCCGTCTTTTGCAGTTAATCCCGGATGGACGGCGCTCTGTAAGCGAAAAGCGGAGTAAACCTTCTTCCAATCCTTGTTCTGCCGCATGGGGGCATTGTCGTTCAGGTGCAGCTGGAAGTCATTCATCTTGTACCAAGACATGAACTTGGCGTATTTTCGGAGGAAATCGATGTCGAAGAACTTCCGTCCAACATCAAGCAAAAAGCCTCGCGTAGCATACAGCGGATAGTCGCGAGCAAGTCCTTTTGGAACCGAATGGTGACGAGGATCGAGTTCGAGCATTTGAAGAATCGAACGAGTTCCGTAGAAAACTCCCGTAGCACTTTTGCCTCGAATGGTCACCGATTCATTTGCCTCGTAGAAATATCCTTCTGTCTTCAAAGTCGAATCGTTACAGTCAAGGGAGAGGAAAATGCTTCCCTGCTTGCTGTGGTCTCCGGTTGCGATTCGAGCATGAATCTTCGCAATCTCGTCTAGATCAGCTCTTAAGACATTGGCGATTCGCACGAGCTTGGCCTCATCGCGACGATCGATGATGATGGTTACATTCTGAGTGAGTGTTAATCTCCCTACTCCACCTTTCCACTCGCGAATAGAAGGAATCACTCCTGGCTTTGGATTTTGCTGTGCGGCGACGATGGCGGGAGCTAGGATTGTGACTAACGAGAGCGTTGTGAGGGTCGACATAAGGAAGTTCGCAGTCTATCCGAGCTCACTAAAACTAGGCTGACAAATCTGAACCGGCTTGTAGCCCTACCCAGATATAAACCATGGAATGAGTTGCGATTGTTCTCACACCTTCTGTCGTAGTTACCTTTAATGTTCATCGCTTGCATTGCGCTACTTACCCAGGGCCAGTCGGCTGACCTGCCGCAGTTTGAAAAGGCGCTTCTTGGTAACTGGATTGGGACGCTAGAGTATCGCGATTACTCCGATAATTCTCGTGTCAAGTTGCCTACGATGCTGCGGATCTCTCGCACAAAGTCTGATAATTCGGTGACAATGCGCTACGTCTACGATGATGGCCCGGACAAGATTGTTCAAGACAAGGACTTAGTCTCTTTGGATGAAACCGCTTTGAGCTACACCATTCGATCCGCCGACGGAAAGTCAACGGATGTCTATCAGGTTCAAGGTCTGAAGAAGCTGCAATCAAGCGGTCTGGGAACATTAATCTTGTCAGGCAAGGCAACGGAGAACGATGCCCCTGTAGAAGTGCGCGAGACAATCACTCTCAACTCGACGAGCCTTGACATTCTGAGAGAAACCAAACCCGTTAACGGCAGTTTCCAGTTTCGACACGAATATTTGTTCGCCCGAGTTGTTCAGCCCAAGAAGTAGCCTCCAATGCCCAAAGCAAAGGGCAAGAAAAGCTGAAACTACTTGACTTAAAGAACGTGGAACTGGTCGCTTGTGAGTGCCGCGACGAGGCCGTCTCGCGTAAAGGGTTTGCTCAAGAATCCATCGATGCCGGCTTCCAGGCAGGCTCGTCGGTCTTCTGACAAAGCGCTTGCGGTGAGGGCAATGATCTTAATGTTGGCTACATCCGGAATCTGGCGAATCGTTCGAGTTGCTTCTAACCCGTCGCAGATTGGCATATGGATATCCATCAGCACGGCATCAAATTGCTTAGAGGCAACCGCTGCTATGGCGGATAGCCCGTCGCCGACAACATGAACGGAGCAACCTAAGCTCTCTAACAGTGCAGTTGCCACCATCGCATTCACTTCATTATCTTCTGCAAGCAGGAACCGACGACCAGAAGGGAATTGGATAGGCTCAAGTGGGATGACTTTTTCATCTCCCGCCTTGACCGTAGGGAGCTCGAGTCGAACGACGAAGATGGATCCGTGCCCAGCCTGGCTCGTGAGAGTGATATCGCCGCCCATAAGCTCGACGAGTCTCTTGCAGATCGCTAGGCCGAGCCCGGTCCCTCCAAATCGCCTGTGAGTTGATTCGTCAACTTGCGTGAAATGATCAAATATAACAGATTGACGATCCACGGGAATGCCAATCCCCGTGTCCTTCACAGATAGCATCGCTTGAATCCGATTTTCGTCGATCTCGGTAAATTCTAGTGCTACACGCACCTCGCCAGACGATGTGAATTTAATGGCGTTCGAGATCAAGTTGGCCAAAATCTGCTTGATGCGTACTGGGTCCGCTGAGGCAATCGGAGGATCCTTTTCAGGAATGTCAACGGACATCGATATCCCTCTGGCTTCGGCTTGAGCTTGATACAGAACAACAATGTCGTTCACGAGAATCGACAAGTTGCAGGGTGTACGCTCAATCTCTAGCTTTCCTGCTTCGATTTTTGAGAAGTCGAGAATGTCGTTGATGACCCTCAAAAGGGTCTCACCACTTGCTCGAACAATTCCCACGAGTTTACGAACCTCAGGATCCAAATCCCGCATAGACAGAATTTCGCTGGTTCCTAACACTCCATTGATCGGGGTGCGAATCTCGTGACTCATGTTTGCGAGGAAGAGTGACTTCGATTGATTTGCAGCTTTGGATTTCGTGGCTTCCTCTCGAAGTTGTTCCGCCAGTATCTGCATTTGCTGCTCAGCATGTTGACGACGAGCATCCGATATATTCAGCATGATGGCCGTGCTGATGATCAAGTAAACGATGAAGAGTATGGTGATAACGATCGCAAGAGCCGTTGCGACTGCCGAAGGAAGCAGGCCATGGTGAACCGCTAGCAGCCTGACAATGCTTATGACAAACGGGGCGAGCACCACAACTGGGAGCAGGCGTCGAACGAGAACCGAACCTATCGATTTGTCTGTGAATAGTTTTGCAATACCAGTATCGGGTCGAAGCGCGATGGCGGCGGTTCCGAGCATGAGGAAGCACAGGTTCATCGGGAACGCCATTGGAGCATAAGGCCCTAAAGATGCTGACGTCGTCGTGGTGAAGGCAAATCCAACGAAGCTTGCGATTCCAACAGTCAGGGCAACGATGACTGCAGCACTCGGAATAATCGCCTTACCTCTAGACGATGAAAAAACGGCTAAGGCGAAGCCCATCAGGACGAAGCAGAGGGACGTATTGGGTGCAAGCCCGCTGCCCTGATGTGCCCCTGAGTAACCAAAATTGGACCAATAAAGAAATCGATCCGCCGAAACGTTATGTTCAAGTAGATAGCCAATACCTTTTGTGGTGCCTACTAGCAACATCAACCCCGACGCGGCAAGTAAGGCAGTCCTTGAAAAGGATACGGCATAGGACCGTGCGAGTAGAGCAAAACCAGAAGTGAGAAATAGGAAAGCCGAGGTCGGATCAAGTCGAACCCAGCCGGGAAAAACTGAAGTTACTGGCGACGCGCTAACTACCCATGCAGACGTAGCCAAAGTAGCCAATACGATGAGACCGATCGCACATGCCGTGACAGACCGACGGCTTGCAATTTCATGCTGCAACTGATTTACTGCCAATTTTAATCACGCATTATTACTGATCCGTGTCTAGACCGTCAATACTTTCTATTTGCTAACGTTATTAGCACGTCAAATACCTCGAAGCGTCGTCAGCCTGTAACTTGGATAATTGAACATGCTGGTTGAAGCAACCTAAATTGATTTCAGACTCCAACCAACTGCCTCCCTACGGCATCGCCAGAAGGACGATTCTGACCTCCTTCATGTAAGACCTTTGACACCGGTGACTTTGTTTACTTCTGTTCGAATTCGTAAGACCCAGGCGCAGATATGTAATCGACAGGTTTTTCAACGAAGTCGGCATGGGTGATAAGGTCTGGGTGCGCGAAGATCTCTTCGGTACCAACTGGGAATTTGAGCGCGTTAGTGGGCCACCAGGACACGAAGTGGATCATGGCAATCATGGGTCTGGGGTCTTGAGTGTGATTCGGCATCCCTGCATGCCACATTCGGATGTCCCTTAAAACAACGCTTCCTAGTTTTACTGTCGGTTGTATAGGGCCCTCAATCTTCTTTTGCGCTTCGAGCGCTTCCTGACTCACCTTGATGTCGCCGGTCTGCATGATGACTGTGGTATCGCGATGAGTTCCCGGCCACATTTCGGTAACGCCGTTTTCAGCGTTCATGTCAACCAAGGGAACGTTTACGACAATGGCATAGGCAGGGTGGGCAACTTTTAAATTGGGCCATAGCTGCCCGGAATCAGCGTGGACGGGTTGTCGGTGTGGGCTTGGAAGGGCGGTGTTACCGCTATAGAATGCGCTCTTTAGGCCTGCACCTAAGATCCCTTTGGTCACCGCGATGACCGCATCATTTACCAAAACGTCTCGAAACAGGTAGGGCGGAAACGGCGGCGGATCTTGTTGCAGATTGCCAGGATTCCAGTTAAATGGCTTATCCGGCCGATTAAGTAACAGTTCGATATCCTCCAGGCAGCGAGCCCTTAGGATTGCGAGATGGTCCAGATCAATGGCATCTTCTAGAACGACGATGCCATCTCGATTGAGGGCATCAATAGCTTGAGCGAGTTCGGGACTGTTAGCGAGGTTCGGGGCTTTGAACGTGAGGATGGGCATGGGGATTCCTACTTGATACCGGTCATGACGATTCCTTTTACGAAAAATCGTTGAGTGAAGAAAAAAAGGATGATCAGCGGAGTGGTGACCATCACCGCAGCAGCCATCACCAAGTGAAATTGAGTTCCGGTAAGGCTCGTGTAAGTTCGGAGTCCAACTTCTAAGGTCTGCTTGTTTGGGTCATTGATATAGATTAGTGGACCCATGAAATCTTGCCAGGATCCGACGAAGGAGAAAACGGCAACCGTTGCCAAAGCCGGTTTTGCCAACGGCATGATGACTCGCCAAAAGGTAACTGCGTTGGTTGCACCGTCGAGCATGGCCGCTTCATCAAGGTCCTTGGGGATTCCCATGAAGAATTGGCGCATCAAGAAGATGTTGTAAGCCCCTCCACCGAAAAAAGCCGGGATGATCAGTGGATTATAAGTGTCAACCCAGTGCAGGTACTTAAACAAAACGTAGTTCGGAATCATCGTTACGATTCCTGGCAACATCATCGTGCTGAGCAAAAGCGTGAAGAGCTTGTTCTTCCCGTCAAAATTGAGACGTGCGAATGGAAATGCGACCAGTGCCGAAGACAGGACCACGCCAATGGTCGAGCAAATCGCAATGAAAGCGGTGTTTCGGAAGAACAATGGAAAGCTTACGTTGACATTGGTCAACACGGTCACATAGTTCTTCCATTCCAAAGTTCTCGGCCAAGCAAGGTAGGAGCTTGTAGCAATGTCATCGGGGGACTTGAGCGATGTCGTCACCATGATGTAGAACGGAACGAGCATGGCAACCGAGCCCATGAGAAGCACCAGCCAAGTAAGGGCTAACCCGAAACGGCCGAACGGTGACCGGTTGACCAACTAACCCACCTCCGTGTGAACCCACTTGCTTCCCTTGAATTGAACGATTGTAAAGCCCAGAATGAGGAAGAAAAGAATCCAGGCAAGTGCTGAGGAATATCCCATTCGCAAACCGTTGAACGCTTGGTTATACAGGTTCAACATGTAGAACTGAGTTGCGTTCCCGGGACCTCCGCTCGTCAGAACGAACGTTTGAGTGAAGGTTTGAAAACTACCGATGAATCCAGTGACGAGGGAGAAAAAGATTGCCGGGGTGAGGAGAGGCAGAGTGACGTGGCGGAACCGCCTAGGCGCGTTGGCTCCGTCGAGTACAGCTGCCTCGTAATAATATTGAGGGATGCCTTGTAGGCCGGCTAGCAACACAATCACGTTCGCGAAGCCCCAGAGCGACATCAAGATGATTCCTGCGAGCGCGGTGCGCTCACTTCCCAGCCAGTCAACTTGGGTTTGACCCGGCGGCACAAACGGATGGAGAAGCGTTGCCAGTCCGAGGAAGTCACCCTTCCCGTCAAATCCATAAATGATGGTGTTGATTAGGCCCGTTTGGGGCTGTAGTAACCGTTTCCAGATCAATGCGGCTGCGACTGCGCTACCTACGGTCGGAACATAAAAGCACGTTCGAAAAATGGGGATTCCTTTGATCGGCTGGTTAAGGAGGAGTGCTAAACCGAGCGAGGTGAGGAGACCCAGAGGAACCGAGATAAAAGTGTAAGTACAGGTGACCCGTAGTGAAATCCAGAATCGAGGGTCGGTCGTAAATGCCTCAATGTAGTTTCCGAACATCCGGTTCCGAGCGGGCAAGATCATGTCCCAATCGGTGAAGCTCATCATGAGTGAAAGCAACATCGGACCGGCGGTGAAAACCGTAAACCCGATCAGCCAAGGAGCTAGGAACTTATAAGCGGATTGATTAGTCTTTCTCTGTCGTGGAGAGGGGCGGTTGCGCATGCTTGGCAACCAAATCCATGCGCCCAACAAGATCAGAATCAATGCCCCTAATCCCAAACCAACGGGCCACGGAAACTCGGGAAGGTGCTCAATCTTATTGATCTGGTCTAACCGCTCTTGAGCTTCTTTCACACCGAGCGTTAGCGCCTGTTTGGGAGTCATTTCCCGAGACCAGATGCTGCTGATACGGCTGTTGAGAAAGGTCTCAAGATCATCCCAATGTTCGGAAGTCGGAGGGAAGATCACGTATTTTACGGCTTCGTCAGTGATTAAGCGACTGGGTGGATATCGCATGGGTTCCGGCGTTGTCGGACCTGGAATCCACGGCTCGGATAGCGCGAGCCGTCTGATTGCTGGTTGAGCGAGGCCGCTCGCCGCCAGTCCGAGCATGCCTTTGGGCCCTGCCATCCACTTGACCAATTCCCAAGCTTCCTTAGGGTGTTTCGTCTGAGCCAATATCGCGTATCCAGAGCCTCCGGTCGTGAATTTCAGGCGGCCGTCTTTGAAGCCGGGCATGATTGTAATATCCCAATCAAAGAATCCAGGCGTGCCCGGTATAAGGTTGAGCCGCATGTTGGGAACCTCCCAAATGCCGCTCTGCATCATGGCAATCTTGCCCTTTCGGAAGAGTTCACCGGCGTCCGTTTGCATCACAGAAGCTAGTTCAGTCAGCGAAGGCATCCAATGTTTTTTGTAGATCAGATCGGAAACCAAGTCGAAAGACTTGATGGTGATTGGAGAACCGTAAAGAATCTTTGTGGGGTTCTGATAGTCGTCAAGCAGTCGAGCTCCCTGGCTGAAAGCAAAAGTTCGAGCTAGGAAAGTGGGATCACACGCAAATCCATATTGAGTTGTCTTTCCGCTTGCGTCAAATTTTGTCAAGCGATGCATCACCGTCAGGAAGTCTTGTTCTTTCAGCTCAGGGCGCTCTTGGTAATCCCAGGTCCAAGACGTTTTGGGATAGGGAATGCCCGCTTCTCGAAACAGCCTTCGGTTATAGAAAATCAAGCCGTGAGGTGCGATATCGCGAGGGAGAACGTAGAGCTTTCCATCATATCGATGGGCTCGAATCATCTCCGGGTAATACTCCGATAGGTCAAACCCAGGAGTGTTTGCGCAGAAATCGTCTAGCGGCAAGAGCACGTGCCGCTTTCCAAAAGCCTGGAAGTGTTCGAACGTCATCATCGAGACGTCGGGAGCTGTTTCCGAGGCGACTTGGGTCAGGATCTTTTGAAAATAGACTCCGTAGTCATTGCCTTCTAGCTTGACTCGGATATTGGGATGCGCTTTCTCAAATTCCGAAAGGGCCTTGCGTTGAATACGTAAAGCCTCGTCACCCTCCCACGATGAAAGTCGAAGGGTGATTGACTGGGCAAAGCTGCAGATGCCAAGCAGCCCAAACAAGAGGCATAAAAGAATACGCACGAGGTTACTGGGCCGCTTCGTTGTTTCGAGCCACTGGCGTGAGTCCAGTGATCGTTTCTTGGTTATGCAAATACTTTAGACCCGCTTGGCAATACTGAATCACGAAGCCTTTTCGCATGCCATCTGAAACATTCAGACCGCTCTTGTGCATGGTCGTCGACCAAAACACCGCTGCCGACCCGCAGGTCAAAGGTGCCGGGACACCTTGATCGGGATCATCCAAGGAATAACACGCCTTACCAATCGGGGTGTCTTCGTGATTGATCACACCATGCAAGTGGCTTCCCGGTAAAAACCAAACGCACCCATTTTCGACCGTCACATCGTTCACGGCGAGCCAAATGGTCAGATATGGGCTCGGGTCGACGTTCATGTACCCGTCGTCTTGATGCCATGGAAACTGCTTCGTTCCATGACCTGCTTTGTAAACGGATTGGTTCCAATAGAGGTCGGTGTCCGGTCCAAGAAGCGCGGTTGTGATGTCAACAAACTCGTCTCGCTTGACGAATTTCATGATGTTGGCGTCATTCTCAGCGAGGTGATCGGTAAAGGTAATTTCTTCGGCTCGCGAGATCCCACCATCTGTGCCACCCATGGCCTTCAAGTTCTCGACGTGCCGCCGTTGGTGGTCTTCAATCTGGCTGGCCAACTCGGCCATCTCAGCCGGAGTGAAAAGGTTTTGGAGCACGGTGTAACCCTTCTCCTGTAGCTCCCGACGCTGGAGCTCGTGTATCAACGCTGACATGAGCTAAGTTTACTGAATCGGTTCAGCTTTGTGGAGATGTAATAAAGAAATGCTAATTCGTGGGAGAAGAGGCATCTGCCTTAGTCGAATTTGGGCCATCTTGCGCGAGCCTCGATTGCCTTCAGGAAGGTGCAAAGCACGATCGAGATGATTGCTTCAATAATCAGAAATAGCCAAAGAAAGCCTAGCGATGAAGCGAATGTTGCGGCTCCTGCAACCCCAAACGAACCGAACATTGAAAGCATCATGAGCGGGAATGCGGCTGCTTTCTTCGACTCCTCAAGGGGGTTGGAGAGCGGGGTTGCATTTCCAGTGAGTCCCGGAAGTAGTGCGTACACCGGTATCGCGATCGCTCCCGCCAGGATCAACATGATGGCGGACGGACCCCGCATGATCACCATGATGATTGAGAGGGCGACGATGAGAGGGAGGCAGAGATAAAACATCACTGCCGTTCGTGCTCCCTGAAGAATCGGGGCGGGACCTTCTAGCGGAGCGGCGACAAACACTTCGGAAGCTCGCCACTGCTGGGAATATTTCAACAGATTGAGAGCCATCAGAGGAATGATGCAAATGTAAGACGCAGCCAGTGCAACCGCAAATGTGGCGAATCCATCACCTGCCTTGCTAGCGAATTCAGAGTGTCGAGCGAGCTCTGACGGGTATCTCGATGGACTATTGAAGCTCCGACTCGTGAACAACATCATGACGGGCATGATGAGCATCGGCGCGATACCGGGGAAGAGGCGCAGTTTGGTGTCTCGATCGCGGAACATGTACGCTGCAACGAGTTGAAATGAGGCCTGCGATACGGAATTGCGCAAGAATGGCCGCAGCCATCTTGATTCGCTGATTCTCTTGGCAAAACGGTGTTGTGTGCGCTGCTTGGGCTCAGGGCGGGTGGCTTCGTTCAATGACTGAACGCCACTCTGATAAACATCGGCAAGCTTTCCAAATGCGAGCCACAGAACGACTCCCGTAATCGCAAACCCTATGAGCGCTAGGGCCCAAGAGTTCGTACTACCACTTCCAGCAAGCGCGTCGTCAAAGGACGCAAACCATGCAGGGGGCAGAAGCTTGATCCACCAAGAATCGAGATTGACATGCGTTTGGAGGTCTCGAATTCCGATCGCTCGCGGCAGAATTTGGCTCCCAACCGTGATGGAGATCATGACGAGAACCTGAAGAGTCGTCATGACACTTTCGAGTTTCTCGCGACCAATCAATCGGAGGCAAAGCTGGTATGCAAGGATGATTAAGCCGGTGCAAAAGAAGGCCTCTGCGATGGTTGAGATGATGTGAGCAATGGGATAGAGCCATCCGCCGTCAGACGCAAAAACACCTATCACTAGCCCGACGAGGTTCATCGCCGCTGCCATGTATAGCGTGATTTGAATCAGCACAATCGCCTTAGCCCGCAAGAGCATCTTCGGGGTCACGGGGCGATGCATGAGGATTTCGGATTCTTCTTTATTGAAGAGCGTTTCGCCTGCCGAGGTCGCGATCAGCATTCCAAGCATCATGAAGGTCATCGCGTGGAGGATCACTGAGAGCACGAGAACCGGTTGCCCAATGGCGAAAATCGTCATAAAGGCACCCATACCGGCATAGATGGCGAGCATCAATCCCATCTTGCTGGCAACTGACTTTGGAGCGTTCTCTTTAGTTAATCCGCGCGCAGACTGGCCACGCAGGAAGACGGTTAAGAAAAGCCGTCTGAGTGTTTGCTCAGGCGTGAGTGTTTTTACAACCACTGGTGGCCGGCTCGAGCGCGCTTTCATGGGAGGAATGTCTTTGCAAAGGTCTCGGCCCTTTGCTCCAGTTCGCTACCGCCGGTCAACTCAGTGAAGAGCTTCTCAAGCGTTCCGGAGTTGTGTTCCGCGACCAGATCTTCCGGCTTGCCATCGACCAAGGATCTTCCTTTGTCGATGATGATGACCCGATCACATACGCGTTCAACGACATCGAGGATGTGGGAACTGTAAATGATCGCCTTTCCCTCTCGTGCCAGTGATTGAATCAATGCCTTAAAGCCGACCGATGCATTGGCATCAAGTCCTTCCAACGGCTCATCGAAAAACACGACCGGAGGATTGTGGAGCAGAGCGGCCGTGATGACTACTTTGCGTCTCATTCCCTTGGAATAGGCACCCAGCATCTTGTTTTGTAGCGTGTCCATGCTGAGATCAAAGAAGGAAATGAATTGCTCAATTCTGAGTCGGGCCTGAACCTGAGGGATGCCGTAAAGCGCTGCCACCATTTCTAAGTGTTCGAGACCTGTCAATGATTCAAAGACGGCGCCCGAGTCCGGGACGAAACCTATCCTCTTTTTGACTTCGAGCGGCTGCTTGAGAAGATCAAATCCGCAGATGGTGGCGGTGCCACTCGTAGGTGCGGTCATCCCGGTCAGCATCTTTAGCGTCGTGGTTTTACCGGCTCCGTTTGGTCCGAGGAATCCAAGAATTTCACCACCCGGTACGTCAAACGAAAGGTCTTTAACAGCGGTTTGGTACCCAAACTGCTTCGTGAGATGCTGGATTGAAACCATGAGAGTTGCTGTGAGGCGAATGCAAGACCAGTATACGAGCAGATACCAAATTAGGCTTCGCTTGAAATCTTAACCTTTCGCAGCCTTACCGTCAGAGACGCATTTCATTAGCCGTAAAAACGACGTCCATCGATTGCATGTGATAGCCATTTGACGATCCGGCATTCCATTGCCACCAAGAATGGAGTTTGGCGGACCCTCCTACCCGAACTGCTGATTCAGGAAACACCAAATCGATGGTCCCAGATTTTCCGTGAGGCAACTCAAGGGACCCTGTGTCGGAAGATGGAGCAACACCGTTCAGCCAGGTCTTCTCAATGTCGAAAGTGATCGAATTCATGACACTCGTGTTCTTAAATGAGTAGCGAACAACCCATCCTCGGTCGGACCGATAAAGCGATTCATGGTGAGTGAACCCTATCGGCGATAGTGCTCCGAATAGGAAAAACAAGATGAGCCAAACAACAACAAAGCCGAAGATAAATCGGGTGTGCTTTTTGATGTCTGCGGCAGTGCGACCTTGAGCCATCAACGCATCTGGCGTCGTCGTGACTACCGCGTTTCCACAATTTGCGAGACACGTTTCAATATCCTTCCTGAGCTCGTGCCATCGTGGGAGATCATCTCGAAAGCGGATGAAACGTGAATTGGAATGGAGGCTGAATTGGAAAAAGTGGTCGTCTTCATTAGCCATTTCTCCGTCTGCTGAAAATTTATCGACATGGGTCCACTCAATTTCCTGAATGGTCTGTCCAAGAAAGTTTATGCGCCTAATTCGAGAATCAGTAAGTTCAAACCGAGAGAGACGTCCTCCGGTAAGGATAGCGGTACCCAGGATGATCGACCAAGCCGCGAAGATAATCGGCACCTGAAACGTCTTACTGAAAAGAAGCGATGTTAAGCCGACGATGATGAAGACCACCGCCAAATAATCGCCAGCAACTGGAGTTGCTCGGTAGACGCGCTTCACGATTTGATTATAAGGGCATCCATTAATTCTTGAGATTGACCGGTTTCGAGAAAGGCCTCTCGAATTTTCCTAGGGCTAGCGCCATATCGATTCCGTATCGACTTATTAAAGTGATGAAGGTCTGAAAAACCTACGCTGAAGGCCACCGCTTTTACAGGAAGAGTTGATCTTTCTAGCAAATGAATTGCGCGCTCCAATCTTCGGGCCTGAATGTAAGCAATGACCGTTAGGCCGAAGGACTGCTGAAAGAGCTTAGCCAGATAGCTGTAAGAAACGCCCACCTCATTCGCTAAAGATTCGATCACGATCGGAGTATTCAGGTTGCGAGCGATGATTTCGGTGGCTTTCTTGACGGCTGGGTGTAAATCGGGCGGAAGTAATGGCTGAGTCGTGTGTGAAGCCAAATCCCATAGTAGATCCCAAACCCGAGCGTTCACACGCGAGGGGTCGGTGCCAAAACTGCCGATCACTTCGTAGAGCCGTTGATATTGGTTCTCGTATCGATCTCCGAGATCTTGCATAGCGACAATTTTGTGAGACTGTAAGGGGAGGGAAGGAATTCTGAAATGAACAAAGATATGAACGGAAACCCCTACATATCGGTATTCGACGGATTTTCCGGGAGGAATAACCCCTGCGCACCCAGGCATGATGGAGATCTTCGTTCCTTCAATGTCAAGGCTCGCTTCATATCCGTACAGGTGAAGTGACCAAAGGTCCGGGAGGCAATAGCGATCCGTCTCTTCAAATCCATGCGCATGCCTTCCAATTGCGACGACCTCCGGAGGGCGCTCCAATGAAATATCCCATGTCGGAGTCATTGCGATTTCATACCACAAAAAGAGAATTCATCCAATTTAATTACTAGGGTAACCCTGATAGACTGATACCACTGTTTTCGAAAGAGTCAACATGCCCACACGCCGAGAATTTTGCGTTTCATTAGCGGGTGCAGCCGCAACTGCGATGCTTCCCGATACACTTCCAACCATGTTTGAATCGCCAATCGAACCTTATCGTTCAGATCGCCCGATGCTGGAGCTTCAACAAGAGTTCGTGGATCTTCGATTCGGCATGTTCCTCCATTTCAACATGGCGACTTTTCAGAATCGGGAATGGGGCGATCCGACGGGACCGACTGAAACGTTTGATCCAACTCATCTCAACACTGATCAGTGGGCTGATGCGGCAGTTGCCGCGGGCATGGGTTACGCGTGCATTACACCGAAACACCACGACGGTTTTTGTATTTGGCCCACAAAAACGAAAAGTGCGAGCGTGTTTCAGACGCCAAAAAAGCTTGATGTTTTCAAAAGCTTTGTCGAGTCCTTCCGAAAGCGTGGGCTTAAAGTTGGATTCCATTTCTCGATCCTGGATTTGAGACAGGATATTCGTCGCTTCGATGTGACGCCTGCAAAAATTCAACTTATTAAGGATCAGCTCACGGAATTGTTGACGGAATACGGCGAAATAAGCATCGTCATCTTTGACGGCTGGGATGCTCCTTGGAGTCGAATCTCCTACACCGAAGTGCCCTTTCACGAGATTTATGCTCACGTAAAGAAGCTTCAGCCTAATTGTTTGGTCTCCGAGCTTAACGCCAGTAAATATCCTGCCGCTGGGCTTTATTATTCAGACATCAAGGCGTTTGAACAAAACGCGGGGCAGCATATTCCCGGCGGGAACTCGATTCCGGCCCAGTCATGCGTTACTTTGACCGATGGCTGGTTTTGGAAACAAGGCGATGAAGATCGCCCCTTGAAGTCAGTCAAAGAGGTTGTGGAAGATTGGCTTGAGCCACAGAATGAGATCCACTGCAATCTCATTCTGAATGCGCCGCCAACGACCGAGGGAGTCATTGCTCCCAATGTCGTGCAGCGATTGATCGAGATCGGCAAGGCCCGGAAAGCCCATGGCAAAACCAAACGTTTTGGTCCGTCAATCATTATCACCACGCAAAATTTAGCGACGGGACAGCCGATTTATGCAAGCAGTTGTTCCGATACGGTCGGCCCTGACGAGGCAAATGACGGGAACTTCGGATCGGCGTGGCATCCTGATTCTGGAAAAACAGACGGCTGGCTTGAAATTCGATTCAAGAAACCGGTCACCTTCAACACGGTTGGCTTTGTCGAACCCTCTGGATCCTCAGACGACTATGCTGAGAGTCGAATTGCACGTTATCAATTCCAAGTTTGGACGGATGGAAAATGGAAGGACCTCGTCACCGGAGAAAGGCCTCATCCAGTCCAATTACACTCCGTTAAGGAAACCCGCACCAGCCGATTGCGATTAAGCCTACGAGGTTCCCGAGACGACTTCCGAATCGCCGATATCGGAGTCTATTTCGAACCCATGTGAAGGTAATTGAGCCTGGGTTTCGGCAGAGCGAGAAAATGGCTCGTTTCCTTTGCTGCGATGAGATCGGGGTGAAATCCGATAGAACCGCCCGCAGGACGTAATCTGTCGCTCTATTGAATGCAATGCGCTTTGCACTATTGGTTTGCAGTTGGCTGTTTCCTCTGCGATAGGCTGCATATTTCTTCCTGTAAAGCACTCATCGGTGTCGGATAGGGATCCTCTATAAAGCCAAGTAAATAAGCCCATTTGTTTGTAAGCCAAGAAATGGACTTATCGTTCTCAAAACCTAATAGCAGACGACATGTGTCTCCGTACAGCATCGCCCTGGTATTAAACTGCGTTCTAAATTTGTCGACGCCTATGATAAGGGGATAACCAAAGTCGATGGAACTCTTTGGTTTTGCACCAATGGCCCATTGGGAATCCGGATATATCCTGCGGAAAGCTTCGCCCCATAGGAGTGAGGCGTCCGAAATCATGTCGACTGTTTCACAGTCGGGTCGTTCAATTGATATTCCTACTTCCAACATGGATTCCCTATTGGGACCTTGCCCTGGAGGTGGCGGGACATAATCATCACCAAAAATCGGCACCATTCTGCCTAAGCTCGAAAGCACAGCAGGAAGCTCATCGAACGTTGATAGAGGGGAATCTGGCGTTAAAACGTAACCGCGCATTTCTCGCATTTAGCTTGAAATGTTTTCAATCCTCTCCGGCATCTGATCCATTACCGTGCCATATGCTCTTTTAAGAACAGCCGGAGTTAAGAACTCAGGCTCATTTGGATACGGGTTTTCGAAAGTGACGTACGCCATGATTCTTGCTGTGGGAAAACTTTGAACTGCTTTTGTATGGTCCATTCCATCGGGTTTGGTGAGTAATTCTTCGATCACCAATCCAAGCATCTATGCCCGTTTCTACACTATTTAAGATAGCGTAGAACGACTTGACTTACCAGTCCCCGAATTATTCTGCTGATCCAACTTGATGTACTGACCAGGCAGGTATTTCTTCCCGTTTGTGAGTGTAGTGCCGCCGATTGGCCATCCAAACGCGATTTAGGTTTGGCATGTTCAAGAGAACGCTCATGTCACCATCGCTGATAATCGTTCCCCCTTCAAATCTCAATTCTTCTAGATTCTTACATTTGAGCAGTGGTTTTAGAGATTCGATTTCACCGCAATCTGGAATCTTCAGAACCCTTAGAGCGCTCATCTCTCCAATAGCATCCAATCTGGTTATTCTCCTACATCCCTCCAAGCTGAGCGAACATATTGATTGAGCATTAGCGAGTGAACTTATGTTCTCAAGCTTTCTGAGGAGCGTTAATTCCAGTTTTTGAAGTTTTTCGAAACTTCCTATATCGGAAATGTCGACAAGGCTTCCTTGATTCAAAGAGAGCGAGGTCAGGTTTTCAAGGGACGTAACGGGTCTCAAATCGGCATACGGACAATGAACCATGGAAAGTGAATCCAAGTTCTGAACTTTGAAAATAGAAGATCGACCCTTTGTAAATTCAATTCCTGCAATTCGAAGTTCGGGAAATAAGTTGAAATCGACAGGCTGACGCGAATATTCTTGAAGATCTATTTCGACTAAGCCGGGAAGTGGTGGAATATCCTCCATTCTTTTGACAAAGTGGTTGTATATAAATAGCCCCTTCAAATTTGGGATGCCTGATAGGTAGCCTAGCTTAATAGGGTCCTCAGCGTCTGGGCCTATGGCAAGTTCAACAGCCCGCTCTCGCAGAAAGAACTCTAGGAAATCTGGTCTCCACGACGATGTGATGCAAAATCTTCGACCCTGGTGTCCCGGAACAACGAACCATCCAGCTTTCTGACCAATCTGTTTGTCTCTATCCATTTTTGTCAAAGTTGTTGAAAATAGTTAAGTCCAATTCGTAACCTTGAGATCATAAGTTTCCGCTTTACGGATGCACTTGCTTAAGATGTTGTCTTTTGGGCCCGATTGAGTTCCGCTTGTTTGTTAACCTGTATCCTTTCAAAGTAAGGTCGTCCTGGTGCCACTGCTCAGCAACTTCGCGAGCGTGCTTTCCGCCGTTTACTTCGATTCGTTTAAACCTTACTCGTGTCAAATTCGCGACCATTTATAAGGTGCTGCTCTAATCTTCTAAGAATGTTCTTGCTTGGGCCAACCTAAAAGAACTCCTGGTATTTCTTCGATAATATAGACTCCTTCATAGACCCAGTTAAATTCGCTTCAGGACTAGAGATGGAATCGAAGTGTCGATGCTGCCGCGAACTGGGACTTGACTGTTTGTCTGTCGAGGAAACAGAGTGTCGAGTGTCAATGTACCAAAACCGATGTAATCTGTCGTTCTGTTGAAACCGAACGTTGCTTTTGCTTTGCTTCTCTGTACCTCGATGCTTGCAGGGGCGACCGATACTAGGATTGATCGGATGGCGTTGGTGCGAAGGCACAACGTCATCCGAACGGCTCTCGATCGGAAAAGTCCGATGCAGGTCGGAAACGGTGAGTTTGCCTTCGGGATGGATATCACCGGGCTTCAAACATTTGTTCCGTTCAACACGATGTCTCAGTGGGGATGGAATAGCTTCGCACCGCCAATTGGGCAGACTCGAAAGGACTTTCAGGGCCAAGTTTGGGATACTCACGGGAGACAGGTGCGGTATCCAGCACCCGATCCCCTTCATCCAGAACTTTCGACTTGGATGGCAGGCAATCCGCATCGAATCAATCTAGGTCGACTGGGTCTGATTCTAAAGAAGTCCGACGGTTCAATCGCTTCCGCCGATGATCTTAAGCATCCAAATCAACACCTTGATTTGTGGACGGGTACAGTCACGAGCAAATTCGAATTAGAGGGCCAAAAGGTGGTCGTCACAACGCTAGCTCATCCAACGTCAGATTCCATCGCCGTGGAAGTCATTTCTCCGTTGGTCGCGAAAGGACAGTTGGCCGCTTTCCTCGAATGTCCCGATGACGATGGACGTCAGTTTGCGGATTATGTCGGAAGTTCGACCCACCCGGTTCCTCTTCAGATCGTCGGAAACCATCCGGGGCGAATGGATGCCTATCGCGCCTTAGGAAACAACTCGTATCACGTTAGCTTAGCGTGGCAAGGCGACGCAACATTTCACGCTGCCCCAAAAAGTAAGGCACTTCCTCTCAGGATCGTAAAGGCCGAATTCGGCGCAAAAGATCGGTGGATGGAAGTGACGGACGTTGTCGAGAAATATGTCCAAAACGGCACCCTCGCCATCAGCGGCGGCAACTGGATGGGGCCCGATCCTTATCTTGGACAGACCAAGACGCTTCGCGTGAAGTACCTTTTGGATGGCAAGCCGGGCTATACGGAGGCTCAAGAGGGGGAAGAACTCTTGATCAACATCGCAACCGATCGTAACCGCCTTTATCTGCAACCAGGAACGAAGTCCGATCGATTGGCATTTGTCTGTGCTTACTCTACCAAGCCCCTCCCTGCCTCCTTGCCGACATTCAAGTCAACGATCATCGCCTGCCAAAAGCAATGGCCTGCCTACTGGAAATCTGGCGGCGCGATTGATCTGTCTGGCAGTAAAGATCCTCGCTGGAAAGAGCTTGAGCGAAGAATCGTTCTTTCACAGTATCTCATGAAGGTAAACGAAGCGGGCTCGCTTCCACCCCAGGAAAGTGGGTTGGTGAACAACGGCTGGTTTGGCCGATTCCACATGGAGATGAACTGGTGGCATGCCGCTCATTGGGCGGTTTGGAATCGGTGGAATGAGCTTGATCGGAACCTCGTGATCTATAAGAACTTGCTTCCTATGGCGACAAAAACTGCCCACGATGAAGGGTATTCAGGCGCAAGATGGCCCAAGTGTATCGGACCCGACTTCTTGGAATGGCCTCACGAGATTCACTCGTTTCTGATCTGGCAACAGCCTCATCCCATCTTCTTTGCCGAACTGGACTATCGCGCCCATCCGACTCAGGCGACGTTGAAGAAGTGGTTGCCAGTTGTGGAAGCGAGTGCTGACTTCATGGCTTCCTACGCTTTTTGGGATCCTGCGACGAAGCGATATGTGCTGGGGCCGCCGCTATTTGTCGCTTCGGAGAATACCGATCCTAAGACGACGATGAACCCGACATTCGAACTCGGATACTGGCGATTCGGCTTGAGAACGGCTCAAACATGGCACAAGCGACTCGGCTTGGCCCCGAAGCCCGAGTGGTCAAAAGTGTTGAAGGGTCTATCTCCATTACCTCAGCAAGAGGGGCTGTACGTGCTTCACGAGGGCGTGAAAGACATGTGGACTAAATGGACCTTCGAGCACCCTGCTCTCACGGCCGTGCTGGGAATGCTCCCGGGCGACGGAGTCGATCGAGCCGTGATGCGCCGAACCTTCGATAGGGTCGTAGCCACCTGGGATTTCAACCATACCTGGGGCTGGGATTTCCCCATGCTCGCCATGTGCGCTGCCAAAGTAGGCGAACCTGAGCGCGCCGTCGAACTGCTTCTCCACCCCTCCGCTGGCTTCCAATTCGATTCAATGGGGCTTGCCACCGGTGGTCCCTATCCCTATTTCCCCGCCAACGGAGGATTACTCTACGCCATCGCGTTGATGTCGGAAGGCTGGGACGGGTCCGTTGGTCGTGCTCCAGGTTTCCCAAAGAACGGCATGTGGAAGGTCCGATACGAGGGGTTAGCGAAGGCGCCGTAGTTAGCCAGAAATGTAGCCAGACTTGGTTTGTACCTCGGTTTTACGGTCTCCCGATGACGCCTCGTAGGTCACCTACATCCCGGAGTGTCTCGTAGCCGCCGGATGGTCGTACCGTCGTTTTGCTTTCAACACCTGAATCGATGTAAGTTTACAAATCATCGATTCGTTTCGGCCTTTCTGGAGTCCGCGAATATCAATTGGTCGCGAGCATGACAGGACTCATCTCGCTGCACTGGTAGGCGGGCCAAGCGCTTTGTCAGACCTTTCCCTGACAAAAGACCGTGGAATGTCAGGATATTAACTGACGTTTATCTCCGTGCATCCTTTCGAGATGCCTCGCGGTCGGTGGCAAACTTTACCACGAATGCTTGGCGTGGATATGTGATTCCCCGTGAAGGACGAGTTTCTTCACTCAGGTGGGGCAGCTATCGGATATTCGCAAATGCTTCGACGATTATTGATTTCTTGACAGAGCGGACACGTATTGGTGCCCAAGTTCTCTTATCCCAAATTCTAAAGAGCAGAGTTCGTCTAAAATGGCTGAAAGATGAACTTGGTTGAATCTATCGAGCATGCGCAAGGGTGCTATGAACAGACTCCGCGGAATGAGACAGAGACGCGTAGTTGGACAATTGATCCATTGCTGATTGCGAGCGGTTACTTGCCCCGAGAAATAACTCCCGAATTGAAAGACCAAGGGCATCGCTATCCTGACTACACGATTCTGCCTAATACATCTCATAGTTGGTATCTCGAAGCAAAGGCTTGGAACGTCAACTTAGAGGATAAGCAAGTGATCCAAGCGCTTGACTACGCGAACCACAATGGAAAGCGTTGGGTTGTTCTCAGCAACGGCCAACGCTGGCGGCTGTACGATAACAGCATTCAAGGTGTCGCTGCGCAAAAGCTTGTTTCCGAGGTTTCACTAAAAGACACCGAGTTGATTCTTGGATTTTTGGTAGCCATTGGTAAAGAGTCGGTTTTGTCCGACTCAATATCGGTATTCGCACAAGAGAGAATTGCGGAAAGGCAGGAACGAGAGCGAGATGCAAAGGTCAACTCCTTCTTATCAAGCCAGCTAAGAGATGAGGGCTCTCCCGTGTTAGTTGCGATTCATCAGGTCCTAACAAATGAATTTCCCAACGATAGAGTGACAACTCAGCACGTGCGGGAATTCTTCCTGCACCATGGCATGAAAACAACGGGCATGCCTTTAGCTGAACTCAATCCACCCGTCCAAAAGAAACCTAACACTGTCTCAAGCCTTCGCGACCAACTTAGCTTGGTAACTCGAGAGGTGATTAGTGGCACAGAAGGAATAATGGTTATTGGGGGCTCGGGTTATCGAACCTACTTCATACCTTCTGAATGGGAGGGCCACTCTCGATTAAAGAATGAAGATAATCCGCTACCCTTCATGATGTCTTTTTGGGTAATCGTTGAAAAAGACAGAGTCAAGCTCGCTCTGGAACTTCAGCCGGGCAACCAAGATCTTAGACAACAACTTTTTGACTATGCTTCAAGTCATCGAGATCTGTTCAACCCTGGCAGTACGACTCTTTATCCGTTATACAGTCAACTCTATCGTCGCGATTTAGTGGGCTCAAATGAAATTGAGACAAGGGATCTTCTATTAGCCGAATCCACATTCAAGAAATCGTGGGTCGAATTCTTGGGATCAGACTTCCATTCGATCGTCCGGGCGATCTCTCAGTGTCTTTCCCTTTGAAATCGATCAACCAAGGCGGTTAGGCTTCCATCGTCGTGCATGATCTTAATGGCATGCCAGTAGTAGTCGATTGTCCACAAATCGACGGGGGGCTGGTTTGATTCCTGGAGTTCGTTTAGCCTCTTCCTTGCGTGATAGATGGCTGCGTTGAATCTGGTGTATTTACTCCCCTTGCTTTCACCCCGGTCCGCGTTTGGAGTCCATAAGTTCAAAAGCTGGAGCGCGAACTCGGACTTACTGTTCCACACGCCATAGTAATCGGGGTAAGCAACGAAAAGTATTGGCGTGATAATTCCCTCTCCAAAGCCTGTTACTTCCCTATATGCATAATCAAAACGCGTGGCAATATTATCTGGCTCCTGACGTTTCACAAGCTTCGCGACCGCTCTTCTGACCGCATTAATATCGGAGCAAATCGCGGACTTCTGGCGATGAAGTCCTGTCCAATGACAGTTCTTTTCGAAGTCGAGGAATGCCGAAATATCGTCTTCAGTTAGGTCCATTGCGTGATTCCGGAATAATGGGCCAAATCGTTCAAGCACTTTGTCCCTTCCATGAAGAATGGTCCCGGATTCTGAATCTGCCTTGAGAAGATCCGTTTTTGCGAAGCGCAGAAACTCGAGCGACTCACTGGCATCCTTAAACATCGCTGGAACTTGCATAACCTAACTTTACTCTGAGATTCCATGATTGAGAGATTCTGTGCTGAGGCAATCTTTCGAGCCTAACGAATCACCTGGTAATCTAGTTGCAATCTGTGGTAGCTAACAGGAATGTTTCGGGTTTCGGGTGTTGTCGCCGGAGTTGATGCTGTAACACGACCATGATGTCAGGCCAGAATAGGTCGAATTCCACAAGAGTGAGATGATAGGCGGTACTTCACAATGACACCGACCATTACGAACTATCACGCAAAGTATTTCGCTCACGACCTTACGCGCCAGGCGACGAGAGAGGGCCTTGAAAGATTGTCGATGGCCCTCTTTGATGCCAATGTCGATCTTAACCCTCACCAAATTGAGGCGGCGCTGTTTGCCTTGCGCTCTCCTGTTTCGAAAGGAGTTATCCTTGCGGACGAGGTTGGACTTGGCAAGACGATTGAGGCCAGTCTCGTCCTATGCCAGTTATGGGCGGAAAGAAAGCGGAAACTCCTAGTCATTTGCCCTGCTTCCATTCGTAAGCAGTGGGCAAACGAACTTGAGGAGAAATTCAATCTCCCGTCAACGATTCTCGACGCGCGAACTTACACCGCAGCCAAGCGGTCAGGGATGGTTAGCCCGTTCGACTGTGGAAAAGTAGTCATCTGCTCTCTGAATTTTGCGGCAAAGATGAAGGATGAAGTTCGGTCAAACGGATGGAATCTAGTGGTGATCGACGAAGCTCACAAGCTAAGGAATGCGCACCAACCGGGAAACAAGACCGGTCAGGCAATTCGATTTGCCATCGAGGATTCGAGAAAGATTTTGCTAACAGCTACTCCTCTCCAAAACTCCTTGATGGAACTCTATGGCATGTCCTCAGTTATTGACGAGTACATGTTCGGGGAGCCAGAAGTCTTCCGCTCACTTTATATGGGAGCGGAAGGCGATATGAATGATCTAAAAGCGCGACTGAAGGGCTTTTGTAAGCGCACGTTGCGAAAGGATGTTCTGGAATATGTCCAGTACACAAAGCGGCAGGCCGTTACCAGACCCTTTCGGCCAACCGATGATGAGCATGCCTTTTATGAAGCTATATCGACGTTCCTCCAAAGGGCGGAGACGTTCAGCATCCCTGCTCGCCAGAAAGTGCTTTTGACCCTAAGGCTCAGGAAAATCCTCGCATCTTCATCACCAGCCATCGCGGGCACGTTAGAGATCATCAAACAGCGCCTTATAGACCTTAAGTCTGGAATTCCAGAGGGTGATTTTGTTGACAAGATCATTGCAGGAGAGGATCTGGAGGATGATGACTTCTTTGATGAGACGCTCGATCTTGATGATTTACCTGCTGATGCTCCGGCGATCGACGTAACTAAGCTCGATGCGGAGATTCAAGAGCTAGAGCACTACATCCGCTGGGCACGTTCCATCGGCATCGATACCAAATCGAGGTCACTTTTGAGTGCTCTCGATATCGGATTCGATCACATGCAGCAAAACGGCGCGGCACGCAAGGCCCTGATATTCACGGAGTCCCGACGTACTCAAGCCTACCTCCGAAACTTTCTGGAAGCAAACGGACATGCCGGTAAAGTCGTCACATTTAATGGGTCCAATACGGAAGATGAATCTCGAAAGCTTACAGACCGATGGGTCTCTGAGAACCGAGGGACAGGACGTGTAACTGGCTCGCGAGACGTGGATGCACGCTCTGCAATCATCGACCACTTCAAGAATCATGCTGACATCCTCATTGCAACCGAAGCGGCTGCGGAAGGTGTAAATCTACAATTCTGCTCCTTAGTCGTCAACTATGACCTGCCCTGGAACCCTCAGCGAATTGAACAGAGGATCGGTCGGTGTCACCGATATGGCCAAAAGCACGACGTTGTCGTGATTAACTTTGTCAACGAGCGCAATGCAGCAGACAAGAGAACCTTTGAGTTGCTGGAAGAGAAATTCAAGCTTTTTGATGGAGTCTTTGGCGCGTCAGATGATGTTTTAGGCAGCATCTATTCAGGCGTTGATTTTGAAAAAAGTATCTATGAAATCTACCAATCGTGCAGAACGCCTGAACAGATTGAAGCCGCTTTCAGAGAACTCCGTGAGCAACTTGACGAGAGTATCAAAGCTCGAATGGCTTCTACTCGCCAGATGCTTCTAGAGTTCTTCGACGAAGAAATCCACCAAAGACTAAGGCTCCAACTAGAGGGAACAAAGCAACAGCTCGACCGATTCGGGAAGCAATTCTGGATGCTTACCAAGCATGTAGTGGGTGAGCATGCTGATTTTGATGATGAAGATCTGTCATTTCTGCTCAGAAGTTCTCCAACTCCAAGCGCCCACCTCGGAAACTATCGATTGATCTCCAAGAACAAGGAAAACATCGAAGGCGAATTCCTATATCGACTATCCCATCCTTTAGGTGAGTATGTGGTCGACCATGCAAAAGCCCTTCCAACTCCGTTTGCGGAACTCAACTTTGATGTTTCAAACCACTCGACCCGCTTGAGTGTTGTAGAGGCGTTAAAAGATCAAACGGGTTGGATGACGGTTGAAAAGCTGGTAATAGACTCGTTTGAGCGAGAGGAATATCTTGTGCTCTCCGGCTTCTCGGATGAGGGTCCTTCACTGGAACAAGAGGTTTTGGAGAAGCTATTTCTTTGCACCTCAAATCTCACAATTGATGAGGGCGAAGCAAATGTACCGGACCGATTAATTGCCGAATCCTCACAGCATCAGAAAGCGACGATGCACCAGTCTTTCGACGCTAATAATCGCTTCATGATCGAGGAGCGGGACCGACTGGACAAATGGGCTGAGGACATGATCCTCTCTGCCGAGAAGGAGCTGAAAGACGTCAAGGCACAATTACGAGAGACAAATCGTCAGGCTCGACAAGCGTCCACTATTGAAGTGCAACTCAACCTGCAAAGCAAGATACGAGATCTTGAACAAAGGCAGCGCCGGCAGAGGCAACGCATCTTCGAAATCGAGGATGAAATCATAGACAAGCGTAATCAACTTATCGGTGCGTTGGAAAAACGAATGATGCAGAAGACCCACTCTGAAACCCTATTCACCATCCGATGGAGGGTCGTTTGACGGGCGCTTTCGCCTAAGAACGGCGGGCTTATTGTGAGAAGAAAGCGTGACACAATCGGTCATGGATCACGTTTACTTCAGTTGAACTTGTTTTCGACCCCGTTAGGTGAATTCGCTAAAGAAGCTACTATTCTTTGTCTTGAACATGAACCTGCTCGAGTCAAGGATTTTGTGCTTCTTCAAGGAGTACTTCGTGACGTTAAAGAACACTGCTTGCTTCACCCAAGCGATGAAGGGGTGAATGAGGGAGCTTCTGACCTGGAAGCATTAGTGGACACCGTCGATATGATCAACGTGGTTATCGACCATTATGACGAGTGGAAACAGAAGGGTAGACACCTGGATCGAAGTACCTTACCGGTAACCCGATCTGAGCTGCAGATTCTTTTCGAACTGAGGTCGATATTGCGCGCACGAATTGTTGGGCTCTGTGAAGCAAAATCAAGGTAGTAAAACTAATGACGAACTATGACAAGCTCCTAGCGAAGCTGACCGAGATATTCCAGCTGGACCAGGCTGACCTCGACTTCGGCATCTACCGAATCATGAACTCGAAGCGGGACGAGATTGTCCGCTTCTTGGAGAAAGACTTGCTTCCGCAGGTCAAGTCGGTTCTAGCTACGGCTCAAGGGGATATCGGAACGGCTGGAGCAGAAGAACTTGCGACACTCGAAACTCAAATTCGAACGGCGGGATTGAATCCCGACGACAGCCCAAAGGTCCGTGAGCTCCGCGCCAAGTATGCCGGGGGTGGCGACATTGGAGCGCTCGAACAAGAGGTATTCAACCACCTGTACAGCTTCTTTCGACGCTACTACGACGAGGGTGATTTTCTGAGTCTGCGTCGTTACAAGGAGGGCGTTTATGCTATCCCGTACGAAGGCGAGGAGGTCAAGCTCCACTGGGCGAACGCCGACCAGTATTACATCAAGACCGCCGAGCACTTCCGCGACTTCATCTTCAAAGTCGGTGAGAAGCGGGTGCACTTCAAGCTGGTGGACGCTCAAGCTGAGCGTGACAACAACAAGGAGCAAGAAAAGCGGGTCTTCATCTTGGCGGAAGAGAGTCCGGTCGTGGAAGAGAACGGTGAGCTCGTCATCCGGTTCGAATATCGGAACGACTCGGCAAAACGCAAGCAGAAAGACCTTATAGAGGCAGCTATCGCGACCATCCTGGATGTTGCTCCGCCAAACTGGAGTACTCCGCTGACCACGAAAGCTCCGACTGAGAGAGACCCTAACCGAACCATCCTTTCCAAGCGGTTGAATGACTACACCGCCCGTAACACGTTCGATTATTTCATCCACAAAGACCTCGGTGGGTTCCTGCGCCGTGAGCTCGACTGCGTATTCCGGTGAATGCGTTCAAGATTCCGCTCGAAAGCGATCAAGTTTCCGACGGAAAGCGATCAGCTTTTGAGATGCCATTCGCGTTTCGAAATGTCGATATTTGGATCTTACTTTAGACTGGTTGTTTCTTGAG